>DEWK01000019.1 GCA_002363615.1 Lachnospira sp. UBA3212 | reverse complement strand
TTTCTACAGATCCATTTGCTTTTTCTCCATCCTTTAATCCTCTTGAAGCATTTCCAATATCTACAGAACCGGCTGCAAGAGATTCAAGTCCGGCACCAGAGCCTGTATATTCTACTGTAACTGTTACACCTGGATTTGCTTCCATAAAACTTTCAGACATTGCCTCACACAACTTTTCCATCGAGGTAGATCCTGCCAATGTTATATTTCCTTTTAAGTCCCCATTTTCTGTTCCTTCAGATCCACATCCCGTAAATGCGACTGCCAGTAAACATACCGCTGTTATTGCTGCAAATAATTTCTTTTTCATAATAAAAACCTCATCTTTCCATTGTTTATTTTCTTGTGGCGCCTTGTTTGTTGCAACACATTTAGCATATCTATGCTTTGTAAAATTCATTATCATTCATAAGTAAAACTTCAGTAAAAGTTATGCAAACTCATGATTGTATAAATAAAGTATCCCTCCAAAGAAACCTATAAAGATTGCCGGATATCCCATAAAGCATAACAGCCATTCTGTTCCCGGTAAAACCAACCTCCCAAACAACAGCCATGCCATTCCACCCATTACAATATTTATTGCAATCAATACTCCTAAATAGAGTTTATTCTTGATTTCTTTCTTAATTTTCATTTCATTGATTACATTCCATAGTCTCTTCATGTAGATCACCTCCTTGAAGATATGCTATCAAGGTCATGTAAAATCAAATATCCTATCCTCGTAAAAAAGGTGTAAAATTTATTCTGTTTCCAATAAAATAAGAGCGCCCGAAATGGTATCTTGCCATCCCGGACGCTTGGTTAAAAAACCTTTTTACACAAAAAATGTCCAGCATAAAGCTGAACATTTTTATTAAACACTGTCATTATGTGAGGTACCGCTTCCGTCAATATAGCTAACACCGGCAGCTTCCACTGTCAAGTTCATCCCCGGCACAATTCCAGTTAGTGTACTGAACACCATTACCAGTGCCAGCACATAGCTTATCACCTTTCTGCTTAGTTTCTTTGTTTACTTCATAATCTTTTCACTCCTTTCACAATTTATTGAAACATATTAATACTGATACTATTTCCGAACTTTTTATCAGTATCATTTAGTTCTTTATATATAAAC
This sequence comes from Lachnospira sp. UBA3212, assembly GCA_002363615.1. GTDB lineage: Bacteria > Bacillota > Clostridia > Lachnospirales > Lachnospiraceae > UBA3212. The sequence continues at coordinate 164,407 of DEWK01000019.1, read as the reverse complement.
ATTCCTAGCACTATTATCACCACAAATAACAATACAGGATATATCTTATGCCATATTTCAATTACTGTGGGCTTTTCCTCCCATTTGCTCATGCACCTTATCAACAAGGCAACTCCCATCTCACATATCATTGATACGATAAGATTGATTGATATGATGGATTTAATCATATTTCCAAACAGCATATTAACCACAAGAATAATCAATGTAGTTATCAAGAAATACCTATCTGTACATTCACTGATTACAGGCTTAACACTTTCATTAAACACTTTCCATAACAACCTAATTAGTAAAACCATTACTGTAAAACAAATCAAAATGATAACTATACTTATTACTCTATCTGCTAAATCATTTCCAACCAGAGTAATCTTCCAAAACCTCATGACTAATTCTGTAAACTGGCGGTATATGCACCCGCCAGTATTAGTTATCAACTGTCCAAAGTCTTTTAACTCTTTCGTAAACAAATCACTCTTAAACATATGAATAACAGTAATTACGATTCCATAAATCAAGCTGATTATAAATCCAGTCATATACTTCATTTCAAGCATCCTATACTTGTAATCAAGCTGGTCTTCATATTCACTGACAGAGTACAACAACTCTTTTTTCTTCTCTGCAAATTTCTTTTCAACCTTTTTGTTTACTTCTTTTCTAAGATGCTTTTCTCTGTCAGCTAACTCTTTTTCCAAAGCGGCTGCTTTCTTTTCCCTGCAATCCAAAGATTTCAGTTTTTCATCGACTTCTTTCCTTGCGTCCTTTTCTCTCATCCTTAACATCAGATTCTCTTTCGCTAACTGTTCGTTTGCTTTCAACACTTTGTCGCTCTCGCTCAGTTTCCCTATTGTATCGTTCAAGGATTTTATTGTCTCGCTTTTCTTCAGAAGCTCTTTCTTCATTATCGAGTTCTCTGATAAAAGATTTGATATCTTCTTGCTGCTCTCTAAGTTTTTGTATTTCTCTGCATCCAAATCCTTCTCCAGTGATTCTATCTGATCCTGTTGCTCCTCCAGCATTGTAAGAAGCTCGTCTTCTCTGTTTAAGTTTCTTAAGTCTGTCATCTCGATTTACCTCCTTATCCTTAATCAACTGTTTAAGCTTTGATATTCTGCTATCTGTTTCTTCAATTTCTCTATCTGTAAGTTCTGTTTTTTTAATTGAGTCGTTAACTGCTCTCCTAGTTTCAGCGATTCGTCCAGTTCTTCTTTCAGCTTCTGATTTTCCATCATCAGAGATTCTATTTCTGTCTGCTGATTTTCCAGTATTTCCATCATCTGTTCCTGAGCGTTTAACATCTCCAATACTTCTTCTAAATTCTTTAAATCTGTCATAGATTGCCCTCGCTTTCTCTGTAATAAGCTCCGTGATTTCTTTTGCCGATTGTTTAAGCTGCTTTCTTATGAAATTTAGTTCTTTAATGTCTCTGTTTATCTGACAGCGATCTGCTACTTTACCGTCTGCTTCCATCTTTCTTGCCGTAACACCTTCATGGATTGATGGCATAATATCAAGTCCCTGTCTCTCATAACTTCTATGGTCAATCTGATTGTCTTTATCCAAAAATCTGTTACATTGCTTTGCCCAGGACTCTCTCCAGACTTCTGCATTCTTTCTGTCATTCCAGTCGTTAGCCGGAATGGTTACTTTTTCCCAAAGAAGCTCTGTTCCTTTACCTTCCCTGACTCTGACTTTTTGCTTTCCGCTTTCGTCAAGTTTTGGAATTCGATATTTCTCTGTTGCTTCTTTGTCTTTTGGATTGTAAAAAGGCAAATCCGGATTATAGATTGGTCTGCCCTCTTCATCCCTTGCATTTGCAAAAACAGATTTTTGTTTTGCCATCCACTTTTTATTAGAATCTAATTCTCTAACTGTAAGCATTATATGAGCATGAGGATTGCCATCCCCTTTATCGTGAAGTGCCCAATCTGCAATCATTCCTTTACTTGTGAAATTTTCCTTTATATAATCTCTTACACACTCTATTTGTTCTTCCCTATTCATTTCCACAGGAAGAGCCACTTCAATTTCTCTTGCAAACTGTGCATCATTTCTTTTCTCAATTTTTTGCACTTCATTCCACAGGTACTCACGATTACGAAATTCTTCCGGTGCATTAACCGGCAATATAATTTCGTTCATAATGACTCCGCCTTTTTTCGTAAAATCATGAGTGAGTCCTGTTTCATCATTGTGCAATTTTTCACCTGAGCGGTAGGCAGCTGATGCAACTGCACTTCGACCGCCTGCGCGATTAATTATTTTAATTGAACAATGATATATTGACATATCGCATCAACTCCTTTCTCTAAATGTTTTATGCGATATGGCACACCGTCTGCGTGAAGACCGCCCTCTGCGTAAGAGTCTCCACGAAGTGGTGCCATCCGCATAGGATCGCGCTTATACAATGTGGGCTACGCCCACATATAAGTGCGCCCTTTGTACCCAAAGGGATTTCGCAAACACAAACAACTAAATACTATTTTTCATTTGCATCTGTTTCTTTTTCCAACGCTTTAGTAAGAAAGCTGCCCCTGCTTTCCTGATCTAAAAGAAACTTTCTAAGAAGAGGAAGCATTTCTTCTGTGATTGGTTTTCCATATACACTTTCAACTTCTGCACCAACTCTAATAAGTCTTCTGGTTCTGGCTTTTCTTTCCTCTAAAGCCAGTTTTTTCTTGAGAGCCTTTTCTTTTGCTTTCATTTCTTCCTGCTTAACAATTAACTCATCTAACTGTTCCTTTGTGCTTCTTCTCTTTGCCATAATCCTCACCCCCTTTCGCTATTTCGGCTTTTGTGTTTCTTATATTTTTTTCATGCCACTCCTTTAACAGATTTTCTATCAGTTCAATCTTTTGATTCTGACTAAAACCGTTTGGAAAGTAGTCATTTAATCTGTCTGCCTTAATCCTTATCTGCTCTTTTTGGTTGGCTTTTTCTTCTGAAAGAATCCTGTATATTTCATCCATATCAAGAGCATTTTGCCTGCTTTTTATCTTCAATCTGTTTGACTGTGATAAAGAAGGTGTACACTGCTCTAAATCCATAACTGCATACAGCTCATACTGTTCCTTTTCTTTCAGATAAGAAATATCAACTGCAATTGTCAGCGCAATTCTTTTTTCATCAACCATCCTTAATATCTGAGGAATCAAGTTAGTTAGCCTTACATATCTTTTAATCTGCGTTACGCTCTCACCAACTTCTTTAGCTAGCAATTCATTACCTCTGGTTAACTTCGGTCCAACTTGGTCCGATGTCAAATCATATCTTTTACCCTGACGGTTCATGGCTTCAAGTTTCATCTTATATGCATAAGCCTTTTCGCTTGGTTTCAAATTTTCTCTATGCAGATTTGAATCTACCATTGCCACAACTGCCTGATCATCATCGAGATTTCTGACAATAGCCGGAACCTCTTTCAGCCCTGACCACAACGCTGCTTCTTTTCTTCTGTGTCCTGATATAACTTCATATCCATTATCGCCATCCGGTCTTACAAGAATTGGAACTAATACTCCCTCATCCTTGATACTCTCCATCAAAGAAAACAATTCCATATCATGCTCGACATTGAATGGATGATTTTTAAAATCTTTTAATTTATCAATTCTTATCATTTTGATTTCTTCCATAACTGCTCCTTTCATTTAACCTTATTTTTCATTTCCAAGTTGCCTTATTTCATTCAAAAACTACCTGTTACCACAACAACACCCGACACGAGTCTTTGTGTGGAACATACAAACTGATTTTTCAACTTCTTTGTAAAAGAAAAATACCGCCCATTTTCAATTTCTTGAAAATGAACGGTATTTCCGTAACTTTTTATGCTGAATGATTAAATTTATTGTTCTTTATTTGGTATGTTTCAAGACTCCATATCTAAAACGACTGATACATTAACTCCATCAAAAATGGCTTTTTTATATGTTTTTCGGTCACTTTGTGAAAAGGTCATATGCCTCGCAAAGTGCCTAAAACAAAGGATTTCTAGATATTTTCCTTGTATAGTAGACACACCGTCTCCACATGAACAGTACCCGGAAATTGATCTACCGGGCAAATACGCTTTACCTCATAGCCATGTTCTACAAAATAAGGAAGGTCTCTGGCAAGGCTCGTTGGCTTGCAAGAAACATAAACAATATTTTCCACTCCATAAGAAAGAATTTTAGGAAGGGCCTTCGGATGAATACCATCGCGAGGAGGGTCTAAGATAATATAATCCGGTTTTTCAGACAAATCATCTAACACCTTTAGTACATCTCCGGCGATAAATTCACAGTTATCAAGGTGATTTAATTTTGCATTCTCTTTCGCCGCTTCCACGGCTTCTTCTACGAGTTCTACTCCCACTACCTTCTTGGCCGCTGCTGCCATCATCTGAGCAATGGTTCCGGTTCCTGAGTAAAGATCGTAAACTAAGCCATCATTTGCTTGGTCGGAAATAAACTCTCGAATCTTCTGGTAAAGAACCTCTGCGCCAAGGGAATTGGTTTGAAAGAAAGAAAAAGTAGAAATATTAAAAGTAAGGCCAAGGATTGACTCCTGAATATAATCACGGCCATATAAAATCTCCATCCGGTCACAAAGTACCGCATCCGAAAGAGAATCATTGTAAATATGAGTAATTCCCACAATCTCTCCCTTAAGGTCAAGCCCTAAAAGTTGATCCTTAAAATCCGAAAGGTCCAAAGCATTGCCCTTGCGGTCCACCTCCTTGCTGGTGGTAACAAGATTAACCGAGATTTCCTTCTTGCGAATCGAACGCCGAACCAAGAGATGACGAAGGTAGCCCTCATGTCTGATCTTGTGATAAAAATCCACTTCCTTTGCGGTAAAATAGTTTAGCACTGCCCGGAGGATTTTATTGCAGTCTTCATCTACAATGGTGCAGCAATCCGTGGTAAGGATATCATAAAAATTCCCCTTCTTGTGAAGCCCCAAGGTTAAAGGGCCTCCCTTCACTTCATCTCCAAAAGAAAACTCCATCTTATTACGGTAAGCGCTGGTCATAGGGCTTCCTACGATTGGTTCAAACACCTCCTCTGAAACCACACCTGTCTCAAGTAAAAGTTTTTTTACTTGAGATTCCTTTAAGGCCAACTGGTTTTTATAACTCATGGTCTGGTAACTGCAACCACCGCATCTCCCAAATAAAGGACATTCAGGGGTTGCATCTTCTAGTTCACTTGGTTCTAACACCTCAAGAAGACATCCCTGGGCCTTGCCAGAACGTTTCTTTTGAATTTGAACGGTTACCAGTTGGCCGGGAAGGGTCCCCTTCACAACTACCGGCGTCTTCTTGGTGATCATCTGATCCTTGTCCTGCACGGTCTCAGTCACTGTAAAATATCCCTTATTCGGAAATGCCACACCTTCAATTCTTCCCTCTATGATTTGTCCCTTTTTCATGTATCACTCCTAAATCTAAAAGATTGCAAACAGAAAGCACAGGGTTGGGTAAATGTCCGCAACCGCTGTGCTTACTAGACTAAATTACTGATCGATTACTCTTCGAAATCATCCTCATCAGCAACCGGATCGCCAGTTGCTACATCCGTTGGATCTTCATCCTCTTCCAAGAAATCATCTTCGAAATCGTCATCTTCGAAATCATAATCATCTTCATAATCTGGCGTTAAATACTTGTATACTGCAAATGCAATGGCAGCGATTGCAGCTACAATACCGATTACCGCAAGAATAATCACTAACTTATTCGTCTTCTTTTCCTTCTCCTCTTTATGAAGGATTTCGTTCAATTTTACAGCGTTTAATAATTCTTCCATCTTACCGTTCATAGTCCCTCTTCCTTTCTAGCGTTTTTCTCCACAAAAGCTCTTTCTTCAAAGAGCATACTACTATTATGATACCATATTTCAGTTAATTATCAACCTAAAAAAATCCTACTTAGATTTTCTTCAACTTGGCAAATGCGGCAAAAAGTTTTCGCACTCCCACCTGATCAAATTCCACTGTCACCTGGTAATCCTTTGGCATTTTCTTAATCTCCGTCACAAGGCCCTGACCAAACTTAATATGCTTCACCCGGTCACCTACCTGATAACTTAACCCCTCCTCTAGGTTATTTACACTGCTCATCCCCTTTTGCACACCCATGGATGCCAAGAAATCCGCCGGCTTTTCCCTATGTTCAAAGCTTGCCTGCTTGGTGTAATTTCCCGGTTTCCTTGAGAATGCTGCTTTTGCAGATGATGATAAAGGATCTTCTTCTAACACCTGTCTTCTGTGAAGAGCCATGCCCCGTCCGGAAGCATCTACTACCTCAGGATCGATTTCCAGGACAAATCTGGAAATATTGCTATTCCTCCACTCTCCATTCACCATGCGAGACTTGGCACAAGACACGGTCAAGCTTTCCATGGCACGGGTGATGGCAACATAACATAATCGCCGTTCCTCTTCTACATCACTCTCATCTCCCGAAGTGATAGACATGTAACTTGGGAAAAGTCCATCTTCCATACCAGACAAATAAACCTGTGGAAACTCCAGACCCTTGGCCGCATGAACTGTCATTAGGGTGACATAATCATCCTCTTCATTCAAACGGTCAAGATCGGAAATCAAAGCGACTTCCTCTAAGAAACCACTAAGGGTTGGTTCTTCCTCATCCACGTTATTCTCATAATCCACGATTTTATTGATTAATTCTTCAATATTAGCGATTCGGTCTCTGGCTTCATCGGTTTTTTCATCTCTTAAGGCTGCCAGATATCCAGTTTTTTCTAAAATATCCGTGGCCAGTTCATGAAGTGATAAAAATTCCTGCTCCTTTCGGAAATCATGAATCATCTCTATAAATCCATCGATTTTTCCCTGAGCCCTAGGAGCGCCGGCATCTCCCGCAAAAGATAAGGCTTCAAAGAAGGTGATTCGTTGCTGTGCGGCATAATCACTGATTTTACTAATGCTAGTTGCTCCGATTCCCCGACGAGGGACATTTAAGATTCGGCGAACCGCAATCTCATCATTCCCGGAATCCACGGTCTTTAGGTAGGCCAAAAGGTCTTTGATTTCCTTTCTCTGATAGAAGTTTACGCCTCCCACAATTTTATAAGGGACACTTAAAAACATCAGACGCTCCTCCAGGAGTCTGGATTGGGCGTTGGTTCGATAAAGGCAGGCAATGTCTGAATAGGTGTAATTTCCCTGGTCCATCACCTCTTCCTTGATGTTGTGGGCAATGTAATCCGCCTCATCATAAGCACTATCAAACTGAAGGAAACGAACCTTATCTCCCTCATCATTTTCCGTCCAAAGGGCCTTATCCTTACGACCCACATTGTTGGCAATGACCGAATTTGCCGCCTGAAGAATCCGCTTGGTGGAACGATAGTTTTGCTCCAGCTTTATCGTTCTCGTATTGGGAAATACCTGCTCAAAATTTAAGATATTCTTAATGTTTGCCCCTCGGAATTTATAAATTGACTGATCATCATCACCTACCACACAAAGGTTCTGATATTTTTTCGCAAGAAGGGAAATCAGTTCAAACTGAGCGGTATTGGTATCCTGATACTCGTCTACCATAATATACTGAAAACGTTCTTGATAATAGTTTAAAACCTCAGGCTCCTTTTGAAATAACTCAATGGTTTTTACAATTAGGTCATCAAAGTCTAGGGCATTGTTTCGTTTTAATTCTTCCTGGTACTCCCGGTAACAACGGGCAATCTGAGCCCCTTGAAAATCTCCGGCAGACCGCTCCCGCATCTTCTCCGGTGACCAAAGCTCATCCTTGGCCCTAGAGATTTCTCCCAGGATAAACTTTTCCCTTAGCATCTTGGTGTCGATGTTTAAACGCTTGCAAACGTCCTTCATTAGGGTCTTGGAATCATCACTATCATAAATAGTAAAATTTGTCTCATACCCTAAACGATCAATGTATCGTCGCAGGATTCGAACACACATGGAATGGAAGGTAGAAACCCAGATAGCCTCTGAGCCAAAGCCCACCAACTGGTCCACACGTTCCCGCATCTCTCCTGCCGCCTTGTTGGTAAATGTAATTGCCAATATATTATAAGGATTTACTCCTACTTCTTCGATTAAATAGACGATACGATGGGTCAAAACCCTTGTCTTTCCTGAACCGGCACCTGCCAAAATTAAAAGAGGACCATCGGTATGAAAGGTCGCCTCCTGCTGCATATTATTTAAAGAATCATAGATACTCATGTAACTCTCCAATCTATCTCTTTTGGTTTTATTATTTTCTCATGAGAGCACCAAAAAGTCAAACATAGGTTTGGTTTTACTTTTTTCTTGTCAAGTAGTGCGAAAACATTTATAATGTAGTTTACAAGTCAAGATGTTACAACGATTTAGGAGGGTTTTATGAAAGAAATCAATCCAGAAGAATTAATCCACCGGATTTTAGAGAATTTCAGTATGATGAAGTCTGACGAAATTCCTTCAATCCCTTTATATATGGACCAGGTCACCACCTTTATGGACGAGAGACTTTCTCATTCCAAACGTGACTCGGAGGAAAAAGTCTTAACCAAGACCATGATTAATAACTATGCCAAAAACAAGCTCTTCCCTTCTCCGGAAAAGAAGCGCTATACCAGGGAGCATTTGATTTTGCTCACCTTTATTTATTACTTTAAGAATGTTATGTCCATCAGTGACATTAAAACAGTCTTAGGGGAGATTTCTGAGAATTATTTTTTTGAAGATGCCCAAGTCAAATTAACGGACATCTTTGATGAAATCGTGGATCTTTCCGAGGCTGATTTAAAAAACATTCAAAAGTCTGTGGAGGAGAAGGGAAAACTGGTAATGGACTCCTTCCCAGAGGCAGATTCCAACGACCAAAAGTTTTTACAACTCTTTTCCTTTATCTGCCTTTTAAACTTCGATGTTTATATTAAAAAGCAGATGATCGAGGGAATTGTTGATGAGATCAACCTTTTGAATGGCCAGAAGGAGGAGGCTTCTGACGAAAAGAAGGAGAAGCCAAAAAAAGAAAAGAATAAAAAAGACTAGTTGTAAATTGAAAAGATCTGTCGAATCTATGATATGAAAGCATAAAAAATATACTATAATAAATAAAGATGATATGTTAGCAAGCTAGGTCTACATATCATCTTTATTTTTATTAGCTTAAATTATCCAAGAACTAAAATCCCAGCTATTAACAACGGTACTGCTGCATCGTTTTACACTAACTTGAATTATCCAGGAACTAAAATTTAAATGTAACTTTACTAATATCTTGTTTTGTTTTACACTAACTTGAATTATCCAGGAACTAAAATCTGTGTAGTATTTCCATTTTCCGCAATGCAGTTTTACACTAACTTGAATTATCCAGGAACTAAAATCATATTGAGCGACGATAAGATCAAGCTGCTGTTTTACACTAACTTGAATTATCCAGGAACTAAAATTGAGTAAACGGTGGAACGTTAGGCTGATTAGTTTTACACTAACTTGAATTATCCAGGAACTAAAATTGGTATATGTGTCTCCGCAGGCAAGTAAAAGTTTTACACTAACTTGAATTATCCAGGAACTAAAATTTGATACCATTGATTAAGCCCGTGGCCTTTGTTTTACACTAACTTGAATTATCCAGGAACTAAAATGGGATGATGCATTTGCAAAACCAATTTTCTGTTTTACACTAACTTGAATTATCCAGGAACTAAAATTCTAAAGAGGATATAAGAGACGCGCTAAAAGTTTTACACTAACTTGAATTATCCAGGAACTAAAATTTCTTAAAATTATTATATAAAACTACGCAAGTTTTACACTAACTTGAATTATCCAGGAACTAAAATTTTAGCGTTAACTCGTAATACATACCGTCTGTTTTACACTAACTTGAATTATCCAGGAACTAAAATTACGACGAAAGTATGACACATTTTTTAGCTGTTTTACACTAACTTGAATTATCCAGGAACTAAAATGTACCGCCGTTAACGTTGTAAGTTACCGTAGTTTTACACTAACTTGAATTATCCAGGAACTAAAATTCTAGTCTCCAAGCTATAGTAGACGTATTAGTTTTACACTAACTTGAATTATCCAGGAACTAAAATTATGACGAAAGCATGACACATTTTTTAGCTGTTTTACACTAACTTGAATTATCCAGGAACTAAAATATCCTGCTTTTATTATATCGGGTATACCTTGTTTTACACTAACTTGAATTATCCAGGAACTAAAATTGAAGATCCTGATCTTATTCATAGTCCTTCGTTTTACACTAACTTGAATTATCCAGGAACTAAAATCTAACATAACCGGTCTGTGTAAGGGGTACTGTTTTACACTAACTTGAATTATCCAGGAACTAAAATTAAAGGACCTTATCATATCCTATAACCTTGGTTTTACACTAACTTGAATTATCCAGGAACTAAAATCCCTTATCCGTTCCGCTGTAAGGCTCTCCAGTTTTACACTAACTTGAATTATCCAGGAACTAAAATGAGTATCAGAAACAAGCGCAAGTGGTAGACGTTTTACACTAACTTGAATTATCCAGGAACTAAAATTGTACTCGTTAGCACTCATGCCCGCCGTCTGTTTTACACTAACTTGAATTATCCAGGAACTAAAATTTGCGGGGCGCTTTCTAAAAGGGGGTAACTGTTTTACACTAACTTGAATTATCCAGGAACTAAAATCAAACGCCTATTTTACATGGCGTCCAGGCGGTTTTACACTAACTTGAATTATCCAGGAACTAAAATTAGAATTAAAATACTTTTCAAGCCAATCTTGTTTTACACTAACTTGAATTATCCAGGAACTAAAATAAAACTAGCTAACATAGCTACCGTTAACCCGTTTTACACTAACTTGAATTATCCAGGAACTAAAATGTCAAATTCACTTTGCCATTTTAGCCAGGCCTTCCTGTATCGTTATTATATCACAGATGAGTCCTGTAAAAAAGCCTCTTCTAAACTTGTTGCCTTATATTTTCTATACTCCCTATCCAGTAAGGTATCATTAATCAATTTGCAAATTACAAGTTGTCTTTCCTCATATAAATATTCTTGCTTTCCAATCCTATGTATGATAGAAATTAGATCTTTATATAATTCATTATCAGTATATTCTTTTTTATAGGGATAATGGTCTTCGATATAATCTTTTAGATGTTCAATCTCTGGAAAATTAAATATTTGATCATTAACTACTGTAATTCCAGTAATTAAGTTCTCATCTATGCATACATATTTTTCTAAACTGGTGGTAAAAAGAAAATACATATCTTGTGTCTCTGCAATCTTCTTACATGAATAAATCAATGACTGATACTCATCTCTTGATATCATATGATCCATATTTTCAAATATTACAATTGTTTTTTCAGAAATTTCTTGATTTACTTGAACTAATAAATTCAAAAAAACTTTTAACAATTCCCTATTCTCTATTTCCTCAAGAACACATTCCCCTTCTCCATATAAACTTGTTTTTTGAATCATATCCCAAATTGATGCTAAATCATAATCAAATTCAATTTTTCCAATTCTTTTTAATACTTCATCATTTAATTCGATATAAATTTTAGATAATTCCTCGTCAATAACCGCCAACCGACTTTGGACATCAAACTGTTCTAGAAACTTTTTTAAATAATTAGTCATAAGCGTGTTCCTTCCTAGTTTTATTTGTCCAAGTAAAGAATCCTCATCCCTGATTTTATATACCTTAAAATATTTCCTTCCCACTTTTTCATGGTTAACCATAATACTTTGGGATTCTTCCTGTTCATATTCTGCATATTTCTCCGAGGAAAAATACTTACTAAGTGTTTTCACTAACCTCTTTTTTTGTTTCAGATTTTGACCACATAACTGTGTAATTCTATTTAATTCAAACTCTATCTCATTCACCTTTAAAATCAAAAGATCACCAACCTTTCTGTCCCCATAGCCTCCTCCTGTAGAGATTTACTACCAATCAATAATTTTATATTTTGATATTGCTTTTCTGTAATTGTGACTAATCTAATATTTCCCTCCGGCGGAACAATTTTCTGTATTCTCTTTTCCATACGGGTTACAAAATCCTTATTAGGGCAAGTCCTAATATATACGGAAAACTGCATCATAATAAAACCCTCCCTCAACAAATTCTTTCGAAATTGTCGATATCTTCGTTTTTCATCTGCGGTTTCCATGGGTAAATCAAACATACAAATCAATCTCATAATCCTATAATTCATCCTCTTCACCTATATAATCCACTACTTCTGGAAATACCACCTGATCGCGTAATCCCATAATCATACTAGCAACCTGTTCCACATACTCCTCCAACATATTACACAGATACATTTTTTTATTTTTATACCTGATTTTATGATTAAGAAGATTTACCAACTTATGTCTATGATCAGCTTTAAAAATTTCTTCCCTATTTAACAAACGATAGGCATATAAATCTACAATTGGTCTGATTGGCTCGATTAAATCATCGCATAGATTGAATCGATTATATTCATTCCGATGAAAAAATCCTACCTGTGTATTTAATCCATATCCCACACACAATCGAGCTAAATAGCTTCTGATAATTGCATATCCATAATCTAAACCTGAATTTAAAAGAATGTCTTCATCTCCTCTAGAAAAGCTAGTTCCCATCATCGTATTAAAATATACCTTCGCTGCATGGGCTTCTCGATTGGTACAATCTCTTTCTTCCACTTCCTTAGAAAATTCTAACAATTTATCAGATACTTTCTCTCCCATTCCTAATTCAATAAGCGTTTGTCTTTGATTGATTATTTTCTGCTCAATAATCTTTTTCCAAAAATTACTTTTTAATTCCTCTGTCATGGAACTCAGCTGGTAATTAAAAACTTTAGAAGCCCTACTATGATTATCATAGGAACAGTAGTATCCAATCGGTAAGTGTTTTCGATCACAAATTACAACTGCAATTCCTTCTTCTGCCAAAATACTTAAAAGCCTCGTTGTAATACTAGTTGTAAGATTATCTATCACAATCATAGAGATATCATCTAACGGAATCCAAATATCATTCTCGAACCCCTTAGTAATAATTAAATTACAGAGTTTTAATTTAATGGTGACTTCACTTTCAATCATAAGAACACGAAATGCCATCTATTCCTCCTTAAAAAGAAAAAAGGACACCCGAAGGTGTCCTTGATTTCGGCATAAAGCCTTGTTTTAGTTGGTCTGAATAATTCAAGTTAGTGTAAAAAAAATTCTTCCAACACCCTTATTTTATATGATTCTTTTTTAATTGTCAACAAATACTAGAAAACTTTTCTCGATCACAATTATATTCATTCCCTAGAATATCTGTTCTGATTTTTCGAATAAATGTAGTTTTAGCCAAACCAATTTGATGTCGTTTTTCAAAATTTGGTTTATCTACCGGTTTTGTCTCAATATAATTTCTACTTGCCGGTTTGGTTCTTGATAAAAACCTCTCCTTATAAAATTTACCATCCTTCTCATATTGAATAATCTCATTCTTATAAAATGACATTACAAATTCATATCCCAAATCCGGTAAATCTTTTCTTGATTGACCTGGCTGAATCATCTTTTCGTTTACTAAAACCTTAGCATATTTTTCTTCGTCAATCACATAATGTCTACCTTCACATTTGATATCAGACTGCTTAAGACCAATGAGATAGTATTTTCCATCGTTGCAATTCTTATAAACATCCATTCGATATGGATTTAAGCTCATCAGCACTACTTTCTGACTTCCTTTCTCAAAGCCATACTTATGAGAAACATCAATACAAGAATTAACTTCTCCATCGTGATATTTCAAACTTACAATCCGAGAACCATTGTGTTTCTTAGAGTACTTTCGAATACAATCCCCCGTTTCCATCTCATATTGAAGGAATGGATTTTTTGCATCTGAATAATCTCGATAGATTTGCAGAATCTGTTCATAAGTCTTTGGGTCATTCCGCGCCATTAACAAATGATCGCCCTTATTCTTATCCACTAGATCTTTAAAAGTTTTTAATCCTTCTGGTGTTCGGATATCTTTAATCTTTTTTATCTGATATATTTTCCCATCATAGGTTCTAGTGCCATATAAGGTTTGATTACATAAAGAGCGATTGCATTTTTTATTGGTCATATGCCAGTACTTCACTCTTGACTCTGCAATCTTAATATTCTCTCGAATTTCTGACCACTTACGTCCATATAAATATCCCTTTAAAATGTCTGGTTCTAAATTTGTCTCCCACATACGTGAATCTAAGATCTCTCCTGTTTCAAAATCAATAAATTCTCCTTGCAATTTATGATAAGAATCATATCCCATCTTGGAATATGCAATTAAAAGAGCATCTACTGCGTGATGTGCATATGACTCCTCTCTACTCTTATCAAGTTTTAAATTTTTTCTCATTAAAGAAGTAAAGCTTCCTCTTATCACACTAACCTTTGTCTCTTTTTCATTCGCCTTAAAGAAACTCTCTAACGTATTAAGAACTACTTTCGAAGCATATCTGGTATCATTCAAATTACGCTGAATAAATCCTTTCACAACATCGATTTTACTAATATCTTTCATAAACAAATAATTTTCAATCTTTTTAGAAGATATCTTTTTCTTTTTTAAATCTGATAAAACATAATGTCTATATTGTTCCCATCCCCATTCTCTCTGTACGGACGAAAGATAAGCGTATGGTGTCTGATTTCCCTTCTTTTGATTTTCACTAGCATAAACCAACACCTTATTATTCCTACTATCATCTAAAGAAATCGACAATGGAATAATATGATCCACCTCATAATCTCCAGCATTTTGAAGCAATCGCTCAAGATCAATGGTTTTGCCAGAATATGGACAAATTCCTCCCTGCTCATTCCAAAGTTTTAGTTTTAATCCCAGTTGTTTATGATTTCTATAATGAGCGGATGTTATTTTAATTCCATACTCCTCTAAAATCCTTTTCTCAATTCCTGGTAATTCTTCTCTATTCCTTTTATTTTCAGCATCGATTCTCTTTTTTTGCTCTTCGGTATTACGGTCTCTTGGCATCTCAATCACAACTTTGTCAATCTCGCCATACTTTTTAATCACTGCATTCAACGCGCGAACAGCAATACGAACAGACCTTACTACCACTGGATTATAGATATCATCTCTCATGACATTCTCAGGAATATACTTCATTCCTTTAAAGATTTCCTTCTTTGATTTCATTAATCCCATCTCTGTTAACAGTGTCATCTGCTCTTTTGGCTGTTCGTACATATCCGGGATAATATCATTCATCAGGCGGAGAGAGAATGATTGCCATTTACTAAATAAAGGACCATTCTTTCTTCTAAAATCAATCACACAGTCAATAACCTCTTCCCCTAAATCAAGGAAGGACTTTTCTAATTCTCCTAAAATACCTTCTCTTTCGGTATTTAACGTAAGAATTCTTGCTAATTCATCTAACTCTTCTCTAGAATACTCTTCTATCTTAACTTCAATTGTCTCTAATGCTTTTTTTAACTTTCTATAACATTCAAACGAATGATAAATACGTTTATCATCTTTATCAATTCTTGCTCCTGTAATTGTTTCAGCATCCTCTCCGGTAACCTTACAGATAATCTTTTCAACATTAACCACCTTAGAGGATTTGATTGTTTCAATAATTGCTCGCTTTTCTTCTTCCTCTATTTTTCGACCACCAATAGTCAAATTGTTTAAATCATTCAAAAGATTAAACTCTTGAGCCGTATAGGAAGCTCCTGCAGCCCTCATCTCTTCCGGATAAATGGAACACTTACCAATTAATTTTTCAAAAATATTCTCATCGGTAATATAATTCCCCTCTGCATCTTTTTTCGTTGTATATCTTCCGTAATCTGTCCTAGACTTTTCATTCCCTGGTCCCACATAGTATTGTCTTTTTCTGTCAAAGATTTCTAAATACTTATTAATGAAATCATCTGTCAATTTACTCTGATAGGTCTTTTGAATACTTAATAACTGCTGAATTTCCTTGCGATATGCACCAGTAGTAAATACGTTACTAAGACCTACTTTTTCTCCATCTATTTCTACGGTAAAATTCCCCCTATATCGACCATATATTTTTAATCGTTCTAACTGAATTTCACAAGGATACTTACTCTGTAATTCTCTTTGATTAATCCTTAGACCTTCCTTATATTCAGAACCCCCATCCACTTCTTCTGAATCCTCTAGATAAGAGATTCCTCGATGTTTTAATTCCGACAGAAGGATGACATACAGTTCATCTAATGTTACCTGTTCCGTTAAAGATTTCACACGTAGGCCCACCGTATTCAAATTAATATTCTCCGGTTTTACAAACCCAAACTCCTCCCACAATTTCATAAAATCGTGAATTCTATTATATTGTCTTCTCTTTAATCTTCTTGATTGACGAAATCCTCTTCTATCTACATTCTGATTTGCTTCAGCTGATTCAAATAAATCTGATACAGCTTCTAGAATTTCCCCACTCTCTGAATCTACAACAGCTACACCTACTGATGCTATACCGATGTCTAGACCTACATTTACACTCATATTAAAACCTCCAATCCTTAATTTCTGTCCACTAATATTATTTTAGCACATAGTAAGTCCCATTTATCACCCAATCACCTATTTTTTTTTAAAAAAAATCACTTGAACCCAAGTTCAAGTGATTCCTTGTTTTTATAAATTTTTATTACTTGCCTTCAGTCTCTCCATGGCTCTGGCAAGAGAAGCCTGGGTATGATAATATTCACGAATACTCTGGTCCTGACGAAGCTGTTCTTCCGCACGTTCCTTGGCTTCGCTGGCTCGACGCACATCGATTTCCTCTGGACTTTCTGCGGTCTCTACTAAAACCATCACTCGGTTATTGGCAACCTGGGCCATACCGCAACCCACGATTACCTCTTCCCAGGTATCTTCCCCTTCTTTTTGAAACTTCACCCAGCCTCCCTTAACCGCCATAATTAGATTTTCATGGTGGGCAAGGATTTCGTGCTGGCCATCGGTTTCAGGAAGAACCACCGAGCGAACACGTCCCTGATAATAAACCTTATCAGTGGCAATTAATTTTAAGAAAAAAGAGCTCATGTTTCCCTCCCTTTCCCGGATCCTAAGCTTCCGCCCGGATACTTTGTGCCTTAGCCTTTACATCCTCAATGGTACCAACATTAAAGAAGGCAGCCTCCGGATAGTCATCCATCTGACCATCTAAGATGCACTTAAAGCCACGGATGGTCTCCTCTACAGGAACATAGACACCGGGAACACCGGTAAAGTTCTCAGCCACATGGAAAGGCTGAGAAAGGAAACGCTGAATCTTTCTAGCACGATAGACAATCAACTTGTCCTCTTCTCCTAATTCTTCCATTCCCAGGATGGCGATAATATCCTGAAGTTCCTTGTACTTCTGAAGGATTTCCTGCACACGTCTTGCAACCTCATAGTGCTCTTCTCCCACCACATCCGGCTCAAGGATACGAGAACTAGACTCCAAAGGATCAACCGCAGGATAAATACCCTGCTCTACAATCTTTCTGGAAAGAACCGTGGTCGCATCCAAGTGAGCAAAGGTCGTTGCAGGAGCAGGGTCTGTTAAGTCGTCCGCAGGCACATAAACCGCCTGAACAGAAGTAATAGAACCGTCCTTCGTAGAAGCAATACGCTCCTGAAGCTCACCCATTTCATTGGCTAGGGTAGGCTGGTAACCAACCGCAGAAGGCATACGACCAAGAAGGGCCGAAACCTCTGAACCTGCCTGGGTGAAACGGAAAATGTTATCAATAAATAAAAGTACGTTCTGCTTCTGTACATCACGGAAATACTCTGCAATCGTAAGTCCGGTTTCAGGAACTCTCATACGGGCTCCAGGTGGCTCATTCATCTGACCAAATACCAAGGCGGTCTTTTCAAGAACCCCTGACTCGGCCATTTCGGTCCAAAGATCATTTCCCTCACGAGAACGTTCCCCTACACCGGTAAAGATGGAATATCCACCATGCTCTGTTGCTACATTACGGATTAACTCCTGAATCAAAACGGTTTTACCTACACCGGCACCACCGAATAGACCGATTTTACCACCCTTGGCATAAGGGGCTAAAAGGTCGATTACCTTGATTCCTGTTTCGAGGATTTCTACCGCTGGCTTCTGCTCCTCAAAGCTTGGAGCCTCACGGTGAATCTCCCACTTCTCCCCTGTAATCTCTTTCCCACCATCGATTGCATCTCCTAGGACATTAAAGAGACGGCCCAAGGTCTGCTCTCCAACAGGAACCTGAATTCCCTTGCCGGTAGCAGTAACTTCCATGTCTCTTGACAATCCTTCACTTGATGCAAGCATGATACAACGAACTGTATTATTACCGATATGTGAAGCAACTTCCATAACAAGACGCTTTCCCTCATTTGTAACTTCAAGGGCGTCCTTGATTGCAGGAAGATCGTTATCTTCAAATACAACGTCTACAACAGGTCCTAAAACCTGAATAATTTTTCCTGTTTTCATGTTCTACACATACCTCCTTACTTTTTATTTTTTTGAGCCTTGGCACCGGCAATCACCTCGGTAATTTCTTGGGTAATGGCCGCCTGTCTGGCACGATTATATAAAATATCTAAGTCATGGAGCATATTCTTTGCGGACTTAGTTGCCGTCTCCATGGCCATCATTCGGGCATTCTGTTCCGATGCAAATGATTCCACCAGTGCTCCATACACAAATCCGGTGACATAATTTGGAACAATGGTATCCATGACTGCCTCCGGAGATGGAGAAAAATTCATGTTTTCCAGGGTAACACCGGCCGGAAGTTTCATATCAAACTTTCCTCTTTCCAGTGGAAGAATCTTCTGGGTAACCGTTGTCTCTGTAACCGCATTATCCATTCTGGTATATATCATATAAACCTCGTCTAACTTGCCCTGCGCATATTCATCTAAGAGCTGCTCAGTGATTCGACGAGCCCTGGAAAGGGAAGGATTCTGCACGGTATAGTGGAACTGCTGGTCAATATGAATATTTCGCTTTTCAAAATAATGCCTTCCCAGCTCCCCTAAAACATAAAGTCTTGGCTCATCGGCTTCCTTCATCAGTTCTTCTGCCTGCTTTAAGACATTGTGATTATAAGCACCTGCAAGTCCCTTATCTGCGGTAACTACCACATAAGCCACGGTTTTTACCTCAGGCCTTAAGTCATTATAGTTATCGAAATAAATATTTTTTATATCCGGAACATGACGAAGGATTCGTTCCATGGTTCCCTGAAGACTGAAGAAATAAGGCTCCGTATCTTCCAATCTTTTTCTGGCCTTCTTTAATTTCGAAGAAGAAATCATGTACATGGCATTGGTAATCTTTAGTGTATCATTGATACTCTTCATTCGATCCTTGATTTCTTTTGTACTTGCCATCTTACACCGCCTTACTTCTGACTAGCTGCTAGTTCCTCGCTGGAAATATAATTTCTGCTAACAAGGTATTCCTCTGAAATCTTCTTTAACTTAGCCTTTACTTCATCATCAATGGCCTTGCTTGTTTCAATGGTTTCCATAAGATCCTTGTGAGTCGCTTCAATAAAGGATAAAACATCCATCTGGATCTTCTTTACTTCCTTGGTTTCAAAACGATCAAAGAACTTGTCATTTGCAAGGAGAAGGGTAACTACCTGCTCCGGCATAGAAAGTGGTCGGCCAAGTGGCTGCTTTAAAAGCTGCATCAAGGCATTCCCATGCTTTAACTGGGCCTTGGTTGCGTCATCCAAATCCGAAGCAAACTGGGTAAAGACCTCCATCTCTCTAAACTGAGCAAGGTCAATTCGAATGGAACCGGATGCCTTCTTCATGGCCTTGGTCTGAGCGGCACCACCTACTCGAGACACAGAAAGTCCAACATTTACCGCAGGTCTCATACCTGAATTAAAGAGGTTACTTTCTAAGAAAATCTGACCATCGGTAATGGAAATGACATTGGTTGGAATATAGGCAGAAACGTCTCCCGCCTGGGTCTCAATGATTGGAAGAGCTGTAATAGATCCGCCACCTAAATCATCACGAAGACGACTGGAACGCTCTAATAACCTTGAATGAAGATAAAATACATCTCCCGGATATGCCTCACGTCCCGGTGAGCGCTCTAAAAGGAGGGAGATGGCACGGTAAGCCACCGCATGTTTTGAAAGATCATCATAGATGACTAAAACATCCTTTCCCTGCTCCATAAAGAACTCTGCCATGGCGGTTCCGGAATAAGGGGCAATATACTGAAGAGAGGCCGGATCGCTGGCGGTAGATGAAACCACGATGGTGTAATCCATGGCGCCATGCTTTTCAAAGTCATTTACCACTTTTGCTACGGTAGATGCCTTCTGACCTACTGCCACATAGATGCAAATCACATCTTTTCCCTTTTGGTTTAAGATAGTATCTGTTGCAATACTGGTCTTACCGGTCTGACGGTCTCCAATGATTAACTCTCTCTGTCCACGTCCGATTGGAAACATAGAATCGATGGCAAGGATACCTGTCTCCATTGGGGTATTCACCGACTTACGGTCAATAATACCCGGAGCCTCCTTCTCAATTGGATTGTAGGCTTCCTCCGTGATTTCACCCTTTCCATCGATTGGCTCTCCCAAGGCGTTAATGACACGACCTACAAAGTCCTTGCCTACCGGAATACCAGCCTTCTTTTTTGTTCTAGTTACTTTACTTCCTTCTTTGATTCCTGTATCACGACCAAACAAGATTACACCAATCTCATTGCTCTTGATATTCTGAACCATTCCCTTTACACCATTATCAAAGACAACGATTTCTCCATACATGGCATGGTCCAATCCATAGATGTTGGCGATTCCATCACCAATACTAATGACGGTTCCGGTCTCTTTGCCTTCTCCATCCCAAGAAAAATTCTCAATTTCCTCTTTGATAATAGAGATAATATCTGTAGCACTAATTGCGCCCAAAGGATCCACCTCCTACACTAACTGTCTCTCTAATTCCTGAAGATATCCTTCGTAGCTTCGATCAAACTCAAGACCACCGGCCTTGGCAAGATATCCACCTAGGAGTTCTTCGCGGATTTCTATTTGGAACTCTACCTGCTTTCCAGGAAAATGTTCCGCAATTTCTGCTTCTATCTGTTTTCTCTCTGACTTTGCAGGCTCTTTTGCAAACTGCAGGCTACAAAGCACAATTCCCTTTTTCTGATTATAAAGACCATGGTATGCCGAAAAAATCTCAGGCAGAGAAGCAATCTCTCCATCTCTTGCGGCAATCTTAATAAAGTCAGAAAGGAGTTTTGAAATGCCTGCCTTTTCACTTACCTTATCAATCACCTTACACTTCTTTTTCCAGGAAACCACCGGTGCACAAAGCACTCGGGTCAGTTCCTGATTAGAGGTAAAAGCTTCTTTTAAGTTGTCCACCTGATCTTTCTCCTGGCAAAGGGCAAGCAATACCTTGGCCCTATTCACCACTCTTTGCGTCATAATTTCCACCTGATTTTATAATCTTTCTGGCTGCAGCAATCGCAAGTTTCGCAATGTCTGCCTGAGCATCCTCTGCCACCTTCTTGCGCTCTGCTTCTGCACTCTTTTTACTCTTTTCAATCATTTGCTCAGAAGTCTTTCTAGCATTGTCTAAAATCTGATCTCGCTCCAAATTAGCACGTTCCCTGGCCTGGATAACAATCTCCTCGGCCGTTTTTGATGCATGTTCCAATTTCTCGGTATACTCCTGCTTTAACTGGTCAGCCTCTGCTTCCTTGCTTCTTGCCTGATCAAACTGATTCTTAATTCTTGCCTCTCGCTCATTAATAGCGTTCATCACCGGCTTAAATAAAAAGATTTTCAAAAGGGCTGTCAAAATCAAAAGATCAATCACAGTACATACGATGGTCGTTAAACTAATATTGATCATAGATCTTCTCCTTTAGATTCGATTAACCTAACATAATAATAATTAAAAGTCCGATAACGAAACCATAAATAGCGGTTGCCTCTGCAAGGGCACATCCTAAAAGAAGGGATGTTCTGATCTTACCTGCTGCCTCTGGCTGTCTGGCGATGGCATCAACTGCTGCTGCGGTTGCCTTACCAATACCAAGACCTGCTCCTAAACCTGTTAAAACTGCTACTGCTGCTCCGATTGCTACTAACATAATAATTCTCCTTTTCTTTCAATAAAAATTTTTAAGACCTTTTATTCCTCTTCCGTCTCCATGGCTTCACCCATAAAGAGAGCCGTCAAAAAGACAAAAACGTAAGCCTGTATAAAACCGTCAAAGATATCAAAATACAAACTTAAGGTAATCGGTAAAACTGCTGGTACAACTGCCTTGACCAATTCCATAATAATAAATGAGCCAAGTACATTACCAAAGAGTCGCATACATAGCGACAATGGTTTGATTCCCAATTCCATAATATTAATTGGAAGTAAGATTGGCATTGGCTCTAAGAATGAATGAGCCCAGCCCTTAAATCTCCTTGCACGAAAGCCGGAAATCTGAATAAGAAAAATACTCATAATGGATAAGGCCGCCGTAGCACTTAGATCCTTGGTAGGTGGTTTAAATCCGAATATACCAATAATATTGGCAAATCCGATATAAATAATCACTGTCATTAAATAATAATAATATTCTTTTCCCTTACCCTCCAAGGTATTGTCAAAGAAATCATAAAAGAATTTAACGAAGGATTCCAAGGCCAGTTGCTTCTTCCCCGGATTTTCCACCTTCAGATTTCGAACCAGGATTATTGCAAGCAGGACTAAAACCGCCATAATAATCCAGGTGACCACAACGGATTCCTTAATTGCAAATCCGCCGTTTTCGATTCCAATGATTTTTTGCGCCGAAGCCGATAGTTTGTCAGCTCCGGGACATGGAATGGTAAATACTGTTTTGCAGTCCAGCTGTTCGTTGATTTCTTCCACCAACGCATCCAGACTCATCCTTATCACATCCTTTCCTTCAGAACAAAACAAGGGTGCTAGTTACTCCTAGCACCCTCGCCTAATGGACTAGCCTTCGCCTTGTCAAATTTCTAAATTCAATCAATGACAGTTTCATTCTATCACTAACAGTTGTCATTGTAGCACTCAGGTTCAAAAATGAAAAGGGCAAAATTCCCAAAATTGAACTTCTTTCTAAAGCGATTTTTGAACAGTTTTTACTAAGCAAAAAGAACCACTCTCCGTTCACAGATCGTGGTTCTCCCTTTGTTTATTCTTGTTTGCCTTTTGACTCTTCTGTAACCCGGTCCAGTTCAGTCTTTACATAGCGATAACTATTGTATCCAAGGATTGCAAAATAGATCAATCCAATCAGAAGAAGAAGAATTATCTTTAATCCTTTTTCTCCCACCAAAAACCAATCTGCCACTGCAAGGCCAACAGCAATACAGGAAATTCCCGTGTTCAAAAGAATATATTTTACGTTCACGATTTACTTCTCTTCCTCTAATCTTGAAAGAACCAATTCGTACCCATCGGAACCATAGTTTAATGCACGGTTCACCCGGCTAATGGTAGCCGTAGAAGCCCCGGTAGCCTCTGCGATTGTCGCATAGGTTTCTCCCTTATGAAGCAATCTTGCAACCTCGTATCTTTGTCCAATATCCAGCACTTCTGTTATGGTACAGACGTCTTCAAAAAATTTGTAGCATTCTTCCTTGTTCTGCAAAGATAAAATTGCTTCAAACAAATGATCCGTTGTCTCTGTATGAATCGATTTACTCATAATAACCTTCCAATTCTTACATCATAGCAATACGCTCTAATGCTGCCTTACTGTTCTCGTGAGTTCCAAATGCAGTCAGACGGAAATATCCTTCTCCACTTGGACCAAATCCTGAACCAGGAGTACCAACTACTCCGGCCTTCTCTAAGAGGAAGTCAAAGAACTCCCAAGAAGTCATCTGATCTGGTGTCTTTAACCAAATATATGGTGCATTCACACCACCTGATACGCTATAGCCCTGAGCTGCAAGGCCTTCACGAATCATCTTTGCATTCTCCATGTAGTAAGCAACGCTTTCCTTGGTCTGCTTTTTACCAGCTTCGCTGTAGATTGCCTCTCCAGCTCTCTGTACAATATAAGGTGCTCCATTAAACTTGGTTCCGTGTCTTCTTGCCCAAAGTGAATGTACGGTTACATCTCCACACTTCAAATCCTTAGGAATTACGGTGTATCCAAGACGAAGACCTGTAAATCCTGCATTCTTAGAGAAACTTCTCATCTCGATTGCACAGGTTCTTGCGCCTTCACACTCATAGATAGAATGTGCAACGCTCTCCTCTGAAATATATGCTTCATAAGCTGCATCATAGATAATCACAGCTCCCACCTTATTCGCATAATCTACCCATTCCTGTAACTGATCCTTGGTGATGGTTGCACCAGTAGGATTGTTAGGGAAGCAAAGGTAAATAATATCTGGTGTCTCTGATGGAATCTCTGGTGCAAATCCATTAGACTCTAAACATGGCATATAGATCACTCCGGCAAAACGCTCGGTTTCCGGATTATAAAGGCCAGTTCTACCAGCCATTACATTCGTATCTACATATACCGGATAAACCGGATCGCATACTGCAATCTTGTTGTCTACTCCAAAGATTTCTCCAATATTACCGGAATCTGACTTTGCTCCATCTGAAACGAAGATTTCGTCAGCAGCGATCTGGCATCCACGTGCCTGGAAATCATTCTTTGCAATGGCCTCTCTTAAGAATGCATATCCAAGATCTGGCGCATATCCCTTAAAACTTTCTGCTCTTCCCATCTCATCTACTGCCCCATGTAATGCATCGATTACTGCCGGCTTTAATGGAAGGGTAACATCTCCTATACCAAGACGGATAATATCACGATCTGGGTTTGCTTCTGTAAACGCAGCCACCTTTTTTGCAATATTTGAAAATAAATAGCTACCTGGTAACTTTAAATAATTCTCATTAATTTTGAACATATAATCTCTCCATTCTAAGGGTAATTATGGCACCCTTCACCGAAGTTCAGTTTATCATTATCTTTCAATGTAGTCAAGTAAAGTCCTAAAGTCTAAAGGCCACCAAGGACCTGACTTTAGGACTTTTCCCCTGAATCATCTACCGTGATTTACAAACCCCTTTTTTCAAACTCACGCCTATTCAACTTGATAGGTAAAGTATAACAAACCAAAATGACAGTTCCGTGACACTTGAAATTTTTTGTTTTTTACTTGCTTATAGACCGTAATTTCAAAGGGATTGTCGCTTTAAAGTCACCATATTCCTGAATTTTGTTTCTTTTTTAACCCCACCCGCAAAATACAATAGGACAGTAAAAACCAAAACAAGGAATAGGAGGTTTGATAAAGAATCTCATTATTTCCCGCATAAAATTGCATGGTAGAGAAATTTCCATCCGCTAGCTGATACCAGCCAAGATGATTAATCATCACTTGGGACAATTGCAAAATAATATATGGCAAAAAGAGTACTAATTGTCTGTTTTTAAAAACCGCAGAAAAAGCAATTCCAATCATTGGCCAATTCCCGGCATAACAGCTAATCAAGGAAATTTGCAAAAGATGTGCAAGCA
This sequence comes from Lachnospira sp. UBA3212, assembly GCA_002363615.1. Taxonomy (GTDB): domain Bacteria; phylum Bacillota; class Clostridia; order Lachnospirales; family Lachnospiraceae; genus UBA3212. The sequence continues at coordinate 138,774 of DEWK01000019.1, read as the reverse complement.
AATCTAAGTGATGCTCATGTAAACGCTCTCTTATCCCAAAAGAATAACTATCTGCCACAATATCGATTGCCTCCTTCGACATAATCCCCATAGTCAGAATAAAGAAAAGGTAGGCAAGGAGACACATGATAAATCCCGATATCCAACCGGCAAATAGTTTTCCCACTATATATTTTCTGGGAGATGTTCTGGTAATATGCATCATCACATTGTGGTAACGATACTCATCACAAATTAGAAAAGAAGCTGGCAAAACCATAAGAAGTGCGATGATATCAATATTATTACTGTTGGCCATATAAATGATTCCTGAAAGATAACCATATCCCCATACATTTCTTGTGTTAATCATAAAAAATGCATACAAAAGGAAGATGCAAACATAGGTAAGTTTATTAGAAAAGATAGCCCCTAAATCTTTCTTAAGCATTTCCTCCCTCCTCTATTAATTTTTTATTTTCTACGCGATACACCTGATCACATAGAATTTTAATATCGTCCGGATTATGACTGCATAATAAAATTGTTCTACCCGTTTGCTTATAAGATAAAAGAATCCCTCTGATTTCTTCCACCCCTTTTTTATCTAGTCCATTCATAGGTTCATCTAAAATCAAAATCTCAGGTTCTTCCATGATTGCTTGAGCAATTCCAAGTCTTTGTCGCATTCCTAAGGAATATTTTGCAACTGCCTTTTTAGAATCCGGATCCAACCCTACCAGTCGAATCGTATCCTTTATTTTTTCCGGTGTGCAAATACCCTTAATGGCACTGATGTTTTTTAAATTCTTATAACCAGATAAATATGGTATAAAGCCCGGAGTTTCAATAATCATCCCTAGACTTTCCGGAAAATCACGATCTATTCCGATTCTAACTCCATTTACAATCACCTGGCCAGTGGTTGGCTTCAGTAACCCACTAATCATCTTCAAAATGACTGTTTTACCACAGCCATTGTGCCCTACAATTCCATAAATCTTGTTGTCCTCAAATTTCACCGACACTTGATCAATCACCGTTTGATCCTTAAACACCTTACATACATTTTTTAATTCAATCATATTCTCTCCCATCACATATTTTCCATTGTATTAAAATCCATATTTTTTATTTTTTTATAAAAAACCAAAGAGACCAAAAGGCATGCTGCACACAGAATCCCCAGTATACAAAAATAAATTGACCTGGAATACAAGGATGTTTCCAAAAGATAACTAAAAGATATTTTTTTCGTAATCTTCTCTCCAAATGGTGCTAACTCCAATAAGTCACGTTCTGCAAACAAATAAGCCATCACAGCAACCATAAGTCCTTTTCCACCATCCATGATATTTCCTAACACACATATAATCCCCAGGAAAAAACTTAAAAGAATTAAAATAAAAAATACCTTAACCATATTTCCGGTAATAAAATTTCTCCAATAGATCTGTGAGTTATTTATTAAATACAGAAAGAAATAATAAATTAAAATATAAATAACACTTAGCAGCATTATTTCCCCTAACACGGAACCATACCATTTTTTTCGACTGCTTCGAATCACCTGTTGGTTGATATTAGCTGTTATCTCTGGCATTTTTCCAAATAATAAAAATAATATTCCCAAAAATATCAACAATAAATTTCTGCATTCTCCCATAAATATTACTTCCGGTACTTGTCCAAAATCCCGACCGTATATACTTGAAAATTCGCCAAACACCATACACTGTTTCAAAAGAATAAAAAACAGCAGGGCCAAATACACCCAATGTGTTAAATTTCCAATAAATTCAATACTTCTGTAGTAGATCATTAATCCTAATTGCTTCATAATTCTCCTTGAAAAGCATCTTGTAAAATATTTCTGTTCACTGATTATTTATAAAAAAACATTATCACAGGTTCCATCTGATAAATTGAGATAAAGATGTTGCACTTCATAGCTTTTTACCTTTTCTTTGCCATTTTGTGGTATAAAATAGTGTTCATCACTATAGTAAATATCTGCCATAGGAACTAAATCTTCCGTTCCATTTTTCTTTGGATTAACTGCATATACCAGTTTGATATCTTTTACCTGAATCTCATGGCCATCTCCAAAGTCTTTTCCTTCCATCCATTGGATTACATCATCTGTAGAAGCATATTTCAATGGCTCCGGGTCTTCCTTTATCTCTGTAATCGTTGCAAAACCAAACACTGAAAATGCAGTAATCTTCCCATCCTTTACGTCTACCGTAATATTTCCACCACCCTCGGCAAAGCCGCTAGCAGGATAGTATCTTGCATGAGAAATGCTTTTGCCCTGATACACTCTTTGAAATACATAGGACCTTTCCCCACACATTTCGTAATCCACATTGATACTATCCGGATCCTCGCAATCTAGTTCATAATGGTAATCTGGATCATCATCTAATCCTAGTTCCTTAATCATAGACTGTACTTTCTCACAGATTTTTTCCTCTGTAGGATTGGAATTTCCTTCTTCTATCTCAATTTCTCCTACATAATAAGTAATATACTCTTCACCATCTCTTAAGTTTAAATATAAGTACTCTCCTTCTTCCACATCTCCTTGACAATACATATATCCTATAGATGGATCTAATTCATTTTCATAATCAGCTTCTTTAAATTCAGCTTCTTTCTTATGTTGATAGTACTTGTCATAAAGCCCTTGGTAAACTTTCCTGCAGGAATTCTTTTTATAAGTCATAATAACCCAATCTTCTTCCTTTACTTGGAAATCATTCTTGGTTTTATTTATGATTTTCTGACCATTGCTCTCTGCTTTCTTTCCACAAGAAGTAAGCGACATCATGAGCATTATGGTAATCAAGCCCAGTGAACATAATTTCTTTTTCATACAAACCCTCCTTTAATCCCTGATTAACTTGTTGTTTTTAGTATAGCAACTCAAAATGACACTTCGGTGACAGGTAACTCTTCCTCCCTAGCAAGCTTAACGGAATGGTTGCCCAACCAGCACAAAAAACAAGAAAAAAGCGGCAATCTCAAAGGGATTGTCGCTTGCTGCTTGCTTTTATTCACGATACATGATTTCAAGGACGATTCGACTGTATTCTACCAAAGAAAGTCCTTGATCCATGGCGTTCTTTTGCAGGTAGCGATGAGATTCCTGCTCCGTCATGTTGTTCTTTTCGATTAGAAGAAGCTTTGCGTCATCAATTAGCTTCTGTTCTCGCTCGTTTCGCTGGGTAGGTTTACGCCTTGCCCGCCGGCGCTTGGATTCCACATTTTGGATTAAGACTTCCAAAGATCGTACCAGGTCCATTCCACGGAAAGGGGAGACCAGACACATAATTCCATTCTCCTGGCATTCTAAGGCATGAGCACGACCGGTGATTAAGAGCATTTCAAAGCCAGCCGGTTTGTCCTCGCTAATACGAAGGTAGGTGGTGTCAGCAAGGCAATAGCCGCAGACAATGACCCCCGAGCCCAGACGGTCAGCGCTGGCGAGGACCTGGTCACCGGTAGTACACACCGTATCTACGTAATAGCCATTATATAAAAATAATTTTTTTATTTTTTCGGCCTCCTCCAGCTTCGGGAAGGCAATAATAATATTTGCCATAGAATCCCCACTCTTTTTTAGTAAATTCCAAGATAGTTATCGATTTCCCATTGAGTTACAAAGGAACGATACTCATCCCATTCCCGTTCCTTCATGGTTGTATAAGTAGTTACTAAGTGTTCGGTAAGAACTGCCTTATCAAAATCACTCTTCTTTGCAAAATAAAGCGCATCTCCAAGGTTTTGTGGAAGCTTGTCAATTTCATAGGCTCCACCCTTGATTAAGTCGGTGAGATCACCATTTACAGGTTCCACCGATGCAAGATTGTGCTCGATTCCATAAAGACCTGCCTCTAAAACAAGGGCCAAGAGGAGGTATGGATTTGCAGATGGGTCCGGACTACGAAGTTCAAGCACACTTCCGTCCTCGGTGGTAAATGGCACTCGAAGGAGTGGACATCTTCTCTTGTTGGACCAAGAAATATTTAAAGGCGCATCCTCGCCTCCAACCAAACGCTTGTAAGAATTAACCAGTGGATTTGCAAAAACAGTAATCTCCTTGATCTTAGCAAGAAGACCTGAGATAAACTGATACGCTTCCTTGCTAAGTCGGCACTCATCATTTGAATCCGTGAAAATATTCTTACCATCCTTGAAAAGAGCCATCTTTAAATGCATACCGGAACCAGCCTCTTTGTTTAAAGGCTTTGGCATAAAGGTTGCATGAAGACCGTGTCTTTGGGCAACCGACTTCACTGCCATCTTAAAGGTCATAATCTGGTCTGCGGTTACCAAAGCTTCCTCTTCAGTAAAGTCAATTTCGTGCTGGGCTGGTGCATGCTCATGGTGAGAAGACTTGATTTCAAAGCCCATATCTTCCAAGGTCAAAACAATGTCACGTCTGGCGTTCTCACCAAAGTCCAAAGGTGCAATGTCAAAATAACCAGCCTTCTCATGGGTAACGGTAGTTGGAAGGGCATTTTCATCGGTGTGGAAAAGGAAAAACTCCAGTTCCGGACCTACCCGGAAGGTATAGCCCAGTTCCTTGGCATGGGCAATGGCCCGCTTTAAGGCCCCTCTTGGGTCTCCTTCATAAGGGCTTCCATCCTGTTTCATCACATCACAGATCAGACGGGCAACCTTTCCCTGCTGGGGACGCCATGGGAAAATGGTAAATGTGTCTAAGTCCGGATAGAGATACATCTCTGCTGCCTCCGGCTGATAAAAGCCATCTACAGAAGAGGAATCAAACAAAATCTCGTTGTTTAAAGCCTTCTCCAACTGACTTGATGTAATAGCAATGTTTTTCATGATTCCCTGACTGTTGGTAAATTGCATACGAATAAACTCAACATCCTCTTCCTCACAAATTTGCAAAATACTCTCCTTTGTGTACTTCATAATTCTTCTCCTTTATAAAAAACACTTAAAAATTTCTATCTAGTAAAAAAGAGCGTACTTTCACAAATGAAAGAACGCCCTTGCTCTGGTGAAAATTATAACATGATAACAAGCTATGTGGCAAGTGGTTCTTTTTAAGTTAAAAAAATCAACTACCACTTAGGTAAAAAACAGCCAACTGAGTTCGGTCCCTTAGTTCCAGCTTATCTAGGATTCCACTAATATAGTTTTTCACCGTACCTTCCGAAAGAAAAACCTTGTCTGCGATTTCCTTATTGGTCATGCCCTTAGCCACAAGTTGAATTATCTCATATTCCTTTTCCGAAATATCCGCCGCCTCATATGGGTTTTTGGTCTTCTCTTCCTTTGGACCGGATAAAAGGCTAGGGAGTTTTTCCACCACGGCTCCTCCAAACACATTTTGTCCCTCTAAGATTGCGGTTAGGGAGGAGGCGATGCTTCGATAATCCTGCTTTAAGAGATAGCCCTTCACCCCAAGAGACAGGGCCTTGATAATATATTCATCATCTGAAAATGTGGTTAAAAACAAGATCCTTGCATCCCTATGTTCCTTTAAAATTGCCTCTGCCGCCTCTAGACCGTTGATATCAGACATGCGGATATCCATCAGCAAGATGTCCGGCTTGGTCTTTTGATATAGGGAAATGGCATCCCTACCGCTATAGCCCTTGCCTACAACCTCGAAATCTTCTTCCGCTTCCAAAATCATTTCCAGAGACATTACCACAAGTTCATCATCGTCCACAATTAATACTTTTTTCTGCTCCATCTTTATTCCTTCCTGTTTTTTGGTAGATTTACGAACACGGTAAATCCCCCTTCTGTCATAAATTCCGCATGACCTCCTAAGGCCCTTGCCCGCTCCTTAATATTAGAAAGTCCCATACCGGATTCCTCTAGGAGACCGCTTTGAAGCTTTTGAATTTCCTCCAAAGTCAGACTTCCATTATCCTCCACGGAAAGGCACAGAAAACCGGGATGCTCATGAATGGTGATTCTTACCCGGTCTCCCCGGCTGTGCTTTATGTAATTAGAGGTTGCCTCCCGAAGAATGGCTATAATAGCCATTTTCATGTCTTTTTCCATGGTAAGATCCGGGTCCACATCTAAGACCACCTGACAGTTTCCGGTATTTTCCAGTTTTGCCACACAGTCCTTTATGTTTCCCTCTAAATCAATGGAGTCATCCCGAAGGTCATGGACACTTTGTCGCATCTGCTTCATGGCCTGGTCCAAGGTCTGATCTAAAAGATCCATCTTTTGGTTGACTAATTCATCCTTGCTAATGGTGCGAATGGCCCCAAGCAAAATCAGGGATCTGGATAGTAGGTGGCCCACATGATCATGAATCTCCCTGGCAATCCGGGTTCTTTCCTTCATGGTAGCCAGGTGAATCTCATTATTTTGTTCTAAAATCAAGGCTCGATTTTGTTTTCGAAGCCTCATTTCCAACTCTCGACTTTGATCTGCCTTTTGGTAGCTGTTCCTTTTTAAATTCTCATTTTCCCAGAGGAAAAAAAGGATGAGGCAGGATAGTAGGAAAATGATTCCCAGTTCCAAACGTCCCCTGCCGGAAGTTAGTAAAAAGCAAGTAAGAAAGCCTCCCGCAAAACTCAGGTAGGAAAAAATGCCCTTTGTTAAAAGGGAAATTTCAAAAAGCACAAAAAGACAGAGGGAAGTGATTACCATTTTGGTAGTCACCCCTTCTGTCATAAGGATCATCTCCAGTGTGAACCATATTATTCCTTTTGCTATTAGCTGGTCTTTCATGAATGTGATTCCTTTACTTTTCCTGCAATCATTCCTGCGACTAAAAATACCACTGCAAAGAGCGTAAGAATAAGCAGACAAATCAAATAGTCTCCGGAAAAAATTTGGGATCCCTTAGCCTGATTTACGATCTCACAAGCCCTTATATACCAGTAGTAAGGAAGGAAATGAGCCCCTTTGATGACTCCATCTCCCAAATACTCCAGGGGAACGAACACGCCGCAGGTAAAACTCATCCCCAAGGTAAGCATATTGGAAACCATATTTATTATACCATTATCTTTCGTCAATGAACTAAGAAAATAGGAAAGTGCCAATGAAAATAATAAAAGGAAAAGACTATTTAAAATATAGTAGCCGGCTTTCCATAGGTCCGGATCCCCCAGGGACTGTAGAAAAATAATCAACAACAAAATCAAAAGGGTAGCAAGACCATATACTAACATGGCTCCAATAATTTCCATTTTATTTTTCAAAAATGACATGGCAGATGCCTGAATTCTTAGGCTTAAGCAATCTCCTGCAAGTTCTGCAAGGACCAGGCCGATTCCGATACACATTAGCATTCCAAGGGAATAAGGAAGGAAAGAAAAGAAGGAATAAAGTGATCCTCGACTATCAGATTGCTTATTTTCTCCGGTAAGTTCAATCTGGCTTTCTCCGATTTCCCCTAAGGTCCTTTGAGTCATTTGCAGGGCCTCTGCCTCCTCCATTCCTGCCTCAAGGTAAATCTCATAGGACTTTAAGAAGGCGTCTACCTTTTGATTGATGACATAGCCTCCGACTCCATCGTGTTCCATAATGAATTGATAGGTATGCCTCTCCGAAAATCCCTTGCTTAAAATTAAGGCATAACTATAGAAAAAGCGAACATTGTCGTTGACCTTTTTTTGAAATTCCTTCTGTTCGGTCCACTTTTTTCCGGTTTCCACATCTACCTTTTCATCCTTTGAAAGACTTTCAATCAGGGCCTTAGTTAGGGGGCTTTCTTCCTCGTCCACCACGTAAATGCTTAATTTTTCCTCTTGAAATTTTTCTTCCATAGCAGTTCGGCTCGAATTTGCCGACATACTTCCAAAAATAAGGAAGATAATAAAGTAGGTCACAATGCTTAAAAATCTGACTTTGATGGTTTTAAAAAATGCTTTAAAGACTGGCATAGGACTTCCTCCTTAAGATGATTGAACTAATTAGTATGCAGGCAAAGGTCATTCCCAAAAGAATGGCTACATCCACCCAGTATTCTCTCCCTAATCCATAGGTTCCAATGGAATAAAGACCATCTGATAAAACTGCTGCCGGATTTATTTTGTTAATGATTGGCATCTTGTTTTGAATTAACTGCTGGATATTTCCCACCATCAATCCACTAAAGAAGGAACAAATCATGGAAAAGGTAAGGGGAATCGTGACCATTAGATTTTCTTTTCCCGCACAAAGGATTCCAAAGAAAATTCCAAAGGCGATTCCACAAGTACCGGCCAGACAGGAAATGAAAAATACATAAAATAAAGGTGCATGGAAGGATAATTTTAAAACAAACTGAATGTAGCAAACCAAAATCACGTTACATAAGATTTCGATCACAAACCCGGCAAGGATTGCCGCTAAAATAGTGATGGATCTTTTGATCGGACCACACTCATAGCGCTTTCCTATTTCTGACTGACTTGCAAGCATCTCCTTTAAAATAAACTCCGAAAGCCAAGCGGAAAATAAACTTGCCATGGCGATTAAGGCAAAGAAGTACTGCATGTAAGGAGAGATTTCCTCCTCTTTTTTGTAGCTTCCAAAACCGGTGATTTCCTCACCGTATTCTACTTCTTGGCTTACCAGTGAAATAGCCTTAGAAATGTCTTCCACTTTTTCGGATTCCATCAAGGTTTTCACCTGAAATTCCGATAAATTATAGGACTTCAGAAACTGAGAAAGGAGGGTTTGTCCCACTCCATTTTCATTGATCACCAGCTTGGGCTGGTCTCCCTCTGCCTTAGGCCCGTAGAAAATACCATCTACCCTTCCCTTCTTTAAGAGTCTTTTGGCTTCTTCTTCCTTGGTCCACTTGATTTCCAAGAAATCCACCCGCTTTAGGATTTCGGTAAAGCTAGTGTCGCTTTCCTTTACCACTGCCACCTGGGTTACTTCTTTTTCTTCCCCTTCACGAATGAAATTTCCAAAGCCCATGTAAAAGGCTGTGGCAAGCACAATGGGAAAGACCAGATTCCAACCGATGCACCACTTCATGCGAAACATCTCTTTTAATTTATATAAAAAGACGTGAGTAAACATCAATCACGCAACTCCTTTCCTGTTATCTCTAAAAATACGTCGTTTAAGGTTGGAAGTTCCGAAGTTACTCGTCCAAAATCCACCTTTTTTTCAATCAAATAATTCATGATATGAACTAGGTTGTGACTGCCTCCGTCGCACTTAATTTTAAGTTTGTCTCCACTTTGCGTCACCTGATAGACATGGTTGATTTGTCGAATTTCCTCTAGGATTTCCTGGTCAAGCTTCTTGGTTTCTACCGTTACGGTTTCACTATTTCGGATGGAGGTCTTTAACTGTGCGGCACTTCCCGAAACCACATTTTTCCCCTTGTCCATAATGACGATTCTTGAACAAAGTTCCTCTACCTCCTCCATGTAGTGAGAGGTGTAGATAATACTTGCTCCCCTTTGATTTAGGGTTCGAATTCCCTCTAAAATCGCATTCCTTGACTGAGGATCCACCGCTACCGTTGGTTCATCGAAAATAATCAGTTTCGGCTTATGGACAATTCCACAAGCAATGTTAAGTCTTCTAAGAAGTCCCCCGGATAGTTTCTTTGGCCGGTATTTCTTATATTCCTCTAATCCAACAAAAGCAATGGCTTCTTCCACATACTTCTTCCTAGTTTCCTTATCCCTAATATAAAGCCCACAGAAGAAATCAACATTTTCATACACCGAAAGAGTATCCACCACCGCTACATTCTGCATCACCACCCCAATGTTCTTTTTGCTGTCATAGGATTCCGGTGTCATCTCTTTTCCAAATACCTGAATCTCTCCCTTATCATATTTTAATAAAGCCAAAAGACAGTGAAGGGTTGTGGTCTTTCCGGAACCATTCGGTCCCAGGAGTCCCAAGATTTCTCCTTCTTCCAGCTGCAAGGAAAAATGATCCACTGCTAACTGGTCTCCATAACGTTTGACTAAATTTTTTATTTCCACAACTGGCTTGCTCATAAGAACCTCCCTATTTTTTTCTTATCCTTAAAATACCTTATCTTTCCTTCTTTTCCAAGTGCAAGAGGTCACAAAGATATGTGACTTAAGTCATATTTGACTTGAAAAATCTCCCTCTTGCAAGTAAACTAATTCTATCTTTTCAAATGAAAAGAAAATGGAACTATGTTTAGGAAATCATTATGAAAAAACTTTCTCTACTATTAATCAGCATCTTACTTTCGATTCTTCTTTTGATGGTCTTTGCCATTACTGCCGGGGTCTTACACTCTACAAAGAATTCTTCTGACCAGGGATATTTGACCAGTAAGGCCACCGACAAGCAGATCAATTTGGAACAAGACTCTACCACAGAGCCTGAAAGTACCAGTAAAAAGAAAAAAAAGAAAAAGAAAGCATCCTCTTCTGAAACCGAGACCATTCCGGCAAAATCCTCCAACTATGTTTATCAGGATTTAAACCAAGAGGAGTGGGAGGAAAAATTTAAGGATCAGATTAATTTCTATGCTGCCCACCCTTATAAGATTTTGGTTAACCGGATTGCCAACTGTGTTACCGTCTATGGCCTAAGCTATGACGGGGCCTATGACGTTCCATGTTTGGCTTTTCTCTGTTCGGTGGCAGACCCTTATACTTCTACTCCTACGGGTACTTACTATACCTCGGATCAGTATGAATGGCATCAAATGGTGGATGGTACCTATGCCCAGTATTCCACCCGAATCACGGGACATATTCTCTTCCACTCGGTTTGCTACTCTTCTACCAATAAGGACACCTTAATTACAGAGGAATTTAATGATTTAGGAAGTCCTGCTTCCCTTGGCTGCATTCGTCTTTGCGTGCGAGATGCCAAGTGGATTTATGACAATTGTCCTGCCGGCACTCAGGTAGTAATCTATGATGATCTTTCCAGTGCCGGAGAACTGGGGGTTCCTAGCCTTGGAACCATTTCTCCAGATTCTCCCTATGCCGGTTGGGACCCAACGGATCCGGATTTAGAAAATCCATGGAATACGACTGTAAAGGAAAAGGAATAATATGGCTGCAAAAAAGAATTTCTATGCCGTGGCTGTAGGACGTGAGCCGGGCATTTACACGAACTGGCCAGACTGCCAAAAGCAGGTCACTGGTTTTAAAGGAGCCCTTTTTCAAGGCTTTGAAACAAGAACAGAAGCAGAACATTTTATGGCAGGTCTTTCTGATTCAAAAACAGAGGAACCCAAAGACCCCATTGCATCTACCCTGGAAGATTCCACCCTCGCCCTTGCTTATGTAGATGGAAGCTTTAACGCAGCAAGCAGCCAGTGTGGTTACGGCGTTGTCTTCTTCTATCAGGGAGAAGAAAGTCACTACTATGGAGATTGTTCGGCCCCTGACCTAGTATCCATGCGAAACGTAACCGGAGAAATCTTCGCTTCCATGAAGGCTATGGAACTTGCCAGAAAAGCAAACGCCAACCGCCTAATAATCTTTCACGACTACGAGGGGATTGCCAAATGGCCTTTGGGCCTATGGAAAGCCAACAAGGAAGGAACCAAGCAGTATGTTTCCTTCTATGAAGACCTAAAAGATCAGATTCAAATTGAATTTTTTAAGGTGGACGCCCACACAGGGGTTACCTATAATGAAATAGCCGACTCCCTTGCAAAGAAGGGAGCCGGCCAATAAAGCAAAGACTTATCTATAACATTTGTCGTTTGTGTAAAATCCACATTACAATACAGCAGATTGCAAGTGTTACAAAAGAAATAATTGCGAATCCAAAGGGAGTGCCGGAAAGGGGCATTCCCTTTCCGTTTACATTCATTCCATAAAGTCCGCTGATTACGGTAGGAATCGCCATAACCAAGGTAATGGATGTGAGAATTTTCATGATATCATTCATTCGATTGTTAATCAAAGTAGACACCAGTTCCCTGGTACCATGAAGGATATCCCGATAAATATTGGTCATCTCAATCGCCTGACGATTCTCGACCATTACATCCTCTAACAATTCCTTGTCTTCCGGATATTGTTCAATCCGGTCATATCTGGTTAATCGGTCTAAAACCATGTTATTGGCCGAAAGAGAAGTTGCAAAATAGACCAGGTTTGTCTCTAACTCGTGAAGGTCCATTAAATCACTATTCTCTGTGGAATCATCCATGATCCGGGTCTCAATATTACTACGTCTGCGGTCAATGATTCGAAGGTAATTCTGATAAACACTGGCAGTACGGAACAAAACCTGATATACAAATCTCATTCTCTTTTTGGTACTTAAGCTTCGCACACGGTTCTTACGGAAGACCTTCATAACATCATTCTCTTCCGAACATACGGTGATAATTGCATCTTTTACAATAATAATACCAAGGGGAATGGTGGAATAGGCCTTACGGTCATTTCTCTCCTCTTCAAATGGGATGTCCACCAGAATCAGGGTATAACCATCTTCTAAGTCCACTCGAGATGCCTCTTCATCATCCAACGCTGCTCGAATATCTACCAGGTCGATATCAAAATGCCTACTAAGCCTGGATGTTTCTTCCATGGTAGGATCCTGTAAATCAATCCAAACGCCTGAGGTAATCTCTTCTTCTTCTGTGAGAATGCCATTCTCTGTTTTGAAAATTGTAAGCATCTTGTGCCTCCCTTCTGGTAGTTTCTAAGATGTCCCTAACCTTATAAAATATATCACAAGAAGCATTTTTCGTCAATGAATCCAGAGTTTGGGAATTATCAATAAAAGATACCGCTTTCCACTGGGAAAAGCGGTATCTGATTCTTCTTTTTTATCCCTTTACACCACCAAGAGTAACGCCTCTTACAATCTGTTTTGAAAGAATTAAGTAGACAATTACTACCGGCACAATTGCAAATGCAATGGACATATACAGCTGTCCCATATTAAACTTGGTAAAGTCTGCGGAACGCAACTCTGCAATTAAGATTGGCAGAGTCTTATTATTCTTAGAATCAATGATCAGCTGTGGAATAAAGTAATTGTTCCATGACTGAACAAAGGCAAAGATTGCCTGTACGGCCAAGGCTGGCTTCAACATAGGAATAATAATGGTATTAAAGGTTTTAAATTCATTGGCTCCATCAATTCTTGCTGCCTCTACAATCTCCATAGGAAGAGAAGATTCCATATAGGACAACATAAAGTAGTAAACCGCTGGTGCTGCAATGGAAGGAATAATCAGTGGCCAGAAGGTATTTGTTAATCCAAACTGAGCCATCAAATCAATAAATCCAAGGGCAGAAACCTGGGTAGGAACCATCATGATTAAGAGTATAAAACCATTGGCAAATTTTCTAAATTTAAAATCCTTATAGGTATTAATTCCATAGGCCGTAAATGCCGAGAAATATACGGTTAATGCCGATGAGGATGCCGCAATGATAAAACTGTTTAACATGGCACGCACCAGAGGATGAGCATCATCCCTAAGAACTGCCTTAAAGTTTGATACAACAGAACCTCCAAAGAATGCGGAGAAGCCCTTTTGAATATCTGCATGCGCTCTGGTAGCATTTACAATCAGAACATAGAATGGAAAGAGGGCAAGCAGGGTAAAAAATATTAATACAAGATAGCAGATCACACGATGAATGGTAAGACCTGCACCAGAATCATCTTTTCTTTTCATATGTTAGGCCTCCTTACTTACTTTTACTTTTTTTCTTCTTTACTTCTGAAGTATCTGGACGAATGGTAATCAAAAAGACTGCGATACTTAAGATTGCCGATAAGACAAACAACAGAACCGAAATGGTACCTGCCATACCATAGTTTTTACTGTAGAGATGTTCATTCAGGTTCATAACCATGGTCTTTGTAGTTCCGTATGGGCTACCCGTTCCATCGGTTAAAATCTGTGGAACATCGAACATCTGAAGACCACCAATCATAGAAGTAATTACCACATATACTAAAATTGGTCGAATCAGAGGAAGGGTGATACTCCGGAAAATCTGCCCAGAGGATGCCCCATCAATTTGGGCAGATTCATATAGGGATGGATCGATTCCCATAATCGCCGCCATTAAAAGAATGGTGGTATTACCAAACCACATTAAAAAATTCATAAGAGCAACCAAACCTCTTGTAGCTCCGGCATGGCTGAAAAACCGAAAGCTTTCCTTTATAATTCCTGCATGAATCAAAATATCATTCACTGGTCCATTCGGTGAAAACAGAGCAAAGAATAACATGGAAAATGCAGATGCCATAATCAGATTTGGCATATAGATTACTGTTTTAAACAAGCCAGTGGCCTTTAACCGCAATCTCAAATCGGTAAACCAGGAAGCAAACAGCAATGAAATAATAATCTGGGGAACAAAACCCATTAGCCACATGATCATGGTATTTCCTAAAGTCCTCCACGTTTCCTTATCAGTAAAGACGGTCTTATAATTCTCAATTCCCACAAACCGATGAATCACTTCCTCTGACAAAAGTCCCTGACTAATGTAGTGTTCATAAAAACTGTAGCGGAAGGTAGAAACCAAAGGTATCAACTGGAAAATAATATATACAAGGAAGAAGGGAAGAATAAAGAAATATCCCCACTTATTGTAATTTACTCCTTTTATTTTTTTACCACTCGTCCCACTGTTCGATTTGGCGGTTTGGGGTATTGTATTTGCATCTTCTAATTTAGCACTCATAACTGCCTCCCTTTGTTTTAATCCGTGGATTTTTTATTATCCACCGAGTAAACGTTTTGTTTTCTGTTCAAGTCTCCCTCACAGAGATAAAAATATTGACCGGCCTATAAAAGCCGGCCAACATTTTGTTCTTACATCTTTATTCCGGTTTCTTTAATTCAGGATACTTCTTGGTAATTGCCTTATAGAAGTTTTCAATTGCCTCTTCCTTTGTAACATTACCATCAAAGTACTCTCTCATCGCAGTCTGGAACTCTTCATTACATCCCTGATCATATGCAGATGTGTTGCTCATATCAATCTTTGGAGCTGCCTCTGCAAATAATGCAATGTGGTTCTGTCCTCCTAAGAATGCTGAATGGAAGTCGCTTGCTGCAAGTTCTTCCATTGCACTTATATTATTGGTGTAATCCTGTGTATCTTCTGTAATCTTCTTCATGGTGTCCTTATCACAGGTAAGCTTCTTCATAATGTCACAAATTAAATCCTTGTTATCACTACCTGGTGCAGCTACTAACCAAGAACCACCCCAATAATATGATTCAGGTCCCTGACATACTGCATAATCACCATATGCACCATTGCCAACTTCTTCCTTACCGCCATCCTCTACAGAAGTATCAAGTGAGTTACCAAGTAAGGTAAAGTTAATTCCCCAGGTAGAATAAAAGAATCCAAATACCTTACCTGCAGAACCCTGATCTGCATTCCAGGTATCATCCCAAAGAGAAGACTTATTGTTATATCCGTTTTCGGTATAAGTCTTGGTCTGATCTACCCACTTCATAATATTGTCATCAATTACTACTTCTTTTTTATCATTCACCCACGCACTAGATACATTATTAGAGAATACACGATATGCATCATCATAACCCGAAAGCATCTTGTATCCCTTTTCATGTGCCTTAGCAGCTACCTTATCAAATTCTTCCCAGCTGGCTAATGATTTCTGAACTTCCTCCGGATCATCGGTTCCTAATACATCCTTTGCAATGGAACGTCTATAGGCAAAGAGTCCAGGAGTTGCCTGCCATGAAACGGCTTTTAGTTCTCCTTTATCATTGGTACAAATATCCTTGGTATACTGATACTGATCTTTTAAATCATCATCGGTTAATCCAAGATCCTTTACATCTACGGAATAATCACTATTTACATACTTTAATGCATAGTCTGCCTCGATTAAATACATGTCCACACGATCTTTAGCTTCCTTAGATGGCTGAGCCTTTAGGGCCTCATCCAACTTTTTTTGATAAGCATTGTCTTTATTCGCGGTTACTACCCATTCAATCTTAGTTCCGTCAATCTCATCCTCTGCTGTTTCCACATAATCTGCAAATCTTGACTGAATCTCTTCATTCCAGCAATAAATACGAAGTACTTTTCCACCATTTGTAAGTTTTAAATCTTTAATGGATTTTGAAGTTTTGGAACTACTTCCGCATGCCGTTGCTGACACTGCCATCAAGGTTGCCATAGATAAAGCAATCGCTTTTTTCATGTTTCTCATAAATACTTCCTCCTTTAGTACTTAAAATAGTTTTTTTACTGATTTTCCCTGAATCAATTCTCCTGAAACGCTTACTTGTACCGGATAAGTTTCCTCCGGATTCTCAATCAAACTTACCAACTTCATGGCAGCTTCTTTTCCTAAACGTTCCGTATCCTGATAAAGTGTCGTAAGCTTCGGATTAAGAAGCTTGGATAAGAGGATTCCATCATATCCTGTTACACTAATATCTTCTGGAATACGTAATCCGTGACCTTCTAAAACTGTCATCCCCCCTATATAAGAAAAGTCATCCGGATACATGATGCAAGTTGGTCTGTCTTTCAAAGCTAGGATTTCTTCCGTAGCCTTAATACTACTTTCTGCATCATGATATCTTGCTGCCTTTACATATTCTTCCGGAATCTTAATCCCGTGTTTTGCACAAACATCATAAAATGCAGCAAGTCGTTTCTTGGTAACTGAGGTCAGCTCTCCATGAATAAATGCAATCTTTTCATGTCCCATGCTGATTACATATTCTACTAAATCTGTCATTCCCTGATAGTTATCGGAAAGGACCGACATCTGTCCCTCATATACATAGTCAATGGATACGGTTGGAATCCGACTTTTAATCAATTCTTCCACCTTAGGATCTTCAAAATTCACACAAGCAATCACTACTCCATCGCAATTGCGGTACCTGCAATGATCTTTATAGCTCATAGGATTTGGACCAATGCTATTGGAAATGAAGGTAATATCATATCCTAAGCGTTCTGCCTCTACCTTAAAACTATTGAGAACAGCTGCAAAATACTGATGTTTTAGTCCGCTTTGCATTTCATCTACAAATAGGACTCCCAGGTTATGGGACCGATGGGTCTTTAGTGATCTTGCAGCCGCATTGGGAAGATATCCCAATTCTCTAGCAGCCTTACATACCTTCTCTCTTGTTTTCTCACTAACATCCTTCTTTCCCGTTAAGGCCTTGCTGACTGTCCCGGGTGAAACCCCTAATTGTTTTGCAATATCAGTAATCGTAACCATAACTATTTCCCTTCTAAACTGTCCACGAGTATGTTTCTTAGATTTCAATCCTTTCGAAATCTATCGCAAACCCTTAAACGTTTTCGCAAGCTCATTATAAGTCTATTTGCATAAAAAAGTCAACATGCATATGTTTTTTTTGTAAATATTACACAATTAATTTTAAAGAAAACCTTTTCGAAATTCGAAAGATCCTTGATTCCTACTAACATTCCCCTTAGTTTTAAAAAAACGAAAATTAATAACAAATTAGTGGTTTTGCTATATTTATTTTCTATACTTGAATTTTCGGACTTCATTCATTAAAATATATCTAAACGCAAACGATTTCGATATATGAGTTATGTTAGGAGGGTTTTTTATGAAATTCGGGTATTTCGACGATGTTCATAAGGAATATGTCATCGAAACTCCAGCCACACCCCTACCTTGGATCAACTATCTGGGGAATGATGGTTTCTTTGGATTGATTTCCAATACCGCCGGTGGCTATCACTTCTATAAGGATGCAAAACTTCGGCGTATCACTAGATATCGCTATAATAATGTACCTGCCGATCAGGGAGGAAGATGCTATTACATTAAAGATGGGGATACCATTTGGAGTCCCAGCTTCCTTCCGGCTAAGACCAGGTTAGACGAATATCAATGTCGCCACGGTCTTGGCTATTCCAGTTTTCATGGAGCGAAAAATCAGATATCGGTGGATATGACTTTCTTGGTTCCCCTAAATAAGAATTGTGAGTTAAATCGTCTGGTTATTAAAAATCATAGTTCGGAAGAAAAGAAATTACAGCTATACAGTGCCCTAGAATGGTGTCTTTGGAATGCCGTGGATGATTCCACTAATTTTCAGCGAAACCTAAGTACTGGCGAGGTGGAAATCGAAGGTTCCACGATTTACCATAAAACCGAATACCGGGAGCGACGAAATCATTATGCCTTCTTTACGGTAAATTCCAAGGTAGATGGTTTTGATTCCGACCGGGATACTTTCTTAGGAACCTTTCATGGTTTTGACAGTCCTTCCATGGTAGAACAGGGAAGGAGTGGTAACTCCATTGCCAGCGGCTGGTCCCCTATGGCCGGTCATAGAATTGATCTTGTCTTAAAGCCGGGTGAAGAGCGGTCCTTCCTCTTCCAGCTGGGATATTGCCAGTTAGAAGAAGAGGATAAGTGGGAAGCTCCTGGAATCATTAATAAGAAACCTGCCCATGCTTTAATGGAAGACTTCCAGACAGATGAAGATTTCCTTCAGGCCAAGGATGCCCTAAAGACTTATTGGGATGACCTGCTCTCTCACTATCATGTACAATCTTCCAACCAGCATATTAATCGAATGGTAAATATTTGGAACCAATATCAGTGTATGGTGACCTTTAATATGTCCCGTAGTGCCAGTTATTATGAAAGCGGCACCGGAAGAGGCATGGGCTTCCGAGATTCCTGCCAGGATCTTTTAGGTTTTGTGCACATGATTCCAGACAGGGCCAGGGAGAGAATTATTGATATTGCTTCCATCCAATTTGAAGATGGTTCCACTTACCACCAATATCAGCCTCTTACCAAACAGGGGAATGCAGACATTGGATCTGGATTTAATGATGATCCCCTTTGGTTAGTTGCCTGTACCTGTGCTTATATTCGAGAAAGCGGCGACCTTTCCATTTTAGAGGTTCCTACTCCTTATAACAACGATGAAAGCAAGGCACAGCCTTTGATTGACCATCTGCGTAAGAGCTTACACTATACCATTCACAACAAGGGTCCTCACGGACTTCCTTTGATTGGTCGGGCCGATTGGAATGACTGCTTAAACTTAAACTGCTTTTCTAAAGAACCGGGAGAAAGCTTCCAGACCGCTTCTAATTTTGAAAGTGGCAAGGCGGAATCTGTCTTTATTGCCGGCATGTTTGTAAAGTATGCCGAGGACTATGCAGCACTTTGTGATTATCTGGCAAAGCATTGGCAAAAGGATACATTTGCCAAGGAAGCTTTGGAGCTTCGAGAAGAAATTGAAAAGATGACCCAGGCCGTTCTAAGCTATGGCTGGGATGGCGAGTGGTTCTTACGAGCCTATGATGCCTATGAGAATAAGGTGGGAAGCAAGGAGTGCCAAGAGGGAAAGATTTACATCGAACCTCAAGGATTTTGTGTCCTTGCCGGAATTGGCATTAAGGAAGGCTATGCCCAGCAGGCCATGGAATCTGTAAAGAAGTATCTGACCAATGACTATGGAATCGAAATTCTTTGGCCTTGCTATACCAAGTACCACTTAGAACTGGGAGAAATTTCCAGCTATCCGCCTGGTTACAAGGAGAATGGTGCGATTTTCTGTCATAACAATCCATGGATTGTAGCCGCCAACGCCAGGGCCGGCCGGCCAGAGGATGCCTATGCTGCTTATATGAGAACCTGTCCATCTAATCTGGAGTCTATTAGCGAAATTCATCGGACCGAGCCATATGTTTATAGCCAGATGATTGCAGGACGAAGCGCCCCTAATTATGGAGAGGCTAAGAATAGTTGGTTAACAGGAACCGCAGCATGGACCTTCCTTAGTATCTCTCAGGAACTCTTGGGAATCCGTCCGGATTATATGGGACTTCGCATTCATCCATGCCTTCCAAAAGACTTTGGTGATTTCACGATTACACGATTATATCGTGGTGTCGTTTATCATATTCATTTCCATGGTAACTCAGAAGAAAAATACCTGGTAGTGAATAACAAACAGATTACTTCTGACCTTCTTCCGCTTCCAAGTGATCCTAGTATCAAGGAAGTGACTGTAGAAGTATACTGTTAAACATTTCCTTCCTAAACTAGAAAAACCGTTCAGATCTTTCAGATCTGAACGGTTTTTCTTTTTTCGTGCCCAGAACCGGAATCGAACCAGTGACACGAGGATTTTCAGTCCTCTGCTCTACCAACTGAGCTATCTGGGCATAAAATATGCCGGCGATCGGAATCGAACCGATACGGGAGGTTAGTCCCGCAGGATTTTAAGTCCTGTGCGTCTGCCAGTTCCGCCACGCCGGCTAAATGGAAGGTGGTGGATTCGAACCACCGAAGCAAGTTGCAGCAGATTTACAGTCTGTCCCCTTTGGCCACTCGGGAAACCTTCCATGGTAAGCAGTATTTGCTCACACAATATAAATTTATATCACATTCCAGGAGATTGTGCAAGAGTTTTTCGCCTTCTTGGTCAAAAACTTATTGATTTTATAATTGATGTCTCTCTAATTCCTGGTCTGAGATATCCAAATAGTAAAGCTGAGCCCTCTTTGGTCCAATCTTTACCCTGATTTTACCATCTGTAATTCCATAAGGAATCCAACCTGCATGATAGAGTTCACGGTTCGTTTCAAGGATTCGAAAGGCTCGCATACCATCTTCTCCTCCCACTCTCCACATAGCGATTTCCTCTTTCCTTTCTTCCTCTGAATTGTTAAAGAGGGCAACCACTACCTCGTGTTTATACATTCTGGCATAAACCATCTTGTTGTGACCCTGATCTAAAGCCATAAAACCACCGATTCGAAGAGGAAGATAGGTTTTATGAATCCCTATAATCTCACGATAAAACTCTAAGAGGGATAGGTCCTCATGTCCCCAAGGATAGGTTCGTCTATTATCCGGATCCGTCCAGCCACAAAGGCCTACTTCCTCCCCGTAATAAACCGTAGGTGCTCCCGGCCAGGTCATCTGCATTACCACAGCCTCTTTAAATACCGCTAAATCCACTCCTTCCTCCGCTGCTTTCGGACCTAGGCTGTCAATCCTGCCTACCTTGTGGTTGGTACGGGTTAAAAAGCGTGAATGGTCGTGGTTGGATAGTTCGTTCATGGCGCATAAAATGGAGGTCTGATCAAAGTTTGCCATGTTGTTTCGCATGGTCATATCAAAGACCAAATTGTTTCCGATCAAATCTGGCTGGAAGGAATCGCTATGCTTCTCCATTCCGGTAAAGAACCAAGACACCGGTTCCATAAAAGCATCGTAATTCATCACCGTATCCCACTGGTGACCGTCTAGCCACGCCCTAGGATTTCCGTAGTGCTCCGCTAAAATAATGGCATCCGGATTGGCTTCTTTTACGTTTCTTCTAAAATCTGTCCAAAACTTATGGTTAAATTCCTCAGAGAATCCCAAATCCTGAGCCACATCTAAGCGCCAGCCATCTACGTTATAAGGCGGAGAAACCCATTTTCTTGCGATACGCATAATATATTGATAGAGTTTTTCTGATCCCTCATAATTTAATTTTGGCAAGGTGTCATTCCCCCACCAGCCATTATATGAGCCATTCTTAGGCCACTTGTCTTCATAAAATTGAAAATAATCTTTGTATGGACTTTCCTTTTTTTGATAAGCTCCCGGCTCATAGCCCTCCTGATCCAAATAGATTCCCTCTCGGTCCATCCACTTATTAAAAGAGCCACAATGATTAAAGACCCCATCTAAAATAACCCTCATTCCCCTAGCATGTATCTCATCTACCACAGAAATAAAAAAATCGTTACTGGCATGAAGGTTCATCGAATCCGTTACCCTGGTCCGGAAACGAGTGGCATGGGTATTATCCTCATCCCCTTCTGAAAGCAGGTCTCCCTCATCATTAATAATTTGTCCAAAATGAGGATCAATAAAATCATAATCTTGAATATCATACTTATGATTCGAGGCAGACACAAAGAGAGGATTAAAGTAAATCACTTCCACCCCCAGTTTTTCCAGGTAATCCAGTTTATCTAAGACTCCCTGCAGGTCTCCCCCATAGAAATTTCGAACATCCATGGCATCCGGATAGGCATCCCAATCCTTTACCTGATGGACATGTTGACCAATATAGGAATATTCATGGTCTAAGACATCATTCTCCTTGTCTCCATTGCAAAAGCGGTCCGTAAAAATCTGATACATAATCGCACCTTTGGCCCAATCAGGAGTAGAAAATCCCGGCCGAATCACAAAATTAAAGGCCGGAGAAGGAGCCATGGTCACTCCACTTCGATTGTAATAACAGACATCCTGTCCTTTCCGAATCTTAAAATAATAAGAAAGCGGAGCATCGGTACAATGAAGATACACATCATAGTAAGAAAACAGTTCATCAAATCTTTGTAAACACATAGATTTTACTTCGTTTTTCATACAGATTAAAATCTCATCTACATCATCCCTTGCAGTTCGAAAGAACAATCTTACATCATCTCCAGGATCCGGTTCAAATGGTATGACCTGTTCCATGGAGCCGTCATGAAATAAAGCTTCTCGATTTATCATATCATTCATCTCAATCCCTCCAAAATCCATATTCTAAATGGGTATGTCCATTATAACACAAAAAAATAAAGAGTGCTTGCTACTAGCACTCTTTGGAGAAGGTATTTTGTTTTTTTTATGGGGTGTAGCAAAAAAACTATATAATGTATTGGGGGGTTTTTACGTTGTAAAGTATAACAAAGCCCTTAGGAAAAGTGTGCACAAAAATCTTTTTTTTCCTTAGCGTCCCTTGTGCAAAATCACATCCACTTTTTCACCTTTTGTCCATTTTTAAAGGAAAGAGATGCATTGTCCTAATTCATCTGTGCAAAAACGCCATATTATCTATCAAAAAGAGCCTCAAATTCCTTCTGATTGATTTTTTCCTTCTCAATTAAAAGCTGGGCACAAGATTCCAAAACATCTCTGTTTTCAAGAATCATAGCCTTTGCCTTCTTATAACAGTCATCTACAATCGTCTTTACTTCGCGATCAATGGCCGCTGCAGCTTCCTCCGAATAGCCTCTGTTTGCATGTCCAAGTTCACGACCGATAAAGACTTCGTCAGAATCATCTCCATAGGCGATTAAACCTAAATTCTCTGACATACCATATTTTACAACCATAGCCTTTGCGGTCTGGGTCGCCTGCTTAATATCCTGAGAAGCTCCAGTGGTAATATCATCAAAAATAATCTCTTCGGCAATTCGTCCACCTAAGTCTACCATGATTTCCTGAAGCATTTTTCCCTTGGTATTAAACATCTCATCCTTTCCGGGTAGAGGCATGGTATAACCAGCGGCTCCTGCCCCGGTAGGAATTACCGATACCGTATGAACCGGTCCTACATCCGGAAGCAGATGGAATAAAATCGCATGTCCGGTTTCGTGATAAGCCGTAATCTTCTTTTCTTTTTCAGAAATAATCTTACTCTTCTTCTCAGCACCGATTCCCACCTTGATAAATGCGTTATTAATGTCTGCCTGAAGAATGTACTTTCTACCTGCCTTGGCAGCACCAATGGCAGCTTCATTCATCAGGTTCTCAAGATCTGCTCCGGTAAAGCCAGAACTGGTTCTTGCTACTTCTTCTAAATTAACATCTTCCCCTAATGGCTTGTTCTTCGCATGTACCTGAAGGATTTCCTCTCTGCCTCGTACATCCGGACGACCAACCATAACCTTACGGTCAAAACGTCCCGGACGAAGAATCGCAGGATCCAAGATATCTACTCGGTTGGTAGCTGCCATAACGATGATTCCTTCATTCACACCAAAACCATCCATTTCAACTAACATCTGGTTTAAGGTCTGCTCACGTTCATCATGGCCGCCTCCCATACCAGTTCCACGTCGTCTTGCCACCGCATCAATCTCATCGATAAATACAATACATGGGGCATTCTTTTTAGCCTCTGAGAATAAATCACGAACTCGAGAGGCACCTACACCTACAAACATTTCTACAAAGTCTGAACCGGAAATACTAAGGAATGGTACTCCCGCCTCTCCTGCAACGGCTTTGGCCAAGAGGGTCTTACCTGTTCCCGGAGGTCCCACTAAGATTACACCCTTAGGGATTCTAGCTCCTACAGAGGTGTACTTCTTTGGACTCTTTAAGAAATCAACGATTTCCTCTAAATCCTCCTTCTCCTCCTTTAATCCGGCAACATTCTCAAACTTAATGGACTTGCCGGTATCAATAAAGAGTTTGGCGCGACTCCTACCAAAATTCATCATCTTGCTATTACCGCCACCACCTGCGCTGTTATTAATCATAGAGAAGATAAAGAGTAACATCACCGCCACTAAAATCAATGGAAGGAAAGTCTCTAAGAAAAGATTTCCATTATCCACATCACGGATATAAGGATATAAACTCTCATCATAATCTACAATGTCATCAATCACATCATTTACATCTGGGACATAAAGAGTCTTTTTCGTTCCATTCTCATAAGTGAGTTCCAGGACACCGGTAGGGACCTCCTGATTTTGATTAATTTGAATAAATGTAATTTCACCCTTCTCCAGGTCCTTTAAGAAATCCTGATAGGTAAAATTTCGATTGGTACTTAGGCTTGATCCAATAAAATAGACAATTACAATAATAGCAACTGCTGCCATTAAGTAAAAACCAAGCCCGCCACGGGTCTTCTGCTTCAACTTTTTTCCTCCTTCTTACTGTGCTTCTATATATCCAATAAATGGTAAATTCCTATACTTTTGCGCGTAATCCAAGCCACAGCCAACCACGAAAAGATCCGGAATCTTAAAGCCTTCATAATCTACCTTAATATCAAACTCTCTTCTTTGAGGTTTATCCAGTAAGGTTGCCACTTTTAAGGATGCCGGCTCTCTGGTAGCCAATTCCCGGGTCAGGTAGTTTAGGGTGTTTCCTGAATCAATAATGTCTTCTACGATTAAAACATCCTTCCCTTTAATATCTTCCGCCAAATCCTTGGAAATCCTTACCTTTCCCGAACTATAGGTCTTATCTCCGTAACTAGAAGCCACCATAAAGTCCACCACCACAGGAATGGTAATGTACTTGGATAGTTCTACCAAAAAGTAAACACCGCCTTTTAATACGCAAATAAGCTCTAATTCCTTTCCGGCATAATCCTTACTAATCCGGGCTCCCAATTCCTTGATTTTTTTCGTTACTGTTTCCTCATCTATCAGAATTTTAATATTCTCTCCCATTGGGTCCTCCTTGTACTGATGTTAGGATTCCTTAGGCTCTTCATAGGAAACCCTTAAAAGGCGCTTACTCTCTTTCGTAATCTTCACCTTTTCACTCATACGAATTCCTGGAATCCAGAGGACATCTTGATCATCCACCAGAAGGGGCAGGAAATCGCGATTTTCTCTGGGCACCTTCTGATCAACCAAAAAGTTCTTAAGTTTTCTCCGTCTTCCATCTGCAAACACCATGATTTCGTCTCCCGGTCTTCGAGTTCTGACGGCCAAATTACCCTCTATTCTATCATAATCCATCCATTTCGTATATGACTTTTCATTGAAATCGATGGATTTTTTTCCTTTCTCCAGGGCCTCTTCCCCCTCCAACACTTCCCAACGGATGATACCATACAAGGGAGCCTTGTTCTCTTCCCTTACAATCCTTACACCTTCATAAACCCTATGGGCCGAAAGCCCCATAGGTAAATTAAGGCTGGAAGAGGGCTGACTCTCAAAGAGTTTGCAAATATTTTTCACATGAGCCGCCGTAAAATCTTTCTTACTTGCCGTAAGGGACTCAATGGCCAGAAAGCAAAGAGGCTTTTTTAAAGCCTCCGGAAGTTTTTCTATTTCATTTGTCAAAAGAACCTGTCCCTCCTGAAGGGAAACATACTTCTCATAGGCCTTTTGACACTCTCGCCCCAGATAATCGGAAATCTCCGCGGCCTGTCTTGCAAATTCCATTAAGTGTTTCGAGGCCTTTCCGTTCACTTCCTGATTTAAGGCCGGTAAGATCACATTTCTTAAGTAATTTCTAGTGTAGTCATTCTCCTGATTGGTAGCGTCTACCCGATACTCCTGCTGTAAAGTCAAAAGGGTCTCTTCAATTTCCTTTCGACTTAAAGAAAGCAGGGGTCTAACAAGGTCAATATTACGTCCCGCCATCTCTTCCTCCAGAAGCCTCAAAGAGGGCGCAATTCCAGCCATCCCGTCGATCCCGGTTCCCCTAAGGAGACGGTAAAGAACGGTTTCTGCCTGATCATCCCCATGGTGGGCGGTAACAATTTTATTGGCCCCATGAGTACTAACCAGCCTCATAAAACATTTGTATCGAAACTCCCGTCCCGCTTCTTCCTGGCTGATTTTCTGGTCTCTTGCCATCTTTGGAACATCCCCATAAAAGGAAAAGAAGGGAACAAAATTCCTAAGACAAAGTTCTTTTACAAACTCACAATCTGCCTTGGCTTCCGTTCCCCGAATTCCATGATTTACGTGACAAACTCCCCACCAAAAGGGAATCTGTTTTGAAAGAGCCAAAAGCCCCCGGAATAAACAAACCGAGTCTGCTCCTCCGGAAACCCCAACAATCAAGCGATCCTTGGGCTCTATTAAATGACTATCTTTGATTACCTGCACTAGCTGCTTTTCTGTCATTTGTCTTCCTCCGGTTTTAATACCTTTTCATCCGGATAGACATATCCAAATCCTCTCGCCTGCTCTTCCGTAAATTCATCTGTTCCAATATAATCCTGGTAATCTTCTAAATCCTCTGTACGCTTGGATTCATCTTCAATCTTCTCTTGGATTTCCTTGTGCTCTGCCTGCTTATTGGCTAAATCCTGCCTGGAGTCAATAATTTTTCCGATTACGAAGGCACAGATTACGATCACAATCACAAATAAAAATTGAAAAGCTTTTTTCCGAAATTTTCTCTCCTGCATCCTTCCTCCTGATACTCCTATAAATAGCGAAACATATCTTTTGCTTCTTCCTTCTTGATGGTATCCGCAATCTTTAAAATCTCTGCCTTTACGGTTTTATTTCCAAAGGCAATCTCAATTACGTCCCCTACCTTTACGTCATAAGAAGCTCTTGCTACCTTGTCATTCACCATAACCCTACCCGCATCACAAGCCTCGTTGGCCACGGTTCTTCTTTTCATCAGTCGTGAAACCTTCAGGTACTTATCCAGTCTCATGTCTGCTCCTTTCCGCAAGTGTGAAAACAAGGCCCTGCCTTTGCAGACAAGACCTTGATGAATTAACCTGTAACACTTATCTCCTGTTGTTTACTGCATCCTTTAAAGCCTTACCCGGCTTGAACTTTGGTGCAATTGTTGGGGAAATCCGAATTCTTTCCTTTGTCTGAGGATTGATACCCATCCTTGAGTTTCTCTGAATCACCTCAAAAGAACCAAATCCAACGATCTGTACACGATTTCCCTTCTTTAACTCTTCCGTAACTGTTTCTGTAAATGCTTCTACCGCAAACTCAGCCATCTTCTTATCAAGACCTGTCTTTTCAATAATAGAAGCGATTAATTCAACCTTATTCATATATTTCTTCCTCCTAAATCAATTACATTTTAACCTTCCTATCTTTTATACTAAATTCTAGTTTTTTTGTCAAGCAAAAAGCAATGGGGATTGGCTATTTTATAAGCAATTGTTAGATTTTTCAGAAACTATTTTCTTATTCATTGACAAGAAATAGAGGCTGTACTATAGTAGGGATAGTAAATTACATATGTTTTTCAGGGCGGGGTGAAATTCCCCACCGGCGGTAAAGCCCGCGAGCCATTTGGCTGATTCGGTGAAATCCCGAAGCCGACAGTATAGTCTGGATGAGAGAAAAACTTTTACTATTCTAACAAAAGCAATGGCCCAGACTCTCAGAGTTTGGGCTTTTTACTTAGTATGGAAAGGAGGGCCTATGACTCACGAAGATTATATGAGAAGGGCCATTTCCCTTGCAAAAAAAGGAGCCGGACACGTGTCTCCAAACCCCTTAGTTGGTGCGGTAATCGTAAAGGATGGCCAGATTATTGGAGAAGGCTACCATATGGTATACGGGGATCTGCACGCTGAGCGTAATGCCCTAAAAAACTGCAGCCAGGATCCCAAAGGAGCTACCATATATGTAACCTTAGAGCCATGCTGTCACACGGGAAAGCAACCTCCTTGCACAGAAGCCTTGATTCAGGCAGGAATCAAGACCCTTTACTGCGGTTCCAACGATCCTAACCCTAAGGTTTCCGGTAAGGGCTTTCAACTCTTAAGGGAGGCCGGACTAGAGGTTCACACCCAGTTCCTAAAGGAAGAATGTGACCAGTTGAATGATATCTTCTTTCATTACATTACCACGGGAAAGCCTTATGTCACCCTTAAGTACGCCATGACCTTGGATGGGAAAATCGCCTGCCACACAGGTGATTCCCGGTGGATCACAGGAAGTCAGGCAAGGCAGGATGTGTTTTTGGACCGAAATCGCTACTCTGCCATCCTGGTGGGTCTTGGAACGATCTTAGCAGATGATCCCATGCTTACCGCAAGGATTCCGGGAGGGGTAGACCCCATTCGTATTCTGGTGGATACGAACTTAAAGACTCCCCTTCAGGCTAAGCTTGTAAACACGGCAAATCAAATTCCTACCATCCTAGCCACCACAGTGGCGGATCCCCTGGCTTTAACGCCTTATAAGGAAGCAGGTCTTAAGATTTGGGTCCTTCCTAAAAAGGATGACCAGGTAGATTTGAAGGCCCTGGTGGATCAAGCAGGAAATGAAGGCATTGATTCTATTTACGTGGAAGGTGGCGGACGGATTCACTGGTCCTTTCTAAAGGATAATCTGGCAGATTCCTTAATCTGCTACATTGGCCCTAAGTTAGTGGGCGGGTCCGAGGCGAAAACCCCTGTAGAGGGAACCGGCCTTTCCCTAATGTCTAAGGCCAAAGAATTAGAAAACCTAAAGGTCTGCAAATTAGGAGAAGATCTTAAAATCACAGGACGATTAAAGCAGGAGGATTGTTGATGTTTACAGGAATTATCGAAGAAGTGGGAAGAATCGAAGCCATTTCCTATGGAATAAGTTCAGCCCAGATTAAAATCAAGGCATCTAAGGTCCTAGAGGATGTGAAAGTGGGAGATTCCATCTGTGTCAATGGTATTTGCCTAACGGTAACCTCCTTTCAGCCGGGAAGTTTTACGGCAGATGTGATGCATGAAACCCTAAACAGAACCGGCCTTTCCACCTTGGAAAATGGGAGTCCTGTTAATTTAGAGCGGGCCATGCTTGCCAACGGACGTTTCGGAGGACACATTGTTTCCGGGCACATTGATGGAACCGGAAGCATTGCTTCTATTTCGCCGGATGACAATGCGATTTGGTTTGAAATCAAGACCAGCCCAAACATTTTATACTATATTGTAGAGAAAGGTTCCATCACCATTGACGGGATTTCCCTAACGGTAGCCAAGGTCAGCGAGGAATCCTTTTCCATCTCCGCCATTCCTCATACCGTTTCAGAAACCAACTTAAGGGATAAGAAGGTAGGAAGCCTTGTGAACCTTGAATGTGATGTGATTGGGAAATATGTGGAACATTTTGTAAAGAACGAAAAACCAGAGGAGGAAGGTTCCAAAATCAGTATGGACTTTCTCTCTCAACATGGGTTTATTTCATGAAAGGAGCGCCTATGCGTACAGGAGTTGAAGAAGCACTAAAAGACCTGAAGGCAGGCAAACTGATCCTAGTTACCGATAACGAAGACAGGGAAAATGAGGGTGATTTTATTTGTGCCGCCCAGTTTGCCACCCAGGAAAACATTAATTTTATGGCCATTCATGGAAAGGGATTGATCTGCATGCCTATGTCAAAGGCCTATGTGGAAAAATTAAAATTCCCTCAGATGGTTAGCAATAACACAGACAACCATGAAACCGCCTTTACCGTATCCATTGACCATGTCACCACCTCTACCGGTATTTCTGCCAAGGAGCGTTCCATCACCGCTATGGCCGTGGTGGATGACAAGGCAAAGCCGGAGGACTTCCGCAGACCGGGCCATATGTTCCCTCTTCTTGCCAAGGAAAATGGTGTTTTAGAGCGTAACGGTCACACCGAGGCTACCGTAGACCTCCTTCGTCTGGCCGGTTTAAAGGAAGCCGGACTTTGCTGTGAGATTATGCGAGAAGACGGTACCATGATGCGCCGGGAGGAATTGGTAGAATTGGCTGAAAAATGGAATCTTTGCATGATTTCCATTGCAGACCTTGAAGAATACCGTAAGCGCTTTGACCAATTGGTTGTTTGCGATGCCAAGGCCCAAATGCCTACGAAGTATGGAATTTTTACCGCTTATGGCTATCGCAATCTCTTAAACGGAGAGCACCACGTTGCCCTTGTAAAAGGTGAAATCGGAGATGGTAAAAAGGTACTTTGCCGTGTGCATTCCGAATGTATGACCGGTGACACCTTTGGTTCCCTCCGCTGCGACTGTGGTCAGCAATTTGCGGCAGCCATGACACAAATCGAAAAAGAGGGGCGGGGAATCCTTCTTTATATGCGTCAGGAAGGTCGTGGAATCGGACTTTTAAATAAGTTAAAGGCCTACCAACTTCAGGACGGTGGCATGGATACCATTGAAGCAAACATTGCCCTTGGCTTCCCTGCTGACATGCGAGAGTACTATATCGGTGCCCAAATCCTTCGGGATCTGGGGGTAAAAACCCTCCGTCTCTTAACCAACAATCCCGATAAGATTTATCAGCTTGAGGATTTTGGTATGGAAATTGTGGAACGGGTACCAATTCAAGTAGAGGAAACCCCCTTTGACTCCTTCTATCTTGAAACCAAGCAAAAGAAAATGGGGCACTATTTAAATTACAAGAATAATAAATAATAAAGAGAGGTAAATCACATGAATTTAATCGAAGGAAAATTAGTAGCACAGGATGGCATGAAGATTGGTGTTGTTGTTTCTCGTTTTAACGAATTTATCACCTCAAAGCTTTTAGGCGGCTGCCAGGACGGTTTGGTTCGTCATGGTGTAAATGATGAAGACATTTCCGTAGCCTGGGTACCAGGCGCATTTGAAATTCCTTTGGTCGCTCAGAAAATGGCAAAGTCAGGAAAGTATGACGCTGTGATTTGTTTAGGCGCTGTAATTCGTGGTAAGACCAGTCACTATGACTATGTCTGTAACGAGGTATCAAAAGGAATCGCTCAAGTCTCTTTAAATAGCGAGATCCCGGTTCTTTTCGGTATCGTTACCACCGAAAATATCGAGCAGGCCATTGAACGTGCCGGTACCAAGGCAGGAAACAAGGGTTATGATTGTGCCCTTTCTGCAATTGAGATGGTTAATTTAATAAAAAATCTTTAATCCAAATAAAAAAAGGGCCCGGGCCCTTTTTTTATTTTCTTAAAAATTTCTTTATTAGTGGCAAGGGAGCTTTGAAAGATTCTAAAACAATCCTATTAAAGCACCGGGTGTCTTTAAAAAAGACCGGAATTAAATTTGCCACCACAAATTCCGTAATCAAGGTGGCAAGAGCGGCACCCAGGCCACCGCCTAACCATGAAATAAAAATAAAATTTAAAATCAGATTCGTAAGGGCTCCCCCTCCCACAAACCATTTGACATATTCTTCCTTTGCCTCACAAATCAGCCAGATATTACGAACCACTCCGATTTCTGAGGGAAGCTTCGACCAAATTAAGATTGCAAGAATCGGTGCTGCTGCCAGATATTTTTTTCCATATAAAATCCAAACCACCAGTTTCGGAAGGAGGGTCAAGGCCAGTCCGGCCAAAATGCTAATATACATCACCACTCCCATAACTTCCTTAAAACGCCTCATATAGGCCGGATCCTTCTTGGTATACAGGTCCATAATCACCGGTCTGGAAGAATCGATTAAGGCGGTAGGGATAAAAATCCACATATTTGCCACGGTCATAGCCGCTGAATAAAGGCCGGTCTGGGCATCACCTGCTAAGGACCCCACCATAATCCGGTCCATTTGCGTATATAAAACCACCATCAGATTGGCCCAAATAAAGGGTTTTGCCCGATGAAGCAGGTACTTTCCATCCTCTTTCGAATAGGCAAATCCGCCTCCCTGGCGCTTATAAAAATACAAAAGAAAGGAAGCGATTGCCAGATAATCCACCACGGTAGCAAACGCAAACCAGATCACGTCTGCCTTTGCAAATAATAATACCAAACGAAGGAGACAGACAAATAGATAGGCGCAGGACTTACTAATAGCCGAAAACTTAGATTCCATCTTATATTGAAAATAATAATCAATGGTATCAAAGGCTGCAAAGATCAAGGAAATGGACTGAATCAAAGAAACCCCTAAGACCACAAGTTTTCCGGGTCGCAAGAGTCCTACAAAAAGTCCCGTTAAGAGGATTCCAAGGAAACTCGAGGCAAGCCTTAGTAAAATCGTCATGGTCATATAGGAATCGGTTTTTTCCGGCTTCTTTGTGATTTCCGCCACCAAAATAGAATCGATTCCCAGCTTACAAACTGTTAGAAAGACATTGAAAAAAGCCAGACCATAGTTTAAGATTCCCCAGTTGGCCTTTCCCAAATATCTTGAAACCATGGCATTAATCACCAGGGACAAAACCATGGTTACAATCTTATCCACCATTAACCAACCGGTGTTCGCTAAAAATTTCTTTTGTCCCTGATCAAACGTTTCTGTTTGAACCTTCTTTTCTTTGAAAAATCCCCTTCCCAGTACCACTCCTGCAATGATCCAAAAGATAACGTAATTAACATTCATCTCATAGAGGATTCTTGCTTCCAGCATCTCACTGGCCAAATAATAAAAGAAGAGGAAGAGGTAACTTAGGTAAAGCCCCTGTCCTGCTAACTGTTTAATCTTGAGGAAATTCCTAAGACTTCCAGTCAGTGCCAGTAGGACAAAGCCTGCAAAGGCAAGAAATCCCAAGAGGCCACCTGCCACTAAAACCGTTAAATAGATATTGTGCAGTCCGCCCCGACGAAAGGCCCGACGGAAGGTCCTTTGAACTACATAGTCCTTTCCCTGTCGGTAGATGCCTTCCCTTCCTACTCCAATGACCGGAGAGGTCTGAAAGACTTTCCAGCCGGCCGACCAAATATACTGACGGCCATTTAAAAAACCTCCGTAACTGTCGGCTCCCGTTTCCTTACGACCTAAATTGGTTTCGGTTTTATCCTCAGCTCCCGCAACAAGAGTCGGGAGTTTTTCCAAGACAGGGGTAATCCCCTTCATAGAAAGAAAAACAAGGACCAATAAGCCAAGGGAAAATGCTCCCGCCTTACATATTCTGAAAGACTTGGCCTCCTTCTCCTGCTTCTCGGTTCGGGAAACAAAAAAGACCCGCCATAAAAAGAAGAAGGCAAGAAGGAGTCCCCCATAGATCGCTGTTCTAGAATCCGTTAGGATCAGCATTAAATACTCTAGGAAAATGGAAAGAAAGAGCCAGATTCGAAGGATTCTTTTTTTCATCATCGTAAGGAGTCCTATGGAAAGCACAAGGGCCACCATGGCAAGTGCCGCTCCTACATTGGGATTAAAAAGCCCCCAAAGCCGATTCTGATAAAAACCGTAATAAACCTTGGTTCCTTCCGCCCGGTAACTGCCATTGATTTTAAAGAAATACGTTGCCAAACAAATCAAGCTTAAGCAATTGATTCCTCCGGTGATTACTATAGCAAAGACCTCTTCTAGTTTTTTTCTTGTCCCCGGATAAACCAGACTTCCTCCCATAACCACAAGAAAGGTCATTCCCATATAAAGCAAGGACTTCATGGCACTTGTCCGATTCTCCCCTGACTTTAAATAGATGGTCACCAGATAAAAGGCACAAAATGCCAGTAAAGGAAGCATGTAGCGGTTAAAAACCACCTTTCCCTTACTTGCAAAGATTAGGTAAAGGGACAAAACCAGTCCCCAGGCCAGCAGGTATTTCACCAGATACCCATAGTCCTCATGCAGAGCCGGTACAATCATCACCATCATGGTAAGTACCAGAAGGCAGGAAAAGACCAATGGGTTTCCTATTGTTTTTTTTAAAAAATGACGAATCTTATTCATCTTAACCTCACCTATATTTTTAGTCTACCTAGGCAAGAATAGCACACATCCCTTCATCCGTCAAAATTATCTTAGGCGGAAGGTCTTGGGTGCCTTCTTAAAAACTAAAATTGCTGCCAGTCCCATGTAAAGCACACAAAATCCAATGAGTGCCGGTGCAAACACAGCGAGTTTAATGCTTTCCTGAGACAAACAATAGGCCACATAATAAGTCAATGTATTAATAACAGTATAGGACGGACTCCTTATTACCATTTCCTTGGTGAAAGGCTGACAAAGATAATACAAAATCAAGGTGTGAATGGAAAAGAAGAGTGACATGCTCATAATCGATATAACCACCAAAGCAAAGTCCAAAATCAGAAATTTTGGACAAACAATCCAATAGATAATTCCTGTTCCCAGGGCGACAATTAAGGCCGGAATCGCGTTTAGACGAATCAGTGACTTTAGACGAACCAAAAACATGGAAAGCACCGCCTTGGGACTTCGATAAAAACGGTAACTCAACATGGAAGAATCACAGTTTATATACATCACAGATATTAAATTTTTCCCCACGGTAGTGAAATAAAGTACTATAAGCCAAGCCGATAGATGGTTGGTAATGGTTTGGTAAAAATCCCTCTGGATACCTGGTATAAAAATCGCACATAGGATGGCTAGGATTACAATTCCCGCATCAAAGAGGGTGATAAAAAAGATGGGACGATAAACCAATTTTTTATGTCTCATTAAAAATAGGGCATGAAAATACTCAAATCCCTTCTTTTCATTTAGTCTCTTATCATATTTGGTCCGGTCTTTGGCATCTTCCTTTTCCAAGGCCTTTCCAGCTGCAAGCACTTCTGCATTGTTCGCTTTATTGACTCCTTCACTTGCCCAAGCCACCTTCTTTATTACCGCAAGGTAATCATTTTCCTTAAAATAAAGGATTCCACAAAGCAATCCGGGAATTAAAAAGAAAGCAAAAATCTTATAGCAAAGTGCCGGAGTGAGAGAATCCTTTGCAAACACTGGTAGGGCAAAACCGAAACAGCCTACTAAAAATAAAATCGTATTTAAAATCCAAATACCAACGGGGGTTTCTTTCTTCTGCCTTTTATGAATGGCTGTTGTTGTTATTGACACAATACACTTCCAAGCAAGGCTATAAGCCGGAAGCAAAAATGCAAAAAACAATGGCATGGATTTTACAAAAAGGGTTGCCACCATAAGCACAAGGACATTGATTACATAATAGGTAACCATTTGCATCAGGTACTGACATTTAATGTAGAGATTTGCAGGAAAACGAAAAAGGCGGATGGCTATCTCTGTATCATTTCCTATCCCGTAGTTCTCGTTATTCAAGACTGCTCCCGCCACCGGCAAAAGAAGTAAATACATCAAAACATAGAAATACCCTTGATTTACACCATCCAAATCAAAGATTCCAAGCGCAAGGCACATGATAACAAGATAGTACACTGCCGTAAGGACAAACTTCTGGAAGATTTTGAAACAGTAAGCTGCAATGGAAAAACCAATTTTTAAAGACTGATCTCCATAAACCTTTCCTACAAACAATTTTTTAATCAAAGGAATTTTTTTCAACCAAAATAGAAAGGAATTAATGATAATGGTGGTTCTCATGCAAACCACAAGGTAGATTGCCTGAAGCATATTCATTCTTCTGTCCCTCCTTCTTTTAGGAGTTCAATGATTTTTTCCTCAAACTCTTCCATCGTCTCGCTTCCTTTTTCTACCTTAGATAATTTGCCATGTTGTAATAAAACAATTTCATCACAAAGGCTGGTGGCAAGTTCCATCACATGAGTTGAAAAAATAATAATTCGATCTCCCTTTAAGGACCGAAGTAACTTTTTCATCTCATCTGCCACTACCACGTCAAAAGAGGTCAATGGCTCATCTAACATCCAAACGGAAGGATTGGCAATGATGGTTAAAAGCATCATCATCTTATTCTTCATTCCATGAGAATAGTCCTTAATCAAAAGGTCCCTGCTATCTTCCTGAAGGGCAACCAGGTCCAAATACCAATCCACAGGCTTTACATCCTGAATTTTCTTTTTGTTGATATCAAGGAAAAAGGACACCAGCTCTCTACCCGTCATAAAATCAGGTACCATCGGTGTAGATAAAACATACCCTAAATCTTCTAATCCAAGTTCCCTCTGATTTCCTGACTCATCCATCAGCAGACAAGTTCCTTCATCCTTCTTTATATCCTCATTTAAACAGTTAAAAAAGGTTGTCTTACCAGCACCATTTCTTCCCAGTAGTCCATAGATTTTTCCACTCTCAAATTCAAACGATGCATGGTCTAATACAACCTTTCCTTCAAATTTCTTACAAATGTTATCAACAATTAGTTTCATTCTCAATCCCATCCTATCTTCTTAAAATATTTTGACATTTTTCACTGCCAAAATTTCGTCTTGATTATTATACCAATCTATCCTTGTTTTCACAATACATTTCCTATCTCGTCCATTTTTCTTTGTTAACCATATTCTAGATAATGTTGACATTTTAAAGGACACTACTTATAATCATAAAAGATTTATATTTAGAAAGGGATTCAAAGATGAACGTATTACAACTAGCAGATGAAATCATCGGCGGCCGCCGATTAAATAGAAGCGATGACCTCCTCCCCCTTATGGAAGCTGATTTAGAAGACCTTAAGGAAGGAGCCGACCGAATTCGAAAGGCACTCCTTGGAGATCATATAGACCTGTGCACCATTATTAGTGGTCGCTCTGGCCATTGCACAGAGAATTGTAAATTCTGTGCCCAATCTGCCTACCACCACACAAACTGTGAGGTCCACGGCCTTCTTGACCCCCAAACAATCCTTGAAAATGCCAAAGCCAACGAAGCCCAAGGGGTTGGTCGTTTTGCCATTGTAAATTCCGGTCACCACCCTTCTGATCGGGATTTTAAGCAGATTCTTGAGACCTTCCGGTTAATCAAAAAGGAATCTAAGATTAAACTATGCGCCTCCCTTGGATTCTTAAGTAGTCAACAATTTGAAGCCCTAAAGGAAGCGGGGGTTACCTCCATCCATAACAACATTGAAAGTTCAAGGGAATTCTTCCCTAAGATTTGTAGTACCCATACCTTTGATGAAAAAATCGAAAACATCAAACGTGCCCAGGCCACTGGACTTTCTGTATGTTCCGGTGGCATCATTGGTTTAGGAGAAAGTTTCAAGGACCGCGTGCAAATGGCCCTTACCCTTCAAGAATTACATATTACTTCCATCCCAATTAATTCTCTGATGCCAATTAAGGGCACCCCTCTGGAAAATCAAAGGAGACTAACAGAAGACGAAATCCTTCGCACCATTGCTCTCTTCCGTTATATTAACCCCAAAGCCCATATCCGTCTTGCCGGCGGCCGGGCTCTTATGAAAGACAATGGCAGGGAAGCCTTCCTTTCCGGTGCCTCTGCCTCTATTACCGGCAACATGCTTACCACCTCTGGTTCTACCATCGCAAACGACCAGGAAATGTTTACGCAATTAAAAAGAGATTGTCGACCAGTTTGGCAACTATAACAAAGACAGCCCCATGGGGCTGTCTTTTAATCGTTCCATCTTTTTACAAATAAGAATAAACGTTTTAGATGGGATTTAGCAAATATCTTCAATTTTACTAAGGCAAGCATTCTCCTATAATGCCCCTTTTCAAAAAGGGTCATGACCCTTGCCACATATTTTCCAACATACTGTTTTTTCTTCAAAAGGAACTCTGTATCCTTGTGATTTCGAATTTTGGTTAAAGTCTCTAAAACCTCCTTTTTAGGTGCATCCTTTAAGGGACCATAACATATATTTTCGAAACAAACTTCCAGTTCATTTAAGGCAAACTTGCATACTTCACCTTCCACGAAAGAAGCCTCGTAGTTCCAGTTTTTTATGGTTTCATAATAGTGGTCTAACAAGGTGTAAATCATCTCATAGTAGTTTGGGGGAGACTTTCTCAATAGGGCAACCTGATCATTCAAACGATACTCGTAGGTTACCTCCGGAATCGTAAGCACCTTCTTCGCATAAGAAAAGAAATCCACATTAAAAAATCCATCCTCTAAACGCTTTAGACTTGGAAAGGAAATCTCATTTTCTCGAATAATAGAGCCACGATAGATTTTATTCCAAAGATAACCGGCTTCCCCATTGGGATACGTTCGTACAAAATAATCTCGAACCTCTTTTTCCCCCAATAGGGTCCGTTCTACTAAAATCGTATCTGTCCCTAAAAGACTCTGGCGACTGAAATTATGATAGCTTGCAATCACCACGTCCGCCTGACTTTCTAAAATCTTGGAAAGCAGAATTTTTAAGCTATCCTTACAAAATCGATCATCCCCGTCTAAGAAACATATAAATTCTCCCTTAGCCTCTTTTAAGCCCAAATTCCTTGGCTCTCCGGCTCCCCCGGAATTTTTCTCCAGTTCCAGGTAAAAAAAACGTGGATCCTTCTTGGCAAACTCCATACATATTTCCTTAGAGTCATCGGTTGAACCATTATTAATCATTAAGGCCTCAAACTCCTGATGAGATTGACCGGCCACTGATTCTAAACATTCCTTTAAATATATCCCACAATTATAAATCGGGATAATGATTGACACCAACATGGAATACTTCTTCCCTTCTATTTCTTACCAGCCAAATGACGCAGCTTTTGAAACTTCTCATAATTAAAGCCAAGACCATGTAATACACAATCCAAACGATACCTTCCTGCCACAAGCTTTGCCATATCAGGATATTCATTCTTTAAGAACTGAAAAAATACTTTGGCCCTTTCCTTCCCACGCTTTCGATCTTCATCATAAATCAAGGCAATATATAACTGGGTCAGGACAACATTTCTTGCTCTCATTAAAACATAATACTTTACCATGTCATTGGACTCATATTCCATAAACTGTTTTTGGAAGGCCAACATTTGTTTGGTTACCTGATCAAAATGGCTATAGCGTTTTACAAAATTTGCAGTGCTAACTGACTGATTTACATTTCCGACCAGGTACTGATATATTTCAAGGTCTACAAAACTAACCGTCTTGGCATAAGCCGTCGCCTTTAACACATATTCACTATCTTCATAGAACACATGCTCACAAACCTGAACCTGATGGTCCTTTAAAAGCTGGGTACGAACCTGAAAATTATGAATCATAAAGTAAGAAGAAACCTCTGGTAAGGCGCAGATTTCCTCAAAAGGATAAACCCCCGGACTCATCGTAGGCACCTTCTGCCTATCAAAAGCAGGAAGGGGAATGATGGTCTTCTTTCCACTAATCATATGGACTTCTGCCTTATAATCACAGACAATATCTCCGTGAGGACGCTTAAGATAGGAAATTAAAGCCACCAGTGGCTCCGTCATAACCCAATCATCTCCATCTAACATACGAAAATAAATTCCACTTGCCTCACGAATGGCAACATTAATCACCGATCCATGTCCACCATTGGGCTTTTTTATAAGACGAAAAATCTTAGGATATTTCTCGGTATATCTTTCTGCAAGTTCCTCTGTTCGGTCCGTAGAGCCATCACTGATAATTAATACCTCAAGACCTTCTTCCAATCTTG
The DNA here is from genome assembly GCA_002363615.1 of Lachnospira sp. UBA3212. Taxonomy (GTDB): domain Bacteria; phylum Bacillota; class Clostridia; order Lachnospirales; family Lachnospiraceae; genus UBA3212. The sequence continues at coordinate 99,169 of DEWK01000019.1, read as the reverse complement.
GATCGGCAAGGGATTTCAGTCCCTTTTCTAAATAGGCTTCTACATTATAACATGCCATGGCAATCGTAAGTACCTTTTCCATAAGCACTCCTTCTTAACTTCTAAGTTTTTCAAATAGTCCGGCAAAATGAGTCTTTACAACATAAGCGACTCTTCCCACAAAGAGACAAAGCCAAGTCCTATGACCATCCAGTCCATCCACAAGAATGGATAAGTTTTGATTTTTTGTGGCATAAGGGAAAAGTTCTAAAAAAACAGGATCCTTATATAGAGCCTCTACCCAGGCCTTTCGATCCTTGTGAGACATCTTAGCTTCCTTATGGCAGTTTCGCTCTAAGGCAGAACAAATGTAGCGAACCAAAATATCCGCAAGGCTCGTTTTAGTAGCATCATTTGCCAGGCCAAAGCGTTCCTGCTGACGCAGCAAATCTTTTACATGATTTTTATGAACGAAAAAATAATCCGGATAAAAGCCTGCTGTCAGGTTCTTTCCCTGTTTTTTCTGGTAATGATAGGGAGCATAGCCCAATAGATTCATGGACGCAACTTCCTCAAAGACCAAAAGATTATAGGCAGCATCTTCTAAAAGAACATGATCCGGAAAGACCGCTCCCACCGACTGTAGATAAGCGCGATGGTAACACTTGTTCCACAAGTAGCCATATAGGGTTCTTTTTTCTAAAAGAATTAGTTCCTTACGAACTTCCTCCTGCTTTTGGATAAACTTGGCCTCAAAAGAAGTGGCTCCATCTTCTCCTACACTATAATCTCCTACATTCTTCCCCTGAAACTCCGGAAGAATCACCTTGGTCTTTGTTAACTTACCGTCCCGAAGATACTCCTCCGTAACGCCAAACACCGTCACCTGTGCTGAATGGTTTAAAAGAACCTCATAAAGATTTTCTAAAAGATCTAAATCAATCTTATCATCCACATCTAAAAAGCAAAGATAAGAGCCTTGTGCCAACTTAACGCCTTCTTCTCTGGCCTTGCCGGCTCCCCTATTCTCTTCAAATGAAATCACTTTAATTCTGGGATCTTCTTCCTTCTTTTCAAGCATCCAAGACTCACTATCATCTTTTGAGGCATCATTTACAAGAATCCACTCCCAGTCTTGAAAGGACTGTTTTTTTAAGGATTCATAGGCCTGATCCAGGTACTCTCTTCCATTGTAAACCGGGGTTACGATTGAAAAATATGCTGCCATGTGTCTCCTATCTGTTTGCCTTTAAGGTTGCAAACATCTTGGTATTTCCGCTCTTTACGTGACTAATCACCTTACCTTCCAGTAAAATGAAGGTCACGTTCTTCCACTTGTAAGGAAGAATCATAATCTTCATCACCTTACTTCTTGGCTTCATGGCATGTAAGCACTGGGAAACACGCTTCTTTGAAATCATTTCCTTTACCAAAGCCCTTTTCTTTCCGTAAGATAAGGTACATTTTTTATTCGTAAGATTTTCTACACATCCAATGAGTCGCTCAATATAACGTCTAGCAACCATTTCCTTGGAATTGTCATCCCAGGCATCCCAATGTTCGTAGATTTCTTTCATCCAACCATGCTCTTCCTCACGCTTCTCGTACATATTTGGACGATAGGAAGCGGTTTCCGATTCCGCCCTTGCACGAATAAAATGATAATACATTCGATCTGTTACGGTAACTCGTTCAATATCACGAATCACGCTTAAAACAAATGGAAAGTCATCCCAGAAAGTCTGTGGGAAGCGAAGCTTATGGTCTTCAATATAGGCTCTTTCGTAAAGCTTGTTCCATGGGGAATAAAGCTGGTTATTGTCAAACAGATCATAGGCTTCCTTGTGAAAGTCCTTTCCCCTTTGATAAACCGCCGGCTTTCCCTTTTTTTCGTCACGAACAAAATTTTCACTATCATAAAAGGTATCAATAAAAAATCCTGAGATAACAAGCTGAGCATTGTCTCTTTTTGCCAAATGATACATCTCATCTAACATCGTTGGTTCTGCCCAATCATCTGAGTCCATAAAATACAGGTATTCTCCCTGTGCTAAATCCATGGCCTTGTTACGGGCTGCCGGTGCACCGGCATTTTCCTGGTGAATCACGTGGATTCTTGGATCTTTTGCCGCATATTCATCACAGATTTCTCCAGAGCGATCTGGGGTTCCATCATCTACAATGTAAAACTCCCACTCCTGTAAGCTCTGAGCCAAAATGCTATCAATGGCCTTTGCTACATATTTTTCCACCTTATATACAGGCATAATGATTGAAACTTTAATATCACTCATCCTTAAAATCTCCTTTGATTCCACAATCTCCAAGTTCCTTAAAACCCTCGGTTGAATCCTCTGACTTTAATAAAACAATGGCCGTCTGGAATAATAATTGAAGGTCCTTCCAAACCGAATAGCTTTCAATATACATCAAGTCCAGAATTAATTTGTCCTTTGGTGAAGTATTATACTTGCCATTGATTTGCGCATAACCGGTAAGTCCTGCCTTCACACGAAGTCTGTAACGGAATTCCGGAAGTTCCTTGGTGTAACTGTAAACATTAGAAAGCATCTCGGGTCTAGGCCCAACAAAGCTCATTTTTCCAAATAAAATATTAAAAAGCTGTGGGATCTCGTCTAACCGATACTTACGAAGCACCCGTCCCACCCTGGTAATACGGTCATCATCCTGTTTTGCGGAATAATTCTCCACGTTTTCCTTCATGGTTCGAAACTTGATCATCTTAAAGACCACGCCCCCTCGGGTTGCACGTTTTTGGGTAAAGAAGACATGGCCTCCATCATCTAATTTCACTGCCAGGGCACAAATCGCAAAAATTGGACTGGTTAGAAGAATACAAAAAAGGGAAAGAAGGATATCGAGCGTTCGTTTTAAGAACTTCTGCTCTAAGGTCAGATCCTTAAAGTCCTCTCCCACCAAGGAAACATCGTCTAACATCACATGTTTGGAATTTAATTCCACCACGTCAGAAATTTCCGGATTATAATAAACATTAATCAAACTTCTGTAGCAGTAGTCTGTGATTTGGGTACGGATTTCCGTTGGAACATTGTACATGAAAACCGTATCTGCCGGCCGAATCTTCTTTAAAATATCCTCGGTTCGATAGTCTAAAACCTTGGTGATTTGATACTGTTTCTTGTAATGGTTTATGCCTGCGGCCAGCTTATTTAAATTATCCTGGCAGTCTGTAATTACCACACATTTCTCCGGGGGATTAATTACAAAGAAAACATAATTGCCCATATAAGTCATACAGACAATGATAAAGAGCTGAATCACCACTACCAAAATCAAAATCCATATATTTTCCAAACGGAAACTGGCATTGTTATTGGGATTGGTGTTCATAATCTGGAGTAAAAGATAGGTGAATAAGTCTGTGATAATGGTTGCAAGGGACACAGAGAAAATAATCGGTTTACTCTTTCTCTTTCCTATGTCATATGCCCCATAAATCGAAGTCATTACCACTTCCACAAAAATAAAGCCCACCACGGTAATCGCCATGGTTCTTGAAATGGTAAGGATCTGCCAATCTCTTAAAGAAAAAAGATAAAAGAATGTTAAAAAGAGCAGGGCATACATCACCGTCTTCAACAAAAATACAATTGTCATCTCAAATTTTTTTAAAATTTTTCTCATAGATGGATCAATCCTTTGATAAATGATACTAGAAGGGTATTAAAAACCTGTCTTGCTTTCGTAAATCTTCGAAACCTCATCGATTTCTCCTGCAGAAATAATCTGACCATGCTCTAACAGAATGGCCTTGTTACAAAGTCTCTGCACCTGAGCTAAGGAATGGGATACGAACAATACCGTGACTCCCTGGTCAAACATTTCCATAATCTTAGCCTCACTCTTGGCACGGAATTTAGCGTCTCCAACCGCTAAAACCTCATCTAGAATTAGGATATCCGGTTTTACTTGAGTCACGATGGAAAATCCAAGTCTTGCCTTCATACCAGAGGAATAATTCTTTAAAGGTACATGGATAAAATTCCCCAGTTCTGAAAACTCCACAATTTCATCATACTTAGACTTTAAGAAATCCTTGGATAATCCTAAAACAGAACCATACAGGTAGATGTTTTCTTCCCCTGTATATTGAGGATCAAAACCAGCACCTAATTCCAACATAGGAGCCATGATCCCCTTCTTGATTACCTTTCCCTTGGTAGGTTTAAACACTCCGGCAATCACCTTTAAGAGGGTAGATTTACCGGCACCATTTAATCCCAGAATTCCTAAACGGTCCCCCGGTCTAAGAGTAAAGGATACATCCTTTAGGGCCCAAAATTCATCCCGGTGGATTTCCTTTTTCATGGACTTTACAATATATTCCTTTAAATTATCAACTTTTTCAGAGCTTAAGTTAAAGCGCATGCTAACATGAGATACATCCAGCGCCACATCTTTTCTTGCCATTTGCACTTCCTCTCAATTAGATATAAAGGATAAATTTATCCTGCTTCTTTTTAAATAATACTAACCCTACGATTAAACAAACAATGGAAAAACCGAAGGAATACATGAGCATATGAACACTCATCATCTTGCCATAATAAATACAATTACGGAAATTATGGATAATGCAAAAGAGGGGATTTAACTTTAATAAATATCCCTTCCAAGCATCGCTTGCCTGAAGCATTCGATTTGCATCATAGAAAATAGCAGATGCATACATGATAATCATAACAAATACCGACCACATATACTCCATATCCCGGAAGAAAACGGAAATTGTAGCTAGAATCAGTCCCACTCCGTAGGCCAGGATAAAGAGATTAATCACAGGGATAATGGCCAAAAAGGCATACGAAGTCAAATGAATTTTTCCCATGGAAATATAAATTCCTGACACTCCCACTAAGACAATCAAAGAGATTAGGAAAATCACATAATTATACATGCAAGAGGCCAGCGGATACAAATACTTTGGCACATACACCTTCTTGATCATGCTCTGGTTAGCCCGAATGGATTTCATGGCGGCATTGGTCGCCTGATTGAAAAAACTATAAAGCAAACGACCGGTTAAAATATATACCGGAAATGCCTGAATGTTTTTCTCCAAAATAGTACTAAAGACAATCGTCAATACGATAGTAGTTAGCAATGGTTCGATGAATGACCAGATAATTCCCAGATAAGATCTGCGATATTTTAATTTAATCCCTTTTTTTACCAACTCCTGTAAGAGGAACCGATACTTTAGAAAACCTTTGATATAACCCTTCATATTTACTCCATTACATAGAACGCAAAATGCGATCCAGATCTTCTTTCTTTGGGAAGATTCTCATAAGTTCTTCTCTTCTCATATTAAATGTGTGCTTTAATTCCTTGTCCAATTCTTTCTGATAACGCTTAAAGGACTTCTTGTCTTTATTCTTGTAGTAAAGTAGAAACTTCTGATAGATTCCTGCATTATCAATCGTTACCTTTTGTACCGGAAGGTCAAAGACTTGTTTTACCTCCATGGCAATAAGGCCCATAAGGTCTTCCCGATAATTATTCTCAAACTTCGCCAGCACCTGATAATTCACCTTTTCATTGTAAAGGTCCTTGTTTTGAACGGCAATGATTGCCTGTATCATATCATGCAGATCAATGGAACACCAAAAATCATACTTCGTTAGGATTTCCTCCAAGTTCTTAGGCTCCATCTCCTTCATCTTGGTAAAGTCATTCCAGTAACGCTCTACACACCATTTGTTCATGGTAAGAACAAGACTATCCACCAAATCTTTTTGTTGAAGACAATAACCATTTTCATCTAAAATATTGCCTTCTTCAAAGTGAGCTACGTAGTTGGATAAAAGTTTACTGTAAGGTTCTGCATCAAAAACCCTCTGCTTCGGGGTCTCCTCAATAATCTTATAAATCTGAGAGGCAGCAACCTTAAAAAACTCCTTCTCAAAATTGGTCTCTATCAATCCCTTTTTCGGATGCATGGCGATTCGATAATACTTAGCCAGGTCAATGCTATAGCAGTCCGTCTTTTGAATAAAATAATCCTCTAACCTACGAAGCCCTTGATTGTGGATATCCACATCATCACGCTCCCAGGTCGCTACCTTCTGGCCTTCCACATATTCCTTGGCGTAATTACTACGAACCAGGATCATATGATCCTTATCGTAGTACTTAGAAATCATGGCAATATACTTGTCCATATAGGAATGCCATTCTTCCTCTGGCAATTCTTCAAATGGCACAATACGAAATTCTTTCCGATAGTCTACATAGAATTCACTATGCTTTAAAGCACCGTTACAGGTATAAATCTCCCCATCTAAAATAGCAAGACTGGCCTGGTAGGTATAAAAGAGATCCAGGACCAGATAATCCATCGGGTTCTGTGCAATATAAGCCTCCATATTCTTCTCGTAATCCATACGGAAGATACGGTTGGTGTCATTAAAATACTTTGGATCCAATTTCTCACAGAGTTTCTTATGGGAAGCCATAGAACAAGCGGAAGTCCAAAGATAATCCCGGTCCACCTCATAATTTAAATCCATCGCTGCATTCCCATCGGTCTGCTCTGCCGCATATTGATTGATATATTCTTCGTTCAGCTGCAAGCCAATCAAAAGCTCACTACCATGTAATCTAATATTTGCCACGTTACTACCTTTCTATCACAAGCATTCTTTGCTTACTATCGTAATAATCTCCCTGACCTTCTGCAGAAAGCTTTTTCTCCAGTTCTTCCGGAAATAAAAGTTGAGCCGCCTTTACAAAGACATCCGTTTCTGCAATCACCTGAATCTTATGGTCTCGATAGTCTTCAAAATCCTCCAGATAAATTTCAAATGTTTCTTCCGGCGTAATAGGAACCGTCCTATACCGATCCACCAAATAATGTTTTGCAATTTTGGCAGAAAAATTTCCATTTAAACTACCGGCAATGGTAAGACCCTTAGGCCCTTTTTCCAGGCGATCAATCTGGCATTTCAAATAGTAAAGCTTATGTTTTTTCTTTTCCTCATTGTAATAACAAAGATCCTTTTCACCCTGATAAATCATAATTACACCTCGACTTTTACATCTAACGTTCTTACAATTTCATCGATCTGAAGCTTACAGGTAAGGTCACCTGCCTTTAATCCCTTCGGATAATCTTCTTTACATTCAACTCCCAAGTCCCTGGCCACCTGAACACCCATGTTCCAGATGCCCGATTCTTCCTGATCTACAAAATTCACTTCCAGCTCCTTTTCCCCCAAAAAAAGAGCTATTTTTATGCGTTCCAATGGGAAATGTGTCCGTAAAATCCCATAGATTTTACCATGCTTTTCATAGATTTTCAACTTATCCCGCTTTGTAATCTCCACTAGATAGTCCGAATAAAAAATCATCGATTGATTTTCCAGGTGAATAATCTTCCAATCCGGAAGTCTTCCAAACTTTCTTCTTAAGAGGTATTCCTTTTGGAATGAATTTATGAATCGACAATGTAAAATAATGTCTTCCTCAATGGCAGGCAAAACATCGTCCATGCCTTTCCAAAAAACCTCCATTAATTCCTCTCCATCCTCCCGTCCCACAAGACTCTTAATCTTCATCCGCCAAATTCGATCATATAGAATGGTTGCCTGAAGAAATTCTGGGATTCGTCCTAGTTTTGTTAAGGCCTGCTCTAACAGTGGCAGGTAAACCTTTGGCACCAATTCTACCAGGCTTTCCTTGCTTCCCTTTGCCTTTTGAAGGGCGGAAGACTCATCGGCCCGACTCCGGTAAAAGTATACACTGTCACTAATCACTCCTAAAAATGGCTTTTCTAAGAAGATCTGGGCTAAAACATAAGCGTCCTCTCCATAACGCATGGTCTCATCAAACAAATGCTTTTTTAAAACATTCCGCTTCACAAAAGAAGAAGAAATATGCATCTGTATCATCCAAGGTTCCTTTTCTAAGTGAATGACCCGACTGGTTCGAAACTTATAATTCAAGGCATGTGCCTCATCCCTTCCCTCAAAATACCAAATTGGAAGGGAAACCACATGGGTCTCCCTTTTGTGCTTAGAAAAGAATTTCCAAACCTTGGTCATAGCTGTCTTTTCTAAACGGTCATCGGAATCTAGGCAGGAAATATAAGTTCCCTTAGCCTCTAAAATACCTCGATTTCTGCTAGCGCTAACCCCAAGATTTCTGGCATTTTTTATTAACTTAATCTGGTTCGGATAGGCATTCCGATATTCCTCAAGAATCGCCAAACTCCCGTCTTCACTAGCATCATCAATTAAAATCAATTCAATGTTTGCAAAACCAAAATCCTGTGCAATCACACTTTCAATTGCCTCTCTTACATAGCCTTCCGTATTATGAACAGCCATTACCACCGAAAAGGCAAAATGTTTTCCAAATAACATGGATGATTACCCCCACAACAAATTTATACCAACCATTCCATAATGGTTTTACCCATTGACTTATGAATATCCGCCTCAAAGGCACGATGCATATCATCAATGTTTTTTACCGGAATCACCGTTCCCACAATCTGCTCTAAATCACTCATCACCTTTGGGTATTTATGATAGATTTCCATAACCCTAAGGAAATCTTCTCGGCCACTTCTTGAACTTCCAAACAAGCGAAGTCCTTTTTCAAGAACCATTCTAGTATTAATGGCAGATTTCTGCTCCGATACACCTAAAAGGGAAATGGTTCCTTCTGGGCGAATATGGTCAATCAACTGATTGATTGCAATCTCAGCCCCGTTGGCTCCTACACATTCAAACCCATGATCAAAGGCAAAATCCTTTGGTAACTCATGAGCCAAATAGCCATGGGCAAAGGTAAAGTTTTGAAGCTTATCTTCATTTAAGCCGATCACCGATATTTCTGCCTCCGGGTGCAAGGCATGATAAAGGGTTGCCACCACATACCCTAGATTACCATCTCCAAAGACTGCAATCTGGTCCCTCTTATGGTGGGCAATCTGGTCAAAGCGACCGATTGCATGAACACCTACGCTAACAAATTCTGTAAATGCCGATACATAAGGATGGATCCCTGTCGGCAAAGGAATCACCCGGTCCCTTTTGCTGGCAATGGTATCTTGCATAAAACCGTCAAATCCAGACCCTCTAAACTTTGCGGAAGGGAGATAATTTTCTCCATAAAGAGCATCTTCCTCTGTAGGGGTATTCGGAACCACCACCACCGGGGTACCCGGTTTGTATTCCCCCTTAGGGTCATAGACTACCTGACCTGCACACTCATGAATCAAGGCCATAGGAAGCTTATTTAAAAAGACCTCTGCCGGACGATTTCCTTGATAGTAACGCTGATCTGCATTACAAATAGACAGGTACTTGGGACGAACAATCAGCGTTTCCTGATCCACGTTTATTTCATTAAATTCTACTTCAATTCGTCTTGGTGCAACCAGACGATAAACAGTATTCAACATATCTCTTCCTCTTACGACCCTATTCCAGCGTCATCTTTAAAAGGCTTTCTGCAACTCGCATGTCATATGGATAGGTAATCTTAATGTTATAAACCTCTCCCAATACCATGGCTACCGGTACCTGCTTCATTACCAAAATCTTGCAAGCATCCGTTAATATTTCCTTTTCTTCCTCTGTTAAAGACTCATACGCCTTCTTAAGAGTCACTGCACGAAAGGACTGAGGAGTCTGTCCCTGAAACATCTGGCGTCTGTCCGGAATATTGGAAATAACCTTTCCATCCTGACTTTCCACAATGGTGTCTGTGGCTGGAGTCACCGTATTACAGGCTCCATATTTTTTCACTGCCTCAATATTATCATCAATCATTCGGCTGGTAACAAAAGGACGAACGGAATCATGGGTGACAATTATGGTTTCCTCATTTAACTGGCCTGCCTGGTCAATATAATCAATGGCATTCATAATGGTTTCATTTCTGGTGGAACCACCTTCGATTACCACAATTCTGTCCTGGCCCGGAAAATACTTTTCCACTAAATTTGAGGTATAAGCCTTCCACTCCTTTACACAAGGAACGATGACTTTTTCAAATCCCGGATGTACAAAAAAGCGCTCAATGGTGTGAATCAACACCGGTTTTCCACCGATGGTAAGAAACTGCTTAGGCTTTTCCGCATTTCCCATTCGGGATCCAACACCTCCCGCTAAAACAACTGCAAATATCATTCTTGCTCCTTTCTCTCTACCAATTTAGTGATCAGAACTGCTACTCTTCTTGCTGAATTACCATCGCAACTTGCCAGGTACTTCTCCTTAAATTCCTTTAAGCCCGGGATCTCTTCCTGACCAAAGGCCTTGCTAATGGCAACAAACAATTCCTGCTGATTTTCTGTGCAGGTTCCATACATGCCCTCTGGGAATTTCGGATAAAAATCCCGATTATATTCCTTTAAGTCAGGACAATAATAAATCATTGGCTTATTTAAAAGGGCCGCCTCGAAAACAATGGAGGAATAGTCTGTCATAGCCACATCGCAAATTGCCAATAAATCATTGGTATTTTCATCCTGGGCATTTCGAATATTATAATAGGTCTTCCCCTCAAGCAAATCGTAGTCCACATTTGGATGATTGTGAATCAAAAGGATTCTGTTTGGCCCCAGGAAATGAGACAGGGCCTCCCAGTCAATCCCCGGTTTATACTCCACATATCCCTCCGGTCCCTCTCGAAAAGTTGGCGCATAGACCAAAATCTTCTTTCCTTCATCCTCCGGATGTTTTTCAAGATGCAACTGCTTTTGCTTTTCGATATATCCTGCCGCTAAAAGTCGGTCGGTTCTAGGTGTTCCCAAAGGAAGTACTCTTCTTTCCTCGATTCCAAAAGCCTTGGCATAAATTGGAACCACGTCCTTAGAGGAAACAATTGCTGCATAGTACTGTCTGTGAGATTTTATTTCCTTTTTCACATTACAGTTTGCCACATCAAGACCAAACTTTTTAAAGGCACCACAGGCATGCCAGATTTGGATTACCTTGGTTTCCGGCTTTAAAGGATAATTTCTAAGGTAACCGGTATAATTATCAATCACTACTACCTTAGAAGTATAAAGAAGGTTTAGTACTTCTTTCTTTTCTTCCTCATTGTGTGGATACTTTCTAGCAAAAAATACCTTGTCTCCCTGATAGGCATCATAGACTGCCTGCATATTCTCTAAGAGTTTTCCATCTGCCCGTGAGGTAATAAAGGCCACCTGGTCTTTGGTTGGAAGGCTCTTTAGGCGTTCCACCTCTTCCTTATGTTGCTTTTTTAACAAAGCCTTTTCCTTTGCTTTCTCCTCCTCTAGGGCACTGGCTTGATTTTGAAGATAGTGAATGACCTTCTTCTTCTCTCCACGCTTTAAGAGATACTGCCAATTCTTTTCATCTTGGAAAAGATAGGCATGGGCATCTGGAACCTTAACCTTATTCTTGTCCTTGGCAAATAAAACCCCTTGCTCTGAAAGATCCACATCTCCCTTCATCTTCTTTAACTTCTTCATTAGGTATTCTCTACGGAACAGCTTATTCTCAATGAGAAGATCACAGAAATCAAATTCATCCACATCAGCCACATGCTGTCTGGTAAATGGAATACTAAGCCAAGCCGGGCTGGTACTTACAATTTTGTCTCCATGACTTTGAAGTGGAGAGGCACTGGCGATCTGAGCATCTAGTTCATGATCAAGGGCCTTAATTAAAAGGTTCATATCTTCCTGCTCCATTCCCGCCTTATCACTAATAAAGCAGGCATATTCACAGGATGAAGCCGCTAATTCCTCATATAAGTCCTTAGGACGATAGTTGGGATTTACCGGCAGGGACAAGACATTCACTCCCGGCTTCCAAAGTTTAAATGGGATCATATTGTCATAGGCACTGGTATGCCCCTGAATTTCCTGTCCGGAAAAGAGTTGACTTCCCTTTAAGGAATCAAAAATCGCTGAAAAATGATCAAAATCCAGATTTCCCAAGAGGCCCCAAAGTTCCTTGTGAAGCAAGAGTTTTTGAATTCGATACATCTTTCCAAAAGGATGTAGGGCATCTTCTACTTTTTTCTGTCCTCGGAAGGAAACCTGAAAAACCGGAACTCCCACATAAGCGAAACGACTTCCTTTCATTGCCCGAACCATCTCTTCTATGGCTTGATTGTGAAGACGATCTCCATTTTTCACCATCACCAGGTAGTCTGGAACTCCTTTTTTTTCTAAAAGATTTTCCTTAGAAAAAGCGCCCCCTGGCAAAAATAATTCCTCGTCATACCTAGCAATCACGTAATTTTTATAGGTCTGCTGGTCGATGGAACGTAGGGTACGTTGACTTAAATCGCCTCCCTCTTTCCCGTAGATCAGAACCAGAACTTGTCCTGACATTCTATTTTCTACCTGTTCCATATAACTTCCTCCTAGCCGGAAAACGACTGCTGCCGCCCTCCTCTTCTGTATTATCGACTTTTACCTGTCCTAAGACAGGTGATTGACAAATTTTAAAATCATACGGCCATCTTCTCGAAAGGATACCTGATACAATCCTCTTCTTACCTTGCCATCAAAATCCGCAATTTCCTGCAAATGATTTTTCAAATAAGCATCATAGGAATAAATCCATAGATAACCGTAGTTGCCTTCCTTTAAAAGGGTTGGCAGTCCCGTAATCCCATAGCTTTGTTGGGTTACAAAAATCAAACTACCCTCTTCATTAAACTTCCAAGGCAAACGAAGGTAATTACTATAAGTATCTGCCTTGTAATACGAGGTGACCGCCATCGGCAATTCATTTAGACGATCCAGGCTGTAGCCCTGAACCAAAAGATAAACCCGGGCATCTTCTCCTGCCACCTGATCGATCTTTTCAATTCTTCGTTTGGTCTCCACAATACTCTTGTAACGATAAATCTTTTCGCTATCAAGTGCCGAAGCCTTGGCAAGGAAATAAGAATTTACCCCTGTTGCCATCACCAGAAGGCAGAGGGCCAAAAAGATTTTTGCCTTCTTCTCCTCAAGAAAATAAGAAAGAAGGAGGGCATATAAGAAAATCGCCAGAATCGAGAAGTACCGATGGATGGCACTAACCCGAATGCTTTCCTCATAACTAAAGGTAGAGACATAGGTCACATAAAGAACCAATAAGTATCCCACGCTTACCACGAAACCATATATTCCCAGGATAAAGAATCGACGGCTGTGAAGTAGCAAGGTCGCCAGGGCCAAAAGCAGAAAGAAGGCTGCCAAAAAAATAATAAGATTAATCTTTAACCTGGAATAATTGGTCATTTCCTTTGACCAAAGCGCTGTGACCAAGGCTTGAAAGGTAAGTTTCGCTTTTTTCGACGAAAAACTTAAGGCCTCTATGGTTGCCGAAAGACTTCCCGGAAGTCTTCCCACAAGAGCCCTGCCACCGGCAAACCCCAAAATGACCAGGCCAACAAGGGAAAGAGCCAGAGCCATTGGTCTTTTCTTAAACCGGTTAAGGACCTTCTTTCCTGAACCATCGGTAAAACAAAGAAGGATGGCATAGAAGAGAACAAAGGCTCCAAAAAGGGCTCCTACCGCATACTTAATCCGGCTTAAAAAGACCAGGAAGCATACAAAGCAAATTCCATGTTTGATTTTTCCTTCCTCTTTTCTTGCACCCTTCCACCAGATGGCAATCCCTGCTGCCCAGCATGCACAAGGAAGGTCTACATAGAGACTCTTATAAGGATGGACATATAAGGAATAGTATCCTAAATATAGGGCAACTAGAAAGACCAAAGAAGATAAGACATCGCCTAACTTCCATTTTCTTTTTCCCAGCATCAAACACGCCGGCACAAGGGAAAAAATAAAACTTGAAGCATACATATTCCCTTCGTTATAGCCCACAATTTTCTGAAAGAAAAGGTGAAAGTAACTGGTAGCCATAGGAAGTCTTGGATCTCCGGTAAAATCCAGACAATCCGTGGTAATTACCCGATCTTTTTCCAGCATATATTTTACAGCGATTCCCCACTGGTGAAAGTCATCGATATTTTGAATAAAATCCCCGTAAAAAAGAAGGACCGAACCGAGAGAACCCAAGATAAAAAGAACTAGTCCCGGTTCAAAAAAATTACTATATTTTCCCGCCTTTAATTGTTTTGGATGAATGGCAAAAACTAAAATTCCCAAACATCCTAACCCTACCAGCATCATCACTCCATATTGGAAGCTTCCAAACAAGGCTCCCAATCGCATCCCTAAAATCACGGAAAGAACCGCCAGTACCAGTCCTTCCGCTCCACGAAAGCGAAAGCACATATGGTAAAAACAAGCGATTCCTAAGATAATCAGGATGGGAATGATCATAAAAACTGCTTCTCTCATGTTCTACTCCTGTACACTCTTCCCCCCAGTTTCCTTAAGGGTTGTCTCCAAGTCCTCAATTCTTTTTTCAGCAATTGATAAAACCTGGGCCATTCGACGAATCTTAGCGGTGGCTCTTGAAATAGAAACCGTTAAGATAAACACCAAAATAATCAGGAACACAAATCCCAAGAAGAAGATCATGTTCATAGGATCAAAAATGCCAAGCCACTCTGCCGCATAATCGATGATTTCAGGCGTAGCTGTCATAATAATCAAAATCACATCACACAAGATCCAAGCCAGAACATACTTCAGTTCCAGTTTTCTCTTGCGAACCATATTTAAGATTAAAAGCAAGAGCACTGCCAAAGCCACAATGATCATTGCCTGTATACGAAAACTCATCATAGTTTCTGATCTCCTAACGAAAACGTTCGATAATAATAGCAAGGGTTACCTTAAACATATAATACACAGACCGCATCATGGAAATAGATGATACTCCTCCACGACGTTTTCTCATTATAACCGCCTCTTCTTCTACTTTTCTTTTGTGTCTTAACAAACGAGCGGTAGATTCCGGCTCCGGATAATCCCTAGGATATTCATTCGCAAACATAGCAATCGTCCTTTGGTTGCACATACGAAATCCTGAAGTAGGATCTGTGATTCGAATCCGAAACAAAAGGAAAAGCAGGTGATTAAAGAAATTAATTCCTATTCTTCTAAGCCCGCTGGACTGGAATCCCTTTTTATCAATAAACCTTGACCCAATCACCATGTCACAATTATTTTCCAGTAAATGCTTTTCCATGGCACTTAGGTAACTTACATCATGCTGGCCATCCGCATCAATCTGAACCGCAATATCATAATGATGGGAGTAAGCATAAAAATAACCGGTCTGGACTGCACCACCAATGCCAAGGTTTACCGGCAAATTCAGTACGTCATAACCGTTATAACGAATCAAATCCAATGTATTATCTGTGGAACAATCGTTGATAATGATGTAATCATAATCCGGTGCTTCCTTCTCGATTTCCTTTACCGTGGAAATGATATTATCTTTTTCATTA
The DNA here is from genome assembly GCA_002363615.1 of Lachnospira sp. UBA3212. Classification (GTDB taxonomy): domain Bacteria; phylum Bacillota; class Clostridia; order Lachnospirales; family Lachnospiraceae; genus UBA3212. The sequence continues at coordinate 83,791 of DEWK01000019.1, read as the reverse complement.
TAAGCCGGAATAATCACTAATTTTTTCATCTAGTTCCTCCAAGAAACATTATGTTTCATCATACCATACTTACCCTAAAATCACAACTGATTCGAATCCTGCCCCTTGGCATAGGCTCGCACCAAAAGGTTGGCAATCCACTTTGGCCAAAACTTCCGATACATAATGGCATCTTCCTTACTTCTTCCATGCTCCGAGATGATTTCCGTGGTAGTAGATGCCTCATGAATCCTGTGAGCCACTAAGGCTTCCGGGTCATAAAGGAAATCCCCCTTTAACTTAGAAAGTCTCTCCCAGGCTTCCCAATCCTGATTGCTAATAAAGCCTCTGCTAAAAATGGTCTCCGGCAAGTTTTCCCTAGCATAACCCACAGATGGGCAGCAGATCGGTGACCCAAAAGACAGAATCCTTCTTCTGATAAAACGGTTAGAAGAAAAAATCTTTGGTCTAAGGGGAAGCAACATCAAGCGCTTGATTTTCAAAAGCTTATTCTCCTTTACCACCTGTCCCTGACGAATTTCCACATAGTCACTAAAGAAAATCAAGGCCTTCTTTCTTGCACGCTGCACCCCTTGACAGAAATGCTCTGTATAACCCTCATAGTAAAGGTCATCCTGGTGGGCAAGGGTTAGATATGGCGTCTTTACCTGGTGGTAGCCAAAATTCCAATCCTCCACAATTCCACCCGGACCGGGGTTTACTATTAAAGGAATTTGATATCTTCTGGATATTTCATCTAAAAATTCACAGGGTGTTGATGTCACCATAATCACCTGACTTTTTAGGGTCTGCGCCTGAAGAGATTTGATACACTCTTCTAAATAAGGACTCTCCTTATAGGCACAGATTACAAATGTATGTGAAAAGTTCATGACTTACGCCTTCCTACAAAATGATATAAAACCAATACCCAACCGTACAAAAATTCCGGAAGTCTTGCAAACAGACTAATAATCATTCTTACCGAAGCAGTCTCCGACTTGGGCTTGGTTAATCCAATCCATGGATTCTTTTGAAAATCCGGATAAATTTTCTTCAACCATTTCCGCTCTTCTTTCTCAACCCTTAATAAGGTCTTTGTCCCCGTAACAGGGGCCAGGCTGGTTTGATGCCAGCATAAAAACTTCACCACAAAGTACTCTAACTCTTCTTTTTTTATATATTCCAAGGGACTACAGGTCTTAAGCAAATACTCTAACATAGGAATCGGAGACTGGTCTTCTTCCTTCTGCCTTGTATTGGATACGGATGTTTCCCGATACATCCACTGATATCCTTGATAAGAAATGGTTTTAATTTTATTTGTTTTATTATAGGTATTTACATTAAAAGAACTGTCTTCTCCGATTAAGAAATCCCCAAAATAAAGTGCATTCTCTCTTACAAAGGAGGTTTTTAGGATTCTAGCCCAGGGAGAAATCATTCGAAACTTGCTCCATGAATCCTCTCCCAGTTTCATGCCGGAAAGGACCTTCCCCTCTTCTGATACCCTTTTAAATCCGGAAACCACCAGGTCCAGGTCTTCCTCTTCTATGGCCTGTTCCAAAGTGGAAACATAATCCTCCTGGATCAGGTCATCATTATCCATAAACATAAGATAATCCCCTAGGGCCTTTTTAATTCCCAGGTTTCTTGCTGAGGCAACTCCTCCATTTTCCTTGTGAAGCACGGTAAACGTATGGCCTTTGCTGGTAAATTCCCTAGCCAAATCCTCCGCTAATTCACCGCTTCCATCCGTAGAACCATCGTCAATGGCCAACACCTCTATGTTTTGGTAATCCTGATTTGCGACACTTAAAAAGCACTGTCTCAAATATTTCTTTGCATTATAGACTGGAATGATGAGTGTTACCTTTTTCATGCCTGCTCCTTTTGAAAATAGGCGAAACTTTGCCTTATAAAAACCTTATTTTCCAATTTTTCATCTTACCATAAGAGGCCATTTTCGTCAATTCATGCCTTTTCACGGGGTTTTATCTGTGTTACAATGAAAACAAATCTATTAATGGAAGTGAAACACATGAGTATTTTATCCGTAGTAATCCCTTCTTATAATGAGGAGAAGATGATTTCTAAGACCGCCAAGGTCGTTGCAAAAATATTAGAAGATGCCGGTATTGATTATGAATTAATCTTTGTAAATGATGGTTCTAAGGATAATACCTGGGCCGAAATTGAAGCCGCCAACGCCTCGAATAAAAAGGTTCGTGGGGTTTGTTTTTCAAGAAACTTTGGGAAGGAGGGCGCCATCCTTGCAGGTATGTCCCTAGCCAAGGGAGATTGTGCTGCCGTAATGGATTGTGATCTGCAACATCCCCCGGAGATTTTAGTTACCATGTATGAGCTTTGGACCCAGGGCTATCAAGTAGTAGAAGGCGTAAAGGCATCTAGAGGGAAGGAAAGCGGTCTTCATAAACTTGCCGCTAATACCTTTTATAAGATTATTTCCGATGCCACCAATATAGATATGTCTAACGCCTCTGACTTTAAGCTTTTAGATCGAAAGGCCGTAGATGCCTTTTTATCCCTGCCAGAACGACACATCTTCTTCCGTGCCTTATCTTCCTGGATAGGGTTTAAAACCGCTTATGTGGAATTTCATGTGGCTGACCGTACCGAAGGGGTCTCTAAGTGGTCCATCAAATCCCTGACCCGTTATGCCGTTAGCAACATCACTTCCTTTTCCACCTTCCCTATGCAGTTGGTAACCGGTTGTGGTCTTCTCTTCTTCCTTTTTTCGATTTTCTTTGGAATCTATTCCTTAGTAAAATATTTTATGGGAGAATCCTTAGAAGGCTTTACCACTGTGATTCTTTTAATCCTAATTACCGGCTCCATCCTAATGCTGGGTATTGGGGTCATCGGTTACTATATTGCACGAATCTATGATGAAGTACGAATTCGTCCAAGATACATTATTGCATCTACCACGGATCAACCATCCATCACCAAGGTGGATACCATTTCCTAAACAAAAACAAATGGCAATGAGAGAAGTTTTCCTTCTTTCATTGCCATCTTTTTATTTTAAGTTAAAGAAATCATCCACGCGGTTCTTTAAATCAAAGACATTGTTGTATTGAATATACTGATACTTCTGAATCCACTCATAATATGGAGAACTCTTATCATTGGTCTCATAAAAGACTCCGTCTGCTCCATAATAGCCATTGGCAGAAACCGATGGCACCTGTTCCTTAAAGGCAGCCTGGAACTTTTGATAACCGGTCATTGGAAGATTTAGATTATTCGAAATGATAGTCTGAATAAAGTTCATACTGGTCATCTCATAATACTCTTCTTCAATATCATAATTTGCCCAAACCACGAAAGGAACCTTGTAACGAGCCATCATCTGCTCATTATTCCAAGTGCTCCACTCCCCATTGGTTACAGACTTCATAAAACTATTGGTAACTCTTGGCTGGTGATCTCCAAAGAAAATAATAATGGTTGGTTCATCGATGGTTGAGAAATATTCTGTCAACTCCTGAAAGGCTCGATCCGATTCATGGACCAACTGGAGATACTGCTCAGCCTGAGCATCTCTCTGGTCTCCTAAAATCTGAATAGACTTATCATAGTTGTCAAACTCCATGTCATAAGGGCTGTGATTTTGAATGGTCAGGTCATACATAAAGAATGGATCTTCCGATTTCTCCTTGGCCTCTTCATACTTCTCAATCACATATTCATAACTCTTCTCATCGGAAATATAACGTCTAACCTTATCTTCTTCGTCATACTCCATATCTTCTTGTCCATAAAAATACTGGAATCCAAGATTCTCATAAACGGTTGGACGGTTATAATTCTCCTTGAAGTAAGGATGGAGAGCATAATTGCCCTGAGTGCCCATGGCAATATAATTCTTTACCAAAGATTCCATTGGCTTATTCACATAAAGTTGGAAGGAAACCACAGAACTTGGTAAAAAGGCCATCGAATTACCGGTTAAATACTCAAACTCTGTATTAGCTGTCATTCCTCCACATACAGAAGAATAGGACCAACCGCGAATTACATTCTCGGCCCCCTCTGCCATTAAGGAATCCACAAAAGGAATTACCTCGGCATTCGTCTCATAATTTCCAAGCACACGAAGGTCCGAGAAGGTTTCATTTACAATGGAAATGACATTGGGAACCTTTCCCTTACTTTCGTCCTTTGCAGAATCGGAAGTATAGTCTTTCATGATTTCCTTCACCTTATCAAGACTATAACCTTCTGGTTCCTCTACTAAAACATATTTTACACTTCGAATAAAGGTCAAGGCTGATCCATATTTCTGATAGGAATCCATGGGCTGGAACATACGAATATTCACGCCCATGTTGCTTAATTTATCGGTTACGACATACTGATTCACCAATACCACGCAAAGAACTGCAGTAGCAATGATTGCAGGCACTCGAATAAACAGGCGGAATAGCTTGGTATTTCTTAGCTTACAAAGGAAAACCAAATACCCCATAAAAGTAAGCAGACCCCAAAGCATCTCATAGGTTGGCCGGATCGTGTAACTTCCTGCCACCGAAAGAGCTGTTCGAATGGTAGCAATATCCGAAGCCAAAATTGGCAACCCACGGAAGGTATAGGTGAAGTAGTTTATTGTTGCAAAAATCAAAAGGAATCCCACCGTCAATAAAGTTCCTGCCTTTAAACTATTGGTTAAAAGCAAGAAGATCACCAAAAGAAGAACAATCACAATCATGTTAATCAACAGATATTTCTTCTCCATGGCAAATACAGCGGTTCCTGTAATATACTCCATTCCTAAAAATGCAACAATTGGGGATAGGACGGTCACTATAATTGCAAGAATTCGATTCACCCGGTCTGAGAAAATATTCTTAAACCAGATTAAGAATAAAACACCACCTGTTGCAAGAGTCATTACCAGTAACTTCTTTTTGGCATAAAAGATTTGCTTTCCGTATGTTTCCGTATACAACTCTCTATGTGCCAAAAAATACATGTAAATACCGACTACAACAAGATAAGCGATCCCCTTTAAAACCTTTACACCTATCTCTTTTTTTGTCAGTTTTTCTTTCTCATTCATGAATTAGATCCTTTCTATTGTCTTTTCAACCCAATTGTTCTATATTATAGCACTTGAATATTTATCCGTCTAGGGATTTTTGCTTTGCTTTAAGCCATCCCCCATGGTATAATAAAGATTATTTTATATCTGACTGCGGGTTTTTTGCAGGACAGAGGAAAGGGTGTATTATGATTTTACAAAATCCGGTGATTCCGGCAGACGTACCTGATGTAGACGTCATCCGTGTGGATGATACCTTTTACATGGTATCCACTACCATGTTCTTTATGCCAGGAGCAGTCCTTCTTCGTTCCAAGGATTTGGCTCATTGGGAAATTGCCACCTATCTCTTTGATAAGATTGCTGACAATGACTTTTACGAATTAAAGAATGGAAAGAATGCTTATGGGGTAGGACAGTGGGCTACTTCCTTAGCATACAAAGACGGACTTTTCTATGCTTGCTTTGTTTGCCATGACCAGAAAAAGACCTATATCTACTATACGGATCAGATTGAAAACCGTAACTGGAACCACTACGAAATCGACGAAGTATTCCACGATATGAGCTTCCTCTTCTTTGAAGGACACTCTTATCTGGTTTATGGAACCGGTCATATTTCCATTGTAGAATTAAAGGATGATTTAAGCGGTGTAAAGGAAGGCGGCCTTAGACAGCCACTCTTTGATACTGACTTTGAAGACATGGGACTTCCTTGTGAAGGATGTAGAGCATACGTGAAAGATGGTTATATCTATTTAAACTTTATTGAATGGCCAAAAGAAGGCAAGGGTCACGGCCGTCGCCGTGAGGTTAGCTACCGCAGCAAGACCCTTACCGGTCCTTACGAGAAGAAGATTCTTATGGATGATGATTGTGGCTATTTAAACCGTGGTGTAGCCCAGGGTTCTTTGGTAGAAGCCAAGGATGGAAGTTGGTACTCCGTACTCTTCCAGGATCACGGAGCCGTGGGGCGTATCCCTTATGTACTTCCGGTCGTCTGGGAGGACAATTGGCCAGTCCTTGGAATTCATGGAAAGGTTCCAAAGACCTTTGAGCTACCATTTGAAGAGTTCAAAGCAGAGCCCATTATTATCAGTGATTCCTTCAACCATGACAGTGATGAACTTCCTTTACAGTTTGAGTGGAATCATAACCCAATTCCAGAGGCATGGTCATTTACCAAGCGTCCAGGTTACCTTCGTTTAACCACCGCCCAGCTTGCCCAGGGATTTATGACCGCAAGAAATACCTTAACCGAACGCACCAATACCCCATACTCTAACTTCACGATTGAAGCAGATGTTTCTATGATGAAGGACGGAGATTATGCAGGTCTTGCTGCATTTATGAGTTTCTTTGGAACCATTGGTGTAAAAAAAGAAGACGGCGCTTACTACCTTTCTTTATGCAAGAAGAAGGAAGATGGAAGCCAGTATGAGGAAGCTTGTCTTGCTCTTTCAGAAAAAGAAGGATTTGATCCTAGCTCTATCTTCTTTATGGTAGACTTTAACTTCGGTGATGGCAAAGAAGATGATCTTGCCACCTTCTATTACAGTCTGGATGGTCATAACTATGAGATCCTTGGACAAGCTCTCCATATGCTTTATACCTTAGATGTATTTGTCGGTTATCGAATTGGAATCTTTAACTACGCCACCAAAGAATTAGGTGGGTTTGTTGATTTTAGAAATCTTGAATACTTAGATCAATCCGTCGATGCTGATTGCTAATAATTTTATAAAAAAATATGACTGGTTATGCCAGTCATATTTTTTTATGCAAGACTATCAAACAGTCTCTTTTTTGCATATTCCTCATAGAAGGTTCCTTTCTTGCCATAATTGGCAAATGGGTATATGGCAATTCCTCCCCTTGGGGTGAAGATTCCTTTCACTTCTATGTATTTCGGTTCCATTAATTTCTTTAAATCCTTCATGATAATATTACAGCAATCCTCATGAAAGTCCCCATGGTTTCGGAAACTAAACAAATATAACTTTAAGGATTTTGATTCTACCAAGTAACCATCCGGAATGTAATTAATCTTGATTTCTGCAAAGTCCGGCTGTCCTGTTTTGGGACAAAGTGAGGTAAATTCCGGACAATTTAAAGTAACCATATAATCATTTTCAGAGTGCTTGTTTGGAAAACGCTCTAATAGCTTTGGATCGTAATCATATACATACCTGGTTCCCTGATTTCCTAACAGGGTTACTCCCTCTAATTCTTTTTCTGATCTGCTCATTCTATTTCCTTTCCGGATTATCCACGAAGGGCATCCTTAAACAGCTGATAGGTATTAGGGTCTGACTGGAACTTGCCACGAAGGGTTGTGGTAAGGGTCTTTGCCCCCGGTTTTTTAATCCCTCTTGCGGTCATGCAGGAATGGCAACCCTCAATGACAACGGCCACGTCCGGGGAACCGGTGGCTAAAGAAATGATTTCTGCAATATCACTTCCAAGCTTCTCCTGTAACTGTAAACGCTTAGCCGCCAGGTCAGCAATTCTTGCAATCTTAGAAAGTCCAAGTACCTTTCCATATGGAAGATAGGCTACCGCAACTTTCATATCATACATTAAAGCCAAATGATGTTCGCAATAGGAAAATACATCGATGTCTTTTTCCACTACCAAATCATGCTGTTCCGGATTTGCCTGAAAGGTCTTTCCATACATTTTTGCAATCTCTTCATTGCTATACTGAATTCCCGCAAAAATCTCCTCACACATTCTGGCCACCCGATCTGGCGTCTCAAGCAGTCCCTCTCTCGTAGGGTCTTCCCCAATGGCTTCTAAAAGTTCACGAACCGCATGTTTTATTTTTTCCTGATCCATTTTTTTCTCAGTCATTCTTACTTCCTTCCTTATACTCCGCGAAGATTCGGATCCCAAATCACCTTGTGAATCTGAAGCCCCACACGAAACTTTTCCGTATCTATTCCTTCTGCTGCCAATTCTTTTAAAAATTCCACCAATTCTTCCGGACGAATCTTTCCAAAGACCGGACTAAAATATACATAGGAGGAAAATTGATATTCCTTCACTACTTCCTTTACCCTAGGAAGATCGGATGTCTCACAAACAAATTTTACAAGATCCTCCTCTCTTAAGGCCTTAAAATTCTCTGGTAACATCTTTCCTTCCATTCCACTGGCCGGACATTTGTAGTCTAAGGTAATCATAACTCCCTCTCGTTGAGCCGGACGAATATCCACGGCCCCATTGGTTTCAATATTAAGTAAATAACCTGCTCCTACAAGGGCCTTTACCAGATCCAAACTATGTGCCTGAAGAAGTGGTTCTCCTCCTGTCAGGGTAACATGTCTGGTGGAATATTTTTTTATTTCCAAAAGGATTTCCTCAATGGTCATCTCCTTTCCGGCCTTCATGGAAAGGGCATATTCCGTATCACAATAACTGCATCTTAGGTTACAACCACTTAGTCGGATAAAAATTGCCAGACCTCCCGTGGTTCTTCCCTCACCATCAATACTAAAAAAGATTTCATTTACCCTTACTTTTATTTCTTTATTCCTCTCGCTCATAAGCGGCAATATTTCCTTCACTTTCCTGTACCGTTACCTTATAGCACTTTTCTCCCAACTGGTCTGCAATCCAAAAGGCAATGTTTTCTGCGGTTGGATTCATAGGTAGCACATCATTTAAATATTGATGGTCCAGGGCCTTTTTTATTTTCTTATTAATCAATGAAAAGTCATAAACCATTCCGTTTTGATCTAAGGTCTGACTTTTCATATAAATTTCAATCACCCAATTGTGTCCATGTAAATTCTGACACTTGCTCTCATAATCTAAGCTTAATTTGTGAGCCGCACTGATTTCCAAACGTTTTTTGATCTTATACATAGTAACCTCCCATTACTGTAACAACAAAGGATCCGTGGTTCCATTCGCCTCAAAAGCAAGAATCCGATCCAAACAAGTTCCACAGGAACAGCAAGGCTTTTCTCCACCTTCATAGCAAGACCAGGTTAGCTCATAGGGAACACCTAACTCTAACCCTTTTTTTACCACCTCTGCCTTATTATTCCCTGCAAATGGTGCAACTAATTTTACCTTTCCATAGGTTCCTATGGAAATTGCCTGCCCCATGGTATTTACAAAGTCTATGGAACAATCCGCATAGGCATTCCCTGCGGCATCATCTGCATGGGCCCCTAAATAAATTTCACAATCATCCTCAAGGTAAAGGGACTGGGCAAGGGCCGCTGCACAAGATAGCATCAAACCATTTCGAAAGGGCACATAGGTAGATACCATTCCATTTTTACTTTCTGTCACCTGTTTGGCATAGGATTCGTGGGAGATTTTCTGGCTAGACCCCTCAAGTAACGAGCAGTCTGAATACTGCATAATTTTTGATAAATCATATTCATAGTGTTTTAATCCATAATAATCTGCGATTTTTCTTGCACACTCAATTTCTTTCTTATGTTTTTGTCCATAAAAAATCGAAACCGTAGATACATTTTCTGCCCCTAATTCTTTTACCGCTAATGCAACACAGGTGGTGGAATCCACGCCACCACTTGATAATACAATTGCCTTCTTTGCCATTCCCTTCCTCTCTTTCTGGTCAATAAAATAGGACGATCCTACGATCGTCCTAACAAATTCAGTCTAATTCCTTAAGCCCTAGTTTTTTTTCGTTGGATGGATCTCGAACAACGCATCTTTCGATGATTCTATTCTTATTGGAATGGATTATACTTGCTTTCCCTTAGAATGTCAAGACTTAAGCCAAAGCCCATCGACATGAAACCCTTCGATTTCACGCACTTTTTTGAAGCGCTTCTATAAAGAAGACAGTTTTGCGTAACAAATTCTCTTTATTACATTCTCGCAGCAATTGTCAATATCACCACAATATTTTTTTGATCCCGACTCAAACAGGAAGTAATACTTACTGCCTGAACCCCTTACAATTGCCTCTAGCATAGAAGGAAGCAATACCTGACTTCCTGAAGTAAGATTCATTCCCTTTTCTAATTTTTTCTTCTTTACCTTTATTAAGACAGAATCATTTAACAGGCCATAGGAAGTAGAGAAATAAAAGTTACGTTTCTTCCCTGACTTGGTTACAACCAGACCCTGCACATTCTTTGGTACGCTGGCATAGTACTTGTAGGTAAAGCTTAGCTTATGTTTCTTCACCTTCGCCCGATAGATGTACATCGTGCCATAAGACTCATTGGTAGAATTTCCGCAATAATAATAGGTTCCATCATAAGCTGCGAAATTGGCATTTCCATACTTCAGATGAAGGAGCTGATCTAACTTTACCTTCTTATTCTTCTTGGTTTTCGTGATCTGAGACTCCTTAATAACACCGATGTAATCTCTCTGATAGTCCAGGTTATTAAAGCCAACAACCACCATATTATCAATGGTTACCAGGGAACCAACGTGATCCTTATAAGGAAGAACTACTTTCTTAATATAAGCTCCAGTCTTCTTATTGTAAATCATCAGAATGGATTTCTTTGTTCCATTGGCGTGGTAGGCACTAACCACCAGATATTTTTTCGTAGTGGTCATTCCCTGAGGAACGTACCCGGAAAGATTTTGCAGGTCAGAACTGTACTTTGCCTTGGTGCTGGTTTTTGAAACAAACTTATCGTAAATTGCCTTAGAGGCAGCGATTCGTTTTAATTCCGAAGAGGTATACTGGAATGGAATCTTGTTTACTCTGGCATATTTTTTTGCTGTCGTATTATTCCAACCATAAATCACCACGTTAGGACTTCCCTTTACAATATCCTCCCCAATAGAAGTTGTCGTCTTGCGAATGGTTAATTTGGTTAGGGCATCACAAGATGAAAATGCTCCCTTTTGGATGTTTGTATTACTTGGTACGGTAAAACTTGTAATCGAATTACAATTATAGAAAGCATATTTACCGATTTTCTTTAAACTATCTCCGTTAATGGTTATTTTATTGAGAGACTTGCAATTTTTGCAAATATAGTTTGGAATCTTCGTGATTCCGGAAGAAAAGGTAATCTTTTTTAAGGTGGTATTAGAACCAAAAATGGTAGCCGCCGTCTCTACATTCTTAGGAATGGTAAGAGAGCTAAGTTTGGTCATACCGTGAAAAGCGTATTTGCCAATGTAGGTTAAAGTGTTTGGTAATTCTAAAGACTTTAATTTTTTACAATCCCTAAAACAATTTTCTCCCAGATCTGTTAAGGTATCTGGAAAGGTAATGGAGGTTAGGGAAGTACATCCCTGAAATACCCCATCATCAATATTGGTTAACTTGCTGTTGCTGGCAAAGGTGACCGTGGTAACATTGGTAAAGTCCTTAAATACCTCATTGGCAATTTCCTTTACATTTCCCGGAATAACCAGGACAGTACGGGTGGTGTTATCCGCAGGCAGGCGGAAACCGGTTAAGACTCCGTCTTCCACAATATAATTGGATAACTGCTCATTAATAATAATTAAGATATAAGGATTGGTGCTATCTACGGCATAGGACACGGAATAGTGAGAATCCGTATCGGTTTCCTCTACCTTGTAGTTAATCTTTTGACCATTCTCATAAACATATAAATCCTCTAACACGGTGGATAAAACATCCGACTTTACCTGCCTGGTTGCAATGATCTTATCATTGGCATAGACCCTAAAGGAATAGGTGTCTGGACGAATCTGATCCATATTGTTATCATCTTCCCAAAGTTTACGAATCGTAAGACTGGTCTTTTCTGATTCATGGGTAAATTCAATCTTATACTCTCCGGCACTCAAAAGTTCTTCCTCTGTAGATGCCGTACTTCCCTCTTCCTGTCCTTTTTGGCCGGTCTCTTCTTCCACGGATTCAACTTTACTAATGATACAACTATAACCTTTGATTTCTTTCACCGACAATCCATAGTTGATTTTGTTCCCTGAATCATCTTCATAGGGAATGTGATCAAAACTAATCCCGGTAAGGTCCGTAGTTGTTTCTGTCCTTACAACAGTAGAAGTTCCATCTGCTGCCAATTCCAAAAGATTTACGGTAATCTCACTTGGCCTTATTCCATCTCGGTTATTATCATCTATAAATTCAAAGACCGCTGTTAACTTAGCATTCCCCGAAGAAACTTCTTCGGTTTTTGATGTGTCATCCTCTGAAGCTGAAACTCCCTTAGCTGGCGCCATGGTAAACACCAGAACTAACACCAATAGGATTGCACTAAATTTACGAAACATTACTACTCCTCTCTTTTCTTTTTTGTAGGTTACAGACGCATTTCCTTAATAGCCTCTACAATTCGTTTGCTGTTATTGCTGTCAATATGACTAAAGTAACCTTCTCGCATGGCTGCATATTGGTCTTCTAAGGCAAATTTCTTTCTTGCATAAAAATCAATCTGCTCATATAAGGAAGAAAGATCTTCTACTCTTGGGCCAAAGAGTTCCTTGGTCATATCCATATAAGATCCATGGGCTTCCATATAGGTATTCAAATCAAACTGATAGAAAATAACCGGCTTGCCCTGATAGAAAACATCCCATGAGGTTGATGAGTAATCGGTAATTAACATCTTACAACGCATCATCAACTGATTTAATGGCTTACTTCCAAATGGAATTAACTTGATTCTCTTAGACTTAATCTCAAAGTCCTTAATATAATCTCGGAACTTTGTATGAAGATAGAAGTTTAAGGTAAGCTTATGATTTTCAAGGATGGTATTTAATTCAGGAGAATTCAAGAAGGTCATATAATTCTTAAAGTAATCAGATTCCTTAAACTGCTCTTCGGATACATCCTCTAACCAGTTTCTCCATGTTGGCATCATTAAGATTTCATGGCTTCCTGCCGAATGATCTCTAAGCACATCCCAACGAGCAAATCCGGTATTGGCGATTTCATAATCACTGTAACCAAAATACTTCTTTACAATTTTTTTCTCATAGTCTGAAGTAACAACAAATAAATCACAACTTCCTAACTTGCCTTTACCGTAAAGGAAATCTACCTTCTTTAAAGCGGTTACCCCATGCTGTAAGAATACTAAGTTCTTATGACGTACATAGCCTGCAAGAAGGGAATTTCTTCTTCTCCATGCATAAGCATGATCCTTGGTATCTGTAGAAATTAAAAGCTTTGCAGCTAAAAGATAAATCATATACTTCAAGCTCATAAACTCAATGACATGATCCTTATACTCCTCAAGTTTTTCACGGTCAGCTGCTGCTGCCTTCTTACTCATAACGTATAGGATCTTACCGCCTAATTCCTTTTCTACATCATGCTCCATACAATATTTAAAGAAATAATAACCGTTATCCTGCGCCATAAGACAGAACTTCTCATATACAAGATAAATATTTTTCTTCTTCCAAAATGGCTTGAAGACCTTATAGATTCCACCTGCCACACGCTCTTTTAAACGGAAAAAGATATTATCATACTCGCTCTTTTCACGATACTGAAGGGCAAGCTTTCCACCTACTGTTGCATATGGGTAAATAAAATATCCATTTTTCCAGGTATATCCTGCATCATAAATAAAGGACTTAAAGGTCTTTTCAAATACACCAACAGAAACCGGTATCTTATATTCTGTATTTGTGGTTGTCTCTTTTAAAAGAAGATAAATATCCCAGTAAAGTGGACGGAAGTCACAGGAAGTTAAATCCAACTCTACCAGCAGTTTCGTCTGGCTTCCATCTTCTGAAAGTCCCTCTTCACATACATCAAATTCATATTCCTGCTGATCCGCCTTGATTTTACTACGGAAATTGGTAACTACCCTGGAAAACTTTAATGGTCCTTCATCATAAATCAGAGTCAACTTCATCTTGCCACTCTTTCGGAATTCGATTTTATCCAGCTTACAGTAGGTTCTGCTGGTTACTACGAAAGACTTTTCACAAAGACTTACCTGAAGACGGCCATTGTCCTTAAAGTATCCATAAATGTATCCTTCTTTTCCATTGGCAAATACTGCATAGTCATCAATGATCAATTCCTTAATGGCACGAACAAATTCCTTTTCCGGCTGCTGGCCGATTACCTCAGCTTCTGAATCATAAAGGGCCTCAATATAATGCTCATTATACTGAACATATAAGACCGCTAAACGATACTGGGTAGCCTTTTGACCTAACTCCATCTCCTTTAAAAAAGAAAGATCTGCTGTAAACCAACCATTCTCCTCGGCCAAATCAAAGATCTTAATATCTCTTCCATTATGCTCAAGAAGTAAAAGTTTCATCTCCCGAATGCTCTTGGTCTCCTTCTCATAGAAGCGGAAGGAAATCATATCCTTGGTCTTTCTTAACTCCTCTCCCGGAAGTCCTACCTTTACCTCTGAATCAATCCCATCGGAGATACAAATCTCCTTTGCACTAATACGCTTAATAATTTCTCTCCCTGCACTATTTACCGAAACGATGCACAGGTCTTTCTTATCATTGTCAAAATAACTTCTAGAAAGCTCAATATTCGCCACCTTATTACCTCCATATATCCTTTACAATAGTTTTTCTATTTTTAACCGTTCAATCAATCGATCCTTTCGTCCGGTATCATGATCAGAAACCACTTGCAAAAATGCCTGATCCTCCTGTTTTCCCCGAAGCTTTGAAAGATTAATTTCCCCATCTAAAATCACAGACTCCAACTGCAATTTTAATTCTTCCATTGTAAATACTCGTGGCCCTATGTATTCCTCTTCTTTTGGTAAGAGCTTACCGCAGGTTTCTTCAAATTTCTCCAAATCATATTGATAAAAAATAACCCCTGCGCCCCTGTAATAACTCTGATAACAAACAGAAGAATAATCCGTAATTAAAAGTTTTGTTTGGTCTAAAAGATCAAATATTTTCCCTTGGTAGAGGTTCTTTGCAAATGGTGTTTGGTCCAATGCTTCTGCCACCTTTGGATGTGCCACAATCCGTATGCATTCTTGCCTTATCTGCCCCTTTAAAAGGTCATATAAGGCAAGGATTTCCTTGTAGTACTGACTCTTACTAAAATCCAAAAGCTGCTCCTCATAAGGTTTCCATGTTAACATTATGGTAACAATGTTTTGTGATGTCTGTGTGATACTTTGATATTTAATTTTATCAAAAATCACCATACCAGTTTGCCAAACCTGATCCTTAGAAAGCCGGAACATTTCCCGGCAGGTTTCTGCCTCTCTCGGTCCATTTACCAAAATAGCATCTAACTGGGCATCCCTTCCTGTTACAAAGGACGACTGTTTATCATGGGGTTTTAGGTAGGTAACCCCATGCTGTAAAAAGACAAAATAATCTTCCATCAAAAGTCGACGCAGGACCGGATTATTGGTTCGAAGCACAGAGAGATGGGCCGGAGCCTCCGTGGCAATCAGGTGATTGGCCCGGTACAGGAGTTTGTAATATTTCTTCGAATATTTTGCAACCACTCCGGGCAGGTCCTTGATCCTTTCGTAATCCGAACTAGCAGGATCAAGAATAAAATAATTTCCCCCACCTTTTTCCATCCAAGCAGCCTGCTGCAGCTCAAGGGTTCCTTCCTCTGCTTTCCCTGCATACTTTTCATAGTAAAGGTTTACAGACTTCTTGGAACAAGTCTTTTTCACCCGTCCCCACAGATACATGCAGCTACTGACCAAACGGGATTCATAAAATCGATAGGACCTGGTTCTTTCATAGGGATCCATCGGTCTCTTTACTAAAACCAACATTCCTTTCAACCCCCTGCGAATATGAAGGGCAAAGGAGCCGGCAAAACAGGAACGAATCGGTAAAATATACAATCGTTCCGCCTTAAGAAGGCTAAGTCCTTTTCTTCTTTTTTCCAGGTTTCCCTCTTTCTGATTCCATTTCTTAAGCTTATTTTTGGAAATAGGCTTGCCAAGATAGTGGCTTATCATCTGTCCATCTACCTTTAATTCAATCCTCAGATGATTATTAATCCTGGTTTCATCTTCTAAAATTTTTGAAATTGGAATTTTTATTTGGGTAGTTGGAACAAAAAGCGCTTTCCACTTCTTTAACTTTCCTGCCTTTTCATAAAGTTCTATTGGAAGGCGAATATGGTCCGTGACAAGAAGCTTTGGATCTTCCAACCTATGATTGTGGGGATTTATAAAATACCCCTTCCAGGCAAGAGTCAAACCCTTTTTATTTAATTTTATCTGCAAGATTTTATAGGAATAAGGAACTTCCTTCTTTAATTCCATGTCTTAAAAATCCTTTCCTCCATTGCCTGCCAAATTCGCTTGCTATTTTCCCGATCCACCTTAGGAAAGAGTTTTTCCCTTTCCCGTTTTTCTTTGTCACTTAATACAAAGTTTCGATCTAGGATTTCCGCCAAGATTCCCGGAATCTCTTCCTTCTTTTCTCCACTTGGTCCAAATAAATCCTTTTTTAAGTCAATATGACTTCCATGGGCTTTTTGGTAATCCTCTCGGTCAAATTGATAAAAGACCACCGGTTTTCCCATATAAAACATGTCATAGGAAGTTGAGGAATAATCGGTCATTAGCATACTACTTTCCATCAACAGTTCATTTAAGGGTTTCTTTTCAAAGGCACTCACGCTAATCACATCTAAATTTTCATTATTCATGTGATCTGCAAACAAGTCCATATACTGTCTGAACTTACTATGGACATAAAAAACCAAATTGGCTTCATGGTTCCTAAGAACATTTCCCAAGGTCTCATCCTGAAGAACCCCTACAAGACTTTTATAATACTTGCTTTTTACAAACTCTTCCCGGCTGATTTCATCCAGATAATTTCGCCAGGTAGGCATAAATAAAATCTGATTTCTTCCCTTGGACTTATCTTCGATAGCATCCCAACGAGCCAGTCCCGTTAAGGCTACCTCTTCAGGCAAATACCCATAGTCTCTTTCTATAATCTCCTTTTCCGGTCTGGTAGATACAATAAAAAGATCACATGGATGGTTTGGTTCTTTCGCATAGGCAACCCTTACATCCTTTAAGGAAATGACTCCATGCTGTAAAAAAACCAGCGGTTTCTTTTTGAAGCGTCCCTGAAGGTATGAGTGACGCTTGCGATAACAATAAGCATGGGCCTTGGTATCCGTACTTACCAAAAGTTTGCAGGAAAGAAGGGAAAGCATATGCTTTAAGGACATAAAAGGAATCACATGGGAACGATATCTTTTTACCGCCTTGTAATCCGGAGACTTGGGATCAATTACATAATAAATGGTCTTTCCCTCCATGACTTCCGGATGTTCCATCGCATACAAAAACGCATAGTAGGCATTATCCTGAGCCCCATAGCAATACTTCTCATAAAAAAGAATACTCTTTTGCTTTTCTAATTTTTTCTTTAGAAACTGATATAAGAAAAGGGCAAGCAATTCTTTCAGACGAAAGCTTGTCTTATCCCACTCCTGCTCCTTGCGGTAGCAAAAGCTTATGATTCCCTGATGAATATAAGGGTAAAGGATCATATCCCCCTGCCTGAATCCATCCTGATAAAAAGGATTATGTAAAAGTTTTGCCAACCGTCCCGCTTTTATCGGAATCTTTTTCCCATCTTTTTTTACTACCCAAAAATCATAATATAGGGGCTTTAGGGGAACCTGGTCAAAATCCATCACCACAGTCATTCGATTCCCTGTATTTTTACTGGTCGCAAAATCAAACTGTTTGGTCTCTTTTTTTAAAGGATCCCGATAGGCCATGGTACAATAGTCTTCCAGCACAAAATCCCCCTGAATGCTTAAGTAGACCTTCTTTCCATGAAATTTGATTTTACTTAATTTATAATTTCCTTCTTCCATCACTTTTCCTTTATCTATTGGATTTTTCTATAATCCGCTATTGCCTCCACAATTCTCTTAGAATTGTCATGATCCACATACTTAAAATAATACGAGTGCTGATCTAAGTAAGCCTGGTCCAGGGCAAAATCCTTTCTGGCAAATTCCTCTAATTTCTTTATTAAATCTGAAGAAGACTTGACCTGGGGGCCAAACAATTCCTTGCTCATATCCATATAGGACCCATGGGCTTCCTCATATTTAGCCAAATCAAATTGATAAAAAATAACCGGCTTTTTCTGATAGTAAACATCCCAGGCCACAGAGGAATAATCCGTAACCAAAAGTCTACACCGCATCATAATCTCATTTAAAGGCTGACTTCCAAACGGAATAATCTCAATTCGGTCATCCTCTGTGTGAAACTCTGCGATATAATCTCGAAACTTTGGATGAATATAAAAGCAAAGTTTTAAATCTTCTCTCTCCAGACTTTCCTTTAATTCTACAGAATTCAATAAGGCATAATATTCCTTATAGTAATCGCTTTCCTTAAAGGTCTCTTCATCCACCTCTTCCAGCCAATTTCTCCAGGTAGGCATAATCAAAATCATCCGATCCTTTTCCTTTTGGGAACAGTCCTCTAAAACATCCCAACGGGCAAATCCGGTTACTGCAATCTCATGTTCCTGGTAACCAAAATTCTTTCGAACAATTTCCTTTTCATAGTCCGAGGTAGTCACAAAAATATTGCACTCCCCAAACTTTCCTTTCCCGTAAATATAATCCACCTTTTTAAAAGCGGTTACCCCATGCTGTAAGAAGACCAAGGGTTTATGTCTTAGAAAATGATCAATAAAGCTCATTCTCTTTCTCCATGCATAGGCATGTTTTCTGGTGTCTGTACTCACCATTAATTTACAGGCCAAAAGATAGAGCTTATGCCGAAAACTCATAAAATAAATCAAATGATCCTTATATGGCATCAGTTTTTCCAGATCCGGAGAATTTTTATCGATAATGTAATAGATTCGTCCCTGAAGTTTTTTTTCTACATCTGCCTCCATACAATAACGGAAGAAGTAATAGGAATTATCTTGGGCCATCATACAAAACTTCTCATAAATCAAATAAATATTTTGCTTCTTATAGTACCAGGAAGTAAGAAAATAAATCAGGCAGACAAAGAATTCCCCTATTCGAAAGCCCCTGGTATCCGCCTTGGTTCTTTCCCGATACTGAAAAGCCAAGGTTTTTTCCGGTGTAATAAAGGGATGAAGAAACATTCCGTTCTTCTTGCCCTCTTTCTTTTCCATATACTTTCCATCATAAAGAGGATTACGCAAAAGATTTCTTAAGGGACCAACCTGAACCAAAACCTCTTCTCCCTTAGGGTCGATGACCAATAAATCATAATAAATCGATACAAGGGATTGCTCCGAAAGATCTAAGCTTCCTAAAAAACAATCTCCCTTCCATTTTCCCTGAAAAAGATGGTTGGTCTTTCTTTCTTCTAATTTGCTTCGATAGGTAAGACTAACAGAAAGGTCCTCTAGCTTTTCCTGATATTCTGAGATTTTTAGCCCTACCTTCATCTTACTTCCTTGGAAGGTAAGCTTACTTAAGGTTGCTTTCATGAATTTAACTCTTTCTTATTTAGTTCTTCCTTGATCTGTGTGGTAGAAATCTCAGGGGTTCTTGGCAGGTATACCACGTCGCAGTATTCCTTTAAAAAATCAAACTTTCCTTCCCAGTCATCTCCAATAACAAACGTATCCACATGGTATTCTTTTACATCACTGGACTTCTGTTCCCAATTTTCCTCTGGGATTACCAGATCCACATAGCGAATAGCTTCTAACAATTGCTTTCTTTTTTCATATGAAAAATAACAAACCTTATCTTTTTCCTTAAGATTAAATTCATCTGTAGAAAGTGCCACAATCAAATAATCTCCTAAGGCTTTCGCTCTCTTTAAAAGATTAATATGACCATAGTGTAGCAAGTCAAAGGTTCCATATGTTATAACTCGTCTCATAAATTCTCCTTTATTCAAAATGAAAAATTCTTAAGAATTCCTGATATACCTGATGGTTGTACTTCTCTCCATCAAAGGCCTGTGCCTGAAATTCTTCTTTTTGACTTTCTAACAATCCCTGATAGATCGACTCCTCATCGGTATTTACCAGAATCTGTCCCTTCTTTTCCAAAACATCTGTAACCGTTTTAAAATTCGAAAGAATGATTTTCATTCCAAGAACTCTGGCTTCTAAAACCACCATTGGTTGTCCCTCGTGAAGGGAAGGCAGGACAAAGCTACCGACTCCCTTTAACAACGGGAAAGGATGAGCCAGATTTCCACATAGAATAATTTCTCCTTCCATGGAAAGGTCTTTGACCTTTTGGATTTCCTCTTCCCTTAAAGGACCATCTCCTAACACATAGAGTTTTCCCAGACCTCCCTGACTCTTATACCTGGCAAATGCCTGATAGAGAGTCCGGTGATTCTTTTCGGTGGAAAGTCTTCCCATGGTGGCAAAGGATTCTTTTTCCCCTGCTACCCGGTAGGTCTTTTGTGTCACCAGGTCTTCTACTTCCACTCCCTCTTTCGGGTCATAGTCCTTTAGGTCCTCCCTGATTCTTTCCAGGTTTACCATGTTCGATAAGCCTACAAAGCGTTCCTTAGCGATTCCCATTGGTTTTGCAAGCTGATCGGCATTTACCTGGGAAACCGTATGGGAGCAGGAAACTAATCGATCAAAATATGGATAGGTTAAAAAGACTCGGTCTAATCTTTTTTCATTCACCTTTTTCCCATTTACTTCTCTGTTCTTATCCGCAATCATATCGTTGTGAAGCCAGATATAACGGTCCTTTGCCGGCATAAAGGCTCCTATGGCAGAAAAAAGCGGAGAATATCCAACAAAATCAACCACCTGATCAAAACTACTGTTCCCAAACATTCTCTTGGCCTGCTTTTGGCCTACCTTCTTTAAAGTTCTTTCTTTTTTCCCCACTAGGAATTCAGCGGTGGCCTTAGCCGACCCAAGCGGTGCCTTGGTATGGCAGATAACTCTTACCTCTTTTGGTATCTGTCCCAATCGTTCCCACTCGCTCTCATCTGCCGGTGGATAAATATAAAGGGACACATCGTGCTTGTTATAAAAGTCTTCTAACTTCAACTGCTTTAAAAGTCCCAGCATAGAAGACGTAATTCCATGTCCCCGCAGTCCTCCTAAAAAGAAAAGAAGACGTTCTTTTTGGTGGTCCTTTTCAATCACTTTTCCCTTGCTTAAGCCTCGCTCATAGAAGATTTTATCAATGATTCGATTGGATACCTGTCCATCATCATACGGACAGGCCCAAGCCTTCATCTCTTCATAGGCATCCTTCCATTTTTCCTTCGTTTCATCTAGATTTAAAATCCAAGACACCAAGTCTTCCGGTTTGTCTGTGGCTGGTCCCGGAAGCTTATCTACCGGCAGGTAAAGTCCTCGGTTTTCCTGATATTCCTTAAGGTCTGGAATATAAAACAGAACCGGTTTTCCTGTTACAAGAAAGTCAAAGAAAATGGAAGAATAATCGGAAATCAAAAGGTCTGTAATAGATAAAAGTAGGTTGGCATCAATACTTGATGGCACCAAATAGTCCATTCGACCACCAGTTTTTTTAATCTGTTCGTACACCGCCTGATGAGGTTTTACCAGGACTTCATAGTCATTTCCCAATTCCTTTTCTAATCGATCGTGAATTTCCTGATACTGTATCCTGTCATCACTGGGATTTGAAAAATTTGTTCCCTTCCAGGTTGGAGCATACAATACTAATTTTTTCTTTGCATCAATGACAACCCCATTGTCCACCAACTGGGCAATCACCGCCTTTTTTTCTTTGTAGAAAAGCAAGTCACTTCTAGCCTGACCGCACTCAAGTATTTTTCCATCATAAAGTCCCTTCATGCGATAAGCCTTTTGATACATCTGACTATGATGCTCACAAGGGGACAAAAGATAATCTGCCTGAAGGAAATTTCTTACGGTATTAGCCGCTCCCACCGGTCCATCCGGCATATCATAGCCCATATGTTTTAAAGGAATCCCATGCCAGGTATTAAGATAAACCTGCCCCGGTTTTTTTATAAAACTTTCCGGAAAGGTGGAATTATTAATTAAGTACTTGGCATGGGCCAAGGCATCATAATACTCCTTGGACTTATAGGATACAAATGACATGTTAAATCTAGCGGATTCCGGGTATAGCATAAGAATCCGGTTCTTGGCATCTCTGGCATTTCCATCCTTTGAAATCACAAAGACATGATGGTAGTCCATCCCCTCTGGTCGCTTTAATAGAGCAGCAAATATTGCCAGGGGTCCACAAGAAATATTTCGTCCAAAGAAAGACTCATATAAGATTGTTTTCTCTTCTATTTTCGAATCATTTTTCCAGACCTCATAAGGACTTAGGGTCCGGTAAATATCTTTTAGCAATTCTTTCACTGCTTTTTCCATCCTTATAGTAATTTACAAAATCATTCACCCGATGTCTTTCTCCCAGGTAAGGATCCCTGCCTTCTACTAAATCCTGTAAAAAGCCTTTCAATTCCTGATAATTCCTTACCCTCTGACCCGGCATATAATCTAATGGCCGTTCAAAAACAAAGCCTCTGGCCTGTTCGTAGTTTCGTATATCCTTAATGGCAAATGCCATTGGTCGATCCAGTAACAAATAGTCAAAATAAATGGAAGAATAATCGGTGATCAGTGCATGAGTAATCGTTAGCATCCGATAAAGGGAACCAAACCGTTTCTGCAATTCTTCCTCATCAAAAACTTCAATGTTGGAATACTTTGGCAGGCTGCCATAGGCTTGAAGCGGATGAAGTTTCAGGAAAATCTTTCCATTTACTTCCTTCAGGTAGTCGTTTAGCTCCTCTGCCTCCTTGGGATTTAAAAAAGGAATTGGGAAATCATCTCTCTCATCCCCATAAAGCTTATCATTGCGATAGGTAGGGAGGAAGGCAATCACATAATCGTATCCCTTTGCTTCCTCTAAAAGTCTTTGGTCCGGCTCTTGAAATAAATCATCATTTCTAGGCTGGCCTGCAATCACAATCTTTCTCCTGTCACAGTGAAAACATTTTTGCATGATCTCTCCATAAAACTCCGAAGTTGCCAGCAAATGACTAAAGTATTCATAATCGATGTTTGCAGTTTCCGGAATCATATTGCCAATACGCTTTAAAGGCATCCCATGCCATAAATTAAAGACCATCTGATTTTTTGCCGGTTTAATGGGATACTTGCCAAAGCAATAAAAGGCATAGGCAGATCTTAAAAAAGCAAAAACCCCGCCCTTAGTGGTCCGTACTTGCACATTCTTATACCTTTCCGGATTTTCCTCCTTTAGGGTCCTTAGTTTCTCGTGGTCATTGGTGGCACACACAATGGTAAACTTTTCCTGGTAACCCTCTTGAATGCAATATCGAAACATCGCTTCCACATTATCTCGAAATCCCAAATTAGAATAAAAGAAGATCTGATTTTTCTTTTTGGGAACCACCTTGTTTAGCAAGGTCAAGACCACACAAAGCTTTTTAATTAGTTCCTTCATAAGTCCTCCTACTTACGTAAGAATTTACGGTACACAAAACTTCTCAAGCGATTTGGCATAAGAGCCACCACCACATGTGGCAGGGTGGACATAAGATAGTCCTTTCTTTTGGTAAATCCCATCTGATAAATGGTCTTACGAAAGTGCAAAATACACTTAGCATAGGACCATCCCCCTCTTCGTTTCACCAATTCATCCCCCTCTCCAACTCGCATAGAAAGAAGCGGCCTGTTAATATTGGCCCCCTTACTTCCCTGCATCAGCATACGAACCCAAAGGTAATAATCCTCAAAGAGGGGCATATCCTGATATCCTCCTGCCGCTTCCACCGCTTTCTTAGAAAACATAACGGAAGGGTGATTAAAAGGATTTCTCTTCTTTGCAAATGCCATGATTTCCTCGTGGCTTACCGGTGGCTGTCGCAAGGATTTTACAAGTTTTGGATCTTTTTCAAATTCATTCACAAATGATCCTACCAGATCAAGTCCCTCTTTTTCCATGCGATCCAGTTCTTCCTGACATCTTTTTGGATCTGCCAAATCGTCACTGTCCATTCTGGCTACATAATCATTCTTGCAAAGGGAAAGCCCGGCATTTAAGGCCGGCCCAAGTCCCTCATTCTTTTCTCTTCTTAGGACCTCAAGCACACCTGCGTGTGCCTCTTCCTCTTCCCTAATCACCTGATCTAATTTTTCTGTTAATGGGCCATCGCAAACCAAGACAAAATCATCGGTCACTAAGGTCTGGGCAAACATGCTATCCATGGCCTGCTTTAAAAAAATGGGATCTTCTTTTTTATAAACCGACATCAATACCGAATAATTAGGCATGACCGTCTCCCTTCCTACTTCTTCTCTTTCCTTTCGGTTAAGGCCGTGGTCTGCGTCTGATCTACTCCTTCCGAATTTTCCTTGATAAACAAAATCTTAACGGTCATTAAAATCAAACGAAGGTCTAAGAGCACCGAATAATTCTCAATATAGTAAAGGTCTAACTTTAACTTATCATATGGGGTGGTATTGTACTTGCCATAGATTTGGGCATATCCGGTTAATCCGGCCTTCACCTTTAAACGGAAATTAAACTCTGGGATTGTTTCCAAATACTGCTTTGCAATCTCTGGTCGTTCCGGACGAGGTCCTACAAAGGACATGTCACCCTTTAAAATATTAAGCAACTGTGGAAGTTCATCCACATGGATATTTCGAATAATATGACCAATCGGTGTGATTCGATCATCATTCTTAGCGGCAAGTCTTGCCCCTTTCTTTTCCGAATCCATCTTCATACTTCTGAATTTCAGGATTTTAAATACCTTACCATCCTTGGTCAAACGTCTCTGGGTATAGAAGATTGGTCCTCCATCGTATAATTTGATACAAAGAGCAATAATAAGGAAAAATGGCAGAAAGATAATCAGTACCAATAAGGAAACCACAAGATCAATCAAACGTTTTACTATCTTTTGCTCAAAGGAAAGTCCCCTGTTTCGCATTAACACCAGTGGGGTATCAAACATATGCATGGTATCTCCACCAGAGATAATAACATCGGAAATCTTTGGGGTCATATAAACACGAATATTGTAATAAAAACAATTTTTTATAATGTCGTTACGGATACTTCCCGGAATGTCCGCCAAAATTACCGCTTCGTACTTTCCGGATCGTATCTCTTTCATAATGGTACGAATTCCCTCGTTTACGTGGATTGATCCGCAAATATTATAGCGGTCCCTACGTTTGGTCATTTTCTTAAACAGACGGTCTGGGTCGTGATCACTATAGACCATCAGCGTCCTATGTGGTGGGAAAAGCACTGCATAAACAAACTGCTCCATCGTCGCCCAAATCACAATACAGCAAAATTCCATCAAGGTTGCAACCAATAAAGGTCCCGGATTCACCAGGGATACATGTAAAAGGGAAATTTGCAAATAAGATACAAAATTTACGATCACCAAAGACAGGGCCTGAGAAAATAAGATATCTGTTACCCTGTGAGACCCTAGTTTAAAGGCCCCGTAAACATTAGAAAGAGCCACCAAAAGGATGACATAAACCAAGATAATTACCAAATATCCTCTAAATACCAGGGGTCTTGTCATTCCTTCGTTGTAATAGTCCACCCAGGTCCTATAGTAGATATAGGCTTCCGCTACTATAATCAAGGCTGCAAAACAAAACAGCAGCAAGCGTTTAAATTGTTCTCTATAAATACTTGTTTTCATGAAATTCACCTTTTTATCTTTTTCAATACGCAATAAACCACTGTTGATTATATCACGAACACGTTCATTTGAAAACCCTAAGCTAACAGCCCCCCACAATAAAGAAAGCCCACCACCCTGGGGTGATGAGCCTACTTCGTTTTCATTACTTACAAGCAATTGCCTCGATTTCAATTAATACGTCCTTAGGAAGTCTGGCAACCTCAACGCAAGATCTTGCCGGGCACTCTCCGGTAAAATACTTTGAATAAATGCTATTTACAGTTGCGAAATCATCCATATTCTTAATGAATACAACGGTCTTAATTACATTCTCTGCCTTCGTGCCAGCCGCCTCAAGCAAAGCAACTAAATTGCCGATCGCCTGATCTGCCTGAGCCTCAATTCCCTCTGGGATTTCTCCGGTTGCCGGAACTACAGGGATAACTCCTGAAGTAAAGATCATATCATTCACTTCAATTGCCTGTGAATATGGTCCGATTGCTGCTGGTGCCTTGTCTGTACTAATTACTTTCTTCATTCATGAAACTCCTTTACTTAAAATGATTTATGATCAAACGGTTTATCCGTTCGAAGACTATAGAATTTTAATGTTTTGATCCGTGATTTCAATCTTGCCATTCTTGTAGAGATGGCCTACCGCCCGCTTAAAGGCGTTCTTACTCATGTGGAAGTCATTTTCAATGACTGCAGCAGAAGCCTTGTCGTTATATGGAAGGATACCTGAGTACTCCTCAAGGACCTTAAGAACTGTCACCATATCATCTTCCATCTGAAGATAAGCCTTCTTTCTTGGATTTAAGGTTAGCTTTCCATCCTCTCTTACCTCTACCACTCTAGCAGTAATGTCCTGACCAACCTCGATCCCTTTGCAATCCTGACGTGGAATCATAGCCGAGTAACTATCATCTACCGCTACATAGCAGCCAAAGGAGTCAATTTTTTCATAGACATAACCCTTTACCTCGTCGTCCTTCTTGTAGAAAGAATCCGTATTGAGATACTGGTAAATCTTCATGGTTGCCGCCAGGCGGTTACTCTTATCCACATACATGGCTACTACAACCTCTTGTCCCTCCTTTAAAACCGTGGTATGCTCCTTATATGGCAAGAATAAGTCTCTTTCTAAGCCCATATCAAGGAAAGTTCCAATTTTTGTTTTTTGTAAGACCTTTAGTCTTGCCACTTCTCCTACGGTAATCAAAGGGAGCTTGGTGGTACAAATCAATCGGTCATCTGAATCTCGGTAGCAAAATACCGATAATTCATCCCCAATCTTTGTTCCCTCCGGAACCTGCTTAGCCGGAAGGAGAACCCGCTCATTCTCATCTCCCAAGTAGATTCCGTGATCCTTTTTGCTAATTACTTTTAACTTCTGAATTTGTCCTAATTTCATCGATTCATTCCTTTTTCTTTTTATCTAAATGCCACAAAGGCCGCGACCTTTCCATCCTCTTTTACAAATCCAACCACAAAAAAATCTTCCCGGACAAAACTCACCGGCTTTATCCATTCTCCTTTTTTACACTGGACCTTGTATTGGATTACAATCTTTTTTATCTCCCTATCCTCTGGCAGATACTCCATGGCAAACTCCAGGTACTTCTGGTTATTCATATGATGATTGGTATCCATGGCAAAAGCTGGAATCATAATCCGTGGGTATTCCTTGACCTCTTCTTTTGCCATTCGAATCTTGTAGTTTACTTCCGGATAAGAGAATGCCGGTCCTAATTCATAGGCTCCTGTGATTTCTTCCGTAAGTCTTACCGGTCTTTCCTTTTCTGTATCTATTAAAAACCACTTGGACCGTGCCCTGGCAATAATCCGATCCTTGCTTTTTATTTCCAGATTACGATAACCTAACGAGGAATCGAAACGATAAGGCCAAGTAGCAATGGTTAGAGGATCTCCAATCTTTGCATCCTCTTCCAAAAAAATTTGCCATTCCGCCAAAAGCCAAGCCCGGTTTTCTTGATTTAAAAATTCCATTCCCACTTCAAGGTCTTCCGACTCAAACGTACTACAATCTTGTAAATAATTTAAAATTGCCGGAAGGGATAGTTTTTCTTCTTCGTTTAACTGACTATAACTGACTCGACTTTCATACTGATACATACTACTCTCCTTATCTGACGATTCCTAACGATTATAAACCAAATACCCTTAAAGTGCAATTCAAAACGGGCTTTTCCCCTTTTTTCAATAAAGTATTTATTAAGTGGTTGTGTTTTTTTCTTCTTATGATTATAATAAAGACGTTTGACAATGAAAAAAACACTAGAAAAAGATTATTTTTTAAGGAGGAATTTATGAAAGGCATTTCAAAATTCACGGCATCTGCCTTCCTCCTGCTTGCCCTCTTGTTCATGCTCCCAAAGGCAGCATTTGCTAATGATGGCGCAGGAGACTATTACATCCGTGTAAACTTGGGAACCTGTACCACTACTGTTTACAAACAAAATGGTACTCCTGTTAAAGCTATGATTTGTTCTCCTGGTTGGGGCACCAAAGTAGGAACCTACTATACCCCAATCAAATATCGCTGGAAGTTACTTCTCGGTCCATCCTATGGCCAGTACTGTACCAGAATCTATGGTGGAGTCCTCTTCCATTCTGTCTACTATTGGACGAATGGAGACAAGTCTTCCATGGCAACTTCCGCTTATAACCTCTTAGGTAGCACCGAATCCCACGGTTGTATCCGTTTAACTGTGATCGATGCCAAGTGGATTTATGACAACTGCCCTCTTGGTACCCGTGTAGAAATCTTCCGTGGTTCATCCTCTGATGACCCACTAGGCAAACCCAGCCTAATGAAGATTAACAACGGCAAGTACACCAATTGGGACCCAACGGATCCAGACCCGGAAAACCCATGGAACAGCGCGAAACCTTCCATTAAGTTAACCGGTTCCAGATACGTTCAGTACAAGAGCAAATTCCAACCCAGAGCAGCCATTACCGCTTTAGACTCCTTGGGCAATGACATTACCAGCACTTGCAAAGTTGCCAAGGGTCGTGTCAAAACCAATAAACTTGGAAAGTATAAAATCACTTATAAGGTAACCGATGGCCTTGGCCGTACCGCCAAAGCAACCATCACCTATATTGTAAAAGACGTTGCCGCCCCAACCTTTAGCGGTGCCAAAAACATGACCACCGCTATGAATAAGCAGGTCAACCTCTTAAGCGGTGTCTCTGCTCAAAACTTCTTCTCTGAAGATGTTTCAAGCAGCATTAAGGTTGCTTACTACAACAAATCAAGTAAAACCTGGGATTCCATTGCCAGTGGTCTTGCCATCTTCCATAAGGCCGGTAAGTACAAGATTCGTTATACAGCCACCTCTACCAATGGTGTTTCTGCTTCAAAGACCATTACCCTTAAGGTTGTCGACCAAAGAGTTCGTCTTTCCTCTAAGAAAACCATTCAGATTGAGTATGGCACAACCATTCAGAACCTTAGAAAATATATTTCTATTAAAACCTACAAGAAAAAATCCATCAGTAAATCTAACATTACTGTAAAAGGTTCTGTAAATACCAACAAGATTGGTACTTACACCGTAACCTACACAGGAACTTATAAGAAAAGTCCCTACACCAAACGCGTTCGCAAGATTAAGTTCAAGGTTGTAAACAAGAAAGCACCAATCATTACTGCAAGCGCAGACTATTCCAAAGCAATTCCTACCGGAACCACCATTCACTTATTCAGCGGTGTAAGTGCATCTAGTGCAACCGGCGTAAACCTCACCAACAACCTTTCCGTGTCTGTCAATGGTGAAAAAATCGATAGCGAAGGCAACTATACCTTTACCAGTGCCGGAACCTACACGATCCTTTATACCATTACGATTCCTAAGGGTAAGACAACCACTCTTAGTAAAACTGTAATTGTTATCGATCCAAGTCCTGTTCAGAATGAAACAACCACCCAATCGGAAGAGACCACCACTAGTAGGGAAAATCCTTCTGACACTAAGGAGCCTGAGGTCTAAAAAAGCAAGATACCAGCTATGGTTTGATCCATAGCTGGTATTTTTTCTCTTACATTTCTAACAAATCCTTTAATTCCTTGATTTTCTGTTCCGCCACAAGGTCCGGGTCAAAGCCATAAGAGGCATGGATAAAGTCAATGCCTGCTCCTTTCGCTGCCAACTGATCTCCCCTGGTATCCCCAATGTAGACACACTCCTTTGGATCTAGCTTATTTCTTTCCATCAAAATTTTAATGGTCCGGTCCTTAGAAACCCCGGTATTTCCAAAGCAATCTATATCACAAATCAAGTCTTCTACCTGACAAGCCTCCATAAAGACCTCGATATAACCGGACTGACAATTACTCACGATAAAAAGCTTATAGTCCTTAGAAAGCGCTGTAAGGCAATCTTTCATTCCGGGATAGGTGACATCCTTTTTACAGGTTCTTAGAAAATCTTCTTCCTTCCTACAACAAAGATCTAAGAGTTCCTGCATCTTCCAAGGATCATTCAGGTCAGCAAAAAGATTTTTAGCAATCACATCCATCGGCTTACCAAATTCCTGTTTCAGCCTTGGTCCAGACAATTTAGCCTTACTGTAGCCCAACTGATCCACCGCTTCCTGCCAGCTAATCGCCACCAAATCTGTAGAATCCCATAGGGTTCCATCCACATCAAAAATCAGATTCTTATACTTCATCTTTTTTTCACCTCTTAAAAAATGGACGTCCTAAAAAGGCCGCCCATAAAAACATCTTAATTATAGTTAGCAATTTACCCTCAAAAGCTTTGCCTTTCCATGAAGCTTGAATTCCCCGGAATTAGCCGCAGGCACGAAAATGCAATCACCCTTAAAGAAAGGTAAAACATCTCCGTTTTCCGGAATTAAAAGTCCACATCCGTCATAACAAAGTAGAACCTGA
Organism: Lachnospira sp. UBA3212; assembly: GCA_002363615.1. Taxonomy (GTDB): domain Bacteria; phylum Bacillota; class Clostridia; order Lachnospirales; family Lachnospiraceae; genus UBA3212. Next base: position 53,238 of record DEWK01000019.1, on the reverse strand, counting down.
AAACTACTGGGATCTGCCGAAACAGAAATCATCTTCTTATAGACTTCCGTATTAATCATCAAGCGTTTGGTTTGGAAATATTTGCAACGGCATAAAAGCTCGCTGGCTACTCCAGGTCGAAACTGTAAGGTTCTAATCGGCTGACGAGGAATCTGGCTATGCTTTAAATTCGCAACAGCTAAGGACTTCTCAATATGCAATTCTCTTGGCTTGCCGTCCTTGCCAAGACGATTGTAATCGTACATTCGATATGTTAGGTTAGAACTTTCTTGAATTTCTGCAACCATAATTCCGGCACCAATGGCATGCACCGTTCCGGCCTTAATCAAAAACACATCATCTTTTTTTACGCTAACCTTTTGAAGATAACGCTCTACCGTTCCGGCCTTTAAAGATTTCTCCAATTTTTTCTTGCTAATATCATGATGAAAACCATATATCAAAGAAGAATCCTTCTTGGCATCCAATACATACCACATCTCGGTTTTTCCTCTTTGACCGCCTTCCTCCTTCTTGGCATATTCATCGCTGGGATGAACTTGGACGGAAAGGTCCTTCTTGGCATCAATAAATTTAATTAAGATTGGAATATCTCCCTTGGCAATCTCTTCCTCCGTCATCATAGCAAGAGGTCGTGTACCAAGGTATTCCGGATGATCTTTAATTACATCACTTAACAACTTCCCCTGGTTTGGTCCACTTGCCACGATACTGGGTCCATCCGGGTGAGTAGAGCACTCCCAGGTTTCAGCCAAAGGGCTCATATCCAATTCCTTGGCATAATCATCCTTTAATCGACTTCCGCCCCAAAGATAATCCTTACCAGCCGGAGAAAGTAAAAATGGAGAACCCACATTCATACTAAAACTCCCATTCATATACCTTTTTATCTTGAACGCTAATGCTCTTACCAACCTGAACCTCAATCAAGTTCAAGTCTGTGGTAGCAATTACGGTATGCTTGCATCCTGCAGCCATCGTAATTACGTCACCGGGATGAATTTCCTGTTCCATTCCGTCTACAATGGTTTTCCCGCTTCCGGAAATAACCGTCCAGATTTCGTCTCGTAACTCGTGACTATGATAGGTCATATGCTGACCGGCCTTTAAGTCTACCTTAATGGTAAGACTACCATCCTCAACATCTAATACCCGGTAAGTTCCATAGGATTTTTCCGCATACATGATCTGCTGATTCATGCTTTCTACATAAGGCTTGATCTGATCCGACTGTTCCTTATCCGAAACCAAAATACCATCTGCACTGGCAGCAACCACAAGGTCTTTTAGGCCAACACAAAGGATTGGAACATCCATCTCGTTAATTACATTAATATTGTCACAAGTATCATTGGTAATAACATTGCCAATGATCTTTTCTTCCATAGCTTCTGAAAGGGTATTCCAGGTACCAAGATCCTTCCAAACACCGGAATGTCTCATAACCGAAATCTTTGATTCCTTCTCTACTACGGCATAATCAAAACTAATCTTATTCTGATTTTCATATTTTGAGTAAAGGTCTGCATAATCCTCAAAATCCATCAGGTCATGAGCCTTGTTTAAAACATAGCCCAACTTATAAGCAAAAACACCACCATTCCAGAGGGCTCCCTGATCAATATACTTCTTGGCAGTTTCCACATCCGGTTTCTCCTTAAATGTATCAACCGTAGAAACCTTATAATTGCTCTCTGGAATAATATAGCCAAACTTTTCACTTGGCTTGGTAGGCTCAATGCCCATTAAGGTAAGATTTGATTCTCCCTTAGCAGCAAGCTTTGCCAATTCACTTAAGGCCTCAAAATAACTATCATCTACAAATGGGTCTACCGGACAAACTACCACCGGCTCCTCATCTTCTACCCCCTGAACATCCTTCAGGTAAGCTGTTGCAAGGGCAATGGCTGGGAAGGTATCTCTTCGACATGGTTCTACTGAAATACCAACACCTTCCCCTAACTGATTTCTAAGGGCAGATACCTGCTGCATAGAGGTAGCAACCGTTACATTGGCATCTGCATCGATTTCACGAATCTTACGGTACATACGCTGAACCATAGACTCATACTTTCCATCCGGAGTTTTAAAAATTTTAATAAACTGCTTAGAACGGATGTCATTAGAAAGTGGCCACAATCTTTTTCCGGAACCACCTGATAATAAAATAATATTCATTATGCTAATCCTGCTTCCTTCTTAGCCTTCTTAAGGTCGTACTCTGCCATGATTGCACAAAGCTCCTCATAGCTGGTCTTCTGTGGATCCCATCCAAGCTTAGTCTTAGCCTTAGTAGGATCCCCCCAAAGATCAACAACATCAGTAGGACGATACCACTGCTCATTTACACAAACAAGCATCTTACCGGTCTTCTTATCGTAACCCTTCTCGTCTAAGCCAGTTCCTCTCCACTCAAGTTCAATACCGTCATTCTTAAATGCAAGCTCAGTAAATTCACGTACTGTATGCTGAACACCGGTAGCGATTACATAGTCATCCGGCTCATCCTGCTGTAGGATTAACCACTGACACTCTACATAATCCTTGGCATAACCCCAGTCACGCTTAGAATCTAAGTTACCAAGCTCTAAGTGATCCTGAAGTCCGCAAGCAATACGACCTGCTGCTAAGGTAATCTTTCTGGTTACGAAGTTCTCACCACGTCTTTCAGACTCATGGTTGAAAAGAATACCATTACAGCAGAACATGCCATAAGCTTCACGATATTCTCTCATCATCCAGAAGCCATACTGCTTAGCGACTGCATATGGGCTAAATGGGTGGAATGGGGTATTCTCATTCTGAGGAACCTCTTCAACCTTTCCGTAAAGTTCTGAGGTAGAGGCCTGATAGATTCTGGTCTTCTTATCTAAATGATTGATGTGAACCGCCTCGAGAATTCTAAGAACTCCAAGGGCGTCTACATCACCGGTATATTCAGCTGCATCAAAAGAAGTACCTACGTGAGACTGTGCTGCAAGATTATAAATCTCATCCGGCATAATCTCTCCTACTAATCGAATCAAACAAGAACTGTCTGACAAATCCCCCTCATGAAGCTTTAACTGATCAATAATATGGTCAATTCTTTCTGTGTTATGTTCTGCCGATCTTCTAATTAAACCGTGAACCTCATAACCTTTCTCTAAAAGAAACTCAGCCAAGTATGATCCATCCTGACCTGTAATTCCTGTAATAAACGCTTTTTTCATATAAATCTCCTTTAATATTTAATCTCTACTCTTGGGTTCCCTGTTTTTTATCCACAAGGCACCATTTCAATTATAGCAAATGTAAACTTCCATTGCAACTTATAAAACATAAGAAAAAGGCACTGTAGGAAACCTACAGCGCCTTGAAACATCTTACATTAATCTAAGGTGTATGGAAGTAAAGCTAAGTGTCTAGCTCTCTCTACAGCTAAAGTTACAGCTCTCTGATGCTTAGCACAGTTACCTGTAATTCTTCTAGGGAGAATCTTACCTCTCTCAGAAATATACTTCTTTAACTTATTAACATCCTTAAAATCGACTGCAGTAGCGTTCTCACCACAGAATACGCAGACTTTTCTTCTTCTACGAATTGTTCTTCTAGGTGAATCGCCACGATCATTACTATATGCCATGATTCTTGACCTCCTATAAAACTCTTGGATAATTCTCTTTCCTGATTAAATGCACATCTTAATTAAATGGAAGACCATCATCTTCAACACCTTCTGGCACATTCATAAAACCATCGGCGCTGCTAGGATTCATCTGGCTTGGAACCGGACCAGCATTCTGTGAAGCATTGAAGTTTGCTTCTCCGCTTGCTGCAGCATTCTTGCTCTCAGCAAATTCCATATTCTCCACCATGATGTCGGTAGTATAGACAGTTGCGCCATCCTTATTGGTATAACTACCGGTCTGGATGCTTCCCTCAACGAGAATCTTACTTCCCTGATGTAAATACTTCTCAGCGAACTCAGCTCTCTGTCTGAAGGCAACACAACGAAGGAAATCAGCAGTTGGCTCTCCATCACGCTTAAATCTTCGATCTACAGCAAGAGTAAATCTTGCCACTGCCATCTGACCATCCTGTCCTGAATAACGAACCTCAGGATCTCTGGTTAATCTTCCCATTAAAATTACCTTGTTCATTCTGTACCCTCCTTCGTATAATCGAAGCTAGTACTTATGCTTCAGGCTGCTCAGCTACTTCTGCTGCCTGCTCGATACCCTCATCTTTCAGAATAAGATATCTAAGCACGCCATCAACAATACGCATCTCAGGCTCAAGAGCTACTGGAGCTTCTGGCTTTGATGTGAACTTGATAAAGTAGTAGTAACCTTCGTTTGTCTTCTGGATTTCGTAAGCTAAAAGCTTCTTACCCCACTCGTCAACAGATGTTACAGTACCACCAACACGAGCGATTAAAGACTTAACTTTCTCAACTACGGCTGTTCTTGCATCATCCTCAAGCTTTGCACTAACTACTACTGCTAATTCATATTTGTTCATGCTTTTCGCACCTCCTTTTGGTCTCTGGCTACCCAATGCGGGTAACAAGGAATATATATCACAAGTTGAGATTTTAACATAAGAAGATGATGAATGCAAGCAAATTATTTTCAGAAAAAAAGATTCGGCACATTGCACAGTGCCGAATCCTACTATTATTTCATAAGTTCTGAAAGATAGTCTGCGATTAAGACCTCAATGGCCTCTGCTTTTTCCCTGCTTTCTGCCGTAATAGAAATATAGGCCTTAAGCTTTGGCTCGGTTCCCGATGGTCTAACCACTACGGAACACTGGTCCTCAAGAAGATACTTTAAAACATCTGACTTTGGAAGTCCATCCAACCCTTCCAAATAATCCAGGCATTTCTTCACCTTCTTTGGACCAAAGGAAGTCTTAGGTTTTTCCCTAAAGTCCTTCATAATTTCCTGCATCTTGGCAAAGCCCTTAGAGCCTTCAAACTGATAAGAATGAAGGGTATTTAAGCAATATCCATATTCCTTATAAAGACTATTTAACTGGTCAAGCAGGCTAATGCCCTGGCTCTTATAATAAGCAAACATTTCACAAATCATGTATGCACCATCTACCGCATCCTTATCACGAACATAGGAACCAGTCAGATAACCATAGCTTTCCTCAAAGCCAAAGACATAGGAATCTTCCTTACCTTTTTCCTCAAGGAGACCTATCTGCTCCCCGATAAACTTAAATCCAGTTAAGACATTAATGGTTGAAACCCCATAATGAGCAGCGATCCGCTCTGCCATATCAATGGTTACAATGGTCTTCACCATTACCGGATCTTTCGGCATGGTGTCATTGGCACTTCTACGATCTAAGATATAATTTAAAAGGAGCATACCGGTTTCATTGCCGGTTAACAGCTGATAGTCTCCCTCCGCTGTTTTTACGGCGATTCCCACACGGTCCGCATCCGGATCAGTAGCCAAAAGAAGATCTGCCTGGCACCTCTTGGCATATTCCATACCAAGCGCCATGGCTTCCTTGATTTCAGGGTTTGGATATGGGCAAGTAGTAAAATTGCCATCTGGTTCTTCCTGCTCTTTTACAACAGTCACATTGCCAAAACCACTTTCCTTTAAAACACGAAGCACAGGTTTTAAACCGGTTCCATGAAGGGGAGTATAAACAATTGCTACATCCTTATCCACCTTTTCATCCTTTAAAACGCTCTGCTTTTTCACTTCCTCAATAAAGTCGGTATAAATCTCATCAGAAATCAAAGAGATCAGACCCTTCTCTTTTCCCTCTTCAAATGACATGCATGAAACGCCATCAAACACATCAATCGATTCAATCTCTCCTAGGATTTCTGCCGCTACCTCTGTGGTAATCTGACATCCATCTGCCCCATAAACCTTATAACCATTATACTTGGACGGGTTATGAGAAGCAGTTACCATAACACCTGCCGAACAAGAAAGAGCACGAACTGCATAAGACAAACAAGGGGTTGGCATAAGAACCGGATAAATCGCAACCTCAATTCCATTTGCCGCAAATACACCTGCTGCCGTCTGAGAAAAAAGATCCGATTTGATTCTTGAATCAAAACTAATGGCAATTTTTCTCTTTCCCTTTGGAAAATGTTTTTTTACATAATTGGCAAGCCCCTGTGATGCCTTGGCTACAGTGTGGACGTTCATTCGATTGGTGCCTGCTCCGATTACACCCCGGAGCCCTCCGGTTCCAAAGGCCAGGTCACGATAAAAGGCATCTTCCATCCATGTCTCATCCCCTGCCATCTTCTCTAATTCTTCTTTTACTTCCTGATCCCAGCAAGCCTTTTCCTTCCAGCTTTCATATTTTGTCATTATTTCTTCTGCTAATGCCATAATAACCTCCCTATTCCTCTACATAATAATCAAATAATGCCTTAACCGTATCCTCAATGGAATACTTTGGAGACCAACCTGTCTCCTTCTTTAATAACGTGTTGTCTGCGCAAATAAATGGATTGTCGCTAGGCCTCATCTTATCCGGGTCCTGCTCCACTTTAATTTCATAAGAGGAAAAACCAATCAGAATTTCAAGGATCTCCTGAATCTTGCTAGCCTTTCCACTTCCTACATTAAAAACTTTTTCCTTGCTACCAGACTCCAAAATCATACGATAGGCGCAAACTACGTCTCGCACATCACTAATATCACGCATGGCACTTAGGTTCCCAACTTTCATGACCCCAGGCCCCTGACTCTTTTCAATCTCTGCCACCTGTTTGGCAAAACTAGGCACCACAAAGACAGGCTTCTGTCCGACGCCAGTATGGTTAAAAGACCGGGTAAAATAAATGGTAATCTTATACTTCATCCGGTAGATCTCTGCCATTTGCTCCAAGGTCGCTTTAGAAATTCCATAAGGATTATTGGCAGAAAGAGGAGACTCCTCCCTTAATGCCTTATCTGAAATCTCATATTCCTCACTGGATCCCACCATTAAAAGTACCGGTTTTTTCTCTAACTTTACGGCACCATCCATAATATGCATAGCCCCTAGTACGTTAATTTCAATTGTCTTTTCCGGTAGATCCCATGACATTCTTACAGAACTCAAAGCAGCCAGATTAATAATGTAATCTGGCTGAATTGATTCAATAAGAGCCTCACAAGCAGGGCCATCTAAAATATCGCAAGGATAGTAAGCAGAGAGCTCCTCTTGTGCAAATGATTCTACCATATCGCTTCCATAAATGTGATAGCCGCCTGCCTTTGCAAATTCTTTTACCAAATAGCCTCCAACAAATCCAGCCACACCGAAAATCAATACTTTTTTCATCTGTCCTCTTATTCCCTTATTTATTTTTTCTTAAATGTGTGTCCAATTCGAATACCAAGTAAGTAGAAAAGAGTCTTTAAATAGCTGATAATAAACTTAAGCAACTGTCTCTTGGATTCCCCATACATTCTCTTACTAAAGCTAATTGGTGTTTCCCCAATCTTTAACTTCTTGTTATTCAATCGAAGTTTTAAAAGGACTTCCTGTAAAACATCGTAGTTCTTGCACTTTAATTCCACCTTCTTTAACTGGTTTGTGTCATACATACGATAATCTGTGGAAATATCCTTTGCCTTAATACCAAGGAAAATTCGGAAGGTAGTATTTAAAATCTTAGACATGATCTGAGAAGACTTGGCGTCATCTGTCACACCGCCCTCTACATATCTTGAACCAATTACCACATCACAGTTTTCTTCGGTAAATTTTTTATAAAGATCCGGAATATACTTTGGTGGATGAGAACCATCACTGTCTAAAATCAAAAACTTCTCTTGTTTTGCATACTTAATACCGGTACGGAAGGCACCACCAAAAGCCGGCTCCTCCTGATTGATATACTGAGCCCCAAACTCTTTACAAACTTCAGGAGTATTGTCCAGAGGCTTTGCTGTATCAATCACCAAAATCTCATATGGCTCTCCACACTTTTCTACATTCTCTTTAATCTGCGGTAATAACACCTTTAAATTTTCAGCTTCCTTATAAGCTAATAAAATAACACTAATACCCATTTTTTATCTCCTTGGTATTTTATCCCTTGTAAAAATATAAGTACATCATAAATAAAATGATTAAAATTGCGGTAATCTGTCTAGCCGCTATGACACCATGTTCTATTGGCCTTTTTTCGCAATCATTCACACTGGCCTTCTTGGAAAGTTGCTTTACCATGCTATAGCAATAGTAAATGATAATTCCTGTAAATGCGGTAAAAATAACACTATTTAGCATGTCTGTAACCTTAATTATATCCGCGATCATAAACGAATAAGACTGGTAATCAAAGATTTCTGCAAGAATCCCTCGATTGACCATGGTCACATCTGATACACCTCTGAACCGAATAAAACTAATGATCCAGAACAAGACACCCATTCCCCATTCACAATAAAGAAAGGACCTCTCTTCCCGACACAGGGCACAAGCCATGGCGATAAAAGGCGTGGCAATTAACATCCACTGAGGATGCCAACCCACCAAGACCAAAAATGCTCCCAATATAATATTTGGGAAAATAATCATATATTTCCAGTTGTCCTTTTCTTCAATCTTTTTATCAAAACTCCAGAGACAGGTAATGACCAGGATTAGGATAAAGACTGACAAAAAGCCCAGTTCCGTTTCAAACCCGCCTGATACCAAACGATTCTTGAAGTTGTAGATCTCTCCCAAAACTTCCTTCGAGAACTGATAGCCTAAGTCCTTGCTGTAAACCACACCATAAAGGAGGGTTGCGCCAAGGGCGATTACCATATGCTTGATGATATGAAGCATTCTCTTTTCTACAAGTAAGATCATTGGGACAAAGAATAGAATCGGAAAACTCTTTAGCATAATGGCAACAGAAAATAAAAGAGAAAAACGAATATATTTCTTCTTTACATATGCCCTAAGTCCCCATACCACAAAGATTAGGTAAAATACATCCATCTGACTAAATCCCACAGAGGCCATTAATACCATAAGGGATGTGAGATAAAGGTAAGCGGTTGTCTTTGCAGTCTCTTCCTTTAACTTTAAATCAAGCATCAGGCGATTCAACTCATAGGCAACATATACCAAGGCAACAGAAACAATGATATTAAAGTAAGTAACTTCCTGAATATCCGTAAACGTATAGGCCCCTACATGCTGAATGATTGAAATCGGTAACATAATCACCGCTAAAATCAAGTAGAGCACAATGTTATAGTTACATGCGTCGGTGATCACACCGCTTTCTACCGCCGATACCAGCGATTGTTTATAAAATTCTCCTATGTCTCCGTGAGAAATGCAGGAAGTTAACAAATGAGCATGCTTAATGGTTAAAAACATATCTGCTCCCTGATTAAAGAGACAGGCACAGGCTAAAATCACACCGAAGGCAATGACCCATTCTGCTTTCCTTGGTTTTACAAAATCCTTGTTCATTACTGCAAAGGCAAGCAGGAAGAGAATTCCTTCTATTCCAAGCAAGGCAAGGAAGAAGAAGACCTTATGGTGACCTGCTCCCTCATTATATCCATGAATGGTCATGATTAACTGTCCATCCGCCGGGTTATCGCCCCAAAATAGGTTTTCCTGATCTGCTGCATCCATTGCAAAATGCACACTTGGACTTTTCTCCTTATTCTCATAACCAGTTACAGCGATTTGTAGCTGAAATTGATGATTTGGATTCACCTCTAATAATGATTCAAACTCAAAGTTTGTCTTTTTATTATGTTTCACATAAAGCAAATCTTTCTCACATGTTCCCACCACCTTCTGGTCGGTTAAGTCATAAACCGTTACCTGAGCCTTTCCTTTGGTGGTATTTTTAGCAAATTCAAAAATCAGATCAATGGAACGAACCCTTTGAAGACCACAAACATAATTTTGTTTGACCCCCTGGTCTAAATAAATGTTTGCTTCCCGGTTTGTTTCCACATTGTATTCACACAAAGCATCAAAAACACCAATCTTTTCCGATAGTTTCGGAGCTATAAGGGTAAATGCAAGAGCCAAAACAAGGCCAACAAACAAAAGGCCAAGGTAAATAGGGAGCAACGTCTTTTTTTCTTGTTTCTTACTCATTTGAACACTTCTTATCTTCTATTATAGTTAATCAAGCATCCCTTAAGGATAATCTCACGTTCATCATCGGTTAACTCGCCAATGCCGAACTCTACCGGCTCCATATCTCCATCCTTAATGATATAAGCAGGAATGATTTCCTTCTTTTCTGCAATTGCTGCAATTGCATCTGGAATAAAGATATAATCCCCATTCTTGAATGGAAGAGATTCACAATCTCCAGGATATAAGAGTGGGAGCATACCCCAGTTAATTAAGTTTGAACGATATCTCTTGGTTGCGTAATCCTGAGCAATGTTTGCCCATCCACCAAGCACCTTCTGGCAAGAAGCAGCCTGCTCTCTGGCTGAACCATCACCTGGCTTTACTGCGTAAATAGTTGAACCAAATCCGATATTGTCACGAGAAACCTCCGGGAACTTAGCCTTAATAATATCCATCACTTCATGAACCTCAGGAACTGCCTGTCCCGGGCACTCACCAGCTTCAATTGCCTTTTGGGCCTTCTGAATCTCCTTTGCACGTCCTACATACTTAGGATCCTTTCTTGAAAGAGCAAACTCTGCAAGACCCAATGGGTTAGAACGATAAGAAGAAGTCTCACCGGAAGGAATCAACTCATCGGTAGTTGTAACAGGATCATGAATCTCTGATACAATCTTTACCACAAGGTTCTTTGGAAGTGGACTCATCTCCGGCCAATCCTTGATATTAGGACCAAACTGTAATTCAACAGAAGGATCTGCCTGTCCCTTAGAATCAAAGACACGGTTGGCATAGATTCTGCTATCATAATGATAGGTTGGGTTCTTAAACTCAACATCAAGATCCATAGCCGAGGTAAGGAATCCCTTGTTTGCAGCGGTTGCTGCAATAGAACGAGCATCCATTAAGGCTACCGATGAAATCTGACCATTCTGTAACTTAGAACCTTCACGGTTAGGGAAGTTACGGGTAGAATGACGGATTGAAAATGCGTTGTTAGCAGGAGTATCACCAGCACCAAAGCAAGGGCCACAGAAAGCGGTCTTGATGACTGCACCGGACTCCATTAAGTTTGCAACGCTTCCGTTCTTAATTAATTCCATGTAAACCGGCATAGATGCAGGATATACAGAGAAGGTAAACTTATCAGAACCAATATACTTGCCTTCCATAATGTCTGCTGCTGCACAGATGTTTTCAAATCCACCACCGGCACAACCTGCAATGACTCCCTGATCTACATAAAGTTTTCCATCTACGATCTTATCCCTTAAATGATAATCAACTGCACCATCTAAGCTTACTAAAGCCTTCTTCTCCACTTCAGCAAGTACATCCTCAAGATTTTCATTTACAAAATCAATGGTATAGGTATTGCTTGGGTGGAATGGCATAGCAATCATAGGCTTAATCTCTGAAAGATTTACATAAACGCAACCATCGTAGTAAGCAACTGCACCAGGATTTAACTCCTTGTATGCCTCGCCTCTCTTGTGAATCTCATAGAATTCCTGAATCTTCTCGTCGGTCTTCCAAATAGAAGAAAGACAAGTAGTCTCGGTAGTCATAACATCTACACCGATACGGAAGTCTGCACTTAACTTAGACACACCAGGTCCTACAAACTCCATTACCTTATTCTTTACATAGCCCTTAGCAAATACTTCGCCAATAATAGCAAGGGCAACGTCCTGAGGACCAACCCCCTTTGCAGTCTCACCATCTAAATAGATTGCCACAACCCCTGGCATATTAATATCATAGGTCTGCTCTAAAAGCTGCTTTACAAGCTCAGGACCACCTTCACCCATAGCCATTGTACCAAGCGCACCATAACGGGTGTGAGAATCAGAACCTAAAATCATCTTTCCACCTTCTGCAAGCATCTCTCTTGCAAACTGGTGAATAACTGCCTGATGAGGTGGAACATAGATTCCGCCATATTTCTTTGCAGCAGTTAAACCAAACATATGATCATCTTCATTAATGGTTCCACCAACAGCACAAAGTGAGTTATGGCAGTTTGTAAGTACATATGGGATTGGAAATCTCTCAAGGCCAGAAGCTCTTGCAGTCTGGATAATACCTACATAGGTAATGTCATGAGAAGTCAACTTATCAAACTTAATCTGAAGTTTATCCATATTACCACTGGTGTTATGGCTTTCTAGAATTCCATAAGCGATGGTATTCTTCTTTGCCTCAGTTGGACTTAAATAACGATCTCCTAATTCATGCTTTGCCTGGTCTTCTTGTTCTGCGTCAACAAGTTTTACTCCATCCACAAGGTAACAGCCTGCTTTGCTTAATTTCATATTAAGACCTCCTAAATAAATTCTTTCTTGTACCTATTTCTCTGTTTAAAAGAAAGCCTAGACTCCCTATTTTTAAACATATCATTGGCTATTCTACCATTAAACCAATTCTTTTACAAGAAGCCATCTATAAAATTTCAAAGAAGCAAAAAAATAAAAGGTCTCTTGTGCGGTGACACAAGAGACCCTTTATTAAAAACAAATTTGATTTTCTTATTCTGCCTCAGAAATTGCTCCTGTAGGACATGCAGCTTCACAAGCACCGCAATCGATACACGCATCTGCATCAATCTGATACTGAGTATCTCCTGCAGAAATTGCTCCAACTGGACACTCACCTTCGCAAGTACCACACATGACGCAAATGTCAGAAATAACTCTTGCCATAATCGAACCTCCTTATAATATCGTAATCCCGAGCCTGATGCTCTCGTAAATCTTGTCAATTACATTCTATTACAAAAAGTTCATTCACACAAGTACATTTTCCGTTTTTTATTTATTTCTAGCAAGTTAGAGATAACTTACTTCTATTAGTTATCCTAATTCCCACAATATCTTCCACCCTAGGTTACCGAAACCACAAGTCTCACCGACAGGTCTTAACTAATCCCGTCTTGGATGATGTTCTCGATTTACGAACTTGGTATACTGTGGAAGCCAAAGGAGTTTTGCAGTTCCGGTAGAACCATGTCTTTGCTTTGCTATAATTACCTCGGCCACTCCCTTTTCTTCACTTTCCTTATTATAGTAATCATCTCGATACAGGAACATAACCATATCCGCATCCTGCTCGATGGCTCCTGATTCTCGAAGATCCGACAGCATTGGTCTCTTGTCTTCACGGGATTCCACCGCACGAGACAGCTGTGACAAGGCAATGATAGGGACATCTAATTCACGGGCAAGTCCCTTTAAGGCTCTCGAAATGGATGCAATCTCATTCTGACGACTATCATGTCTTCCATCTGCTGTCATAAGCTGGAGGTAATCGATAATAATACAATCCAGCCCCATCTCAGCCTTAAACTTTCGACACTTGGAACGAAGTTCCGATACCTTAATACTGGAAGTATCATCAATCACCAAATTAGACTCTCCAATAATAGAAAGACTGGTCATAATAGGATCCCAATCTCCATCGCTAAGATTACCTGTACGGATAGCCTGAGCATCCACCTTGGATTCTTGAGATACCAGTCGGTTTACTAACTGGGTTTTACTCATCTCCAAGGAGAAGATGGCAACACACCTATGGTCCCTAAAACACATCTGCTCTGCCAGATTTAATACAAATGCAGTTTTACCCATGGCAGGTCTGGCTGCAATTAAAATCAGATCGGATGGATGAAAACCTGTGGTCATGTTATCCAGGTCAATAAAACCACTTCGTACACCCGTTACATTTCCTTTGGTTTTGGCTGCCTCTTCGATTTGTTTTAAGGTTTCCAAAGCCACATCCGCAATCGAAACATATCCCGAAACACCTCTGGTTTGGGTAAGATTAAAAATCTCTCGTTCCGCATCATTTAAAAGATCATCTACCGTGTCTTTGCCCAGGTAACAACGGTTACTGATTCCCTCTGTAATCCGTATGATATTCCTAAGAGCCGCACGGTCTCTAACAATCTGTGCATGCTGCTTGGCATTCACACCGGTAGGAACCGCTCCTAACAGTTCTCGCAAAAATTCTACACTTCCTAATTCTTCCGGTACATCCTTCTTTTGAGAAAGCAGTTCTTTTAAAGAAACTACATCCACCGTTTTTCCTGCTTCATACAGCTCTACAATTGCTCCATAGAGCATCTGATGCTGTTTGGCGTAAAAATCTTCCGGCTTTAAAATTTCCTCCACTTCGGGAATGACGTCCTGGTCCATAAGCATAGACCCTAACACAGACTGCTCCGCTTCCATGCTATGAGGCATTATCTTTTTTACTAACGTTTCGTCCATTTCTTACTCCAAAAACTACTTGGCTTCTACAACCACCGCAAGCTTCGCTGCAACTTTTGCATGAAGTTTTACCCTTACCTCAAAACGACCTTCTGACTTGATCGGAGAAGGAATTACAATCTTCTTGCGATCCACTTCAATTCCCATCTGGCTCTTTAAAGCCTCTGCAATTTCCTTATTGGACACAGAACCAAAGGAATGACCATTGCTTCCCGCCTTAATTCCTACGGTTACCTGTCCTTCTTCAATCTTCTTTCCAAGAGCCGAAGCCTTCTCCAGATTCTCCTTGGCAACCTTATCATCGTTGGCTTTTTTTAATTTCACATCATTTAAATTGGCACTTGTGGCTTCTATTCCAAGTTTCTTAGGAAGGATGAAATTTCTGGCGTATCCTTCTGACACTTTTACCACATCACCTTTTTTTCCAAGAGACTTTACATCCTGTATTAAAATTACCTGCATTTAAAATCCTCCTGTTAAATATCATTTTCTTTTTGCATCATTAAGACCGTATCTCTTACCAATACTTTCGCATCAGCCAAAGACATGTCTTCCAGTTGGGCACCAGCCATATTCAAATGACCGCCTCCTCCCAGTCGCTCCATGATTAGCTGCACATTCACCTCATCAATAGACCGGGCACTGACATAAATCTGATTTTGATAAGGTGTCAATACAAATGACGCCTTAATATCTTTAATGTTAAGCAATTCGTTCGCCGCCTGAGAAGCCACTACTGTTGGTGACTCCAGGCCATCCGGATTGCAAACCGACATAATAAAATACTTTCCAAACACGTCTGCCGACTGAACCGTTTCTGCCTTGGCCTTGTACTCAAGTTCAGAATCCCGAAAGATTTTCTTTACTCGAATCACATCCGCACCAGCCTTACGAATATAGGCTGCTGCCTCAAAGGTACGAACCCCTACCTTATTGGTAAACTGGTTGGTATCTAAAACGATTCCACCATAAAGGGCATCTGCCTCTTGCGGCCGTAATTTAATATCATCCGTAAGATACTGCAAAATCTCCGCTACCATCTCACAAGCCGATGAAGCCGATGGCTCAATATAGGCAAGCGCAGCATTCGAAATAATCTCTCCACTTTGCTGTCTGTGGTGGTCTAAAATGACCGTTGCCTGAGAACGTTCTAACAGTTCCGGACACTCCGTATAACTCGGACGGTTTACATCTACTACGATCACTAAGGTATCTTCATCTAAAATTTCCAGAGCCTCTTCACTATTTACAAAGAGATCCGGGCTATAGCCCTCTGCCACAGAAAACCGGTCAAAGACAGGTCGAAGGGAAGAGGTAACCGTATTAATAACAATCTGGGCACTCTTTCCAAGTTCTGTAATTCCTCGATACATACCTATGGCTGCACCTAAGCAATCAATGTCTCCAATCTTGTGACCCATAATTAAAACGTGATCCTTCGTTAATAAAAGTTCTCGTAGGGCATGTGCCTTCACTCGAGCCTTCACCCGGGTACTCTTTTCCACGGACTTAGATTTTCCACCGTAGAAACTAACATTGTCATTATTCTTAACCACTGCCTGATCTCCTCCTCGCCCAAGGGCAAGATCAATGGCTGTTTTAGCAAATTCATAGTTTTGAGCGTAGGTATCTCCTCCGGCTCCAATGGCAATACTAACGGTAACCGCCATGGTATTACCAACATTCACAGACTTCACATCATCCAGCAAAGAAAACTTGTTGCTTTGTAAATTATTCAATGATTTCTGCTTGAAAGAAACAAAATACTTGTCCTTCTCTACCTTTAACACAATGGCATCTACTGCACCAAAGTACATGGTAATCTTACGCTCTACTAAGGCAATCAAAAGTTCTCGACGTACCTCTTCTACCGATGCCCTTGCCTCGTCGTAATTATCAATATACACAAGGCCGGAAACCATTCGTTGCTCCAGGTTCACCCTTTTTAAACGACGTACTTCGGTTTGGTCATAAAGGGTCATGGCAATTAAAAAGTTTTCCTCTCCTTCATCCTCCAAACCTGGACTTTCACTATTTTTAAAGGATTGATCCGTGTTAATCTTTCTTAATTCCGCTAAATAAAACTTTTTATCCACCGAAAGAGCAAGGGTGCAGGTATCATTCTTCCAAAGTTCCTGAGGCTCTGACACCTTGATTGCTTCTAATTCCGGAAATAACACCGTAGCATCTTTTTTACTTTTTCCTGTATAACCCCTCTCTAAACAAAGCCCTGTAAATGTCTTGTTTTGCCAGAGAATCTTTCCATCCCGGTCCATCATGCAATAAGGAACCGCCAACTCTCCCAAAATCCCCTTTTGTAACAGAGAATATTCCGTGGCAAAGTCAATCATAGCAGCGGTAATTTTATTTCGCGCTCCTATGACAAGGACCAAAGTTAGAATCAGGGTAATGATACTACAGGGTAACATAAGAAAACCCGCCTTACGATTACATACCAATAAAAGCAGATTTGTCAGCAGGACCAAAATACAAATAATAAGGGTGGCAATCATCACATTACGAATCGCTCCCTTAATCCTTACATTTTTTCTCATCCGTTGTTCTCCTTAATAAATAAAACCGCCATCAAGCGATAGGCGGTTTTATTATATCATGAAATATTCAAAAGCACAATTAGGACTAATCTGCCTTTATATTTGTTAAACGACTACGTTTCTCGATATAGCGGTTATAGAAGAACGCTGCTCCCGCTGCCACAATCCAAGTAAAGATCAAATAAATCAAAAACTGTGGAAGTCTAAAGTACTTCATCATACCACTAATATTGACTTCTCCCATAAGATAAAGGACAACTGCATGGATTAAAACAATCACATCACAGACTAGCATTCCAATTAAAAGTTCATAGAAATTGATTCCCCGAATGGTGTTTCGTTCCATTCCTAAGGACTTAAGAATAATCAAATCTGCCTTATTTAACTTCATCAAATGATAAAGAATAAAGGTTCCAAGCACAAAGATTAGAATAATTCCACCAAGGCTGATTCCCAAGGCAACTAAACGTTCCTCCACATGTACCTGCATGTACTTGGTGGTACCCACCCGGTAGACACTAATCGCATCATAGCCGGCTTTGGTTAAATTCTCCAATACCCGGTCGGTATAAGCCTTATCAGAAATATGAACCGTCATCTGACGACTCTTCCTGTCCGGGAAGATTTCCTCATAAATATCTGTGGACAGTTCTAAAACCGTAGCGGAAGACTTGCTGATTTCAGAAGCAATTTTAACGTTTAATTCTACTCTTTTCTCCTCATCTCCCCCCGGATTGTACTTCATCAAAGCCTGATCGTAAATCTGATAGGTCGTCTGCTTGGCATTGTTATTACTATCCACATGGATACAAGAATCAATCAAGCCCTCCGATACCCGAATGGTTCCCTCCTCAAGGTCAGGATTATGAATATAAACCAATTCCTCTAAGCGAAGATAAGTAGTAGAACCACCCTCTCTTCGATCATAAGCCTCATCCAAGGCATCACTTAAACTAGAAGGGGCAGAGGCCACTCCCTTACCACTTCCTCCACCTGCCAAATAAATGGAAGTTCTCATATCTGAACTATCCTGACAGAAGGCTTGGCAAAGAACATCCGCAAAATAACAGCCTGCTCCCTTACCAGAAACCAAACCAGTAACGGTCATTTCAATCCCTACATAAGGATCCCCTCTCCAGGCATTTTCATTGGTAAAGTAGAAGGTAGCCTTGTCTCCCAACTTTAAACCGGAAGACTTTGGAACCACTACTTCATCATACTTAACAGGTAATTTGCCAGACTTTAAGCCAGCCTTGGTAAGTGCACTGGCACTTCGAACAAACTTGGTCTTATCAATTACCTCAACGGATACGCTTTCCGGTAACTTGTTAAAGCTATTCGATTCTGAATGATAGGTTAACTTATAATCCCTTCCCTCCAGATAACTGTAGGTCACATCATTCGCCCCATCGTAAAGGTCTGCCTCTTCCACATGGGAAATCCGGGCTACCTTTTTGGCATCCTTTGTACCAAGACTTGACCCGTCCGGTTTTCGAACCACCAGTCGCTCCTTTGAAGCATTGGCAAATGCCGAATTGGTGTAACGCATCGTGTCACTGTCGTCCAGATTTTCCACAAAGTAGCCAAAGAAAATAAACATTCCCGCGGCAACTGCCAGAAGAAACAAGAAGATGAAAAGGGTACGGTGAGGCTTCGAGTGTCTGTTCATGGAAACAAACCTTCTTGCCGTCTGCAGGGACTTGCGAAAGGTCTTTTTCTTAGTAGCCACCCGGTCTTCTTTCTTTTCTACCGGCTGCTCTTCTACTTTTGCCTTTTCCATCTTTCCCTGGATATCTGAAACCACTTCTCCACTATAAAGACGGATTTTTCTTGTAGCATATTGTTCCACCTGTTCAAAGTTATGGGTAACTACAACTACCAAATGATCCTTAGAAAGTTCATATAAGAGTTTCATAATGGCAAGGCCATTTTCAGAATCCAGGTTACCCGTTGGCTCGTCTGCTAAAATTAATTCTGTCTCCTTAGCCAAGGCTCTTGCAATGGCAAGTCTTTGTTTCTGTCCGGAAGAAAGCTGGGTGGCATGATGGTTTGCCACCTCTTTTAAACCTACCTTGTCCAGATAGGAAAGGGCCTTTTCCTTTCGGTCCTCTCTTTCCTGATTTCCCAATAAAAGGACGGCCTCTACATTTTCTAAGGCGGTATAGGAATCAATCAAGTTATAGTTCTGATAGATAAATCCAATTCGGTCACGACGATAGATTTCCCAATCGTCCGGTCCGAAATGGGAAGTGGGATGGTTGTCAAAATAGATTTCTCCTTCCTCGAAGGTATCCATTCCACTAATTACATTTAAAAGAGTAGATTTACCAGAACCACTTTCACCGGTAATCGCCACGAATTCCCCTCGCTCCATGGTGAGGTTGATTCGGCGAAGTCCCATAGTGACACCACTTTGGTCATAGTAAAATTTGGATAAATTTTCAATTCGAATCATCTTCCACCGCCTTACATATCATACTTCGCAGCTAACTGAGCTGGAGGAAGTTTTAACATCTTCCTTACCGGAAGAATTCCGATTACAATATTTACCAAATACAAGAAGAAGATCGTGAAAAGGATTGCATACCAAGGATAAACCAAATCCATCTCCAAAGAAGGCACCGACGCAATAAATTTCGTAATGATTGTGGTAACGATTACCCCCAATAAGGAGGTGTAAGAAGTAATCACAGCATTTTCAATGACAAAGAGTCCAATAATACTTCCCTTTGAGATTCCTAGGAGTCGGTACACACCCAGGTCTGTGATTCTCATCGCCACATTGGCCTTCATGGTAAAGTACAAGAGGATCATAGAAATTACGAAAATGGTAATGGTTACGATTAATCTAGCACTTAACATCTGGCTTCTTTCCTCTTTTAATTTTGCCATATCATCCCCATATTTATCATTGATTGTGAAGTTTAAGGTATCACCATATTCCTTAGAAAGCTTTTTTTCAATCAATTCCTTTAAGACTTCTCGGTCCTCACTGTAAGCCGCAAAACGATGATACTTCTTTGCGGTTTCAAGGACTACCGATGCATAGGCCTCATCTGAAAGAACCATGGATGCCTGATAGTCATCCGGAAGGATTCCTGCCACCTTAAATTCCATGTCATTGCCGGCAGTGTAGGTAAGATCCATCTCTTCCGGATGTTTTAAAAGTTCCAGGAATTCCTGATAGGTGATTCCATACTCTTTTTCATATTCATCAAAGTCGGCATCCCTGCCCGCATTTCGAAAACCACCTGTGGTGTAATACTTAACATAGGCATGATAGGTGAGGGTTAACTCAGAAAGCATTGCCTCCTCTGCAGTCCCAGCATCTAATAAACACTCATCCTTAGCAAGATTGGTAGAAGCATAGGAATCATCCAGGGCCTTTAAGGTATCAAGACTTGTCACACTGGTTCCAAAATCCGAGAAGGAAAGTGCCTGGAACTTATCCATATAAACATCTGGCTCTTTGCTGTCGGAAATACCTACGATCTTATATTCGTCTCCTTGCTCAGTTGCTGTGGTTACGGTTCCGTTTAAGAAATGCTCCACATTGGAAATCATATTGGCAACTTCTGATTCCCCATTGATAAACTGATCTAAAACCCAACGGTCAATGACGATTTCATTGGCACCCTTTGGCATGCGTCCATAAATCAAATCCTTCTTAGAAAGTTTCTCTAATGGCACAACGGTAAAACCCTCTAAGGCACTCGTTACATTTTCTAACTGCCAAAAACCTTCATACTGGTAGTAAAGTTTTACTCCTGAGGTTTCCGGCATAATAAGGACCTTCTTCTGGTTCTTTTCAACATCTGAAATAAATTTCCCGAAATTTTCATCCATTTCGTCGCTGGAAATCAGGGCTCCCTTAGATGCTCGAACACTAATTACATGAGAATCGTTGGTTACCACATCTTCCTTGTTAATAGAGAGAATGCCCATCATATCCTGTACCGTAAGAACAACTAATACCGCCATTACTAAAAAGGTTAACACCAAAAGTACCTGACGTTTTCCCATCATGGCAATATTGGAAATAGCAATGCTCCAGATTTCCTTCAAGGATAATTTTGGTTTTTTTGTAGACTGAACCGACTCTAGGTTGTAGTCCATCTCCTCGATTTCCGAAAGATCTACCTGTGGGCGCTTACTATCAATTACCTGAATGTCCTTATCGGCTGTCAGGTATTCAATTGGAACCTCGCTCTCCGTGGTTACATAGTACTTACCATTTTCATAGATTAGTCGAATCTTAATACCGGGAGCCTCTTCATTCGAGAAGGTTTCCAGCTTGCTGGCCTCATGATCATAGGTCTTCTTTTCATACTCCTGAAGATAAAGGTTGTTATCATCGTTATAAGAATAGGTTCCGTGGCTGGTTTTTTCAAAATCTTTTACCACCTTACCATCTGCAATTTCAAGGATACGATCTGCGAAAAAGTCTGCAATGGACCGCTCATGGGTAACTAAGATGACCAGGCAATCCTTAGAAACCTTCTTTAGAATTCCCATAATTTTCATGGTATTTTGCTCGTCTAAGTTTCCCGTTGGCTCATCTGCAAAAATAACCCTTGGGGTCTTTGCCAAGGCTCTGGCAATGGCAATTCTCTGCTGCTGTCCACCGGAAAGCTGAGAAACGAGTCTCTTCTTAAATCTGGCCATGCCCACTGCCTTTAAGACATAGTCCACGCGGCTTTCCTTTTCTTCCTCGGAAATATCATATAAGGATAATGCCAATTTGATATTATAGGCAACACTACGCTCCTGTAAGAGATAATAGTTTTGGAAAATGTATCCAAACTTCTCATTTCTTACACTTTCCTGTTTGGCTGAACCAAACTTGGTAATGGTTTCTCCATCCACATCAATGGTTCCATTTGCAAAATCATCCAAACCACTAATGGTATTCATTAAGGTGGTTTTACCGGAACCGGATTCACCTAAGATGCACACCAGTCCTGTGTCAGCAAAAGTCAGGCTGGTTTCATTAATTACATGAAGCTCATTGCTTTTGCCCTTGTTATAATATTTATTTAACTTTTCAACTTTAATCATGTTTACTCCTAATTTCTTTTCTAGCTCCCCTGCCTCTTATATATTGGAAGACAGGGCTCTTTCAGCCTTCTTTAAATATCTGTTGAAGAATCGGTTGGTCAAAAGGGCCATTCCTAAACTGATAAAGACCACAAAGACCCAGGCACTTGGGGTATAGTATTTTACCAGGTTGCTTACCTGACTTACTCCCACATATTTTAAAACATAGGCCATAACAAAGATTACAAGCAATACCCTGCCGGTTAATCCTAACATCTCGTAACGATTCATTCGGTACATGGTTTCTTCCCTCATACCAATGGACCGAAGGGTTAAGATATCTTTTTTCTTTAATTTTAAGATTGCATAAATTACGATGATATCTAAAAGAAAGATTATAAGCAGGGCTCCGGCAGAAATCAAAAGTGTCGAGATTCGATTGGATGATTTCTCCGGATTGTAATCCCCGGAACTAACACGATATACACTAATCGCCTCATATCCCTTTTCTTCCAGTTTCTTTAAAACCCGGTTGGTATAGCAATAGTCATCTAAGTAGGCAGTTACCTGCACCAGACTTTCCTTCCCATAGATGGTCTCATAGATTTCTTTTCCCACCTCAACCATATTGTCTGAAAAATTACCACCCTCAGGGGCAAGACTTGCTTCTAGGGTCTTGGTTTCATCTCCCACAAGGTAGTTCACCGTAACTTCATCCTCTATGGCCTGAACACTAGAAACACCATTTTCATTTTTCTCTAAAAGGTCTAGGAAATGATTATTGGAGATTCTCACCTGATTTGCTTCTAATTCCGGATTGTAAACCACCGTTGCGGTGATTTTATTCTCATAATCGGATACGTAGCCTTCCCTGTTTGGATCCTCATAGCTAACGGTCTTGGTTTCATGAAGGATGACATCCACATCGTAGCCCTCATGCTTCACGGAAATTCCCTGACACAGTTGATTTGAGAAATAAGCCTGCATGTCATCTTCCTTGGTGATTCCTACCACCTTCAAAGTTAATCCGTAAGCATCTCCGGTGGTCCAATCTGTTTCCTTATCAAAATAGAAAATGATTTCTTCCCGGTACTTACTTAAATCCGACTTGCTTAACACTACTTCATTATAGGCCTTTGGAAGTCGTCCCTTTAAGAGTTGATCCTTTGTGATGCAACTGGCAGACCGCATAAACAGTCCATTGTCTAACAGCTTAGGATCTACAGAATCTGAAGTCCAGGCATTCGTTTTTACTGAATACTCCACTTCGTAATCTTTTCCCTTCCGGTAATGGTAGCTAATATCGCTAACTTCATCATAGGAATCCACCTCATCTAGATGCTTTATTCCATTGATATTCGTAATGTCCCTCTTGCTTAATTCCTTGCCGGAAGGATTTCTTACTTCCAACCTGGTATCTATTACATTGGCAAATAATTTGGTACTTTGTTCCCTCACCTTATAGTCATCTAAGGCTCCTAAAAATGAGCCGGTAAAGACAAAATAGGCAGCGCAGGACAGGAATAAAAAGAGGACCAGAAAGAGGGTTCTGTGAGGTTGCGACTTATGATTCATATGAACAAACTGTCTGGCAATCTTTTTTAAAGGATGCCCCTTTTCCTCCAAGCCATTTTCCACTTCCTCTTCCTTTTTCTTCGGTCTTTCCTTTGGAATATAAGTGGTCGGCTTACCAGTTTCATCAAACACTAAATCCTCTGCTACCTCTCCGTCAAACAGTCGAACTTTTCTTGTAACATAAGGCTCTGCCTGCTCATAGTTGTGGGTAACCACAATGACTAATCGGTCTTTGGCCAGTTTGGAAAGAAGTTCCATAATGGCCTTACCATTTTCCACATCCAGATTTCCCGTAGGTTCATCTGCAATTATAATCCTGGTTTCCTTGGCTAAGGCTCTTGCAATTCCAAGTCTTTGTTTCTGACCGGAAGAAAGGTTGGTAGCCTTATGATTGGCCACTTCCTTTAATCCAACTAAGTCCAGGTATCCCATGGCTTTTTCTCTTTGCTGCCTTCTCTCTTCTCCCTCTTTCTCTCCAATCAGAAGGACCGCCTCTACATTCTCTAAGGCTGTATAGCTATCCACCAAATTGTAGGACTGATAGATAAAGCCAATATATTCTCGGCGATAAATATCAAAGTCCTGCTGGTCAAAGTAAGAGGTTGCCTTGCCATCTACGTAAAGCTCTCCCTCCTCATAGGGAATCATTCCCGCCAGTACATTTAAAAGGGTGGACTTACCACTACCACTTTCTCCGGTGATTGCTACAAATTCTCCTACCGAGAATTCCAGATTCACCTTGTTTAAACCTACCGCCACAGCATTCTGACTATAGTAGTATTTCGTAATATTTTCTAAACGGATCATACCTATCCTTTCCGCCTTTCCTACAGACTTATGTTGGAAATTTTACCATAAAGCCCCCTTTTTTTGTTAAAATTTTGTGAATTTTCACCCAATGTTCAGATTAGCAAGCTATCTTATCATTTCAAAACTTGTTTTAATTTTCATCTGGTGTATAATGAAGCGTGTTATCATTTTACAGAAGAAAAAAACATTACTTTGGAAATGAGGAATAAACTATGAAATCAAGAAACCCGGAAAACGACAAGATCCTTCGACGTAAGAAGGCCAAAAAAAGCAAGAAGGTTTGTAGAATCCTAGCCGTGATTCAACTCCTCCTATCTGTAGCCTTTATGGGACTAGTTGCCTTTATGGGAATGCTTCCTGAAGTCTATTTGATGATAGCGGGAGCCCTTCTTTTCGTTTTCGTATTCATCTCCTTTGCCCTTGGTCACGGAAGAAAAACCCGAACCTTCGGTAAAATCTGGTCGATTTTAATCAGTCTTGCCATGATTGCCGGTCTCTACTATGTAGGCGTTGGAAACGGTGCCCTGTCGGCGATCACCGGTAACACCATCCAAACCATTGAAGTATCTGTACTTGTATTAGAGGAAGATTCTGCTAAGAGCCTTTCTGATGTAAAGGATTATCGTTTCGGTATCTCAAAAACCGTTGATCGTACCAATACAGATAAGGCCATTGCAAGCATTGAGAAGAAAACAAAAAACGCCTTAGATTATAAGGCTTACAAGGATTACAACACCATGGTTTCTGCCCTCTACCATAAAAAGGTCAAGGCCATTATCTTTAATGAAGCCTTCCGCGGTCAGTTTGAGGAGGAATACGAAAACTTTTCCAAGGAAACCCGTGTGATTAAAACCTTTACCTACAAGCAGATTATCAAAAATACCGGTAATGTAAGTGTAACAAAGGAACCTTTCATTGTTTTCCTTTCCGGAAATGATCAGACAGGTGCAGTTTCCACCACCGGTCGTTCCGATGTAAACCTGCTTGCCGTAGTGAATCCAACCACGAAACAGGTGCTTCTGATTTCCACCCCAAGAGATTCCTATGTAGAATTGGTGGATCCAAGTGGCAATATCGGCTCCGGTAATATGGATAAGTTAACCCACGCCGGTAACTTCGGTGTAGATGTTTCTATGTCTACCTTAGGTGGTCTTTACGGTTGCCAAATCGATTACTATGTTATGTTAAACTTTAGTGGTTTTGAAAATATTATCAACGCCTTAGGTGGTATTACCATTGATTGCGAAGAGTCCTTTACCTCTGTGGATGGTATGACCTATAAGGCCGGAACCCAGAGCATGGACGGAATCCACGCCTTAAACTATGCCAGAGAAAGAAAGGCATTTGCAGATGGAGATTTGGCACGTAACCGTCACGAAACCCAGGTTATGACCGCTATTATTGACAAGATGTTAAGTCCGGCTATTTTAAGTAATTACGCCACCTTAATGGAAGGAGCAAAGGATTCCTTCCGTACCAGTTTGGAATCTTCTGATATTACTGCCCTAGTCCGTATGCAGTTAAAGGATTCTGCCGATTGGAATATTAAGTCTTACCATGTCACTGGTAGCAGCGCTCGCAACTACACCTATTCCATCTCTTCCAGCCAGGTTTCTACCGTGGTCTTAGATGAGGATTCCGTGTCTACTGCAAGCAGCCTGATTCAAAAGGTTCTTTCAGGAGCTACCATTAGTGATCGTGACGTGTGATTGGAAGGGAGCATTTTTATGAAGAAGATTATTCTTACCGGAGGCGGAACCGCCGGTCATGTAACACCAAATATTGCCCTGGTCCCTGCTTTAAGAGAATTAGGCTATGACATTCTTTATGTGGGAACCTATCAGGGAATCGAAAAGGAGTTGATTGAAAAGGAAGGCATCCCTTATCAGGGGATTTCCTCAGGTAAGCTTCGCCGTTACTTTTCTCTTAAAAACTTTACCGATCCCTTCCGGGTTTTAAAGGGTTTTTCTGAGGCCAAGAAAATCATTAAGGACTACAAGCCAGACGTGGTTTTTTCCAAGGGTGGATTCGTAACCGTTCCTGTAGTCTTTGCCGCAGATCAATTAGGCGTTCCTGTAATTATTCATGAGTCTGATATGACTCCCGGACTGGCAAACCGCTTAAGCATTCCCCATGCAAAAAAAGTCTGTCATAACTTCCCTGAAACGGCAGAGCATTTGCCAGAGGGCAAGGGTGTCTTAACTGGTTCTCCTATCCGCAAAGAACTTTTCACCGGAAACCCAAAGGCCGGATTGAAACTTGCTGGCTTCCACTCTAACCTCCCTGTCCTTTTGGTGGTAGGAGGAAGTTTAGGAGCCAAGGCCATTAACGAAGCGGTACGTGCCTCCCTAGATACCCTTACCAAATCCTTCCAGATTATTCATTTGACCGGAAAGGGCAAAAAAGACCCTTCTTATGATTCTTATCCTGGCTATGTTCAGTTTGAGTATATCTCAGAGGAAATGAAAGATTTATTTGCTGCCGCAGATATTATTCTATCCCGTGCCGGCGCCAATGCTATTTTTGAAATCCTGGCCCTTCACAAGCCAAACATCCTAATTCCTCTCCCTGCCAGTCAGAGCCGTGGAGACCAGCTTTTAAATGCCGAATCTTTCCGCAAGCAGGGATTTTCTTACGTCCTTCAGGAGGAAATGATTCGCCCCAACGTTTTATGTCAGGCCATTTGGGAGGTTTATCAAAAACGACAGGATTACATTTCTGCCATGGAACAGGCGACCAACCGTGATGCCATTTTAACCATCACAAATCTCATCCAACAAGAAGCAAAATAAACCGGAATGTGTTAAACTATAAGTAGCACTTGCCCAAAGAAAGGAGATTATGATGAGTGATTGTATTTTTTGTAAATTAGCAAACGGAGAGATTCCTACCAAAACTTTTTTTGAAAATAAGGATTTTCGTGTGATTTTTGATGCAGCTCCTGCCAGCAAGGGTCACGCTTTGATTCTTCCAAAAAAGCACTATGCAAACCTTTTTGAAATGCCAGATGAATTAGCTGCCAAGCTTCTTCCTTTTGCCAAGGAAATGGCTGCCAGCTTGATGGAAAAGACCGGTGCAGACGGTATGAACCTGGTTCAAAACAACGGAGAAGCCGCTGGACAAACCGTTTTTCATTTCCATCTTCACCTGATTCCTCGTTACAAAGGAGATGACAAGAGCATCGCAAACTGGAAGCCAGGAAGTCAGGATGAAGCATTTTTAGATTCCTTAATCGACTAAAAACGGCTATTTTCGATATTAGTCAAGAGATAGATGAAAAAACCACAACTTAAAAATCAAGTTGTGGTTTTTTTGTAGTCAAAACACTATGAAACTAAAATAGTTTTCTTTTCCGATCACGAAAAGCCAAGGTCACTAAGAGGCCCACTACTAATCCGCCCAAATGAGCAACCCAATCTACTCCTGCCATGCTCATTCCATCAAAGACCATAAAGACCACCATAATTCCCATTCTGACCTTTAATACTTCCATGGTTGCGCTTCTCTTACTAGATACAATAAGCATGGCAAGCACCATTCCCATTACTCCATAGATTGCTCCCGATGCTCCTCCGGAAATCGTATTGGTATCATGAATCATATTAAAGACGCAGGAACAGAGACTAGCTCCTAAACCACTAACCAAATAAAAGATTAGGTATCTTACATGCCCCACTGCACCCTCTGCAATCTTTCCAAAAATATAAAGGGCCAGCATGTTTCCTGCCAAATGTTCAATTCCAAAATGAATAAACATGGAGGTAAAGAGTCGATACAGCTCTCCATTCTCAAAGACATTTACCCAGTAATCTGCCCCGTACTTCAACATAAACATGAGGGACTCCTGACTTTCCCCCCTTGTATCACCTATGATTTCCAGAAAAAGAAAATACAGGATATTCAGTGCCATTAAAAGAATGGTCATATAAGGCTGATATTGCAAGCGTCTGATTGCCTGTTTCCTTGTATTGAAATCATTTGTTTTTGTTGCCTTTGGCTTCTCTTTCTTAACTTCCTGATACACCACCTGATCATTGACTAAGATTTCTCTTACATGTTCTCTCATGCCTGCCAGGTCTCTGGGAGCACTATTGGAACCCTTCAGTTCCTTCCTTGAAAAATCGAGGATCCAGCAAGGGAAGGAATCCATGGCCCACTCCTCTGCCTGATCTTCGGAAAAAAGGATTCCTAATAAGTAAATGGTTTCCTGCTTACTATCCTTAACATTTTCGTAGATGGTTTGGATTCTTCTGATTTTTTCTTCCCGACCGCTTCCATCCTCCCAAATCAGGACCACAAGTCCAAAGCCTGATTCGCTGCTATTATGAATGGATGCCCCAAAGAAATGAAGCCCCGCCTCGCCCGAAGAAAGACTCACAAATCCTCGGCTTTTCAGGTAAGCCTCCACCTCAAGCCTTTTATTCTCTCTTTTTTCATTTCTCATAATTGATTTCTCCACGTAAATAACACATCAAGCTCTGGTATGAATCATACAAAACCTTTTCTCCTTCCGGTGTCTGGTTTTTCATATAGGCCATTACGGTTTCTTCATGAAACTCCGTTAACACCTCTAAAACCTTTTCTCCCATCGGAGTAAGAGAAATATAGATTGCACGCTTATCACTCATTCCTCTTCGCTTGATGGCATATCCTTTTTTTACCAGGGAATTCATGGTAATTGATAAGGTTCCCTTGGTTAGCAAAAGGTCATCGGCAATTTCTCCAATCCTTCGTGGCTTTCCATTTCCAATCTGTAAAATGGCATTGGCCTCCGAGTTAGTCACATCACGATATCCTTTTTTCTCTAAATATTTTTTTTGCGAAGCCAGATATACGGTTATAACCTCCGCAAGCGATAACTGATATTTTTCTGCCATTGGCTTTTCCTTTTCTATTTCTATCTACTCACTTCTTTATTTGTTTCCGATGATAGCACATTTTTCTTTTTTTGTACATTGCAATTGACCTGAAAATCCTTTATAATGAATATGGAGTAGGGGATTTTTTGTTTGGGAAAAATCCCTAATTATTATTTTTTAGGAGGTACTTATGAACAAGTATTTAGCTGAATGCATCGGAACCTTTATTTTGGTATTTTTCGGTTGCGGAACTGCGATTGTTAGTGGAGGAAGCCTAGTTCCTACATCACTGGCCTTTGGTTTATCCATTATTGCGGCTGCTTACTCAATCGGAAACATTTCTGGAGCTCATTTAAATCCTGCCGTTTCTCTCGGTTTCTACATGACAAAGAGATTATCTCAGGCTGACTTTGTCGGTTATGTAGTTGCTCAGGTTGCAGGTTCTGTTATTGCAGCTCTTATCCTTAAGATCCTTTCTGCCACTGTTGATGGAGATCAGGACTATCTCTTAGATTCTTTCGATGCTCTTGGTAGCAATGGTTTTGGAGAATTCTCAGGATGTGAGATGAACCTGATCGGTGCTTTAATTGTTGAGATTATTACTACCCTTATCTTTGTATTAGTAATCCTTCAGGTTACCGCTAAGGCTGAGCATGCGAACATTGCAGGTATTGTAATTGGTTTAACCTTAACCTTAATTCACCTGACAACCATTAACTTTACCGGTACATCTGTAAACCCAGCCAGATCTCTTGGCCCAGCTCTTTTTGCAGGTTTTGATCACTTAAAGCAAGTTTGGGTATTTATCGTTGGACCACTTGCAGGCGCTGCTCTTGCTGCTCTTGTTTATCCAATTCTCTTTACCAATAAGACAACAAAGTAATAAAAGATATTATTAAAAGATACCCTGGAATTTCCAAGGTATCTTTTTTTTGCGGCCGGCTGGCCCTTTTATGCAATTACAAAATTTCTTTTTACTGATATCTTCTTGCCCTGGTAAATCAAGTATACCTGATAGGCTCCGGGAGCCATGGAAGTTTCCTTTACCATACATTCAAATCCAGAGAATCCCTTATTCCCTTTCTTTCCATAGGTGTTTACCAAGTCCATACGGAAGACCTTATCCAGGTCGGCACGATAACTTTCCTTATCTCCTTCCAAAAGAATGGCAATCGGTTTCTTCTTGTTGTTTCTAACTGCGTCTGAAAAAATCCAGCCGTTAAATTGAAGAAGTCCATCGTTTTGAGTCATACTGTCCAAGGAATACTTGATCCCATCCGACTCACCTGCCTCCGGAATGGAAGAGGCATTGACCGATTGCAGGTCATAGATTTTATTTAAGCCACTTTCTACATCAATCTTAAAGTCTCCACTGTTTCCAACAAGATTTGGATTGTAGCATGGATCATAACCATTTTTAAACATAGGATGAAGCTCATAAAGCTTTGCCATCTCACGTTTCTGACGGGCTGCCTTTTCTGGGGTAACATCATCATAACCTCTGCTGACAGATTCATGATGAATTAATCTTACATCGTTACGAACTACATTATAATAACCGTGCTCCACCAGCTTAAAGCATAAGTCCACATCATTATAGGCAACCGGAAGGTCCTCATTAAATCCTCCGATCTCCTCAAAGATCGACTTCTTTAACAGAAGACAAGCTCCCGTTACTACGGAATAGTTATAATCTAAAATA
The DNA here is from genome assembly GCA_002363615.1 of Lachnospira sp. UBA3212. Taxonomy (GTDB): domain Bacteria; phylum Bacillota; class Clostridia; order Lachnospirales; family Lachnospiraceae; genus UBA3212. The sequence goes on along the minus strand of DEWK01000019.1, from coordinate 22,367 downwards.
TTTCTACCGAAATAACAATTTAAGTTGTCATCAAATCGGCTAAAGGCATGGCCTGGACCCACCTTGTAATTAACCACACCACAGTGCTGGATCAAATTGCTGTTTGGATAGATAAGCTTTGCACCAACTGCACCAGTGTAAGAAACCTGAGCCTGACCAAGCATACGCTCTAGCCACTCATCCATAATGATTTCAATATCATCGTTCAAAAAGAGGAGGTAGTCACAATCGGTAGCCTCTGCTGCACCAATGTTACACATCTTAGAGAAGTTGAAATCCATCTTTTCGTACTTGTAGGTAATACCGTAAGGCTTGCACAATTCCTCGTACTTAGCGCGGTTTTCTTCATTACTTCCGTTATCCACTAAGATTATACGGAAGTTACGATATTTGGTTCCATGTTCAATCGTATTAATACATTTGCTTAGGACCTTGTAATTATCCTTGGACGGAATAACGATTCCCACCCTTGGATTGTTTTGTGGCTCATAAACTACTCGATACTGGGCTACACTTTCAATAAATTCCAAATGACCCTTTAAGCCTCGACGCTCTAAAGCATCTTCCTTGGCCTTAATGGTTGAATTTAAAATATAAGGCTTAGCAGCCATGTCATTTGCAGTAGACTCGGCTCTGGTTCTCCAGTGGTATAAAATCTTTGGAATATGGCCAATCTGATTGGTTACTTCCATAACGCGAAGAACCAAATCGTAATCCTGAGAACCCTCTAAGCCAACTCTCATGCCGCCAACCTGCTCTATCATGGTTTTTCTAAACATAGAGAAATGACAAGTGTACATCAAAGACATCATAGTGTCCGGAGACCAATCCGGCTTGAAATGTGGGTTGTTTCGGTTCTTGCCCTTTTCATCCACCTTGTCTTCATCGGAATAGATAAAGTCATAGGCCGGATTCTCATTTAACTTCTTGGCCATTTCATAAAGGGCATTCGGAGTTAATAAGTCATCACAATCTAAAAGAGCAATAAATTCACCGCTTGCCATCTGAATTCCATCATTGGTAGCCCTTGAGATATGACCATTTTCCTTGCGAAGATGAATCTTGATTTTTTCCTGTCCTTCATATTTAGAAAGCACCTTGCGTACGCTTTCCTGGGTGGAACAATCGTCTACCAAGCAAAGTTCCCAATTTGGATAGGTCTGCTTTTGAACCGATTCAATACAAGCAATCAACTGGTCATCTGCCACATTATAAACAGGACAGACAATGGAAATCAACGGCTGATACGGAAGTTCCTCATAAATCATAGGATCACTTTCGCATTTTTCAATCCAGGTCTGATAAAGCCCCCTATTCTTTCCACGGTTTTTCACCATGTACCAAAACACTGACCAACCAGAGTTTGCCCATACACTTAAACCGGCATAAACGATGTTTGGTAATATTTTTCTAGCCAAACCATAACACTTTTGAAGAACCGCCACTTTAAATCCGGGATGGGCAATCTGATACTCCCGAAGGCTCTTTAACTCTTCATCCTTTTGACGAATCTCTTGGTTCATTTCTGAAATCCGATTATTTAACTGATCTTTTTCCATACGAAGCACATCCATATCCACCTTTAGGCCTGAAATATCCCTCTGGTCTTGTTCTAATTTCATCTGATAATTGTCTAATTTCTTAACATAATGATTGGTGTAGATATAACAACGATCCTTGCCATGAACCACCTGTTGAAAATGATCTTCCATTGCAAGATATTCCTCTACAAAGTCTGTAGAGATAAACAGACCTAAAAACTCCTCCATAGAACACCAAGAAGAAAGGTACATGGAATTCTTGTTATAAAACATAAACAAGGTATGGAATTTTAAAAATTCCACCGGCACCTTACAAGGAAATGCCCATTCATAGTCAATGGCATAATAGTTCTCTTCCTTCTTGATGAAGTTATCAAAAATCATGTCCAGATTACAATAGCTATAGGCTTCCTTGCCATTTAAAACTTCTCTTCCTGCCCCAAAAATTTTCTCAAATTCCTTAGAACTTTCAAAACTTGTAAGAAACTCCTTTTTTACATCATAGAGAACCTCTAAGAATTCCTTAATCTTCTCAACTAAGTTTTCCTTCTGATTAAGAAAATCATTTAAAATACTACCCATGGTCCTGCCCTGGATATAGTCAAACCAAACTTCCCCATCTTTTTGCTCCACAGGGGTAATCTGAATCCGGTTATAAAAGTCCTGTAAGGCCTCATATCTTTCCTTCATAAGATTTAAGTGCCCGTAAGCTTCCTTGGTTAATGCCTTTTTAATAGCATATTTTTTTCCATTCTCTTCCACAATCGATGTACTGATTTGATAGTCCGGACATCGATAGCTATTATATTTTACAAATTTAACGTTCATTTCTAATTAGTCCTCCTTCGAGCTAAAGACCAAAAATGAATTGGCAAAGATTGGGAATAAGTGATCCTGACAAATAGAATCAAAGGCCAATGCTTCGCTAAAAAATAGGAGTCGATCTCGGTCTAATGCATACTCTGTTCCCCTTAAATCAGATATCTCTGGCAAATAATCATCCGAATAGATCGTGGTAGGCATCTTATAATCTGGCATAGGATAATAAAAATCATTTGTAGAAAATCCAGCCTCTACAAGAAGTTTCTCCAACGTTTGTCTTGAGAAGGTACGAACCCGGTCCACATGAGCATAGTTTTCGATTCCATCAAAATAACCTCCAGTGTGATCCTCGGTAGCACCGGCAAAATATTTCAGCCCATACTTATTCTCAATGGCAATGATTAACTTTCCACCTGGCTTTAAATATGATTTTGCTCGCTCTAACATTTCCTCAAAAGGTCTCTTTCCTCCCACGTAATAGATGGAATATTCAAAGACACCAATTAAGGTTACATAATCAAACTTTTCCTCCAGGCTAATATCCTTAAAATTACCCACCACAATCTCCAGATTGTCATGGTTTTTGTTTCGGTTGGCGTTAATCAGCGAACGTCTCTTAGAAAGATCAATACAAGTTACCTTCTTGGTCTTTTCACAAAGAAGACCGGTAATTGCACCACAGCCTGCTCCAATTTCCAATACCGTTCCAAAAGGATCAAAAGGATACCATTCCAAGATATTTTGTCTTACCTTAGAAAGATGATAGAGTTTGGCCCAATCATTCTCCTTCATTAAGAATTCCTCATAATTCTCCTCTTCCTGAACGATTCTTAATAATTCATCTTCAATATCCCCATCACTGTACTGATCATCCCCAGTATAAAACTTCAGGTTCAGCTTGTCTTCAATCATCTAATTGTTCCTTTCTTAAATACGCATAATGGCAACCTGTGATTCACAGTCATATGCTCCTACCGTATCCTGCTCAGAAATCACACTAAAGTTCGTAATATCATAAAGTCTTTGATGAACCACAAACTCTCCTTCTTCAAACCCGGTACAACCAAGAGATAAGAGGTATTCTCCTCCTTGAAGCTGCATCTTTTGCTTAAAGCTAATCACATAGGTCTCACCCTTTTTCGCAAGCTCCAAATCCTGTTTTTCAAACATAGTATTGGTACCTGTGATATCAGCTCCTCTTACATTTTTAATGGTAAATGCAAAAATCGGATGCTCCACATCCTCATGGAAGGTCACCTTAATCTGAATGGAAAAGTCCTTCTTCTTCATCAGCATATTGGTTACCTTTCCCCTGTGGTCAAAGATACCAAAGTCCACCATGGAAACCTTACCGTCCCCATAATCCTGCTTATCTTCGTTGATTCGAAGTTGATTCTTCCATAAATCCTTCGATTCTTCCTGATTGGCTTCTGGGAAAGCTTCCTCTGACCCTTCCTGTTCTTCCTCCTGATCATCAAACTGATTTACCAGAATCTTCTTATAGATGTCCACCATTTCCTTTGGGGATCCCTCTCTTACCATGGTTCCGTGATTTAAAATAACCGCCTTATCACAGTACTTAATAATACTACTCATATCATGGGTCACCAAAAGAATGGTTGTGCCGGCCCGCTTAATCTCATCCATTTTCTTAAAGCACTTGGCCTGGAAATAAATATCTCCTACGGAAAGGGCCTCATCTACGATTAAGATATCCGGCTCCACATTAATCGCTACCGCAAATGCCAGTCTGGCAAACATTCCGGAAGAATAGGTCTTTACCGGCTGGTTAATATAATCTCCAATTCCTGCAAATTCCGTGATATCTCCTACCTTCTGGTCCATCTGCTCCTTGGTGTAACCCATCATGGAACCATTTAAGTAGATGTTTTCCATTCCGGTATATTCCTGATTAAAACCCGCTCCCAATTCCAGGAGGGCAGAAATTTTTCCATCTACCTCCACCTGTCCGGTAGTTGGGGTAAGAACTCCGGTTACCACCTTAAGCAGGGTAGATTTACCTGCACCATTGGTTCCGATCAAACCAACGGTTTCTCCCTTCTTTACATCAAAACTTACATGATTTAAGGCGTAATACTCCTCATATTTCACTTTTTTAGATATTTTTAAGGCTTCCTTTAATCGATCCATGGGATTTGCATATAACTTATACACCTTAGAAATATCACTAATCTTAATTGCTAATCCTTCTGCCATGTTTTCTCCTATCCTAAAGTACATCTGCAAAATGAGGTTTCAATTTCTTGTAAATACCGGTTCCGATTACAAAGAGGATCATTACTGCTCCCCAGAAATAAAGTCCCAGACAAAGCCTTGTCTGCTCTACCAGCCAAATATGATCCAACATACTGTCACGGTAGCCCTCAACCACATAATACATAGGGTTTAATTTAAATATAAACTGCAAGGTAGGATATGCCTGTAACTGAGTCACATCATTCCAAAGAATTGGGGTTAACCACATAAATACCTGCATGAAAATTCCAATAATCTGTCCCAAATCCCGGAAGAACACCACAATGGCACAGGTTGCATAATCAATGGCCATTAATAAAACTACCATACATACATAATAATAAATTAACTGAATCATGGTAATTCCCGGGAAATACCCCATTACGGTATAAATCAAGGTCATAATAACCACAAAGAAAAGATGGAAAAATGACGCTGAGACAATTTTAATCACCGGTAAAACACTTACCTGGAAGGATACCTTTTTAACCAGATAAGTATACTCAATCAAGGCATTGGTTCCGTTTGATAAGCCCTCCTGAAAGAGGAACCAGGGAACCAAACCGCCTACCATCCACAAAACATAAGGCTTTCCATTTACCGGGTCTGAATGAAAGGCAACGGTAAAAATAAAATAATACAAAAGAACGGTTACAATAGGATTTACCAAGGCCCAGAAGAATCCAAAATAGGATCCTGCAAACCGGGTTTTAAAATCGTTCTTGGCAAGCGTTAATACCATGCCCCTGGAGGCAAACAGCTCCCTTGGTATTTTCATAACTTCCTCAAACTTCAAGAATACAAGAAGTCCACCAATTCCAAAGAAAAGCATATCATACCAGACAGCTCCTCCAAAATAACTAAGTAGTTCGATTCCTGCTATTAATATTGCAAAAAATATTCTGCTCTTTTTCATGTTTTTCTCCTTGGGGTAAAAATTGAAACACAAACCCATGGTCATTATAGGTATAGACGTTAGGATTGTCAAGTTATTCCCCTTTTCCATTTTTGCAATACAAAAAAGACTGCCACAAAGTGACAGTCCTTTCAAAGATCCTATATCATACGATTACTTATATAATTCAACCAGCTTCTGTAAGTGCTCGAAACGTGCCTTTGCAGTCTCTTCAGACTTAGCAAATAAGATTTCTGCACGATCTGGGAAGGATCTGGTTAGTCTTGTGTAACGAGTCTCATTATTCAAGAAGTCCTGATAACTTCCGTCGCCAGCCTTTGAAGTAAGAGTAAATGGATTCTTACCTTCTGCCTTAAGCGCTGGGTTGAATGAGAAGAGGTTCCAATAACCAGCCTTAACAGCTGCCTTCATTTCATCCTGACAGTGGTTCATACCACCCTTTACACCGTGAAGCTCACATGGAGCGTAACCGATGATTAAGGAAGGTCCATTGTATGCCTCAGCCTCTGTGAGAACCTTAATGGTCTGAGCTGGGTTTGCACCAAGGGCAATCTGTGCCACATAAACATATCCATAAGACATAGCGATTTCTGCAAGAGACTTCTTACCGATTTCCTTACCGGCAGCAGCAAACTGACAAACCTCACCAATATTCGAAGCCTTAGAAGCCTGACCACCTGTATTAGAATACATCTCGGTATCAAATACTAAGACATTCACATTCTCTCCTGAGGCAAGTACGTGGTCCAAACCACCGAAACCAATATCATAAGCCCATCCGTCACCACCGAAGATCCATACAGACTTCTTTGCAAGATAGTCCTTCTTCTCAAGAACTGCTTTAGCATCTGGGCATCCATTGGCTGCTGCCTTCTCAAGCTCTGCCACCAAAACATCGGTTGCCTGAGAATTCTTCTTGGTGTCATTGACCGTGTCCATAAAGCCTGCAACCGCAGCCTTAAATTCATCACTGGCCTTGTCACTTTCGGTCATAGCATTGATCTTATCAATCAACTGGCTACGAATTACCTTCTGAGCAACTTCCATACCAAGACCATATTCGGCATTATCCTCAAAGAGTGAGTTAGACCAAGCAGGTCCCTTCTTGCTGTCTTTATTAACGGTATATGGTGCTGTAGCAGCAGGACCACCCCAGATAGAAGAACATCCTGTTGCATTAGCAATATACATATGCTCACCAAAGAGCTGGGTAACAAGTCTGGCATAAGAGGTCTCTGCACAACCTGCACAAGAGCCTGAGAACTCAAGAAGTGGCTGGTTAAACTGAGAACCCTTAGGCGTTGTATCAGCAGGAGCAGCATCCTTTCTTCCCACATTAGCAACCAGGTAATCAAAGACTGGCTGTAAGTACTCTTCCTCTTCTCTTGGAACCATCTTAATAGCAGTTCCAGCCTTAGGACATACGGTTACACATTCGCCACAACCCATACAATCAAGGGCAGATACGCTCATGGTGAACTTGTATTCTCCCGGCTTTGGCTTCAGATCTGCAAGCTTAATATCGGCAGGAGCCGCATCAATCTCATCCTGACTTAACATAAATGGACGGATGGTTGCATGAGAACATACAAAGGCACAGTTGTTACACTGGATACAAGCCTCCGGATCCCAGGTAGGAACCATAACCGCGGTACCTCTCTTCTCGTAAGCGGAAGCACCAAGTTCAAACTGACCATCTGCACGATCTGCAAATGCAGATACAGGAAGATTGTCACCATCCATCTTAGAAATTGGAATCATCAATTTCTCTACCATATCTACGGTAGCTTCTCTACCGGTAAGCTTCTTAGGAACTGGATCGGCAGCAGGATTTGCCCAAGACTCTGGAACACTCACCTCATGAACCGCATCTACACCGGCGTCAATGGCGCGATAATTCATTTCAACTACCGCATCACCCTTCTTACCATAAGACTTCTTAGCTGCTGACTTCATATATTCAACCGCCTCTTCAATTGGCATAATATTGGCAAGCTTAAAGAATGCTGACTGCAAGATGGTATTGGTTCTCTTACCCATACCAATCTCAATGGCCTTATCAATGGCATTAATGGTATAAAGCTTAATCTTATTATCATAGATGTACTTCTTAGAAGCTGCATCTAACTTTTCGTCTAATTCTTCATCTGACCACTGACAGTTAATCATAAAGATGCCACCTGGCTTTACATCCTGAACCATCTTATAGCCGTTTAAAACATAAGATGGGTTATGGCATGCCACGAAGTCAGCCTGATTAATATAATATGGACTCTTAATTGGCTGATCACCAAATCTCAAGTGGGAAATGGTAATACCACCGGTCTTCTTTGAATCATACTGGAAATACGCCTGAATGTACTTGTCTGTATGATCACCAATGATCTTTGTAGAGTTCTTATTAGCACCTACGGTACCATCTCCACCAAGACCCCAGAATTTACATTCCTTTGTTCCAGGTGCAGAAGTGATTGGAGCAGGCTTAACCTCCGGAAGTGAAAGATTGGTCACATCATCTACGATACCGATGGTAAATCTTTCCTTTGGTGCATCCTTCTCCAGTTCCTTATAAAGAGCAAAGATGGAAGAAGGCGGAGTATCCTTGCTTCCCAGTCCATAACGACCACCTGTTAAAATAATATCGTTTAACCCAGCTTGTCTTAAGGTAGCAGCTACGTCTAAGTAAAGTGGCTCACCAAAAGAACCAGCTTCCTTGGTACGATCTAACACTGCAATCTTCTTAGCGGTCTTAGGAATTACCTTAACAAGAGCTTCCGGAACCCATGGACGATAGAGACGAACCTTAATAGAACCTACCTTTTCGCCCTTTGCTAGCAAGTAATCAATTACCTCATCGATCACATCATTCACAGAACCCATGGCAACGATAATACGTTCTGCATCTGGTGCACCATAATAATTAAAGAGACCGTAATCGGTTCCTAACTTTTCATTCACCTTTGCCATGTACTTCTCAACAACGGCAGGAAGCTCGTTGTACTTGGTGTTACAAGCCTCTCTATGCTGGAAGAAGACATCCCCATTCTCGTGAGAGCCTCTCATAGCTGGATGGTTTGGATTTAAGGCATGGTCACGGAATTCCTTTACAGCCTCTAAATTGCACATCTCCTTTAGGTCCTCATAATCCCACTTCTCGATCTTCTGAATCTCATGAGAAGTACGGAATCCATCAAAGAAGTTAATAAATGGAACCTTTCCTTCGATTGCTGAAAGATGAGCAACCGGGCTTAAGTCCATAACTTCCTGTGGATTAGTCTCACAAAGCATAGCAAATCCGGTTTGACGACAAGCGTACACATCACTGTGATCACCGAAAATATTCAAAGACTGGGTTGCAACGGTACGTGCTGATACATCAAACACGCAAGGAAGCTGCTCTGCTGCAATCTTATACATATTAGGAATCATCAGTAAAAGACCTTGTGATGCTGTAAAGGTGGTAGTAATGGCACCGGCTGCTAAAGAACCATGTACCGCACCGGAAGCACCCGCCTCCGATTGCATCTCTACTACCTTCACCTTATTACCGAAAATGTTCTTCTGTTCTAAAGCAGACCACTGATCAATAGAATCTGCCATTGGACTAGAAGGTGTGATAGGATAGATAGCCGCTACTTCAGTATACGCATATGCTACGTGTGCTGCAGCGGTATTTCCATCCATCGATTGTTTTGCTCTTGACATAAAATACCTCCTTAATACAAATGTAATCTAAAAAATCTTACCTCTATTCTACCATTGTAAAAAATGTTTGTAAACCAATGAAAAGTCAAAAAAAAGCGAGCGTCTTGCACAAACCAAGTCGCTCACCTATCTTTTTTCAAATTCTTCACTACTTTTTCTTTTTTCCTATGATCCATGGGGCTTTTCCCTGAATGAATTCAATGATTCCGTAGGTCATAAGTAAAACCAAACTCAGAATAGCCAGACATTCCAAATAATATCTGCCGCAAACCCCTGATTCCAATTTTACTACCGACTTCCATCCTGCTACAGCCAGATTGATAATCATAAGTCCCCGCTGGGTTCCCATTAAGATTAGGGAATTTTTTCCAAAGTAGGTAAAAAGTTCCAATTTAAAGTAGTGTTCTAAAAATTCAAAAACCAAAAGGGCACCATAGGAACCGGTAATACCTCCTAAGAAAAAAGCATAAGAGGAAAGTCCTTCCCCAATGGTCATACCATTAAAATCAATATGAGGATTGTACTTGGTAAACCAAATGGTAAAAAGACTAAGACCTAAGCCTAAGGCAAACTTAAGATAACTAAGCTTGGATCCCTGATCTGCCAACAAACTGGCGGGAATCTCTTCCGGTTTTACCCCCTGAAGTTTCGCCATTGCCCACCTGAAAGCCTCATATCCCAAGTATCCGGCCTGTAAGAACCAAACCGCAACCAAGCCCTTAGCGATTGCTAAAAAAGGATAGGTCACTAACATAAAGTATCGGTTCGACAAGGTTCCTGCGGCAAGGTCTCCTTTAAAAATTCCCATTTGCTTTTGGGTAAGCAAGCCAAGAACAATCGGCCAAATCCAGGTAAATCCCATAACTGCAAATCGAACTTCTTTCTTTTTAATCCTAAGAATAGCAAAATAAACCACCTGCCCTACAAAAAGGGTTGGTAAAAACCAAAGGGCCGAAACCCCATGAAGGCTTATGATTTCAAACAAGCGTAATTTTAACTCGTACATCCAGTCTCGGCCTTTTAAAAACATGGTCATAGGCCTTACAATGGCTGCTGCCAGTCCCAAGGTAATATAAGGGATTCCGAGCCCTTTTAACACATGGAGACTGTAGGCCCCCCAGGTAGTTTTGTCCTTCTTTCCTGACATGGCAATCATATAACCTGCCACCACATAGAAAATTGAAACCTTAAAGAGAGACATCCATTCATCCACCGGATTTCCAAGGGCGGTAATATGACCATAGGTAATCATAAAGATTCCCAAACCCTTTGTCATATCCAAATACGCCACTCGCTTCTTTGTATTTGTCTTTAATTCATTTCCCACGGGAGAAACTCCTTTCCTTCATCATTCCTGTATCACTCTACCATAAAGGTGGATTTCTGTCCATGAAAAAGACGGTTGATAAGAGGATTCCTATCAACCGCCTTCTATTATTTTATTTATTTTCCTTCCGGTCTCTTTGCTCCCCAAGCGGTGATATTGTCTTCACCAACAATTGAGAAGGTCATAGTCTTTGTAGAATAACCATCGTAATCATTCCAAGCAAATACACCAGTGTAAACAACTTCCTTGCCACTTGAATCCTTTAAGGTCATGGTGACATATGGAGTACCAGAGGTCATCTCCCAAGTACCTGTGTAGTCGCCTTCTACCTTACCATCCTCGGTAAGAGTAATACTTACAGGCTCAACTACCTCTCTTGTTGCATACTGGATATCAAGCTTGTGATAAATGAATTCATAATCACCAGCGAGATCTGCGGTATCATAGCCACTTGCTGAAACTTCATCATCTGCTGAAGTTCTAAATGGAGCAGCTACTAACCAGTTATCTTCCGTCTGATAAAGAGAATGAACTCTTACCTGATGTCCTTCTCCACCATCATCAAATCTGGTGTGGTATACAAGATAAGCGTTACCATTGGAATCTACAAATGCTGAATTGTGACCCTGTGCAAGTTCACCCTTGCCCATTACAGACCACTTATATCCACCCATCAGACGGATACCACGGTTATTGTTAATGTTATCTTCTCCGGAAGTTAAAAGTGCCTGATTGCCCTTCTTGTCAAGGTAAGGTCCGGTTAAGCTTTCTGCACGGAACTCTCTCATATTGTAGCCACCAGTAGATGATAATCCACCGTTGGTAACAAACAGGTACCAGTAATCTCCAACCTTTACTACGTAAGAAGCCTCACCGGATGCGAAGTAACCACCGGCAAGCTTAATTCCCATGTATGGATCAGAACCGTTACCATCTGCATAGTTGTTATCTAATTCATACTTTGTATTGTAATCTCTAAGACCGGTATTTGGATCAAGCTTAATTGCATAGATACCACCTGACCATGAACCATAGGTCATCCAAAGATCTCCATTGTCATCATACTTAACCGATGGATCAATCGCATGTGCACCATAATTGGTATTCCAGGTACTTGCTGCAGTTGTAGTAGAACCATCCTTATAAGTTTTAGCTCCTCCGATGTATCTTGCTGCTAAGGTAGACTCTCCTGTCGCTTTCTGATAATCGGTATTAGTGTAAGAATGAACACCATCTGCGGTAAATCCTGAATAAACAACGGTACCTGCATAGGTCCAATCTCCATCTACGGTATCTGCAGTAAGCATAGCAATGGATGAATTCCATGAAACACCATTGATGGACATGTACATACACCATTTTCCTAATGCCTTATTGTAAATCACATCTGGTGCCCACATGTTACCCTGTGGATTATAAACTGAGTCACCGGCAGCAGCCCAGGCAATTTCCTTCTGTAATGCAGTCTTATAAGTTGAAGCGAAGTTATTGTTGAAGTTGGTCCAGTTTACAAGATCTGTTGACTTAGCCCATGCCATATGAGAACCAAAGATATAATAACTTCCATCTCCACCATCCACAACCGATGGATCGTGAACGGAAACATTCGAAGCAGACTTCATATCTGAGCTATCCAAAGATACAGGCTTAGCACCAATAACGCAGCTAACCTTAAGGATTAACTTTGCATTGCCTTCTCCATAAGGAACGGAGATCGATGGGCTAATCATGGTTGCCTCTGCTGCATCTGCAGACTTCATTCCCTGAAGGGAAGCAAAGATTAAACCACCTGCTCCTAAAAGAATGGCAAGTACTTCAACCGTATTCTTAAGAGCCTTTGCCTTCTTTTTCTTTTTCAATACAGCTACTAAAATGATAATAATGAGAAGCACTGCAATGGCTGCTCCAACAATAATGTAAAGGGTAGTTGCATCCGTTCCCTCTACGACCTCTCCTGAAGCAGGGATTAAACTGAGTGTATATTCCTTGCTCTTTCCTGACTCTAAATCTTCAATGGTCTTTAAGAAGTCTTTCTCTACTTCCTTCTTAAACTTTGATGACGAATACTGATAGCCGATTTTGAAATTATTGGCATCATTATCGCCATCGTTTGCAATCTTAACGGTTACCTTAATTCGCTCGCCTTCCTTATAAGAATCCTTATCCGTGGTAAGGCTAACCTTTACGCCACCGGATTCTTTGGAAGAATTATCTGCAGCTTGACCGCTAGTTACTCCGAAAAATGATCCTGCAATCATACAAATTGCAAGAAGAACTACTGTTATTCTTCTGGTTCTTTTCACTTTTTCGTCCTCCTTAAACTATTTTTTCATACACGTGCTTTAAGGACCCAACCCTAAAACCGTAATCTAGCATAGTATAACATAGTTCTCTGTTTTTGTACTTAAAAAATTCATGATTTTCAAGTATTTTTCACAATAATATGAGAAATTTATTTTCTACATATTATAAATATGCCAATTTTTCCTTCGGCGGCCTTGTATTTTTTGTGGTTTTCTGTACAAAATCCCCAAACTTTTGGTATACTAGGTAAGGATGTCATTTTTATGGCGGAAAGGAGAGATTGTTGTGGGTAATAAATTAACTCCTCACGATGTAGAAAAAATTCAAGAGGAAATTGACCACCGTACCTTAGTAGTGCGTCCAAAGTTATTAGAAGAGGTAAAGGAAACCCGGGCTCAGGGAGACTTAAGTGAAAACTTTGAATACCATGAGGCCAAACGGGCCAAAAATCAAAATGAAAGTCGGATTCGCTATCTTACCAGAATCTTAAAGAACGCCACTATAATTGACGATTCTTCCAAGGAAGATGAGGTAGGTATCAATAATACCGTAACGATTTACTTTGAAGATGAGGACGAGGAAGAAACTTATAAACTCGTGACCTCAATCCGGGGAAATTCCATGCATGGACTGATTAGCATTGAATCTCCTTTAGGAAAAGCACTGTTACATCATAAGGTTGGCGACTTAATTACCGTACAGGTAGATGCAAACACATCCTACGACTGTCGAATCAAGGAAATTGATAAGTCTTCTGGGGATGATGATGACCTTCGTGCCTACTAAAATCCTTCCCAAGAAAGAGTAAAGAGCACGTCCAGAAAGGAGGATCCTTTGTTAAAAGAAACCATGAACCAGATTGAACAGGCGGAAGCCTCAGCGGATGAAAAAATTGCCAATGCCAGGCTGGCTGCAAAAGATATTATTGCAAAAGCTAAGGCAGAAGCAATCATCATCGCCGATGCTAGTAACAAAGATATGAAAGATACATCCAGCCGTTCTATATTAAAAGCAAAAGAACAGGAAGATGCGCTTGTTGCCCAGAGTCTAAATGAGGCCCACAAGGAAGTGGAAAAGATGAAAGCCACTGCCAACGCAAAAGAGAAAGAGATTCTGGCTACGCTAAAGCAGATCCTGATTTCCTGAAAGATGAGGTGACAAAATGGCAGTATTGACCATGAAAAAAATCCACATCCTGGGATTAAAGCAGGACCGTAAGGCCATTCTGGAATACATCCAGAGTACAGGTACCCTTCAGGTAGATATGGCACTGGCGGAAAATTCCATTTTCAAAAGAACCAATACCAACGCATCGATCACTCACTATGAGAGAAGATCTGCCAATACCGAGCAGGCCATCGATATTTTAAATACCTATGTTCCACAAAAGACTGGACTTTTCGATTCCCTAAAGGGAAAAGAAGATATCAGCCAGGAAAAGTTCCAACAAATCATTGCAGACAGACATGCTTATAACACCTTAGTTGCAAAGATTATTGATTGTGGAAAGGAAATCGAGACCGCCAAGGCAGGGATTGCAAAATATACCTTAGGAATTGAAGCTCTTACCCCATGGCTTTCCATGGATATTCCTATTAATACCTTTGGTACTAAGTCTACCTCAGTTTTCATGGGTAGTCTTGGTCCATCCTTATCGGTAGGTGAGATCACAGGTATCCTTGAAGCCAGGTTAGACCAGGTTCCTTTCTATGTAGAAGTTATTTCTTCTGATAGGGACCAGACCTGTATCGTAGCCATTTGCATGAAGAAGGATGAAGAGGTATTTGAAGCGGCCCTCCGCAAGGAAGGATTTACCAGATCCTCTTTTGTTTCCAGCAGAACTCCTTTGGAAAAAAAGAAGAAATATGAGGGATACCTGAAAAATTTTCAGGAAACCATTGATTCGGTAACCAAGGAATTAGAAGAATTAAACGAACAGAAGGGTGATCTTTTCATCCTAGCGGATTACTACCGAATCCGGTCCGAAAAATATCAGATTTTAGGTAATTTGATTCAGTCTCAAAATACCTTCCTGATTACAGGATACATTCCTGAAAAGAAAGAAAAAGAGATTCAATCTCATTTGCAGGAACTTTATACCTGTGATGTGGAAATCGAAGAGATACCAGAAGATGAACAGATGCCGATTGAACTTTCCAATCGCACTTTCTTTGCAGCGGGAGAAGGAGTTTTAACTTCTTATGGACTTCCTCATAGGGGGGAAGTGGATCCAACTTCTATTATGACCCTTTGCTACATCTTCCTCTTTGGATTAATGTTATCCGATGCAGCCTATGGTGCTTTAATCGCCATTGCCTGCTTTATTATGTTAAAGAAATACCCAAAGATGACCGATTCCCTGGCCAAGTCCCTAAGACTCTTTGGTTGGTGCGGAATCTCAACCCTCATTTGGGGTGTCCTCTTTGGAGGTTACTTTGGAGATATTGTTGATACGGTATCTGAAGCCTACTTTGGTCACAAGGTGACCATTAAGGCTTTGTGGTTTGTTCCATTGAATAATCCTATGAAGCTTCTGATCGTATCTATGATCATTGGATTAATCCACCTTTTCCTTGGTCTTGGAATCAAGGGATACCAGCAATTAAAGCACAAAGATTTTGCAGGATTCTTAGGAGATGTCCTTTCCTGGTTCCTTTTGGTAATTGGATTAATCATGATGTTAATGCCAACTTCTATGTTTGCATCCATCGCCCAGGTAGAGATTAAGTTTTCTCCTTCCATGAAGACGGCAAGTTATGTGATTGCCCTTACCGGTGCCCTTTTGATCCTCCTCTTTGCAGGACGTTCTCAAAAGAATCCACTTGCTCGATTGGGACTGGGCCTTTATGGCTTATATGATGTAACAAGCTGGCTTTCCGACCTGCTTTCCTACTCAAGACTTTTGGCCTTGGGACTTGCTACCGGAGTAATTGCTTCCGTAGTAAACATGATGGCAAAGCTTGCCGCCGGAGATTCACCTTTTGGAATCATCATTTTCATCTTAATCTTTATTGTTGGACATACCTTAAATCTGGCGATTAACCTTTTAGGAGCCTATGTCCACACCTGTCGTCTTCAGTATGTAGAGTTCTTTGGTAAATTCTATGAGGCAGGAGGCGAACCATTTACTCCATTTAAGGAGAACACCAATTATATTGATGTCACAAGAAAATAATATTTAATAAATGAATTTGGAGGAATAATTATTATGAGTCATTTAGGTATTGTATTTGCACTTCTTGGTGCAGCTTTCGCTGTAGCACTTGCTGGTATGGGTTCTGCCAGTGGTGTAGGTGTTGCCGGTCAGGCAGCTTCCGGCGTTGTTAGTGAAGACCCAAGCAAGTTCGTTAAGGTTTTAATTCTTCAGCTTCTTCCTGGTACCCAGGGTATCTACGGATTGTTAGTTGGTTTCATTACCCTTTCTAAGATCGGACTTCTTTCTGGTAACCCAGCTACCGATATGTCACTTCAGACCGGTCTTATGATCTTTGCTGCCTGCCTTCCAATTGGTATCGTTGGTCTTGTTTCTGGTATGCACCAGGGAAGAACCGCCGTTGCTTCCATTGGTATTGTAGCAAAGAGACCTGAGCAGTTTGCTAAGTCTATGCTTTTCCCTGCCATGGTCGAGACCTATGCTATTCTTGCACTTTTGATCTCTATCCTTGCAGTAAACGCAATTCAGTTATAAGAAAGGACCTTATATGACAGGATTAGAAAGTATTATAGAGCAGATCCTGGAACATGCACAGACCACCTGTGATGAGATTCTTGCTGATGCCAACAGGCAGGCAGACCAGATTATTTCCCAAGCCAAGGCTGCTGCCGATGCGAAACTTGCCGATTTTCACTATCGAGACCAATTAAAGGCTAAGGAATTATCTAAGAATGCCCAGTCTACCGCTGAATTAAAGAAGCGTCAGACTCTTTTAAAGGCACGTCAGGCCTTGATTTCCCAGTTAAAGGAAAAGGCTTATCAGGCGGTCCTTAACCTTCCCGAGGAAGATTATTTTGAACTTCTTAGTAAGCTTATAAAAATCCACGCCCAGGCAAGGGATGGCATCCTTCTATTAAATGAAAAGGATCTTGCTCGTGCCCCAAAGGTATTTGAAGAAACAGCCAATCGCCTGGCCGCAGAAAATGGCGGAAGCCTTCATTTAAGTAAGGATACCGTTTCCATTGATGGAGGATTTGTTCTTTCTTACGGTGGTATCCAGGAAAACTGCTCCATGGAAGCTATTTTCCACGATAAAAATGATGCATTGACAGATGCAATTAACCAGTACCTGACAAAAAGTTAGAAACGAGGTAACAATGGCACAAGATTATATTTTCGCAGCTGCCCGTACCCGTGTTTTAGAGCTGGCCCTTTATTCAGACCAGACCATTGAAGAACTTTTAAAAACCCCTTCCTACGAAGCCGCCCTTTCTTTTTTAAGGGAGCATGGATGGGGAGATAGTTCCATAGAAAATCCTAGCGAAGAAGAGATTCTTTCTTATGAGGAAAATAAAACCAGAAAAACCGTGGAGGAACTTGCCGCCGGCAATCACACTGCCTTTTTGGTTTTATCCCTTCCTAAGATTTTTCATAATTTAAAGGCTGCTCTTAAGACTTTAATCTTTGGCGGTATTGATGCCAAGATTTATTATGATAATACCAATCCATCCTACGAGGATATTCTTTCTAAGTTACACGATAAGAATTTTGCCTCTCTTCCATCCTATATGCAGGCTCCTGCCAAGGAAGCCTACGAAGCCCTTCTTCATACCAAGGATGGTCAGTTAATGGATTGTATCATTGACCGTGGTACCTTAGTTGCAATCAAAGAGGAAGCACAAAAGTCACCGGAAAAGCTGGTAGCCAAGTACGGTGAATTACTGGTTGCTACCGCAGATATAAAAATCGCCCTTCGAGGGGCTAGAACCAAGAAGTCGGAAGACTTTTTCAAGCGAGCCCTTGCTCCATGTGATTCGCTTAATATCGCTCGTCTTACCGAAGCTGCAAAGCAGGGAGAAGACCGTGTACTTGAATATTTAAAGACCACCCGGTTTTCGGATGCGTCAGAAAGCTATCAGATTTCACCTTCTGTTTTCGAATGTTGGTGTGATAACCAAATCATCCAGATGATCCAGCCTGAAAAATACGATTCCTTCACTTTAGGAACCGTTGTGGCTTACCAGCTTGCCAGACAGAATGAAATCAAAACTGTCCGGATTATCTTATCCGGAAAACGTAACAATCTTCCGGAAGAAAATCTCCGCGAGAGGATAAGGAGGATGTATGTATAGAATTGCAGTCGTTGGTGACTATGACAGTATTTACGGTTTTGCCACTTTGGGACTGGAAATTCATGCAGTCACAGATCAATCCATGGTGGCCTCTACAGTAAAACATCTTGCTGAAGAGAATTGCGCCGTAATTTATATTACCGAGGCAGCTGCTGCCCAGATTCCTGAACTGGTGGACTATTATCGCACCAGACTCACACCGGCAATCATTCAGATTCCCGGCATTTCCAATAATACCGGAGCCGGTATTTTAGGAGTTAAGGATTCTGTGAAACAAGCTGTGGGTAGTGACATCTTATTCGGAGACGAATAAATGGAAAGGAGTAAAAACATTGGCTAAAGGAACGATTAAGAAGGTTGCCGGTCCATTGGTCATCGCAGAAGGTATGCGTGACGCCAATATGTATGATGTGGTCCGTGTTAGCAAAAATCACCTGATTGGTGAGATCATTGAGATGCACGGGGACCAGGCATCCATTCAGGTATATGAAGAAACAGCAGGTCTTGGACCGGGGGAACCAGTAGAATCTACCGGTATGCCTTTAAGTGTAGAACTGGGACCTGGATTAATTAGTAGTATTTATGATGGTATTCAGCGTCCACTAAATGAGATTATGAGAGTGGCAAACTCCAATAGTCTTCAGCGTGGTATTGATGTACCGGCACTTGACCCAGAAAAGAAATGGACCTTTACCCCTTCGGTAGAGGTAGGTAGCCAGGTAACCGGCGGTGATATCATCGGAACTGTAAAAGAAACCGCTGTGGTTACCCAAAAGATCATGGTACCACCGAATATCTCCGGTAAGATTACAGAAATCAAATCCGGTGACTTTACCGTTCATGAAACAGTTGCAGTGGTTAATACTGCAGATGGACCTAAGGAGATTGCCATGGCTCAGAAATGGCCAGTCCGTGTGGGGCGTCCTTATGAAAAGAAGCTTCCACCTAGCATGCCATTAGTAACCGGCCAGCGAGTAATAGATACCTTTTTCCCGATCGCAAAGGGTGGTGTAGCATCCGTACCCGGTCCTTTCGGATCTGGTAAGACCGTTATCCAGCACCAGCTTGCTAAATGGGCAGAAGCGGATATCGTTGTTTACATCGGTTGTGGGGAACGTGGTAACGAGATGACCGACGTATTAAATGAATTCCCTGCCTTAAAGGATCCAAAAACCGGTTACTCTTTAATGGAGCGTACCGTATTAATTGCAAACACCTCAGATATGCCGGTAGCAGCCCGTGAGGCTTCTATTTACACCGGTATTACCATTGCCGAGTATTTCCGTGATATGGGTTATTCCGTAGCTCTTATGGCTGACTCCACCTCTCGTTGGGCTGAGGCCTTACGTGAAATGTCTGGTCGACTTCAGGAAATGCCGGGGGAAGAAGGTTATCCAGCTTATTTGGGTAGCCGTCTTGCCCAGTTCTATGAGCGTGCCGGTATGGTAAATACCTTAGGCAGCAGTGAGCGAATCGGTTCTCTTTCTGTAATCGGAGCCGTTTCTCCTCCTGGTGGTGATATTTCAGAGCCGGTTTCTCAGGCTACCCTTCGTATTGTAAAGGTATTCTGGGGATTGGATTCCGCTCTTGCTTACAAACGTCATTTCCCGGCTATCAACTGGTTAACCAGTTATTCCCTTTACATTGATAATATCGGTGGTTGGTTTAAGGATACCATTGATGAAAAATGGTTAGAGGACCGTCAAAAGATGATGACCCTTCTTAACGAAGAGGCTCAATTAAATGAGATTGTACAGATGGTTGGTATGGATGCCCTTTCTCCTTCTGATCGTTTGAAGATGGAGGCAGCCAGATCGATTCGTGAAGATTTTCTTCACCAGAATTCATTTGATGCCATTGATACCTATACCCCGCTGGAAAAACAGTTTGATATGATGGAATTGGTCGTTGGTTTCTATGAAAAATCTCAAGATGCCTTAAGTCAAGGCGCATCCATCAAAGATATCTTAAATATGGCTGTACGTGAAAAGATTGGACGTTTCAAGTATGTAAAGCCGGAAGATATTAAGAAAGAATTCCAGACAATTTCAGATTCTCTAGAGGCTGAAATCACTGAGATCTTAAGAAGGGAGGACCGAATCGATGGCTAAGGAATATAAAACAATACAGGAAGTGGCAGGACCTTTAATGCTTGTAAAAAATGTAGAAGGTGTCACTTACGATGAAATGGGTGAAATTGAACTGGCTGATGGTTCTCGCAGAAGATGCCAGGTATTGGAAGTAAATGGTTCCGATGCCTTAGTTCAGCTTTTTGAAAATTCAGCTGGTATTAACCTTTCTAATTCTAAGGTTCGCTTCCTTGGACGAGGCATGGAATTAGGAGTTTCCATGGATATGTTAGGGCGTGTCTTTGATGGTTTAGGCCATCCAATTGATGACGGTCCAGAAATTCTTCCAGATGCCCGTATGGATATTAATGGACTTCCTATGAATCCTGCTGCTAGAATTTACCCATCGGAATTTATTGAAACCGGTGTTTCCGCCATTGACGGATTAAATACCCTGGTTCGTGGTCAAAAGCTACCTATTTTCTCTGCTTCCGGTTTACCACATGCCCAGCTTGCAGCTCAGATTGCAAGACAGGCAAAGGTAAAAGGAACAGACGAACCATTTGCAGTAGTTTTTGCAGCAATGGGTATTACCTTTGAGGAATCAAACTTCTTTATTGATTCCTTCCGTGAAACCGGTGCCCTTGATCGTACCGTACTTTTCATTAACCTTGCAAATGATCCGGCAGTAGAGCGTATTGCCACACCTCGTATGGCCCTTACCGCTGCTGAATACCTAGCATTTGAAAAGGAGATGCACGTACTGGTTATCTTAACGGATATTACCAACTACGCCGATGCCCTGCGAGAGGTTTCTGCTGCTCGTAAGGAGGTTCCCGGACGTCGTGGTTATCCTGGTTATATGTATACCAACCTTGCTACCCTTTATGAGCGTGCCGGCCGTCAGCAGGGAAAGAAGGGATCGATTACCATGATTCCAATTCTTACCATGCCTGAGGATGATAAGACTCATCCAATCCCTGACCTTACCGGATATATCACCGAGGGACAGATTATCTTAAGTCGTGATCTTTACCAGAGAGGTGTGACCCCTCCAATCGACGTTCTCCCTTCCCTTTCTCGATTAAAGGATAAGGGAATTGGTGAGGGGAAAACTCGTGCCGATCACGCGAGTACTATGAACCAGCTCTTTGCCGCCTACTCTCGTGGTAAGGACGCGAAGGAATTAATGACCATTTTAGGTGAGTCTGCCTTAACAGACATTGACTTAAAGTATGCAAAGTTTGCAGATGCCTTTGAGCAAGAGTACGTTTCTCAGGGTTATGAGACCGACCGTGATATCGAGGAAACCCTTAATATCGGTTGGAAGCTCTTATCTATGTTGCCACGTACCGAATTAAAGCGTATCAATGATGAAACCTTGGACAAGTATTATGGCAAATTCTAGGAGGTAGATTATGGCTGTTGTCGTTACAAATCCTACCCGAATGGAGTTAAAAAAGCTTAAGAAAAAACTTGTGACTGCTTCCCGTGGACACAAACTTTTAAAGGATAAACGAGACGAGTTAATGCGCCAGTTTATGATTATGGTTCAGGAAAATATGGACCTTCGTAAAAAAGTAGAAGAGGCCATTTCTCTCTCCAACACCAACTTTTTAGTGGCTAAGGCAGGTATGGACGAACAAAGTCTCCACACTGCCCTTATGGCTCCAAAACAGGAGGTATCCTTAGAGCTTTCCACAGAAAATGTAATGAGTGTAAACATCCCAAAGTTTGGCTTTAAAACCAAAAGTGCCAACCAGGATGATATCTATTCTTACGGATATGCTTTTACCTCCGGTGACTTAGATTTAGCGGTACAATCTCTTGATCACGTTCTTCCGGACCTTTTAAAACTGGCAGAAATCGAGAAATCCTGTCAGATGATTGCATCCGAAATCGAAAGTACCAGACGTCGAGTAAACGCCTTAGAGCACGTGATTATTCCTCAGACTCAGGAAAAAATCAAATATATCTCTATGAAATTAGATGAAAATGAACGTTCTACTCAGGTTCGACTGATGAAGGTTAAGGATATGATGTTAGAAGAAGCCCACCATTATGAGGGGTACGAAAGTATTCATTAAAAAAAAGAGGCCCAGGCCTCTTTTTTTTATTCTTGAATTTACAATCTAAGTGCA
>DEWK01000017.1 GCA_002363615.1 Lachnospira sp. UBA3212 | reverse complement strand
ATCACTTGTTCCGTATTCGGAATACAATCGAGATACAAGGGTTTTACTAAGGAAAAGATCAAAGTTCGGATTCTTTGTCAAAGGTACAAAAGGCCGGACGCCTACAATTTATTACAATGATAGATATGAATCCGAGGGTGCCAGGAGACTTACGATATTTCATGAGGTAAAGCATTATGTATATAACGAGGATACCTATGATGATGAATTTGATGACTTGGCGGATTTTTTCGGAAGATACTTTATGTGTCCAATCCCGTACTTACTGATAAAGGGAATAGAGACGGAGGAAGAGATAGTTTCCGCTTGTCATGTCAGTATGGAGGCCGCAGGTAACGTGGCATCCAACATTCGAAATCGTAAGCGTAAACACGGTAATAGGATTTTTGATTATGAGATTCCTTTACTGGAGCATCTCGATAAAGATGCATATGAGATTTTTATCAGGAATCAAGGAAATGAAATTTAAAGAAAGTGAGGTGGTTAAATTGAAAGATCAATCCTGGGTGAAAGAAAAAAAGCACCATACATGTAGCTGTAACTACAAATACGGTGCTGATCGAGTACTTTCACTCGAATCTGAACATCTTAACTTTAGCATAAATCGGTGGAAATAGCAATCCGGAAATGCTGACATTGGAGATCTATCTGTAAATAGGTTTCCTTGTAACTCCCTTTCGGGTACTTTCATTCGAATCTGAACAATTCATAAAAAAGTACCTGAAAGGACTAACAACTGGCGTAGTCTGTCTACGCCCTAATAGTACTTACAGGAGAAATTTTATGAAAAAGTTTATTGACAATTTAATACCGAATGAAATTAGTGAAGATAAGGTAAGAACCGGATGCAAGGATGTGTGGAATGCATTCATGACTGAAGGGGCAACTTTCGGAAAATATGATATTCCGTTTTGTCCCAATACCACTTCAGATATCCCAAAGGATCAGGTTACATGGGAAGAGGCAAGACAGATTCACAGAAAACATGTAGCCAAGAAGGAAGAAGATTACTTTGAAGATGTCTATATTAACTGGTATATCGATGATTATAAATTCGATAGTTCACGTGGTATCTGGCATGACTACAATTTTGCATTAAAGGTGATCAAGCATTTTGCCGGGGTGATAACACCTGACTTTAGTACGTACCAGGATTTTCCCTATCCGATAAAGATTAAGGCAACATATAAGATGCGTACATTCGGATATTGGCTGGGGAAGCAGGGTGTCAATGTAATTAATAATGTTCGCTGGGGAACAGAAGAGTCCTTTGCTTATTGTTTTGAAGGTATCCCGGAGAATAGTATTATATCAATTGGAACCGTAGGTGGTGGTCCAAGAAAACTTGTCGACAGGAAGCGATTTGAGATCGGCCTTTATAAAATGGTTGAGGTGCTTAAGCCGTATACCATTTTAGTATATGGATCAGCAAGCGGAGAATGCTTTGACGAGCTGAGAAAACGCGGAATCAAGATAGTTTCCTACCAGAGTAGAACAGCAAGAATCTATGAAGGGAGGAAACGTCATGAGTAAAGGTTATAGTGGACTTTTTCACGGTACGCTTGGTACAACCATAAAAAATGGATTATCAAGTCAACCGTATTCTGATCGGGGAATAGAAATACCGGAACATGTTAAGCAAACGCTTTCCAAGTTGAAAAAGACAGGAGACACTGTAACCGGTAAGGCAGGGAGTTTTCCTATAAAGGATGTGAGTATCATGTCTAAAGAAGCCGGTGTTGAGTTTGCGAGAGTTACTATAGGAAATGAAGAAATACTAATTCGCGGCGATAAGAACGGTGCGACAATTCCTTATAGGTTATTGAGTAGGATGAAAAAGGAAGGCGGAGTATTTGATTTCCACAGTCATCCCTATGACAATGATAATTCCCCATCTGCTGACGATTATGCAGTGATGTGTAGAATTCATTCCGCAACAGGACAGGTAACCAGTAAAATTGTTACACCGAATGGCCGAATAACGGTATATAGCAGTAACGGAGTCATAGAAACGGGAATCGTTTCCAATGTAATTGATAATGATATGAAGGAAATATACAAAAAGCTATTTGGAGGTAAGTGATTATGTTAAATAAAGATGAAGCTAAAGTCGATGCATGGGGAGCGATTGCAGATTTATTCGGGGTTGACTATTTCAGGGCACATTTCGAAGATGCTTGTCAGTCTTATCCCGATGATCAGTATGATGATGTAGAATATGAATATTTTATGGGATTTGAGGGTGAAAAAGGGCTGTGGACAGTCTTTGCAAAGGTTCTGGTTAACCGAGAAACGAAAGAGGTGACCTTCTTGGACTATAAAACTCCCGACGGTAAGCGTATGGAGAATCCAATTAAACCCATAAGCTTTGCGTAATGTCTCACAAAGAGTGAACAGGGCACGTGACATAATGAGTACCTCCTCTTTGTGATTATATAATACTTTAAGGGGATATCTCATTTTAAAATGTACTATTTAGATGCTAACACTTAAGCTTAAGGAGGAGCTTTATGGGATTAATAGATATTGCTAGCAGTAAATCGGTATGGCGAGGAATGGAATACTATAAACAAAATAGAGTTCTTTCGTATACCGTTAATGAAGATGGAACCTGTGAAGGTGTAGTAGCAGGTAGTGGAGATGGGGATTATCATGTTCATGTAGATATGGAGCATCCACGAAAATCCACCTGTGACTGTCCTTTGGCAAATGGGAAGAAAATCATATGCAAACATATCGTTGCTGTTTCACTTTGTCTTGATGAGTCAGAGGCAGATCGCTTCAAGAATGAAAAGACAATATATGCATCCGAAGAAGATGAGCGTAGGGCTAAGAAATATGATAAGTATATGAGTTTTGCTAAAACTATGTCTTCAAGGGAATTGAGAGAAGCATACGTGGAGCTGATGCTTGAACTGGATGAATATAGGTTGAGCAAGGATAAACCTAACAATTTTGCCACCCTTTGACAGTAGTTCTGTAGCTTGCAAAAATGGGATGTGAAAAAAATATAAAAAACTTGTAACGTTTTCCGTTTTCGAAAGTCATATAAGTGAAGGAGGTGAAAAGGTGGATATTGAAAAGCTTTATCAGGACTATTTTTCTGTAGTCTATAAGTATGTATTATCCATATCACGTGATCCTCTGACGGCCGAAGAGATTACGCAGGAAACCTTCTTTAAGGCAATGAAAAAGATAGATTCATTTCGAGGTGATTGCAGCATAAAAGTCTGGTTATGTCAGGTTGCCAAGCATCTGTATTATGATGATCTGAAGAAACAATCCAGATTTGAGGAAATGCCTGAGGAATATGATGATGAATCTTTGTCCGTAGAAGAGGCTATGGTACGGGATGTAGACAGAAAGCTTATAAATAAGATTCTGCATTCTTTGAAAGAACCGTACAAAGAGGTCTTTACACTACGTACATATGGAGAATTATCTTTTTCAGAGATTGCTGAATTGTTTGAGAAAACAATAAGCTGGGCGAGAGTGACATATCATCGCGCCAGAATGATGATTAAGGAGGAAATGGACAATGGCTAAAATAACATGTGAAGTGGTAAAGGATATCCTTCCGCTATATGTGGATGATGTTTTATCAAGTGATAGTCGGGCATTAGTTGAAGAGCACCTTAAAGCGTGTGATGAGTGTGCTGATCGATATAAGAACTTGAAAGCGAATGACAGCTTTACGCTAAAAAAAAATGAAGAGGATAGGGCAGTAATAAAGAAGATAAAGAAAAAGATTCAAACGAAAAGAGTTGTAACTGCTCTTATTTCAGCATTATGTATAGCAGCATTGGCATTTGGTATTTTCTATGGGGTGGTTATTAAGGAATCATACATTCCATATGAGGAAAGTGGCTTGAAAGTTTCCGGCAATTCCTTGCAGACAAATCGTGATTATTATAAAAGCTATGGGATGTATACACCGGACGGAACAACATGCTTTATCTATATGACAACAACAGTCTATACGGATATGAAAGGGAAGGGTCGTGTTATAACAATCGAAGATTTGAGTGATGAAGGTCGAGCGATGAAAATTGATGACAATGACGATGGAGTGACAGATTCTGCCCTTATCAATAGCAAGATATATTATGTTTCAGAAGAATACTCAAGGCAGATGAGTCACGGGAAATGGCAATCCCTAACAGAGGAAGAGATAGAAACACTGAAACACAATTCTATTTTGGTCTGGTCTGCGGAGTAAAATTAAAAAAAGAAAGCGGAGAAAAGGAATCGCAAGTTCAATTATGGACTTGCGGTTTTTTGTTGTTTATTTTTATCTCAAAGAGAATCAAGTTTAAGGAAATGCACATTTCACTAGGATTTATAGGTAGAAATGGTTATAATGATAATAACGAATCTATCGGTTTTAGGATATGATTGTAAGCAGAGGTGTTAGTTATGAGTAGGATTGCAGATATAGATCAATATGTCCAAGAACATGTAAGGGAAGCCATAGAAAAAAATTGGGTGATTGCTTATTTTCAACCTTTGGTGCGTAGTCTCACAGGTGAGATTTCCTGCTTTGAAGCATTGGCTAGGTGGAATGATCCGGTCTATGGATTTTTAACTCCAGATGTATTTATTCCACCATTAGAAGCGAATGGTGACATCTACCTGTTAGATCTGAGAATTTTAGAAATTATTTGTAAAAATTACAAGGATCATATGGAGAAGGCGTTGGAGTTTGTGCCGGTTTCTTTTAATATATCTCGAGTTGACTTGGGAGTGGAGGATATTCATGAACGAATCAACGAGATATGTGATCGATATGAGGTTCCCCATAAGATGATTCACATAGAGATTACGGAGAGCACGTCCTTTGAAAGGGAGAATGCCCTAGAGGAACATATTCAGTGGTTCCATCGGGATGGTTATGAAGTGTGGATGGATGATTTTGGTAATGGTTTTTCTACCTTTAACACCCTACAAACCCATAGCTTCGATGTAATTAAACTAGACACGATGTTCTTACGCCATTTGAATCGAAAGGGTGAGCTGATTTTAAGTTCTATTATTAAGATGGCTAAGAGTCTGGGGATTAGAACGGTATGTGAAGGGGTAGAGACCATAGAACATGCACAGTTTATGAAAGACATCGGTTGTGAGCGTATGCAGGGCTGGTATTATGGTCGTCCTCAGCCCGGTGATAGCATTCATGCATTAAAACAAGAGAACAGGATTAATTGTGAGACATGGGAAGAACAAACCTATTGGGATCAAATCGCCAGTGTGGATTTGCTTTCCGGCATGCCTGGAATGATTGTGGAGTATGCTGACCACAGATGGGATCCCATTGTAATAAACCAACAGATGTACCGGGCTTTTCATGAAATCCACCCGGAGGATAATATTGAAACTTTTAATATGTCGATGGGTTCCAGTTATCCTTTATATGAAATGATTGATGATTTGTTTTCTCAAACTGCAAGGATGAAAGATAGTCATACCATCGATTATATTGACAATGGTTATCTTGTGCTAATGAAGGCTACTCACTTGGCTTCCTTGGGGAATAAAACAGCTTTAAAAGTAACCATTCGAAATATTTACACGGAATTAGAATATAAGAGAAATTCCATGTTAGAGGATGGGCTGGTTGGTCTTTACTCGCAGTTTAAACTTGTAAATCTGGTAAGTCCGGATAAGGATCGGGCTATGCAGATTTATTCTAATGCAGGTTTTGAAAAAATATATGGTCAGTCTGGTTTGGCTAAGGGGATCAGGGAATTTACAGAACGGGAAGTGTTTATAGATGACCGAGAACGTTATAAGGCATTTATGGATTTTAATACCATTGAAACTCGCTACCAGGAACAGGAAACACATTTTCTAACAGAGCCCTTCCGTTTAAAAGACAAAAAGGGTGGCTACCAGTGGGAATTGGTAACCCTGTTAAAAATGGCGT
Source organism: Lachnospira sp. UBA3212 (assembly GCA_002363615.1). Taxonomy (GTDB): domain Bacteria; phylum Bacillota; class Clostridia; order Lachnospirales; family Lachnospiraceae; genus UBA3212. The sequence continues at coordinate 8,525 of DEWK01000017.1, read as the reverse complement.
CGAGTCAGGAACGGCAATATTTGTATGAAATCCAACAGGTAGATAAAAAGAAATTAGAAATCTTAATCAAAGAATATGAGAATAATTAATCGGATGAAAATTTTTGCTTTTTGAATTAGGAAGCAACTAAGCGGTTTCTGCCGGTCTTCTTTGCTTTATAGAGATTGTCATCCGCATGTTGAATTACATCCTGGATGGACAAACCCTCCTCATATTTGGCAGCACCTAAGGAAATGGTACAGTGTACGGTGTTTTCGGAACCAAAGACAAATACATGGGAGGAAACTCGTTGCCGAAGTTGTTCTAACAAAGTTAAGAAATCGGAATAGTTCACCTGATAATCGGAAATGACAAGGAATTCCTCACCACCCCATCGGCCCACATGAATCCCTTCCGGAAGATTAAAGGAAAGGAGATTGGCAAGGTCAGATAATACAATGTCTCCATTGTTGTGACCATAGGTGTCATTGACTTTTTTAAAGAAATCAATATCAATCATGGCTACGGAATAACCGGCAGCAGAGGTGGATTTTTTCTCCTCCTCGGCCAGAATGTCCAACATATTATATCGGTTTCCCAAACCTGTTAACTGGTCATAATCTGCCAAGCGATGGAGTTGCGTGTATTTGTATTCCATCTGCTGAACAAAAATCGTGGTAAAAGCAGACATGCCGGCAAAGCCGATGATGGAATTAATCACAACAAAAACAGAAACCACTGAGCTGGATGGATAATCAGAAATAGGAATTTTTACATATTTTGTAACGAAATATAAGGAAATAAAGGTAAGTAATCCTATCCCTACAATAATGGATACAAAACGCTTCCGATGTTTCTCAGATTTATCAGGGGTTATATAGTCTTTGATAAAGGTAGAAATCAAGGTGATAATCCATAACTGAAATTCACAAGCCCATCCAAAAATCAAAACACAAAATATATCATGTATCATAATCTCAACCAATACCAGATAAGAATAAAGTAGTGGCGCATGGTTACTTTTCTTTAAAAAAATAAAGCAGGCAAGATAAAATAAGATACTAAAAATATTAATGATTGCCATGTGATGGGGACTTAAGAGCACATAGGGAATGGATAAAAAAAGGTGAATCCCCAGCAGATAGGCATTATCTTTCAGGAGCTGTGTTCTTACAGATTCCATGGATTTTTTCCTGTATGAATTTTTATCATAGTATTGTTCCATCTCAATCGCCTCACATAGGTAAATAATTTAAAAATTGTTTTGTTATCAATCATTATAGCACACTTCAAATGGCATAGGTAGGCGATTTGACGGCCTTTATAAAAAATAATGTTAAAAAAAAACAGGAAAAAATAATAAGAATAGACAAAAAGGAGATGGGTGCTTTTTATTAGAGATTTATTGACATCTTATTTTTTGAGAGTTACAATAATTCAGAATTCAAAAAATATAATTTTGAAAGAATAGCGAGGCAAATTTATGGAAATCAAAATCACAAAAACCACAAATCCAGGACAGAAGCCAACAGATGAGTCAAAACTTGGCTTCGGTAAAGTATTTACAGATCACATGTTCCTTTATGATTGGAACGATAAGGAAGGATGGCATGATGCAAGAATCGTACCTTTTGGTAATTTAAATCTTCATCCTGCATCTACTGTATTCCATTATGCGCTTGAAGTATTCGAAGGTATGAAGGCTTATCGTACCGCAGAGGGACAGGTTCAGCTCTTTAGACCAGATGAGAATGCTAAGCGTATGTACAATTCAGCAGAGCGTATTGGACTTCCTCCGGTACCGGTAGATGATTTTGTACAGGCAGTAGAAGAGCTAATCTCTGTAGATAAGGATTGGTGTCCACATACAGACGGATGTTCCCTTTATATCAGACCATTCCTTTATGGAACAGATGCTTCAGTAGGTCTTCACACCCTTCATTCTGCTCAGTTTTGTATTATCGTAGCTCCTTCAGGTGCTTACTATGCAGAGGGTATTAACCCAGTGAACATTATGATTGAGACAGAAGATGTACGTGCCGTACGTGGTGGTACAGGATTTACCAAGTGTGGTGGTAACTACGCAGCAGCTCAGAGAGCAACCGTTAAGGCTGAGGAGAAGGGATTCTCTCAGGTTCTTTGGCTAGATGGTGTAGAGCGTAAGTACATTGAAGAAGTTGGTTCTATGAACATTATGTTCAAGATTGATGGTAAGATTATTACTCCTTCCATCGAAGAAAAGACTGTACTTCCTGGTATCACCAGAAAGTCTATGCTCCAGGTACTTCGTGATAAGGGATATACTGTAGAAGAGCGTAAGGTAAGCGTAGAAGAAGTAGAGAAGGCAGCTTTAGACGGTAAGTTAGAAGAGGCTTGGGGAACTGGTACAGCAGCAGTAGTTTCACCAGTTGGTAATTTAACAATCAATGGTGAGAAGTTCACAATTAATGACAACAAGATTGGACCTACTACCCAGATGCTTTATGATACCTTAACCGGTATTCAGTGGGGTAAGCTGGAAGATCCTTATGGATGGATTGTTCCGGTAAAGTAATTTTTACAAAGTAAAACATAAATTTGAATCAATAAACTTGTAGACCCTTTAGGGATCTGCAAGTTTTTTTTAGTTGTGGACTTGATTGATAAGTACGCAAAATAGGATTTGAAAACTTCCTTCCTGTTTTGCTATGATAGACGGAAAGGAGGTTTTTTATGAAAAAAATAGTGATACTTGTAATCATAATCATTTGTGCATGGACAGCCTTTCAAAAAGGAATGGAAAGTGGAAAAGAAAAGAAGAAGCAGGAAGATTACAAGAAAATTGAGCAAGTTCAAACCGCCATGGAAAAGTTGGCAAAAACAAGCGCTACGGCGGCTTTTGGAAATGAAAACCAGTGGTATGTATTTGATGTTCGGATGATGAAGGAAGAGGGGAGTGGAGATCATGCATTTTATCAAGCCTTAAAGGCGGAATTGGGAGAAGACTTTGATAGTCAGCTATCGAATGGGGACTATATATTTGCAGGGGTGATGCCACACCTTGGTTCTTACCGAATCTATGCGGGAAATCCGGAGTCCGAGGAGAATATGATTTATCCGGATTGGAACTATAGCAAGCTTCAAAGTAAGGAATAAAATTTGATTGACAAATCAGCCTTCCTAATGTATTTTTATATACGAATTAGTTTTCTAATTAGTCATTAAATTAAAGGAGAGGAATTGTTATGAGAGCTAGAAAATTATGTATGGTACTTAGCCTAGCGCTTCTTTTAACCGGCTGTGGACAGGCATCAAGCAAGAGCACTAGCAAAAAGACAAGTAAGGAAACAACAAGTGTAGCAAAGGAGGATGGCAAGTTGTCAGGGGTCATCAAAACAGAGGAATTAAGGATTGAAAACGGGGATAATACAATTTATGGTAAGCTTTACACTCCAAAGGAAGAAGGAACATATCCGGCTATTATCTTAAGCCATGGATATAATGGCAGTAATTCCGATTGGATCAAGGAATGTACCTACTATGCTCAGAATGGTTATGTGGCCTATGCCTTTGATTTCTGTGGTGGATCAGCCAATGCAAAGAGTACAGGCGCATCTACAGATATGACTATTTTCACAGAAAAGAATGATCTTTTAGCGGTTTATGAAAAAATTGCCGGTTTAGATTGCGTGGATTCTGATAAGGTCTTTTTAATGGGCGGTAGCCAGGGTGGTTTGGTCACTACCCTGGCCACAGAAGAGTTACAGGACAAGGTTGCGGGTATGATTCTATATTTTCCTGCCTTTTGTATAGCAGATGATTGGCAGAAAAAGTATACCAGCTTAGATCAGGTGGAAGAGACCATTGATTTTTGGGGCTTAACATTAGGAAAGGGATTTGTGGAAGCAATCTTTGACTTTAATGTCTTTGAAAATATCGGAACCTATGAAGGGGATGTATTAATCATGCATGGAGATAAGGATGCAATCGTACCACTCTCTTATTCGGAAGAGGCAGTCAAGCTTTATAAGAATGCAGAGTTGATCACCATGCCGGGAGAGGGCCATGGGTTTACCCCAACGGGTGCTAAGACAGCCATGGACAAAACCTTGAATTTTATGGAAGAAAATCGGTAAATGTGATTTTTTTATGACTTGGAGTTGTCTTATTATAAACAAGGAAAATGTGTGCTAAGATGAATGTAGGAATTATGAAAAACGAGGTAAGAAATAATGGGTAAAAAAATATTTCTTGAATTATTAAATACATCCAATGCTCATAAATTGCTTGCAAGACAAGGGTTTAACCAATTGGATTTATCAGACGGACAGCCAAAGGTATTTAATATTTTATACTATACGGAAGGCATCGTTCAGAAGGATTTAGCAAAGATTTGTGGGGTGAAGGCTTCAACACTTACCACCATTCTTGCAAGAATTGGAGAAGCAGGGATATATCCGAAAGGAGAAGGTCCTGGTTTCTGGAGGAAAGAGAGCTTTTTCAATCTACCTGACAGAGGAAGGTAAGAAAAAGGCTCAGCAGGTAATCGATTTAGTGGAAGAGTTAGAAGAGAAGAGTTTTGCAGGTTTTTCACAGGAAGAAATTGATACCCTTTTTGCACTTCTTGAAAAGGTACAGAATAATCTAAAAGACTAGATTGATTGAATCATATAAATACTCCTTTTAAATTGCTGGCAACTGGGTTGCCGGCATTTTTTTTACTTTACATTTTGTTGCATCTGTTCCTTTAATAATACACCAAAATATGGTAGAATCAGAAGTGGTTTTTGTTCGTATTTTATGGGTATAAGTAATCAGTTCCTTTCATAGGTTATCGCTTTAGAGGAAAATGTTGTTATTGCTGGACCAAAGAATGTTAAAGATGAAATGAGCTTATTATTAAAGAATAAATATATAAATTAGAATAATCAGAAAGAAAGAGGAGATTACCATGACTGAAAGGAAAGATTTATTACAAGTACTTTGGAGTGGAGCAGATGTACTTAGAGGCAAAATGGATGCGAATGAATATAAAACATATTTGCTCGGATTGATATTTTATAAGTTTTTATCTGATACATATCTTGCAAAAGTATATGATTTATTGAATGATGAGATGCCTGATAGTTTAGATGAGGCCCAATTACAGTTTGAAGAGGCGATGAATACAGAAGATGCGGAAGATCTTCTTAAGGAATTGAAAGCATCTATGCACTATACTTTAGATCCTGAAATGACTTATGTAAGTATGCTAAACGATGTAAAGAATAATGCATTTAATAGAGAAAAACTACAAGCTGCATTTAATAGGATTCAAGAATCGGATGTGCTATTTAATGGTCTTTTTGCTGATGTGGATTTGTATTCTAATAGGCTTGGAACGGGTGATCAAAAGCAAAGTGCAACAATTGCAGAAGTTTTAAAGGTATTAGATGGAGCAGATTTAATTCATGCAGAAGGTGATGTGCTTGGAAATGCTTATGAATATCTTATAGGTCAGTTCGCTTCTGAAACTGGAAAAAAAGCAGGAGAATTCTATACACCTCATGGTCCGGCTCAGATACTTTGCAGGATAGCAATGTCAGGTCAGGAAGCCAAAAAAGGTCTTCAGGTATATGAAATTAAGACGCCGTATTTAATACAATTTAAGGTTGCCTGACCGCAGGGGTTTCGGTTTTTGCTTAGGGGTTTCGTTTTAGGTCAGGGGTTTCGGTCGGGCACAGTCCCGGCTCGTTTTGTATATGGAGGAATGTTGATGTATAAACTTACGAATAAACAGTACGAAGAATACCAGCGTCTATGCCACGCCAGAGACCACGGACAGATGTTGACGCCGGATGGGCTGCGTGTTATTTGTGCCGGTTTCGATTATGATCCGGAAGCTATCGGAAAGCACATGCTGGAGACGTTGGCGAAGTTTCAGGCGGAAGAAAATAAAAAATTTTGAAAAAACTCTTGACAGGGATAAAGTCCCTACTTGGTACACTGAGTCCAGAAAGGAGGTCAAGAGACCATGAAACCGAAGGAAATACAAGAAAAGCTCGGCATCAATGCCGACAGAATCAAATTCTTTAAGAAGCAGGGTGTCTTCGCGCCGGAAAATCCTCCCTCTGGTAACAGGGGTACGAACTACACAGAGACGGACTATAAGAATCTCCAGTTTATTGTAGTGCTCACTAAAATGGGAATGACCGTCAGTGATATCCGAAAGATGCAGGACGGCGAGTGCTCATTGGAGGAAGCAATTAACGAACGCAGGAAACAGATTACTGACGAAATTGCCAAGAAGCAAAATGCTTTATCACTCCTATCAGAATTAATTGAGGACAAGGAAGAATTTGAAACTTTCCACACGGAGCGCTACTGGAACATTATCGTCGAAAGAGAAGCCAAAGGCGAAGAATTTGTCGATTTCGAGGATCTATATGGTTATCAGCCTGTATCTCTTATCCGCACAGTTACGTGCCCGCATTGTGGTGAAGAATTAGAAGTCGATCTTGAAGACTACGAGACAGACGTCAGTAGTTATGATAACGAGATCGGTATGGGCGAAGATATGGTATACAGTTTCGATAGCGAGGATAATATTGAATGCCCAGCCTGTCAGGGAAAGTATCGGGTATCGGGCTGGGTCAGAGAATACCCGATTGGTGCATATGATTCAGAAGAAGTTGATGTAGAAGCGCTCCCGGAAGAGGAGTAAGTCGATTCGCAAAAATTACAAGCCCTATTATAGAGACTATTGTAAAGGAGGACGTGATTATGGCAGTTGTACAGGAAGCATTTGATATTCCGGCTGACATCATGACAAAGCTGTTAACCGGTGAATACCGGAGAATCGGCGGAGTCGTAAGATACGCAATCGGGCCACATAAGGGACAGATTGTAAAACACCTGAAGCCTGTTGATTTGAAAGCAGCCGAGCAGGCACAGGGAGTTGGTGTGCAGATTATGAAGTTTGCGAAAAAGAATAAGAAAGGGCTCATCATTGGTGCTGCTGTTGCAGGTGCCGCTACAGTAGGTGGCATCATCTATCACAAAGTGAAAACACGCGAGCCCGCCGTTGTAATGCATTTTAGAGCAGCTCTGCGGACTTATATTGACGAGATCCGTAAGGGTAATCTGGAACTCAATACTATAGAGACATTAATGACTGCTCTGGATGAGCTTAAGCAGCATAAGGATTACGAGAAGTTTAAGATTGAGCTTTCAACCGAAGACCTTGATGTGCTCGTTGGTAGGATTTACGATTACACAATGCGTCTGGCCGAGAATAATAAAGTGGAGTTGACCGAAGAAGAGCTGAGTAAGACGGATAATTCAATCATTAATCTTCAGAATTACCTGAGAACGCAGAAGCGAATATTTGAGGAAGCAGCATAACAGAGCAAGCTCTCCATCACCAGAGAATACAGTGATGGAGAGCTTTTCTTATGCCTGATCTTATTTTTTGCAATAAATCTGAATCGCCTTATCTACAAATATCGCTGTTCCTTCACCGCCATACTCATCAATATTCTTGGTAAAGTCACCACCGGCAGAATACATTTTTCCAAGGCTGCTCAAAATCTTATTGGAACAGGTATACAGATTCTCTGTAATATAATCCTGAATCCTCTTCACAAGATCCTGCGCTTCAGGGGATGCTGGATCTTTATCCTTCATCTCACCTGCTTCTTTGAAAAAGAGCATAAAGTGATCAGCTAAAAGCGCATCCTCTTCAGCAGACCTCCCCTTCGTCTTCTCCTTCATTTCCTTGTATTCCGGCGTATCCTCATACAATTTTTTTGCCTTTTTGGCGTACTCATCCAACTTGCTTCTATCAAATGCCTTAAAATCCATATATTTAACTCCTAACATTTTTATTCCAAGCGCAAAATTCATCAGATTCTCGATGTGCTCCTTCTTCAATTTCAGAAGTTCAATCTGTTGCTCCAAGGCTTTACTTCTGTCAAAAGAAGGACTGTTAAGGATTTCTTTAATATCCTTCAGTGGAAACTCCAATTCTCTGAACAGTAAGATGTGCTGAAGGCGTTCCAGATCCGTATCGTCATACAGTCTGTAACCTGCATCGGTGTATCCCGTCGGATGCAAAAGACCGATCTTGTCATAATACTGCAGAGTGCGTATACTCACCCCGGCAAGCTTGCTAACTTCATGTACTGTCATCATTCTTCGTTTCCTCCATCTGCTTGGTAATTGTACTATAAACTATTACGTAACGTAGGAGTTAACACTTTTTTCAAACTTTCTAAAATTTCTTATGCCTTGATGGTCTGGCCGTTTCGGAAGGTCACGCTGATGTCGCCCTCGCCGTTGACCGTGAGGTAATCCGTCAGGGCGTTGAAATTATAAAGGGAGAACGCGGTCAGGGTTTCTGGCAGCCTCTCAAAGGCGGTAAGGAAATCCTCGACGCTGCCTTTTTGCGACTGCGTCTGGCTGATCTGCTCGTTCAAATCTTCGATGCGGGTCTTGAGCGTTTCGTACCGGGCGGTCAGATCATCGTACTTTTTCTGGTAAGCCTTCTGGTCGAGAGCGACGTGTGAATATTACAACTCTTCAGAGCC
>DEWK01000016.1 GCA_002363615.1 Lachnospira sp. UBA3212 | reverse complement strand
TTTTTGACAGTCCTTATCTTTTTTATTGTCTGGACTTTGTGGTCATGGGTTCCGGTAACAGAGAGAATAGAACTTGAACTGTTGAAGGATTCAGGGACGAGTGTAAGAATAGCACTTATAACTGATCTTCATTCTTGCTATTATGGCAAGAATCAGAACTGGCTTATAAGGAGAATTGACAAGGAACATCCTGATATAATACTTTTTGCTGGTGATATATTTGATGATATTTTAAAGGACAAGAATACAAAGCTTCTTATGGAGGATACTGTTAAGAAGTATCCATGTTATTATGTTACAGGTAATCATGAATACTGGAGCCATAGAGCTGATGAGATGAAAGAATATATGGAGTCCATAGGTGTTCATGTTCTTGCTGGTGACTGCGAGACAATAACCATTAACGGAAGTACACTTGATATCTGCGGAGTTGATGATCCGAATGATCTGACTATGGAGCAGTGGACTAAACAGATTGATGAAGCTTTTTCTAAAACGGATGAATCTCATGTGAGAATTCTTGTATCACATCGTCCGGAAAAGGTTGATGTATACGAAAAATATGATTTTGATCTTGTGGTCTGTGGGCATGCTCATGCCGGTCAGATAAGAATACCATTTTTAAATAAGGGAGTATATGCTCCTGATCAGGGGCTGATGGCAGAATATGTAAATGGTACTTATACACTTTCGAATGGCAGTATAATGGAAGTCAGCCGTGGTCTGGCAAGAGAGAGTACCATAGCACCAAGATTCTTTAATCATCCAGAGGTTGTGATTATAGAACTCAAATAAATATTTAAAACAGAATTATGATAAAATTGGTACAAAATTGTATTCCAGTAAAACTTTCTAAGGGGATAGGGATTATGAAGTATATGAGAATACAAGAGCGAGAAGAATCATACATGACAAAATATCCAAAGGGCATATTTAGTTTGTGTTGGAACTTAATTAGGGAAGATATCCTTACATCAGAAGAGAAGGAATTATTAATTTCGATAGATAACTGGTTTAAAGATAATCTTCCTGAACCTGAACCATGTGTAAATCATGAGAAGGTAATAACTTTCTTTAAGTGCGAGAGTACACAGGAAAGGATCGTGTTTTGGAGTGCTAGAGAGCTTGCTGGTGCAATATCTAAGTAGAAATATTAAAGAGGTATTATGATAGTATTAAATGATTATTTCCATAATGAAAAAAAGGCAAGCAATGGTTCGATTAGTGTTTCAGGGAAACTGGAAGCGTATATAGGGAACTACTTTGTTTCAGGTGAAGGTATTCTAGATGAAAAACTGTTGTTGATATATTATGATCCTGAAATAGATAATATTTATGATGCGGTTGAGTGTACTAAAGAAAACTTGATTGCCTGTATGACTGTAGATTATCAATATGCTTTTGTAAAAATAGATTTTTTACAGAAATTTAGTGGGGATATTAAAGAGTACAATACAACTATAATACCTGTAAGTGACTTTGAAACACCGGAATGTAAAATAGATGAAACTCAAAATGTTCCGGATTTTATTTCTGATATTGTTTGGATAAGGGATGATTTTCTAAGTGATGAGAACATAGATTTTGATTATGATGCATTTGAGAAGATAGATTCTGGAATAGATTATATTAATCCTGATCATTTTTCTGTTAATGAAATTATATATTCGGTCAGAACAACCAGAATGAATTTATAATTATGGGTTGTGAGTGAACCTTGAAACTCAAATTAAAATTATGCCATATATATCGGAAGTTAACTGGAGAAAGGAAAGTATTATGAATATAAAGATAGCGGAAGAAAAAGATTTTGATGATGTAAAAAAAATCACCCAGGAAACGATAATGGAAATCTATCCAATGTACTATCCGCATGGTGCTGTACTCTTCTTTGCGGAGCACCATTCAGATGAAAATATTATGAGGGATATCAGAACCGGAATTGTATATTTGCTCATAAGTGACGAAGGAATTCCGGTGGGAACAGTTACACTTACAAACAATGAAATTGACAGACTCTTCGTCCTGCCTTCCTTCCAACACAGGGGCTATGGAAGAACTCTTATGGATATGGCAGAAGAGAAGATATCATCTGCTTATGATGTGATTGTTCTTCATGCATCACTTCCCACAAAGAGTATCTATCTGAAACGAGGTTATCACGAGGTTAACTATATTAAAATAGACACAGGACACGGTGACTATCTTTGCGCCGATGTTATGGAAAAGAAAGTAGAAGGAGATATTGAATAAATTATAAAAGGAAGATGAAAGTTATGGGAAATAAAAAGAATCAGAAGATAGAAATAAAGGCCGAAAATCCATATATGAAAGAAGCTATCGATGAGTCTCTTAAGGGGATTTATCATGGACATGGTGGGCCATTCGGTTCTGTAATAGTCAAGGATGGTGAAATCATTGGAAGGGGGCACAACATGGTTCTTGCAAATGTTGATTCCACTGCACATGGTGAGATGATTGCTATCCGGGATGCCGAGAAAAATCTCGGAACCTATGATTTATCTGGTTGCGAGCTATACACCACGGGTGAACCATGCCCGATGTGCCTGTTTGCCATTCTTTGGGCAAATATCCATAAGGTTTATTATGGATGTACCATAGCAGATAATGCTTCCATTGGTTTCCGTGATGAAAAGTTCGATAGACTTGTAGGTGGCAGGGATCAGTTGAAGGAACAGTTTATTTGCATAGACCGCGATGCTTGTTTAAAAGTGTTCTCGGAATATAATAAACTTGAAAATAAGACATATTAGATATTGATGTATAGGGAGTGTCGGACAAATTTATTTGAGTTAGAGAGCTTCTTTTTCATGTATTTAAAATAAAAAATAGGAGGTATATACATTATGGAAAGAGAAAAAATTGTGCAAACCGCAGGAAGGGACGCACTTGGAAACTTTGCGTCTGATTTTGCCAGATATAATGATGATGTTTTGTTTGGTGAAGTATGGAATGACACGACATTGGATTTAAGGACAAAAAGTACAATTGTAATTTCTGTTTTTATGGGGAGAGGGCTTTGTGACAGTTCTTTAAAATACCATTTGCTTACTGCGAAGAAAAACGGAATTACAAAAGATGAAATCGCAGCCATTATTACCCATGCCGCATTCTATGCAGGTTGGCCAATGGCATGGGCGGTGTTTAATATGGCAAAGGAAATATGGAACGAGGATGCTCCAGCCATTGATGATAAAGAAAGATTTCAGAGGGAAGTATTCCTTCCAATAGGAGAAAAGAATCCATATGGAAAGTATTTTACAGGACAAAGTTATCTGGCTCAGATATCTTCAGAGCAGATTCCTGCATTTAATGTGACATTTGAGCCTGGTTGTCGTAACTTCTGGCATATTCATCATGCAGAATCCGGTGGAGGCCAGATGCTTATATGTATAGGTGGCAGAGGATGGTATCAGGAGGAAGGAAAAGAAGCAGTAGAACTAACTCCAGGTAAAGTTGTGAATATTCCGGTAGGTGTAAAACATTGGCATGGAGCTGCCGCTGATTCTTGGATGAGTCATCTTGCTTTTGAGATTCCTGGTGAGGATGGAACAACAAAATGGTGTGAACCGGTTTCGGATCAACTATATGGTGAATTAAAATGATGTCGAAAAGATTTGTAACAACGATGGTCAATAAAACAGTTTTGAAATATACTTCCATATGGTAGAATAGACTTAGAAGTTTTTTCCCCAGTTGGAGCGCATGCTCCGACTGAAAAATAAAATCTGAGGAGGAGTGCCAATGAACAAGAAAGCAATGAACAAGTTAAGCTATGGACTTTTTGTTGTAACTGCATACCAAGAAGGTAAGCATAACGGCTGTATTACGAATACAGCAATCCAGGTAACCAGTGAACCAAACCGCATCTCCCTTGCCATCAATAAGGCAAACTTAACTCATGACATGATTCAGGCCACCAAGGAATTTACCGTATCGGTTTTAAATGAGGCAGCAGATTTTGAACTCTTCAAGCATTTTGGTTTTCAGTCGGGAAGAGAGGTTGACAAGTTTGCCGATTTTCCGGATTATATGATGGCAGATAACGGGACTATGATTATTACTCGGGGAACCAATTCTTACATCTCAGGAAAGGTAGTTGAGGAGGTGGACTTAGGTAGCCACACCTTGTTTATCGCGGAAGTAACTGATATGGAACTTTTAAACAATCTTCCATCGGTTACCTATGCCTATTATCAAGAAAACATTAAACCTAAGCCAGAAGCAGTAGGAAAAACCCCGGATGGGCAGGTGGTATGGCGATGTACCATTTGCGGATATGAATATGTTGGAGAGGATCTCCCAGAGGACTTCATTTGCCCAATTTGCAAACATCCAGCCTCTGATTTTGAGAGAATTATCAAATGACCATGAGTGAAATATTTACGGAGATCCTAAGGCAAGGGATTTCATTTTAGTATGATTATGGCGCGCGCCGAAAGCAGTGGATACTCGAATGAAACTGAATAACAGACAAAGACCTGAGATTTGCTTACACAAGCACTTCTCAGGTCTATTCTTTTCAGGCGGTTCGTTTCGATGTTCTCCTTATGGTTGATGCTTGCTTATATTAAATCTAAAAACATCTTATGAATGCGAAGGTCTTTGGTCATCTCAGGATGAAAGGCAAGACCGATTTGTTTTTGGTAGGATACACCTACAATGTGATCCTCTACCTTGCTTAAGATTTCAACCCCCTCAGAGACCCTTGTAATATAAGGGGCACGGATAAAAGTGTGAGGGAAATCTTGGATGTCTCCTACCGTGCTGGTGCATTCAAAACTTCCCAGTTGTCTTCCATAGGCGTTTCGTTTCACACAAACAGGCAGGGTAGCAAGATGAGGACTTGATGAGCCTTCAATTTCCTGTGCAAGAAGAATCAAACCTGCACAGGTGGCAAGAACCGGAAGACCTTCCTTGATTTCCTTTTGAAGATCAGAAAAGAGATCAAGGGAGTGAAGAAGCTTGCCTTGAACCGTGCTTTCTCCTCCTGGAAGAACCAGGGCAGAAATGCCGGAAAGATCCGATTTTTGACGGATTTCCTGACAGTTTACACCGAGGGATTCTAAGGCATTTCGATGTTCAAGAAAGGCCCCTTGGAGGGCTAGGATTCCAATCTTCATTTTACTGACCTCTTTCTTCCATGATTAGTTTGATTTCATTTGGGTTAATTCCAACCATGGCTTCACCTAAATCTTCCGAAAGCTTAGCAATCAAAGAAGCGTCCTGATAGTTGGTAACCGCCTGTACAATAGCTTCGGCCCGCTTCTTAGGATTTCCGGATTTGAAAATACCGGAACCAACAAAAACACCTTCTGCTCCAAGTTGCATCATAAGGGCTGCATCAGCTGGAGTGGCAACACCACCGGCAGCAAAGTTAACAACAGGAAGCTTGCCTTCCTTGTGAACAAACAAAAGAAGATCATAAGGAACCTGTAAGGTCTTAGCAGCTTCAAAGAGTTCATCTTCTGAAAGAGAAATAATTCTTCGGATTTCAGAATTCATCTTGCGGATATGAGAAACCGCCTGAACCACATCACCGGTACCTGGTTCACCCTTGGTACGAATCATAGAAGCTCCCTCGCTGATTCGGCGAAGAGCTTCCCCTAAATCTCTGGCACCACATACAAATGGTACCTTAAACTTAGACTTATCGATATGGTAAATGTCATCTGCAGGAGTTAGAACTTCAGATTCATCGATGTAATCAATCTGGATAGCTTCAAGGATCTGGGCTTCCACAAAGTGACCGATTCGGCACTTAGCCATAACTGGAATACTTACGGCTTCTTGGATACCACGAATCATCTTAGGGTCACTCATTCTTGAAACACCACCGGCAGCACGGATATCTGCAGGGATGCGCTCTAAGGCCATAACTGCACAGGCCCCGGCGGCTTCGGCAATCTTTGCCTGTTCCGGGGTGGTAACATCCATAATAACGCCACCTTTTAGCATCTGAGCAAGGCCCTTGTTTAATTCATATTGGGTATTCTTTTCTTTCATGTAAATTCCTCCTTGTATATAGAATAAAATTACTATATAATAAAGCTGATATTATGAAAATTCTCAAAACAAGAAAATATTATAATACCAGATAAGAGGAGGGGAAGAGATGCTAACCTATCATTTTGAACATGTTAAAGGACCGATTTATTTATATCTTTATATGCGCATGAAGGAAGATATCATCTCGGGAAAACTAAAGTCCGGAGAAAAACTGCCTTCTAAAAGAACATTTGCAGAGAATAGTGGACTTAGTACCATTACGATTCAGAATGCATATGACCAGTTGATTAGCGAGGGGTATGTATATACCATTCCAAAGAAGGGGTACTATGTGGCAAGACTTGAGGTAATTCCTCAAGCTAAGCCAAAAACAAACATTGATTATGCCATTAAGATACCGGAAAGAAAAAATTTCCAGTATGATTTTTCAGATAATGGAATTAATCCGAAAAATTTCCCATTTTCCGTGTGGACAAAGATATCGAGGGATGTGATGTCAAACCAGCAGGATGCTTTAATGGAGGTGTCTCCATCCTTTGGAGTAAGAGACTTGCGAGAGGCCATCGCAAATCATTTGCAGTCTTTTCGAGGAATGGAGGTGGATCCTAACCAGATTGTGATTGGAGCGGGAACCGAGTATTTGTATAGCTTAGTGATTGAACTCTTAGGGGATGATAAGAAGTATACCTTGGAAAATCCAGGCTACCGTAAGTTAGAGGAAATTTATAAGAGACGAAAGATTTCTTGCGGATTTGCAGCCATGGATGAGGATGGCGTTAGAGTGGATGAATTAGAGGCCTGCCAGACGGATGTGGCCCATATTTGTCCCAACCATCACTATCCAACGGGAATTACCATGCCGGCAAGCAGGCGATATGAACTCTTAGGCTGGGCCAATAAGGAAAAGGACCACTATATTATTGAGGACGATTACGATAGTGAATTTCGGGTGACTGGAAAGCCAATTCCGCCCCTATATTCCATGGATGCTTGTGAAAAGGTAATTTACATGAATACTTTTTCTAAGTCCTTAAGTCCAACCATTCGAATCAGTTATATGGTTTTGCCGGTACATTTGGCTAATCGGATTTATGAGAAGATGTCTAGTTATTCCTGTACCGTATCAAACTTCGAGCAGTATACCCTTGCCAAGTTTATTTCTCAGGGACACTTTGAGCGCCATATCAATCGAATGCGCCTATATTATAGTAAAAAGAGAAGAAGGGTAATTGAGTATATGCGCCGACTTGGAGGCTGTAAAATCATTGAGAATGATGCGGGTCTGCATTTCTTAATTGAGATTGAGACCAGGCTTTCCGATGAGGAAGTGAAACAAAGGCTTTTGAAAAAAGGGATTCGGATACAGGCGGTATCGGATTATTACTTTGAAAAGAAGGAAGAAAAACAGCATTTTTTTATTATAAATTATTCTAATTTAGATGAAGATAAGATGAAGAGTTTGGATTTGCGTATGGAGTAAGAGAAGATAGGAGGTATTTATGAAAATATTACATGTTGCAGATTTACATTTGGGTAAGACGATTTACGGGGTATCCTTGATTGATAGCAAGGACCAGCCTAAATGGGTAGAAGAATTTATTAAGACCGTGGATCAAGAAAATCCAGACGTGATTTTGATTGCGGGGGATGTGTTTGACCGGAGTGCCCCCAAGGATGATGCCTATCAGCTCTTGGATCATATGATTACGGAGATTCAAAAGAGAGGGATTCCTCTTTTGATTGTGGCTGGAAATCATGATTCCGGAATTAAACTCCAGCATTTAAACCAGATTCTATGGGAGAACCAGGTATATATTGTGGGAAAGCTGGAAAAGGAGTTAAAAAAAGTTGTAATAAAGGATGAGTATGGCCCGGTGAATTTTTATTTACTTCCTTACATATTCCCTAATTTAGTGGCTCATGTATTAGAGGATGAGTCCATTAAGGACTATAATACGGCCATGAAGACGATTTTAGAAATCCAGGAGATGAATCCTAAGGAACGAAACGTCTTAATCGCTCACCAGAATGTGGTAGCCAATGGAGAGCATGCCCAATATGGTGGTTCAGAAACCATGGTGGGTGGTTCTGGTGAGATTGATTATCAGGTTTTCAAGGACTTTGATTATGTGGCTTTGGGACATATCCATTCCTCTTATCCGGTGGGACGCGAGGGTGTGCGATATGCAGGATCCCCTCTGTGCTATCATTTTGATGAAATTAGGCAGACTAATAAGGGACCTTTATTGGTGCACTTAAAGGGGAAGGGAGAGGATTTAACCGTGGATCATATAAGGATTGAACCTTATCACAGGATGGTAGAAATCAAGGGCACCATGGCAGAAATCAAGGAACGCTTAGAGAATAACTACATGGAACGGGAATACTATCGCCTTGTGATTACCGATCAAAGAACTAGCCCGGATTTTACCAGTCTGGTAAGAAATCTGGCTTTAAGTCGAGAGGGAATGGTACTGGAAATTGTTTCGGAGTACAAGGAATTTTCCAAGGTGACCCCAAAGACAGCCTCAACCTTTCATCAAAAGACCTTGGAGGAATATTTTACGGAACTTTACCGAAATCGAAAGGATGAGGTAGATCCAGATGAGATAGAAGAAAAGGTGATTGAGATGACCGCTGAGTTGGTAAGGAAGGCAGAGGAAGAAGAAAAACTGGCAGTGCCAACAGACCAGGCAGTCGATTGTTTGTTGAATCAGATTATGAAGATGTTCTAGGATAGGAGGAACTTTATGAAACCATTAGTATTAACCATGAAGGCCTTTGGTAGATATGGGGAGAAAACTACCTTAGACTTTCAGGAATTAAAAGATAATTTGTTTTTGATTACAGGAGATACGGGAGCGGGGAAGACCACGATTTTTGATGGAATCTCCTTTGCTTTATTTGGAGAGGCAAGCGGTAACAGTGAGTCAGCGACAGCAAAGAAAAACACAAGTGGAAAGACTACTACCAGAGCTTCAGAAAACGCCAGATCCTTTGATATGATGCACAGTGATTTTGTTTCGAAATCGGAAGATACCGTGATTCGCTTAAAGTTTGAGCACCAGGGACTAGTCCATGAGGTGGAAAGAATTTGTCATTTTTCTAAGATTCGTGGAAGCCAGGATTACAACGAAAAGGGAAAGATTTCCGTTACTTTTTGGGAGGCTGGTAAGGATCCCATTGAAAAAAATGTCAATGAGCGAATCCGGGAAATCATTGGCTTAGATGCGGGACAATTCCGTAGAATCGTGATGCTTGCCCAAGGACAGTTTAAAAAATTCTTAGAGGCTGACGGAGAAGAAAAGAATAGTATTTTAAGAAAATTGTTTGATAGTTCGGATTACGTTTATTTTCAGTCTTTATTAGAAGCTAGTAAGAAAAAGATGGAGAACCAAAGAAAGTCTGAGAGTGATAAGCTTGCTCAGGCCTTAAAAGAACTTATTCTTCCGGAAGACTATAGTGACCAAGACAAAGAAGCCTTTTCACATGGCCATGATGAAATGGAGGCTTCCTTAAAAAAACTCATAGCTAAGAATCAGCATGCCTATGAGGAGGCAGAGAATAAGAATCGGCTTTTCGAAAAACAAAAGACTGCTCTTACCACAAAGCTTGCAAAGGGGGAAGAGAATAATAAGACCTTAGATGAATTAAGTCAGGCCTTAAAGAAAAAAGAAGAATTAGAAAAATCAATGACTAGCTTTCTTAAACTTAAAAAAGAGACAGAGATTTTTGAGTTTATTCATGAAAAGGTAAGCCCCCTTACTAGGGAAAAGGAACGATTAGAAAGAGAGCTGGCAAAGAATAAAAATTCCATCCTTGGATTGGAACAATTTCTTCTGGTAGAAGAAAAAAAGAAGGAACAAAAAGAGAAGGAATATCAAAAAGGAGAGACAGAGAAAAAATCTAAGATTAATGAGCTTCATACTAAGATAGAAAATTTAAAGGAATCTCTTGGTAAGTATCAGGAATTAGGTAAGAAGGAAAGGGATTTACAGGAATCGAATAAGACTTACGGTCAGGAAGGAAAGGAACTTCAACAAGTCATTCTTTCTTTAGAGGATAGAGAAAAAGAGATCAAAAACCTAGAAAAAGAGGAAGAAGCCAATCGGGACATTGGACAGGTTTATGTCACGTTTCAGAATGATTATCAGGTACTTGAGGCATTTTTGAAGGAATTTTTAGATAAAAACCGGGGGATGAAGGCCCGGTATGAAAAGTTAAAAAAACAAGAAGAAAGATTAGAACTTCTAAAAAAAGAGTTGGAAGATGCAATACGCCGATCTATGGAAGCTCAGGAAACCCATAACCGGATGAACAAAGAATACTTTGCTGGACAGGTGGCCCGTTTATCCATGGATTTGAATACGGAAATCCAAACGAAGGGCATGGGAATCTGTCCGGTTTGTCATACCCGGTTTAATAAGGGTATGGGGCATTTTTTCGTCAACCATCAGGAGAAAGTACCAAGTCAGAAGGACTTAGATGCTGCCAGTGATGCCATGAATGAGGCCATTTCCATCTATCATCAAAAGGATGCCGAGCATGAGAAAGAGAAAGAAACCTACCGGAAGGATCAGGAAGCTTACCTTGCCTATTATAAGGATTTAATGAGAAAGTTTGATTCTATTTCCGAATTTCAGACCCACTTCTATCAGGAGGCAAAGAGCATTTCCCTAGAAGAGATTTTAGATTCAACCTACTTGAATCAGGTGTTTGCCTGTTATGAAAAACTGAGAAAAGACAAGGCAGTAAAATTAGAGGAACTTGAGAAAAAGAAAATCAGACAGGAAGAGATTCAAAAGAAGCTTCCAGCCCTAAGGTTAGAAAAGGAAAGACAAGAAAAAGACAAGGAAGATAGAAAGACTAGAATCAGTAAATTAGAAATCGAGATGGCTGGCTTGCAGGAAGGAATCAAGGAACTGAAGAAGTCTTTACTGTATGAGAGTGAGGAAGAGGCAAAAAAAGAAGAGAATGCTATGTCCAAAAACAAGTCGAAGTTAGAAAAAGACCTTGAGAATGCTAAGAAAGAATTAGATGAACGAAAGGAAATTCTGGCTTTAAAACAGGGAGAATTGGCAAGGGAAAAGCAAAAAGAACCAGAACTGAAAGCAAATCTGGAGAAAAAAGAAACGGAGATTTTAAAGGTTTTAGGAGAAAAAGCTCCGGGTTCCTTAGATCAAGCCATGGAACGATACAAGTCACTTCCAGATCCTGCTGCTTGGCTTAGTGAATGTCGTGAAAAGATCAATCATTATGAGAATGCTTGTACCAATAATAAGACAAAAATCAAAGACTTACAGGAGAAAACAAAAGATTTGCTTTATGTGGATATAACAAAATTAAGAGAGGACATGGAAAAACTCGAAGCAGACAGGGAAGTTGTGAAAAAACTGGAAAATAAAACCAGAGATGTCTATATGCAGAATCTGAAATGCCAGGAAGAAATTCAAAAGGCAAGGGAGGAACTGAAAAAGACAGATCGACCATGGAACTACCTGAATTCCCTTGCAAATCTTGCTGTGGGAGAAAATGGCGATGGTGGTAAACTGAGCTTTGAACGATTCGTCATGGGCTTTGTCTTTAAGGAGGTCCTTGCTACCGCCAACAAGTATCTGGATATTATGTTCGGTGGTCGTTATCAGTTAGAGCACGAAGCCAAGGCAAGCGCCGCCAACAAGGTGGCAGGACTTAATATCGCCGTGTATGACAGTGAGACGGGAGAGTCTAGAAAGTCAGCCTCCCTTTCCGGAGGAGAATCCTTCCTGGTTTCCCTGGCCCTTGCCCTGGGACTTTCCGATGTGGTACAAAACCACGCAGGAGGAGTGAAACTAGATACCCTCTTTGTAGACGAAGGATTTGGTTCCTTAGATGAGCAGTCCTTAAATCGTGCTATGGATGTATTAAATAAGTTAAAAGAAGGAAATAAGTTAATCGGTGTTATATCCCATGTGGATAAACTTGAAAACAGTATCTCAAGTAAGATCCATGTTCACGCAAATAGCAGCGGATCCTACTTTGATATTATTAACTAAGAAAGCTACTTTCTGAATCAGAATGTGTTATAATTGCTGCAGGAGTAGGTTTATCCACCTTTGCAGGTTTTTCCTATAGGGGGTGAACGCTTTCAAAAGAGACCGATTTTTATTGGCTAAAGGAGAAAAAAGATGACTATTAATCAATTAAAGTATGTACTAGAAATTGCAAAAGCCTCCTCTATTCGAGAGGCAGCTTCAAAACTGTATTTATCTCAGCCTGCTTTATCCGCTAGTATCCGGGAACTAGAGGAAGAACTGGGAATATTAATTTTTGAAAGAACCAACAAGGGAATTTCCCTTACCAGCCAAGGCAGAGAATTTTTAATCTATGCAAAAAAGGCGCTTAGTCAGTTTGAAATTTTAGAAGAACGGTACGGAAAAAATGATTCGAATAAGGAACGTTTTTCTGTTTCTACCCAACACTATAACTTTTCTATCAAGGCATTTTCCAAGGTAATCTTGGATGGTAATCCACAAAAGTACATTTTTTCCATTCATGAGACTAAAACTAGGGAAGTGTTAGAGGATGTAAGAAGCTTAAAGAGTGAGGTGGGAATCCTTTCTTTTTCCGGAACAAACCAAGCGGTCATGAAGAAATTACTAAAAGACTCTGAGTTGGAGTTTGTGCCCCTAATGAAACGAGACACGTATGTTTACGTTTGGGAGGACCATCCCTTGGCCGGATTAAAGGAGATTTCGATTGAAGAACTTTCTGACTATCCTTGTATTTCCTTTGATCAAAGCGAGGAAGGAAATTTTTATCTAACAGAAGAGGCCATGGCAGACTATGATTTTAAAAAGATGATTAAGTCCCAAGACCGGGCCACTAGCATGGAATTAATTGCAGAACTCCATGGATATTCCATTGGATCCGGTATGTTAGCTGATGAGAATGCGATTCTAAAAGGTTTTGTTTCAATCAAATTAAAGGAAGAGGATCCATTAACCATTGGCTATATTACAAGAAAAGGGAGAAGTCTTTCGAAATATGGAGAAGCGTATGTCAAAGAACTATTAAAATATAAAGAGTAGAGGACAAGAAAATTTTAAATTATGGTATTTAAAAAAATAAAAAAGTGCTTGACAGTTTTTAGGGAATGAATATAATAAAACCATAAGACAAAGACGTCACAGGCAGTTGCCCGTGGCGTTTTTTTTGCATTTAGTGATATGACGTAAGCCTTATTACTAAGGAGGGAAGGGGGACGCCCCTTCCTGAGGGCAAATGGAATTGTCTTATCCTGCAGGATTAAAAATAATCCCAAATGGAGGTAGCAATTATGGATGAAGCAGTAAAGACAGCGCTTGATGCGTTAACAAGTGAGCTTTCCGGAGAAATTTACGGAGTCTGGTTTTTAATTGGAGCAGCCCTTGTTTTCTGGATGCAGGCTGGTTTTGCAATGGTAGAAGCAGGTTTCACCAGAGCAAAGAATACCGGTAATATTATTATGAAGAACCTGATGGATTTCTGTATTGGAACCGTAATGTTCGTTATCATCGGTTATGGACTTTTGTTAGGTAACGATCTTGGTGGTTTTATGGGGAAACCAAATTGGAACATATTTTCAAATTATGCTGAATTTAATTTCTCAGCATTTGTATTTAACTTAGTGTTCTGTGCAACTACAGCAACGATTGTATCAGGAGCCATGGCAGAGAGAACCAAATTCTTATCTTACTGTGTATACTCTGCTGTTCTTTCGGCAGTCGTTTATCCAATCGAAGCTCATTGGACATGGGGTGGCGGTTGGTTAGCAGAGATGGGATTCCATGATTTTGCAGGTTCTAACTGTATCCACATGGTTGGTGGTATTGCTGCTTTAATCGGTGCAGCAATCCTGGGACCAAGAATTGGTAAGTTTAAGAAAAGAAAAGACGGTAGCATTAAAGTTGGTGCATTTCCCGGACATAACTTAGCTTTAGGAGCTTTGGGTGTGTTTATACTTTGGCTTGGTTGGTATGGATTTAACGGAGCTGCAGCAACCTCATTGAATCAGTTAGGTTCAATCTTCTTAACTACTACAATCGCTCCTGCTGTTGCAACGGTTGTTTGTATGATCTTTACATGGATCAAGTATGGTAAGCCTGATGTTTCTATGTGTTTAAACGCTTCTTTAGCAGGTTTAGTTGCAATTACAGCTTCTTGTGATGTAACAGATGCAGCTGGTGCAACAATCATCGGTGCAGTTGCCGGTCTCTTAGTTGTATTTGGTGTATGGTTCTTAGATTACAAGCTTCGGATTGATGATCCAGTAGGTGCAGTTGCCGTTCATATGTTAAATGGTATCTGGGGTACTCTTGCAGTTGGTTTATTTGCAACCACAAGCGCTCCCGGATATGCACTTGCAGATAGTTCAGGCAAGGTAGTGAAGGGTCTCTTCTACGGAGGCGGATTCAAACTTCTTGGAATCCAGATGATTGGTTTGTTAGCAACCGCTGCATGGACCGCTATTGTAATCGGAATTGTATTCTTGGCAATTAAGAAGGTATTTGGTCTTCGTGTAACTCCTGAAGAGGAAATTCAGGGATTAGATGCAACCGAGCATGGTATCGCATCTGCTTATGCAGACTTTATGCCAACTTCAACACCGGTAGAAATCCTTACTTCATCAAGTGAAGGCGTTGATATGTCCGGTGTAAGTCACAAGCAGATTGTTCAGGCAACAGGAAGCTCGGAAAGTAAAGTTTCCAAAGATGTGGCCGTACCTGTTGAAGTTCGTGATGGTGGTTCATCAATCGCTTCGGATGTAAAGCTTTCAAGAATATCAATTATCTGTAAGCAGAGCAAGTTTGAGGATCTGAAGGATGCCTTAAATGAAATCGGAGTCACTGGTCTTACTGTTACCCAGGTACTTGGATGTGGTGCACAGAAGGGTAACGCCAAATATTACCGTGGTGTTCAGATGGATGTAATCTTACTTCCTAAGGTAAAAGTCGAAGTCGTTGTATGTGAAATTCCTGTTCGTAAGGTGATCGATGTTGCCAAGCGTGTTCTTTACACTGGAAACATTGGTGACGGTAAGATCTTTGTTTACGACGTTGAAAATGTAATTAAGGTTCGTACCGGTGAAGAGGGTGCTGAAGCAGTAATCCATACAGATGGTGAAGAATAAAAAAATATAATAAAAATATAGCTAGTAAAAAAGCAATTGGTTTAGGCCAATTGCTTTTTTTATGAAAAATAACGCAAATTTATTCTATGAAGGTTTGATATTGGCGATGGGATCAAAGTTGGGGTTAATAAGAAAAATATAGATAACTTTAGTTCGTATCCATGCCGAGATACAAGTCCAGCGAGCGTGATGAGAATAACGGAGTGGTTTATAAGGATGTGTGCAATCCGATTACCAAGGAGTTCCGAGAGGCGATGTCATTAAGTTAAGATGACAAAATAAGAGTTCTATATCATAAAAGATATAGGGCCCTTGTAATTAGAAAAAAATCGATTACAAGGAGGTCACATATGAAATCAAAACAGGTCAAGAAACTCATAATGGATGAAATCAGAAAGGTTGCTTAGGCTGTTGAGCAATACTGTAATAATCCGTCGAAAGATTTTACAAGAACAAGAAAGTTACCAATCGAAAAACTGATGTTTGGAATTATCGGAATGGAGAGCGGATCTATTACCAATGAATTACTTAATCAGTATGATATATCTCCGGATGCACCTACAGCATCTGCATTTGTCCAACAAAGGGATAAATTAAAACCGGAAGTTTTCGAAGCTGTCTTTAAAGGCTTTTCCAAGAGTCTATGTTCCAATGGCGACAATGATTTTCCGATGTTTGCTATTGATGGGTCCGATATTCAGATAGCAAATAATCCTGATGAACTTGCATCATATTTTCCAGGAACAAACGGATAAAAAGATTATAACCTGTTACATTTGAATGCGCTTTATAATCTCAACAAGCGCATATATGTTGATGCTGTTATACAGAATCGGCGTGACTGGAATGAACATGAAGCGTTTGTTTCCATGGTTGACAGGTCTAAAATCCCCAAGGCACTTGTTATTGCGGACAGGGGGTACGAATCGTATAACAACATGGCACATATCCAAGAAAAAGGATGGTGCTTTCTAATTCGTGTCAAGGATGGAAAAACTGGCATAAAAGACGGTCTTGATTTACCCATAGAAGGTTCTTTCGACACCGATATTCATCTAAAGCTAACCAGAAAACAAACAAAGAATGTTAAGGAACTCTTGAAAAATCGGAATCAATATAAATTTATTCCGGCAAATGTAACGTTTGATTATCTTCCTCAAACCAGCAGAAAGAAAGATCCGTTATTGTTATATGAACTAAACTTCCGAGTGGTACGTTTTCAAATATCAGATGACATGTATGAAACCATCCTGACTAATCTTGATCGAACAGAGTATCCGCCTAATAAAATAAAGGAACTGTATGCATCGAGATAGGGGATAGAAACTTCTTTCAGGGATCTGAAATATACAGTTGGAATGTTAAATTTTAAATAAAAAAGGTAAAGATATTTATGAGAATAATTGTTATGGAAGTCTAGGAGTAATAGAAATAGGAAATGGAAAATCTAAAGTAAAAGTGAAAGTGGATGGGAAATATAAAACAGTAGATTCGGGATATAAGGATGGTCTTATGGCCAATTCACTGGATGTAATAGCGCATGAATACACACATGGAATTGTTGAAGATGAAACGAATTTGATTTATTTTGGGTACCAGGGATCAATAAATGAAGCTTATGCAGATATTATGGCGTGCTTTATGACAGATGATTGGCTGATTGGAGAAGAATTAGTAGATTCAAAAAAATGTATTGCTATCAGATCTTTAATTGATCCGAAAAAGACTGGATGTACATATGCTTGTGAACAAGTTTTTTGGAAAAGAGAAGATGAAGGTTCAAAAGATGATGACTATGACAATGGACATATTCATAATAATTCTACAGTAATCTCTCACGTTGCATATTTGATGGAACAAGATGATTTATCGATTGATAATGAAAAAGTATGGTATAAATCCCTGTGTATGGGATATGATGATAGTGCAGATTTTTATGATGTAAGAAAAAATATTATTAAGGCAGCAAAAAAGTTAGGAGCATCAGGTTCTGAATTAGAGAAAATCAGGAAGAGATTTAATGAAGCTGCAATTACAGAGCAAAGTTGGTATCACTTTAGTTTTATGGACAATCTCATCTATTCCATGCCCACAGAATTTGAGAAATTCAGTTTGAAAACCATAGAATTGAGTTCATCAGGGGAAAACTGTATTCCTGTATCGGAAGTTAAAATAGAGAATGAGAATCATGATGATATACAATACACAGACAAAGATGGGTGGTGTACATTAACTCTTACTAACCCATGCAGTGTTTTGGATATAAGTAAAGAAGGTTATGTTTCGGAAAAATATTACTATATGCCAAGCAAAAGAATGTATACCGATTTTTCAAATCAAATAGAATTAATTCCAGGTAATGGAAATTCGGAAAACTGTATAATTGAAGGATATATAAAAGATAAGAATAATATATACAATAAATCAGGAGTAGAACTGTTAGTTCGTAGAGGTATTAATAATATTTATGGTGAACCAGATGAAATTATTGAAACAGAAGAAAATGGATATTACAGAACGCCATGTTTAAAACCCGGGCATTATTGTATAGAGGTGATTGGAGAGAATTTTAAGAATAAAGAATTTTTTAATGTTGTAGCAATAAGCCCAAGTGATTATGAACAATATAATGTGGAGTCATTACAAAATTATGAAATTGTAGATATTGATCATATTAAAAGTGTATCAGTGGTGTATAGTTATGGCAAAGTTGATCAGGGAGCATTAGAAGTTATAAATACAATAAAATACCAAGGTTATGTTGGACCATTTATTACAGCAGATACTCAAAAAGTAATGTATAAAATATATATTAATCATAGCTCAAGACCAGCATACAGTATTCATATGATTAATACATCGGGGAAGAGATGGAAATCATTTATTTACTCTAAATCTAAGATTAGTATATTAAATACTAGAGATGATAATTAAAGTATAAGATTTTAGAAAGGTATAGATATGAAAAAGAAGAAAGGACTAAGAATCTTTGTATTAGTAGCTTTATTAATTGTAGTACTGGTTGTTATGCGAAATCTAGTAGGAACAAGTTCTAAGAAAATCGATTATATTAGTTTTTCATGGTCTAATGGATTTGCCGGAGGAGGCGAAGCCTATCGGTTTTATAAAGAAGGTGGGAAGTATTATATGAGCTGTGGGAATGACGACTATGATTCCCTTGTGTTTGAAATAAAGAAAAAGGAAGCAATGAAATATATGGGAATCAAGGTTCCTATGTATAAAAAAGTTGATGAAAAGAAATTTTGTGATTCAATGACCAATATTGCCCATGTCATTTTTGAGGATGGAAGTGAGCATGCTTGGACCTATCGCTCAAAGGATATTGACGGAATTAGTGAACTTTATTATAAGTATTATAAAAAACTGAATCACCTGGATTCTGTGATTCAGTATATGGAAAGTAGATTTGAAGGTCGAGTTAGGGCAAAAAAACAGACGGAAGAAATCGATCAAACAAAACTTCCGAAGGCTTTAAAGGAATTCTATAGCAAGTATGAATCCTTGGCTGTAACCTTAAGTGAGAATCATTATATGTATCTATATTCCTATCAACAACTGGATTTTGAAAATGAGCCGGTAGCCATAGGAATCCTAGAAACAATAGGGGGATCGGATGACATCTATGACTATAATATTTATTATTACCATGATAACGAAGGGAAAGAAAAAATATCTATAGCAACTACGGAAGAAGGTGATTCCCCCTTAAGAGAGTGTTCTTCCGTTAAAGAGATTCTCTTGTGTGCTTCGTGCGCCTGTGGTCTGTTGATAGACTATCAGATGAATGTGTATAGTAAAAACGAAGACGAAATCGAAATCGTTCCTTTGCTTGAAACCTTACAAGAGACGAATGGAGATTCTATGACACTAGAGGAAAATGAGGACGCAAAATTATATAATTATCCGGAAGGTATAAAATCATTTTACGAAGAATATAAATCTTTAAAAATAGAAATTGACGATAATAATTATTTATATCTTGATTCCCTTCCTGATCAAAATCTAAAAGGAGAAGTGGAATTCAAAATAGGGGCTATCAGCTTTACTAATAAAGATGGTAAGGTGGTAAAAGCAGATATTATTTATTGTGCTAAAGATTCAGAGTATCCACGAATTCATTTTGAACCATTTGTGGAAGATGTAAGTAACGTTGATGGCATAGATGAAATGAAAAATCTTTTTGAGTGGTTGGTCGACAGTGAAATCTTATCGGTAGAAAATCAAAGTTAAACAATATCAAAAATTAATATTAAAAAATGATTGAGAAATAGGAAGAAGACAACATAGAGGGTCTTTGGCTTATGCTTATTTTAAGGCATATAGTAATAAAAATTAAGTCCAGCGGTGATATGTCAAGCATAAGTTGAAATGTTTTTTGAACTATTTTCATATCATTTGCTGAAAAAAGGGTAACCTTAATAAGCCCTGCTCACTTCTTTATACTTGGAGTGATAGAAGTTGCTATACTTCGTGTCGCATCTCACGAGGGACAAGGTTCAAAGAAAGACTGGGGATGTCTTAGGAACGGTAAAGTTTGGATTAGTTAGTCTTTTTGTTTTGTCAAGATAAAATATGCTGATTTTTGTTTAAAATATTAGAATTAATTGTAATTATTATTAATTGTTTTGGACTGTTGCAAAGTGGTATAATTCCTGTTGTACGCGTACAGACTTGAAAGAATATTACAGGAGGAAGTACAAAATGAAAAAAATAAAAAGAATTATTGCTTCAACAGCGATTATTACATGTTTTGCAAGTACAGTCATTTTTGCAAAAGCGGGAGGTTACAGTTCAACTTACGATATGACAGGTGGTGTTTTTTCTGAATGGATACAGCCAAAGAGTAAATGTACAATTAATATAAAACCAACAATTGGAACACCTGGTCAGGATATAGCAGTTATATGGGCAGACAGAAAATGGTATGGTTGGGATGGAACTCTAAAGTGGACATCTTCAACTGAACAGGGAATAGTTACTTTTAAATCAAGTAATAAGAGAAAAGTTTGGTTGAGAAACCATACTGGTCATAGATGGACAGGTAAAGTTTCCTTTTCATGGGATTAGAGGATAGAATATGTTTATTTTAGATTTGGTTCTCCCAGTTTTCATGGCATTTTACATTCTTTGTGTCGTTGTAACTGGAGTTTTTTGTAAAAAAATAAAAACAAAATACAAATTTTTATATTTTGCTTTATTTGAGTTGTATATTATAGGATTGATTAAAGTAGTTGTAATGCCTATTTTTATTCTAAATCAAGCTAGTAAAGAATATTTTTTAACACACATTGGTAAGAAAGCTGTTTATGCAATTCAAGTAATTCCTTTTAAAACAATTTATGGCAATCTAATGAGTTTATCGATGGCAGGAATAGTTCAAGTTGTTGGTAATGTTGTATTATTAATGCCGGTAGCATTTTTTATGGTTTGGATTATCCAAGTTAAAAAAAAATCTATTGTATATGGTTTGGGAATATTAGTCACAGTATTAATTGAGGGGGTACAATATTTAATTAATGTATTGACTACCTATCCTTCGCATGCAGTTGATATAGATGATGTAATTCTAAATTATACAGGTTATTTATTAGCAATATTAATTATATGCTTGATTAAAAAGTATAATAAACCATTCTTTGACAAAGTTAGAAGCGTGTTTTTAAAGTAAAATACTACTAAACCAATAAAGTCACAAGTTTAACAGCTTGTGACTTTATTTTTTGCTCCGACACTGATGTTGCAGCTTAGCTGGAATGGCTGAAAATTAACTTCATTGCGTGTCAGAGATTTATCCGATATAATGTCATAAAGACTATAGAAAGGAAGGTCCCGAGGAGAATTACTTAATGCAGCATCGATTGAAATGTCATTGAATAATGGGGAAAACATAAGTAGTACAAATGAAATGAGTATTTGTTCATTTGCAAAGATGGAGTATAGGGTGGATGAAGATGTTGCAGCCACAAAAAAGATAAATACATCGTTACTTTCTGATCAAGTGGTTTGGAGCTCTAGCGATAAAACAATTGCCAGTATTAATGCTAATGGAGAAATTACCACATATGAAAAAGAGGGTGAATGTGTAATTATTGCAAAGTTACATAATGGAATTTTAGGTAAGTTCAAATTAAAAGTTGTAAATTATGGTATTGTAAATAGTTTTCCATATTACAATGGTAACAATCCGTCTGTAAATGAATTTATAATGAATTATGCGGATGCGGTCTCAGAGATTACCACTTTCTTTACTATATATGGAAAAGAAGGAATCAAGGGTAATATTTCGTCAAACGATCTTGGTGAAATTATTTATTCTAATAGCAATGATTATGATTTTTCGAAAATTGATTCTAGCTTGAAAAAATTAATGAATAATTATTCCTATCCACTTGAAATTTATTACATTGGAAAAGGTTGTGTTGAGTTTCGAATTATCTCTGAAAGTGCTTATTATGAAATATGTTATTCTGAAAGTGCTGATTTTGAAACGAATCCACAAAAATTGGCGCCTCATTGGTTAGGTACTTTGCATTTAGTCAAGCCTAGTGTGAGTGAGGTCATTACCCGAACATGAATTTGTATCAAACGGTGTAGAAAAGAAACGTGTACGCAAAATCATGTCATGATGCAGCCTATTATCGTGAGAATGTGCCAGACAATATTTGGAAGCTACTTGAATCTGCTGCCGGATAACTGCACTCTTGACGATTTTGCTGCAAAATATGGTGGCATTTCAAGGCAGGAGTACTCACATTCAGCATTGTGGTATATTTCATAATCAGCGAATACCTTAACGGTATACACACAACCGCATAGCACTTTCCCAGAGCGTTCACAAGCGTTTCTGAGAAGATGCGGTCAACTTGATAACCGCACATGTTCTCCTGCTATGCGGGTGGTTAAAGACAGCTTTAGCTTACAGCAAAAAAACTCCAGTGATATTGAAAAAATAGTCTCTAAGAAAAATAACGCAAATTTGTTCTATGAAGGTTTGATATCTTGATTTTCATATACTATAATAGTATTAGTAATTATGATTTATAAAGGGAGAGGGGGCGTCTACAGAGACGTTCTTTTCTTTAAGAGGTGAACAATATGGTTAAGAGAAAAATTAGTTATGCACAGATTTTTTTTGTTTCATTTATAATTATATGGATTTTAGCAGCCCTAACACAGTATATTTATATTGAAAACTATAATGCCAAAGTTTACACTACGGAAGGATTAGATAAAAAGGCAGAAGCCTATCTTGATTTACATAATCGTGGGGATGACACATCCACCTGGTACAAGGATGATTTAGATTTATATGGAACCACCTATGATGGAACGATTTATAATAACTCCAAGGATGACATTAATTCCTGGAAGATGGTAATTTATATTCAGGAAGATTGTTATATTAATCAGTTCTGGAATGGTGAGGTGGAAATTCACCAGTATGTCGGCACGAATCGAGAAGTAGTGGAACGACTTTCCCTAGCGTCCTGTGATCGGGAAAAAACCAAGTTGGAATATGTAGAGGAAAGTTCTGATCTTTTAATTCCTTTGAGAAAGGGAGATCAGGTTATTTATTATCCATCAAAGGATTTTAAAGAGGATGAAGTGAGGGGTGGAGATAATATTGTAATCGGTGGTATTTTTTATTATCGTGATAATTTAGATTTAACTCATTATCAAATCGATTACAAGAGACATATGAACTATACCGAAGGAATCGGATTTCTTGTAATCATTGGTATTGCTGTTATTTGTATGGTTCTTTTAGGAGCGATTCTTGCCAGTAATTATACATACAAGAAGGCTAAAAAAGAGATGGAGATTCGAAAGACTAGTATCTCCTGTATGTCAGAAATATATTCGGTGATCTTTATTGTAGATATTTTAAGAAATCGGCTTTTATCGATTAATGTAGATCCAAGGATGAAAAACTTTATGCTAGATGATTCGGAAGATGCAGAGACTTGTTTACAAAAGGCTATTGCAGAGGAGGTTTCAGACCGGTACAAGGATATTATGAATCGATTTTGTCAGATTGATTCAGTGATTGAAAGACTGAAAAATCGTAATAGTATTGTGTGTGAATACATTAGTAAAAATTTTGGATGGTGTCGTGCAAGATTTATTTCCATGGAACGAGATGAGACTGGAAAGGTGGAGCGAGTGTTGTTTGCCATTCAGGAAATCGATGAAGAGAGGGCAGAACTTGATAAGATCAAGAGTCACATGTACCAAGTGGAATCAGAAAGCCGCGAACGAAGCATTTTCTTGGCCGGTATATCTAAGGAAATCCGAGAGCCAATTGATATTCTGATGCATATTAATAGTAATATTTTAGAGTCCACCAAGGAAGAGAACACCAGGAAGAATGCGTTGGCAATCAAGCAATTAGGAAAGTTACAGCTCTTTATTGTGGACAATATTTTAGACTATTTCAAGTTGGAGAAGGATCAGTTAGAACTTGTAAATGATACCTATTCCCTCAAGGCTATGTTATTAGATATCTATGACACCACTTTGTTGCGTTTGATGGGTGGAAAAGTGGATTTTTCTATAGATGTTCAGGAATCCATTCCGGACAAATTATATGGTGATGTAAAACGTTTGAAGCAGGTAATCATTAGCCTCCTGGCAAATGCTGTTTCGATAACCAAGGAAGGAAAAATTGAAATTATTGTTTACGGTAAAGAAGTAGCTGATCAGAAGATTCATTTGATGATATCTGTAAAGAATATTGTTGTCAGTTCAGAATATAAGGATTTCCTGGAAGGAAAAAAGTCCGGTGTTCATAAAAAGATTAATTTTGATGAGGCTGGAATTGGTATTAACCTTACCAAACTCCTTCTTGTTAAACTGAATTCTGAATTAAAGGTTGCAAATATCTATGAGGACAGTAATAGTTTCTATTTTGAACTGGAACAAAAAATCATGGATCCAACCCCTGTGGGCAAACTTAATATACCAAGGTCAAAGGATTGAGAGTAAGGAGGGGTAATTCATGTATACTATATTTTTTGGAACTCTTTTAGCAATCTCGATTCTTGTATTGGTGTTTATGTCCCAAAAGAATTATGAAAATATTGATATCTACTATTGGACGGTTGCGGTCTTAATTCCGGTTGTTATTTTAGGATACTGGTTAAAAACTCAGGTAACAACTACCGAGGGAGCTGTTCTTGCATTTTCTTTTATCTATATTGATTGTACCGTTCTTTTAACGGTTATGCTTTTTTCCATTATCCGGTTTATGAGGATTACTCCTCCCAGTTGGGTAAAGGTATTGGCCTATTTACTTGCCATTGTTCACCTGGCAATGATTTGGTTATGTATTGATAATAATCTCTACTATAAAAGCATCCGTCTGGTTGATACGGGACAGGGAATTGCCACCAAGATGACAGATGGTCCCTTAAAGATTTTTCATTGGATTTATCTGGCAATTATGCTTTTTATCATTTGCATCACCATTGTTATGGCCTTTATAAAGAAAGGGACCTATTCAAGAAGAATCCTTTATATCTATGCGACTCTGACTCTGGTGGGATTGATCATGTACCTGGTAGAAACCATCGTAGATGTAAATTTCTCGATGCTTCCATTGGTTTATGTGATTGCAGATGTAATCATTGCCATTGATTACGACCGCTCCCATACCCATGATCTTTCAGGCTTGATTTCCAATCAGCAAAAGTATTATGGAAATAAAGGCTATATTGCCTTTGATATGGATGGTTGCTATCTTAGTTGTAATGATAAAATGATTGAAATCCTGCCGGAGCTATCTCATCAGATTGTTGATGAAAAATTAGAGGAAGGTAGCCGTTTAGAGGAACTCTTTTATCCTTTAATTGAGATGCTTCGTAATGGTCAGGTTGCTCGTAAGTTTTATCAGGATGGAGATATTATTTATAAGTGTGAAGGTGTTTTGTTCTCTGTTCGTAAGGATGGACGAAATCAAGGTTATTTGTTTGATATTCAGGATGCTACAGAAGAGCAGCGAATGTTACAGTTAACCCAAGATTATAATAAAACCCTTAATGAAGAGGTTGAAAAGAAGACTCAAAATATTAAGAATATTCAAGAGGAAGTAGTTCTTGGACTTGCCAATATGGTTGAAAATCGAGACAACAATACCGGTGGTCATGTAAAGCGAACCAGTGATATTATTAAGTATATTGTTCAAGAAATTATTAATCAGGATGTATTTGATATTGATGAGCAGTTTGCGGAAGACATTGTAAGAGCTGCACCTATGCATGACTTAGGAAAGATTACGATTGATAGCTCAATTTTACAAAAACCGGGACGTTTTACAGAAGAAGAGTTTGCTATTATGAAAACTCATTCTGCAAAGTCTGGTGAAATCGTAAATATCATTCTTCGAAATGTTGAGGAAAAGCATTTTGTAGATGTCGCTTTTAACGTGGCCAGGTATCATCATGAACGTTGGGATGGTAACGGTTATCCAGATGGTTTAATGGGCGAGATGATTCCTTTAGAGGCAAGAATCATGGCGGTGGCAGATGTTTATGATGCTTTAGTAAGTAAGCGCTGTTACAAGGAAGCTATGAGTTTTGAGAAAGCTAGAGAAATCATGGTAGCCGGCATGGGAACGCAGTTTGATCCTAACATGTTGACGGTATTCTTGGGATGTCGAGAAAAATTAGAGGAATACTATTCATAATAATATTTTCAAAATGATCTTTCATTAAGAAAGTTCATTTTTTTATTTCAATTATGGTATTCCATTACATACGGTTTTGTGCTATATTACATATAGATTTAAAAACTATATGAAATACTTTTTAGGAGAACGTGAACTGTTATGGTAAAATATGTAATTGACTCAGCAAGTGACTTAAAGGAATATCCCGGAATTGATTTAAACTTGGTTCCTTTGACTCTAGCCACAGACGATAAGCAATTTGTAGACAATAGACACTTGAGTATATCAGAGGTTTTGGAATTCTTTTCAAAGCATCACGGTCGATCCTTTACCTCCTGTCCATCTACCCAGGCTTGGTTAGATGCCTATGAAGGTGGGGATGAAATTTATGTAGTAACGATTACGAGTGGTTTATCGGGAACTTATAATGGTGCTAATGTCGCAAAGGACCAGTATCTTTCAGAACATCCGGATAGCAAGGTTTGTATTGTTGATTCTCTTGCAACTGGCCCGGGAGAAGTTCTCCTTTTAGAAAAGATTGTGGAATTAAAGGCTCAAGGAAAGAGTTTTGAAGAAGTAAGCAAGGAGATTATCGATTATCGTAATCACCTTCGCCTCTTCTTTGGCTTAGGTTCTCTTCACAATCTGGCTCAAAATGGTCGGGTAAGCAAACTGGTTGCTTCTGCCGTTGGAATTATGAATATTCGTATCCTTGGAACCGCTAGTAAGGAAGGAAAGATTGATTCCATTGGCAAGTTCCGTGGAGAGAAGAAACTTCTTAGCGGTATTATTGAGGAGATTAAGAAGGCTGGCTACAAGAATGGGAAGATTCGTATCTGTCATGTTGAAAACCCAGAATTATCCCTTGCCTTAGAAGAAACTTTAAGAGAAACGTTTGGACAGGTAGATATTAAGAGCATTCCAGCTGGTGGTCTTTGCAGTTTCTATGCAGAAAAGAATGGAATTATTGTAGGTGTGGAGTGCATGTGATTTCACTTAGTGATGACTGGCATGATAAGAATAAAGGAGGAAAAGCGAATGGCTTTTCCTCCTTTTATTAGGGGCAAGAGTTTTTTTTAATGTTTTTCTGTGATACAATAGGTATGTGTTAGAAAAGGAGATTATATGGAACAAATCATTCAAAGTTTATTAGAAACAGATCTTTATAAATTCAGTATGGGCCAGGCTATTTACCATCAATTCCCGGGCTATACGACTACTTGGACCTTTCAGTGTCGAAACGAAGATGTCACCTTCACTCCGGACATGGTAGAGGAAATTCGTCGCCAGATTAAGCTTTACTGTAATCTTCATTTTACAGAAGAAGAGTTGGAATACCTTAGTAAAATTAAATGGTTTAAGCGTTCTTATGTGGATTTCCTTAGGCTGTGGCATCCTATTTACGAAGATTTCACCATTAGCACCGTAGGCCCAAGGGGACTAAGTATTGAAACCAAGGGAACCTGGTTAAATACATCTATGTATGAAATTCCAACCCTTGCCATTGTAAATGAGGTATATTTCCGCATGAAGTACCAGTATTCAGACTTAATGGACAGTTTTCAAGAGAAGTTAGAAGAAAAGATTGGCTGGATCAGGGAGGGAACCTATTATCTATCTGCATTTAGTGAGTTTGGCCTTCGCAGACGTTTATCTGCAGAGGCTCAGGAACTTGCCGTTAAGCGCTTATCCGAGGAATCCTATAAAAGCAAGGGAGACTTATTCTCTCGCTTTGTAGGAACTTCTAATGTTTATCTTGCCAAGAAGTATCAGGTAACGCCTGTGGGTACCATGGCTCATGAATGGATTATGTGTGTTGGTCAGGGAAATCACAAACACAATCCAGCTTATTCCAACTGGTATGCCCTAGATGCTTGGGTTAAGGAATACAGCGTCTTAAATGGTACGGCCCTTCCCGATACCATCACGACGGATTGTTTCTTACGAGACTTCCAGTTAACCTATGCCACACTTTTTAGTGGGGTACGTCATGACAGTGTGACCCATTTGAGTGGGGAGAAAAGATGCTAAAACATTACGAAGGCTTAAACATTGATGCCAGAGAGAAGACCCTTCTTTTCAGCGATAGTCTTGATTTTGCAAGGGCAGATGCCTTATATCGTCATTTTAATGGAAGGGCAAAGGTGGCCTTTGGAATTGGCACCTACCTGGCAAATGACACCAAGGAAAAGCCATTAAACATTGTTATGAAAACCACTTCCTGCAACAATATGGATGTGGCTAAAATTTCTGATACACCGGGAAAGGGCATGTGCAAGAATCCTGCCTATGTAGATTATTTGCAAAGAAGTATCGACTGGAAAATGATGCACTAATAGGGAGTAGATATGGCAACTTATGAATTAGTTTACGGAAAACCTCAAA
This sequence comes from Lachnospira sp. UBA3212, assembly GCA_002363615.1. Taxonomy (GTDB): domain Bacteria; phylum Bacillota; class Clostridia; order Lachnospirales; family Lachnospiraceae; genus UBA3212. Next base: position 3,794 of record DEWK01000016.1, on the reverse strand, counting down.
GTTTTACAGGACGCCTTGATAAGGAAGTCCGCGTATATGAATTACTGGAAAATTTAGGCATGGAGTTTTGGAGAATTGATCATCCCCTTGCGGAAGCCAACACTATGGAGGTATGCGAGAAAATTGATGCCTGCCTAGATGCGACCATTTGCAAGAATCTATTTTTAACCAACCGCCAGCATACGGACTATTATTTGCTGATGATGCCAGGGGAAAAGAAGTTTAAAACCAAGGAATTAACCAAACAAATTAATTCTTCCCGTCTCTCTTTTGCAAGTGGGGAAGAGATGGAGGAACTTTTAGATTGCACCCCGGGATCTGCTTCGGTCTTTGGCCTAATGAATGATCAAAAACATCAGGTAAAACTTTTGGTGGATGAGGATGTCTTGCAAGGTGAATTTCTTGGAGCTCATCCCTGCATTAACACCTGTAGTCTAAAGCTTCACACTAGGGAAGTCTTTGAGAAGTTTTTAAAAGCTGTCGGTCATGATATGACTGTGGTTAAGCTCGTGGGAGAGGAAGATTAGGGATGGAGATAGTATTTGAAATGATAGATGTCCTGTCTCAGGGGATAGTTGAAGCCTTTAAAATGTATGGAGATCAAATTCTTCATAGCTTTTTATTTTATGTCATCGTTAGCATCCTATCAAGTGTCTTTGCAATACCATTTGTAAGAGGAAAGTTTGGTGAATATAAGGTTCATTCTATTCTTTCTTCCATTGTAAAAAAAAATCCGGGTAAATATATCTTGCTAGATGATTTAATGGTTCGCTTATCAAATGGTAAGACTATTCAAATAGACCATGTTCTTCTTTCATGCTATGGAATCTTTGTAATTGAAACCAAACATTATTCTGGAAGGATCTATGGCAAGGTAAGAAGTGAATACTGGACGCAATATGCAGGAAATAAAAAGAGTAATATGTATAATCCCTTAAGACAAAATTGGGGACACATTAAGGCTTTAGAAGAAATCTTACATATTTCTGAGTCTTCCTTTCAATCGTTGGTTTGTTTTTCAGGTTCTGCCTATGTAAAATTGGATGATTGCACCAACATCGTGTTATCAAAAGATTTAAAGAAGGAAATTCTATCTTATCAAAAGCCCATATTTCAAGGAGGGCAAATCAGGGAATATGCAATCATGCTGAAAGGCAGAGATATTGTAGATAAAAAGGAACGAAGACAGCACGTAAAAAATATCAAAGTAAATCAAGAACTAAGGACGTTCAAGATTGCTCAAGGAATATGTCCACAATGTGGAGGTAAACTGGTTTTACGAAATGGGCGGTATGGAGAGTTTTACGGCTGTAGCAACTATCCAAAGTGTAAATTTACTGAAAAATTAAATGACTGGGAGTAGATGGATAAAGGCTGTAAAAAATAAAATTATTTTTACAGCCTTTTAAATATTATCGATTAATTATAATCATAGAAGCCCTTGCCAGCATTGACACCGGTTTCACCTTTTTCAATTTTCTCTTTTAAGAGCTTGCCAATCTGATTTTCAATGGATCCTTCCACCTGAGCCTGTGGCTTCATCTGGTTGATATTGTAAGCAGTTTCAAGTCCTACAATATCAAGAATCTTAAATGGTCCTGCAGGAGCCGAGGTAGCAAGTTCCCAAGTTAAATCAATGGTCTTAGGATCTGCAACACCGGTAGCCCAAAGAGCCTGAGCTGCAGAAAGGAAAGGAACCAACATAGAATTTAAGATATAACCAGGCTGCTCCTTGTGAAGCTGAAGAGGAACCATGCCGATTTCGCCGGCAAAGGTAACTACTGCCTGATAAACTTCCGGATCAGTACCTGGATGCCCCATAACCTCTGCGGTATTGTTCTTCCAAATGGTATTAGCAAAGTGGAGAGCACAATACTTGCCAGGACGGCCGGTATGCTCTGCAAAAGTACTAGGAAGAAGAGTAGAAGAGTTGGTACAAAGGATGGTCTTTTCATCAAGTAAATCCTTCATTGCCTCATACACACCAATCTTAGCCTCAGGATCCTCACTCATAGATTCAATGACAAGATCTGCATCCTTTACAGCCTTTGCCATATCCGTTTCCAAATGAATAAGATTTGCAAAACGGTCTTTTGCCTGAGCGATTAAAGCATCAATGCTTTCTGGGCTTGCAGACTGCCAATCAGTAACTAAGCCACGTGGATAAAGGAAAGCACCCATTGGATTTCCTACCAGGGATTTTGCCTTTGCAAGATCTTCCAACATCAGGTTTGAATAACGTTCAATCTTTGGCTGAGTTCTTCCAATAGAAGCTTCTGAACGAAGCCAGAATGTTGTGTCAAATCCGTGATAAGCACAAATCAAACCAATCTGTGTTCCTAAGACACCACCACCTGCGATTACAATTTTTTTTGCCATAATAGCACCTCCAAAACATTATTAGGAATAGATCCTATACCCATATGATAACAATTACTCTTTGTAAAAATCAAAGAAAACAGGTGAGATTTCTTGTACTAAATTTAATACTTAAAAGTTTGCTTATGGAAAAATCCGGGAAGGGATTTTTTTTCTTAGGTGTTAGATGTTATAATAAAAAAAGAAAGAGGAGGAGTGCCTATGTATTTAATCACAGCTTATTTTGATGAAGAAAGTAATCGTAACCTGGCTCAAATTATGAAGGGACTGGCAGAAACCTGTGGCAATTCCTTTCTGCTTGACCATCAGGTTCCGCCTCATCTGACGATTTGCCAAGTAGAGGCACGGGGACCGGAAGGTCTGACCCTTGCCTTGGAAAATCTTAAGGGCAAATTAGAATCCGGGGAGATTTATTTGGTGTCTCCGGGAATGTTACTTCCCTATGTGGCATGTATATCCCCTTTGGGAACGGAATATTTGGGAGACCTATCTCATCGGGTTTATGATGCAATAAAAGATATTCGAGAAGCAAAAGTAAGCAAATATTATCGGCCAGGTTCCTGGTATCCACATGTGACGATGGGTAAGACGTTGACTCGTCCACAGTTAAGCATGGCGATGGATTATTTGGCAGATCATTTTACACCATGTCGTGTGAAGTTGACGAAGCTTGGTTTAGCTGAGGTGAATCCGCATAAGGATTTACTTCGCTTTCATCTCTTGTAATATTGGAGAGTTAATACTTATGTTCGGTAACTATTTAATAACAGCAGCTATACTAACCATGGCAATTCCAGTCTTTGGCTTTCTTTTTAGTAAAGTCTTGGAATTGTTATATCGTGTCCTAAGGAGCATAATTGGAGAGGGACTGACGTATTTTCTTTTTAACTACGTTAGTTTTCCCGGTGTCTATCACCACGAACTCTCCCACGCCTTGCTTGCAACTGTAACTGGAGCAAAGGTAACAAAGATTGTTTTCTTCCACCCCTCTGGGGATCATTTAGGATATGTTACCTATAGGGTTCGGGGGAATATATTTTTTCAGGCCATTCAACGAACCTTTACCTCTATTGCTCCGGTTTTTTGCGGCCTGCTTACAAGCTATGGCTTGTTTTACTTATTAACCAGCCAAAGCCATCCTTTCTGGTGTTCAGGCCTTTTGATCTATCTGATCATTTCCATACTTTTGCATATGACCATGAGTTCCCAGGATTTTCGGGTCATGTGGAAGGGAATGCCACTGGTTTATCTACTTGTGTTAGTACTTGTTTGGCTATTTGATAACTAGCCGCCGCACACTTGTGACTTTAGTCGTGAGTTAGGCGGCATTTTTATTGTAAAAAGTGTAATCATATGGTATAATTTAAATATGGATAAAACGGTGTATTTCTCAATACCTAAAGATGTTACGCATG
>DEWK01000011.1:249-35275 GCA_002363615.1 Lachnospira sp. UBA3212 | reverse complement strand
CTGGAAGTCAGTTTTCCAATTCAGCCTGCGTTTTCTGTTGTAAGGAAAATATACACGTAAATGAGAAAAAATCACAATATAGCGTTGAAATATTGATGAAAATGGGATATACTACAGTAGAAAGAGAGGATATTAACGATGTTGATTCAATTTAATTTCAAAAACTTTAGATCATTTAGAGATGATGCAACGCTTGATCTTTCAGCAGCAAAGATGTCTGAGTTTAATGATAGAGTGGTTAGTGTTAGTAATGAGAAAATACTTCCTGTTGCAGCGATTTATGGTGCTAATGCAAGTGGTAAATCCAATGTGTATAGTGCATTTGAGTATATGGTGGAGTATGTAGTTAATTCCTTGCATTATGGTGATGATCCTGTAAAGTTCGGGGAAAATCGACCAACACCTTTTTTGTTTGATAGTGTATCAGAAGATTCTGAATCGAGCTTTGAAGTATATTTTACAGTACCTGGAGATAAGTCAGAGAAGAGCTATAATTATGGATTCTGCATTGGCAAGGAAGGCGTTACTGAAGAATGGCTGAACTATAAGGCAAAGACAGCCAGAGACTATAAGACTATTTTTTATAGATCAGATGAAGAGAATGAATTGGATTTATCTGGATTACCAAAGTCTACTAGAAATAATATAGAAGTTGCATTGGATAAGCAGGTACTGATTGTTTCTTTAGGGGCAAAACTGAAAGTTGACAAGTGCAAGTTGGTTCGAGATTGGTTCTTGGCTAACGAGTTTGCTGACTTTGGAAATGCGTATACGAACTTCTTTTTATCCAGAAGACTTCCAAAGGGATTCGTAGAGGATAAGGGTATTCAACAGAAAGTTGTACAGTATTTTTCATCATTTGATGAGAATATTAAGGGGTTTAATGTGGAGGAAGTTCCTGCAGAGGGTAATTCAAAGGAACCTACATATAAGATTAATTCGATTCATAAGAAGATAGATTCTGATGAGATTGCAGAAATACCTTTAGGAATGGAATCGGCAGGAACATTAAAAATGTTTGCGCTATATCCTGAATTGCAAGAAGTACTGCAGAATGGAAGTGTTTATTTTATTGATGAATTAAATGCTCGTTTGCATCCACTTCTTGTGAGAAACTTTATCCTTATATTCTTGAATCCTGAGGTAAATGTAAATCATGCTCAGTTGATTTTTACTACACATGATACATGGCAATTGTCTAACCGGCTTTTAAGGAGAGATGAAATATGGTTTACAGAAAAGGATACAGATGGTGTTTCAACTTTGTACTCTTTGGCTGACTTTATAAATGAAGATGGCACGAAGATCCGCAAGGATGAGAGTTATGAGAAGAACTATCTGCTCGGAAAATATGGTGCTATTCCAACTCTTAAGACGATTGATATACTTAAGGAGGATTAAGGAATGGCGAAAAAAGATAGAACAGGAAATCGAAAAACAAGGGATCAACGTAGGAACACAAGGGTTCCAGAACTAGGGTATTATCTGATTGTTACTGATACAGAAGGAACAGAGCGTTGTTATTTTGATGGTCTTCATTCAGATTTACCTAAAGAGATTCAAGATAAACTTGTAGTCAAAGTGGTAGAGACCAAAACTGCGAGATTGATTGATAAGTGTATTGAATTTACGGCATATGATCCACAGTACAGAAATTCATGGATTGTCTTTGATAGGGATCAGGTCAAGGATTTTGATGAGATAATAGCGGAAGCCAAAAAGAAGGATATAAATGTTGGGTGGTCCAATCCATGTTTTGAAATTTGGATGCATGCTTACTATGGTTCGATGCCAAATATTCAGGAATCATGGACGTGTTGTGATAGATTTGGACAATTGTTTAAATCAAAGACTGGTAATGATTACGATAAAGCTGATAAAAGCTTATATCGGAGATTAGCTCAGACGGGTGATGAAACAAAAGCTTTGAAGATTGCGGAGCAGAAGTATAAGCAGTGTATTGATAATGGCTATACAAAACCTTCTGAGATGTGCCCATGTACTACTGTACATAATTTAGTGGGAGAAATTAAAGGAAAGATAACAGAATAGTAGTTTGGTGATAAGGCAGGAGAAATCCTGTCTTATTTTTTTACGGTATGACGGGCATGCTGTCAGTCTGTGGTGTAAGTCCACGAGGGGCGTAGTTGCCAACGAACCCCATAGCGACTCTCAAGGTTTACATCGCAAGGTGTAGGCGAGAGGAAGGAATAGCGAAATCGTAGCCTGACGAATAGAAACCTGATACAAGGCGTTTACGGCGGATGAGCTGGCCGTAGGCAGAAAAGTCCAAAAGGCAACCGTAACCCGTGGGCGTAAATCAGGCAGGTATACGAGGAAAGACTGGCAGGCTTATCCCGCGAGGTCTCACAGGCGATTCCATTTGTCGTAGTAACAACGAACTGTGAGAAGTCAGCAGAGGCCGTAGTAGACATGGCTCTGAAATGAGCCTTGCCGAAGGGCTGAACAATGTAACCGTGTAATCAAATGTATGCCCCATGGAATACCCGACAGCGGAAAGGGCGAAACCTACTTTATGCAATAATGATTATGAATGATATTCCCATATTGCACTTTGAAGATGAATGGGAATACAAATACCTTAATTTATTCCGTGAAGATATAAGAAAACAAAACTTAACGCTGAAGTAATGATGGGAATAGAATTGTTAATGCTTTCTTATCCTGAACAGTGCAAAATTAGCGAGGTTATAGTAATAGTGATTATAAAGAGACCCTAAATGCCCCTTTTTGCAGATGCTTTATTAGTATTAAGAAATTGTAAATAATAGAAATACAGAATCAAGAGAATCACATTTTTGTGAGATGCCAGGTTCTTTTCTTGTGCTCATTTTGCCTAGAACCTGCCTGCTATTTTATTTGTAGAGATTTAAAAATGGAAAATATAGTTTATGCATCTCTTTTCGACCACAAGATATTGTGTATAAACTTCCGAAAGTCTATTGACAAAGTAGAATAGAATTTCTATAATAGCATTTGCTAAGACGATGACAAGTTCCCTTGCCGCTAACGGGACTTATTTTTTATAAATTGGGATAAGGTGAAAGGAAAAGGAGGATATAAGATGTTTTATGATGAAACACTTGATGGAAACATGGACTTAGAAACGCCTCAGATTTATATTATGAAACGTTCTGGTGAAAGAGTAATCTTTAATCCGGAAAAGATTGCCCATGCGATTCGTAAGGCTAACAGGGAGGAAGGAATCCTTTCTGAGCGATTAACCGAGGAGGAGATTGATCGCATTACAGAAGGAATTCAAAAGGATGCAGCCAATGCTGGTCGTGATCTTTCTGTAGAGGAAATTCAGGATAAGGTTGAGGATGCCCTCATGGGTAGCGGAAAGCATAAGATTGCAAGACTTTATATTACCTATCGTTACAAGCACAACGAGCTTCGTAAGATGAGTAACATTGACCAGAAGATTTCCGGTGTCGTTGAGCGAGACAATGAGGAAGTAAAGCAGGAGAATTCCAACAAGAATCCTACCGTTCTTTCGGTTCAAAGAGACTATATGGCAGGTGAGTGGAGCCGTTATTATACCAGTCGTTATCTTCTTACCGATGAAGTAGTTGCAGCACACAAGGAAGGAATTATTCATTTCCATGATGCAGATTACTTTGCCCAGCATATGCACAATTGTTCTTTGGTAAATCTTGAGGATATGCTTCAGAACGGTACTTGCATTTCCGGTACTCATATTGATACCCCAAGAAGTTTTGGAACCGCTTGTACCGTGGCTTCTCAGATTGTTGCTCAGGTAGCATCCAGCCAGTATGGTGGTCAGACTATTACCATGTCTCACCTGGCACCATTTGTAGATGTTTCAAGAAAGAAGATTGCCAAGCGTCTTCGTGAGGAGATGGAAGAAGTTGGCGTGGTATTAGATGATCAGAAGTTTAACCAGATTGTTGAAAAGGAAATTCGTACCGAGGTAGAGTCCGGTTGTCAGACTATTCAATACCAGTTAATTACCCTTCAGTCCACCAATGGTCAGGCTCCATTTGTTACGGTGTTTATGTACCTGAATGAAGTTCCGGAAGGCCAGTTAAGAGACGACCTTGCCATGATCATTGAGATTATGTTAAAGCAGAGAATTCTTGGAGTTAAGGATCGTAAGGGTTATTATATTACTCCGGCCTTTCCTAAGTTAATCTATGTTCTCCAGGAAGACAATATCACAGAAGACGGCAAGTATTATTATTTGACGAAACTGGCAGCAGAGTGTACCGCTAAGCGTATGGTTCCGGATTATATTTCTGAAAAGAAGTCCTTGGAATTAAAGGGAGATTGTTATCCTTGTATGGGTTGCCGTTCCTTCCTTACTCCGGATCGTTTTACCGACCATGGAATAGGAAATCTGGCAGAAGCTAAAAACTATCAGGAAGGAAAGCATAGATATTACGGACGTTTCAACCAGGGTGTTGTAACGATTAATTTAGTAGATGCCGCTTGTTCTTCCGGTGGAGATGAAGACAAGTTCTGGGAGATTATGAATGACCGACTGGATCTATGCCACAGAGCCCTTCGTGCTCGTCATGAAAGACTTCTTGGAACTCCTTCCGATGTATCTCCAATTCTTTGGCAGGACGGTGCTTTAGCAAGATTAAAGCCAGGAGAAACCATTGATAAGCTCTTATATGACGGTTATTCAACCATTTCTCTGGGATATGCAGGTCTTGCAGAGTGCGTTTATTATATGAAGGGTATTTCCCATACCTCACCGGAGGGGGAAGTATTTGGCAAAAAGGTGATGCAACTTTTAAATGATTCTTGTAACCGTTGGAAGAAGGAAGAGAATATTGATTATTCTGTTTATGGAACTCCATTGGAATCTACCACTTATAAGTTTGCGAAATGCTTACAGAAGCGTTTTGGAAAGATTCCTCACGTTACCGATAAGAATTATATTACCAACTCTTATCATGTACATGTTACCGAGGAGATTGATGCATTTTCAAAGCTTAGCAAGGAAGCAGATTTCCAGGAGTTAAGTCCAGGTGGTGCGGTTTCTTATGTAGAGGTACCAAACTTAGAGCAGAATATTGATGCTGTTTTGGAAATCATTAAGCATATGTATCACACCATTCTTTATGCTGAGATCAATACGAAGAGTGATATGTGTGATGCCTGCGGATATACTGGAGAAATTCAGACGATCAAGGATAATACCGGTAAGCTTGTGTGGGAATGTCCAAATTGCGGAAATCGTGATCAGAATAAGATGCACGTAGCAAGACGTACCTGTGGTTACATTGGAACCCAGTATTGGAACCAAGGAAGAACTGCAGAAATTGCAGAACGAGTATTGCATTTATAAAATAAAAAGAATGAGAGTAGATAAACTTTTATTTATCTACTCTCATTTTTTTGAAGGGAGAGGAATCATGAGAAGAATTAAAATTAAAAAAATATTCCAAAGGCCAAGGCTACCACACAGCAGCTAATAGCCACAGAAAAAAGATCTTCAAAGAGATAAGCAGCCACCAATCCTACCACCAAGGTGGCGGTACCTGTTACGTAGGAACCGGTAGCGGAAAGAATCGAAGGGAAGGTCATTACCGCCAGGGTTACATAGGGAACATAATATAAAAATGATCTGAAATATTTATTTTTAATGGGCTTTCGAAAAAATAAAAAAGGAATCAGACGGATTCCGTAAATGGTAAGAGAGATTACCAAAAGGGAAAGATTAATTCCAGGATTCATAGACACATACTCCTTTCTATTCCTGTAAGATTCTTACATCTTCCTCTTCTGGGGCATCTTGAAGAGTATCCTCTGAAAAATCCATAGGACGAATCCAAGCAGCCAAACCAGCGATTAAGATGGTAAGAATAATAATCCGATAACCGGATGGAACCTGCCTTAAAACAGGGGTGATTGAAAATAGTCCACTGGCAAGCATGGAAATAAAAATTAACTTGGCGATAAAGTGGTCTTTTTTTCCTTCCGGAATAATGATTGCTAAAAACATTCCGTAGATGGCTACACTTAAAGCAAGAGCAATAGGTTCGGGAATTAAATTGCTGGCCACCAGTCCTAAACCGGTACCTGTGGTCCAACCCAGGGAGGAAACCAAGGTGATTCCGTAGGTGTAGTATGGATTCAAATAGCCCGGAACCGTAACGGAAAGAGCAAAAATCTCATCGGTAATGGAGTAGGCCAAAAAGAATCGGTGGCCAAAGGAAGTTTTGGGAGATAGTTTTTGTGTCATAGAAGAAGACATTAAAAAATATCTCATATTTACAATTAAGGTAGTAACGATCATCTCGATTACAGCTGCCTTTTCATTGATTAGGGAAAGGGCTGCAAATTCTCCGGCAGACGCTATCATACCCATAGACATCATCATAGCCTGAATCACAGAAAGGCCCACCTGCTTGGCGGAGATTCCTAAGGCAAATGCTACGGCAAAGTAGCCAAGTCCAATGGGAATACCATGTTTTAAACCTTGGTGAAACGCTTTTTTAAACATATCATAACCTCGAATAAATATTTCACCCCTTTAAAGGATTCTCTGAGGGTGATTTTTGAAAGAACCCTATCAATCATAGTCGTTTTAAAAATTAAAATCAAGAGAAAGACTGCAAGTCAAGTATTATAAAAATTAGTGGTTGGTCATAAGATTGACAATAAGGGGATGTTTGTTATAATGATGGAAACGAAAAAGGAGGACGGAAGGATGGAGAGATTAGATCAAATTTTTCATCATCCCTTATATCAAAGCTTGTTAAGAAAAATTGAAGAATACGAAGTCCATCGCCCATTCTGTCTTCATGATTTAAATCATTTTCTGGATACAGCAAGGATTATGTGGATTCTAAACCTGGAAGAAAAAAAAGGATTCGAAAAGGAAATGATATATGCCACGGCCCTTTTGCATGATCTTGGAAGGGCAGCCCAGTATGAACATGAAATTTCCCATGAGTTGGCAGGAAAAGAGATTGCCTTAAAAATCTTAGGAGACTGTGGATTTTTGGAGGAAGAGATCGACTGGATTTGCTATGCTATTTCTTCCCACCGAAAACCCATAGAAGGGGAGGGAACAGAAAGTCCAAAGGAGGAACTTGCCTTTCTTCTCTATCGGGCAGATAAGATTTCTAGAAAGTGTTATGCTTGTAAGGCAGCTAAGGACTGTTATTGGCCGATGGAAAAAAGAAATCTAACCATTGAAAATTAAGTCATCTTTGCTATAATCAAACTAGCTTGAAAGATTTACTAGCGATAGGAGGAAGACTTATGAAGATTGGAAATCATACTTTTCAAGAGGGGCATACCCATGTAATGGGAATCTTGAATGTAACACCGGATTCATTTTCGGATGGAAACAAGTATAACACGGTAGACCGTGCTTTGAAGCATGTAGAACAGATGGTAGTAGACGGGGTGGATCTGATTGATGTTGGAGGAGAATCCACAAGACCAGGTTTTACTCCGGTTGCTGAGCAGGATGAAATTCAGCGGGTAGTACCTGTGATAAAAGAGATAAAAAAGAGATTTGATGTTCCAATCTCCATTGATACCACCAAAGATGGAGTAGCAGTTGCAGCCATGGATGCAGGAGCAGAACTGGTGAATGACATCTGGGGATTCCAAAAGGAACCAAAGATTGCAAGAGCCGTGGCGGCTTATAGCGCCTCCTGCTGTTTGATGCATAATCTGGACCAGCCGGTTTACGGGAATTTTATGGCAGACGTGTTAGATCGTTTGGAGGATTGCATTGATACCGCCATTTATTACGGGGTGGACAAAGATAAGATTATGATTGATCCGGGAATTGGCTTTGCCAAAAGTCAGGAACAAAACCTTTATTTAACTGCCCATGTAGGGGAATTGAAAAAGACAGGTTTTCCGGTTCTGTTGGCAACTTCCAGAAAGTCTATGATTGGAAACGCCTTAGACCTTCCGGTGGATCAAAGATTAGAAGGAACCTTGGCAACCACGGCACTTGCGGTGGAAGCAGGATGCTTATTTGTAAGGGTGCATGATGTAAAAGAGAATGTTCGATTGATTCGAATGCTTGAGGCATTAGGTCATAGTAAACTAGATTAAGAGTCTGACCGCTACCTGTGTGGCGGTCATTTTTTTATCATGGATGGAAAGGAAAAAATATGAAGGATTACATTACAATCAAAGACTTAGAGGTGTTTGCCAATCATGGGGCCTATGAAGAAGAAAATATTTTAGGCCAGAAGTTTTTGGTAAGTGCAAAACTGGAGGTGGATTTTAAGAAGGCTGCAAGAACAGATGAACTGGAGCACGCGGTAAATTATGGCATGGTTTGCCAGTCAATCGTTTCTTATATGAAGGAACATACCTTTCATCTTTTAGAGACGGTGGCAGTTCGCATGGCAAGGGCTTTACTTTTAGAATATTCCTTGGTAACAGGAATTACGATTACCCTAAAGAAGCCTTGGGCACCGATTGGTTATTCTTTAGATACCGCCAGTGTAACCACTAGACAGGCTTGGCATGATGCTTATCTTTCCATTGGTTCCAACTTAGGAGATAAAAGACAATATTTAGAGGATGCATTGCTTGCTTTAAAAAAGACAGAAGGCTATCAGTTGGAGGAAGTGTCTGATTTTATTGAAACTGAGCCTTATGGTGGGGTAGAACAGGATTCCTTTTTAAATGGAGCCCTTCACCTAAGATGCCTTGACTCTCCGGAGGAGTTGTTAGAAAGGATGCATGAGATCGAACAGGAGGCCGGAAGGGAGCGAAAGATTCACTGGGGACCAAGAACCTTAGACCTAGACCTTTTGTTTTACGATGACCAGGTGATTTCAAGTAAGGACTTATTAGTTCCCCACATTGATTTGGAGAATCGGGAATTTGTCTTAAAGCCCCTTTGCCAGATTGCACCTTATCTGAGACATCCACTTACGGGACTTAGCGTGAAACAACTGTTAGAGAATTTAAATAAAAAATAGATGTTTCCCAACGAAATAGGACATTGGATTTTTTTTGGATAGGTTGTAAAATAAAGGAGTAACCGTCAGAAATGACCGAGATTTGCAAAGAATGGAGGATGGATGAAAAAAATACTTTCGGGAACCCTGCTTGCCTTGGGGATTCTTTTTTTAGGAGTCACAGGTAGTCAGGCAGAGGCGGCCCAAACAAGCGGGACAAAAAATTTAAAGCTTAACAGTACCTATAAAAATTACGATGTCACGGGGGATGGGATTTCCGACCAACTTCTAATCACCAACGACTCTCAGGACGAGGATCACTATGAGGGCATTAACATTTTCATCAATGACAAGAAGGTTTACAGCAAGGACCTTTATTACTACCGTGCCAACTTAAAACTTTGCACCTTGGAAAATGGTCAGGTCTACCTTTTTATCAATCCGATCATGGAGAATGATGATTCCATTGTAAATGGTCTTTTTCAGTATCAGGAAAGTTCAGGAAAGTTAAAGCGAGTGGTAAATCTTAATAAATACTATACCTACAGCTATCACTGTTGGACGGATAAAATTAAGGTTTCCGGCAATTGTATCCTGGCTAAAAATTCCCTAATGTCCTATACGGTTGCAGGCATGGACTTATCCTATATCACCTATACCTACCAAGAGGGAAGCCTTGTAATGAAGGATCAGACCGTAAAAGCTAAGGTTTGGAATTCTATTCTTGACTTGGAAACTTATACCATTGACGAAGATGCCGGCTTAATTACCAAAAGGGTCCTTACGACTTACAAGAAGGCAGGTGGCAAGAAAAAGTCGGTAAAGATACCAAAGGGAGCTACCGTATACGTGGACCGTTGGTATGAGTCGGGAAAGAAAGCCTATATCAGAATTAAATATGGCAACAAGAAGGGATGGATTAAGATGGTAAAATCAGAGGAGAAATCTCCGTTTACCAACGCTTCTTATGCCGGTTAATCAAAAAAAGAAATCACTGCTTTTATTTTAAGTAGTGGTTTCTTTTTTTACGTGGTATGATAGAGAAGGAAAATCTAGTTACAAAAAAGGAGAAGGACATGGCAAAAATTCAAAAACCGGATAAAAGCCAGATTTTACGGGAAATTCGGGAAATAGAAAAAATAAATCGTTCCATGGACAAGGCGTTAAGCTTGGAGGAAAGCCAAAAGCAAAAAGTCCTGAAGGCATATGAAGCCATGAAAAAAAGCCAGTTAAAAGCGGTTTACCAAACCATGCCTATTTCAGATATTAATAAATTTAAATCAGGCATTCGGGTAAATCTCTTAGAGGAAGCCGGCATTAAAACCATAGGGGATTTGGAGGCTGTAAGCAAGATCAACCTGTTAACCGGTATCAATGGAATCGGAGAGGCTCAGGGAAAGGCAATCCTGGAAAATTATGAAACCATTAAGGCTCAGATGGAGGAGGGGTTTACCCCTAAAATTGATCTTGAAAGGAATGATATGCATCAAGAACAACTGTTAGGAGCTCTTTATCAGCTTAGTCATTGTAATCAGGCCTATGCTCAGGTTCATTCTTTTCAAAATCGTCACCAAGGCATTTTGCAAGATGACTTTAAGTCCCTGAAAGAAAGTAAGTCAGGCCTTAAGTGGCTCTTTTCTTCTAATGCCAAAAAGGAAGAAAGGGCAGAGGCCTGTAAGCGGGTAGAAGATTTTTTATCTTCTAGTGAAGCCCAAAAATTAGAGCCGGCCATGGCGCAAATCCAAGAGGCTAAGATGATTACTTTCTCTACCATAAAAGAGGATTTTTCTTTAAATAACGCTTCTTATTATGCCATCTTAGAACAGGTTCTGGGATATGAGCAAAGGGAGGATACCAAGCGAGATCTAACCAAACCCGGCTATCTTTCTAATTTAAATACAGCAGACTATTTGCCTGAGGAACTGGTAAAACAAATTAATGCCATTGTCCTGGATGAGTCGCTTATGAAGGCGACCTTAAGAAAATATCAGGGCTTTGGAACCAAGTACATTATTTCCCAAAAGAGAGTCCTTTTGGGAGACGAGATGGGACTGGGAAAAACCATGCAGGCAATTGCTTCCATGGCTCACTTAAAGGCTAGGGGAAAAAGTCATTTCCTAGTTATTTGCCCGGTAAGTGTTTTGGTAAATTGGGAACGGGAAATCAAGCAGCACAGTGACCTTTCCACCATTGTGATCTATAGCGACAACCGTGAGGAAGAGTGGGAACAGTGGGTAAGGGAAGGCGGAGTTGGTATCACAAATTTTGATACCATAAAAAAATTCGCTCCAACCTTTCAAGGCCAGGTAGATATGTTAACGGTAGATGAGGCCCACTATATCAAAAATCAGGCTGCCCAAAGAACGCAGGCGGTAGGCTTGATTCGGGAAAAATCCGATTACGTCCTTTATATGAGCGGTACTCCTTTGGAGAATAAGCTTGAGGAGATGATTTATCTGATTTCTTGCCTTCAGCCGGAGCTGGCAAATAAGGTAGGAATGTCGCTTTCTTCTACAGGAACGCAGGAATTTAAAAGGGCAATCGCTCCGGTTTATCTTAGAAGGGTTCGAGAGGATGTCTTAACTGAAATTCCGGAAAAAATCGAGATGGAGGACTGGTGTAAGTTAAGTCCGCAAGAAGAGGAGCATTACATTCAGGCCTTGTCCGGTTCTTTTATGGAGGCAAGACAGGTTTCTTGGAATATGGAAGATC
Organism: Lachnospira sp. UBA3212; assembly: GCA_002363615.1. Taxonomy (GTDB): domain Bacteria; phylum Bacillota; class Clostridia; order Lachnospirales; family Lachnospiraceae; genus UBA3212. The sequence continues at coordinate 23,627 of DEWK01000011.1, read as the reverse complement.
CTGTCCAGTCTTCTAAGGCAAGCCTTTTACAGGAAATCTGTTTAGAGGCCAAGGAAGAGGGAAGAAAGACCTTGGTATTTTCATTTTTTAAGCATACCCTTGATATGGTAATGAAACTTTTTCCGGGGGAGGTTTATGGGCCTATTAGTGGCAGCATTTCTCCGGCAGAACGCCAGAAAATCGTAGATGAATTTACGGCCGGACCAGAGGGTTCAGTGCTGGTCAGTCAGATTGAAGCTGGGGGAGTGGGATTAAACATCCAAGCTGCCAGTGTTGTGGTTATCTGTGAACCACAATACAAGCCTTCCACCGAAGTTCAGGCTATTGCCAGGGCCTATCGAATGGGACAATCCAAAACCGTTTTGGTGCATCGGCTTTTGGCAGAGGATACCATTGATGAACGCTTGATGGAGGTTTTAAAAAAGAAGTCTGCCATTTTTGATCAATATGCGGATGATTCGGAAATCAGTAACATCCAACTAGAGGAAGAGGCAAAAGAAGTAGATGCTAAAACTCTTGAAAACATGTATCAGGAAGAAAAGGAAAAGTACGGTTTGAACAAAAAGGATGAGGCATGAAAAAATATTGGAAGTTTATTATTTTTTTAGGAAGTCTTATTTTATTTTTAAATATTATTTCTCTTTGGAAGCCCTTTGCCAATGCCTACCTTGAATATGTTTATCCTTATCTGGCAGATGGGCTGGGAAAACTTACTTCCTGTCTTTCCTTTCCCTTGGGAGAAATCCTCATGTATCTGGGGATTCTGTTGCTATTCTTGGCAGTTCTTTTACTTGTTATTTTATTATTTAAGAGAAAGAGTGCGGCCTATCGTGGCTTTTGTAAATTTTATTACAAATTATTCTTATTTGCCTTGCTTGTCCTTTTATTTTTATACACCACAAACTGGGTGATTCCCTTCCATGCCACCAGCATTTACCAGCAGATCTCTCCCTCTTGTGACTACGACTTTAATGATTTGGCTCAACTTCGTGCGTGGTTAATTTCTCAAATTAATGAAAGCGCCAATGCGATTTCACGAGACTCCTCGGGAAATATTATTTACGATGAGAATGTGGACCAATTGACCTACGAGGCCCTTAGGGATTTTTCAAATGATTATCCCAACCTTTCCGGTTACTATCCCAAGATAAAGGTTGCCCTTTGTTCGGATTTCTTGGATTGGATGGGGATTGGTGGCTATACCTATCCTTTCACCATGGAAGCAACCATAAGTTTTTACACCACTAGGATGTATTACCCAACCTTGCTTGCTCATGAAATGTCTCATCACAAGGGTTATTATCAAGAGTGTGATGCTAATTTTATTTCTTATATTGCCTTGGCGGAAAGTGATAGTCCCTACCTAAATTATTCTGCTTATCTTGAAATTTATGCATGGATTGACAATACTTATATGGAGTTCCTTTCTAGCCACCAGGAGGAAGAATACTTAACGATTCATGAAAATATGCCTTCTTTTTCTGAACAGGTAATGAAGGACTCGGAAGACATTGCCAAGGAATACCAGGAGCTTTATGAGTCCAATGTGAATCAAAAGATGGAATCTATGGCAGCAGATGCGGCGGCTGATGTAGCCCGGGTTGGCTGGGAAACCCAAGATCAGATTTTGGATGAATTAAATTATGACGGTGTAGTAGCCATGCTTCTTGACTACTATCAAGGTACCGCATTCTAGAAAGTGAGAGTTATTTATGAAACAAATTCCAACACAGGTAAGAATGATTCTTACCATCCTTGCCTTAATTGTTCTTGCAATCGTATCAAGCTTTTTACCAAAATCTTCGGATTCTGAGGACAAGACAAGCAAGGCTCAAGTAGAAACTAGCAGTCAGGAGGAAGTCACTTCCAAAGCGGAAGTAGCCTATACCTTCCGTAATAACAAACTATTAAGTCAACATTTTCAAAAGCACGGTTCGGAGTTTTCCTACGAAACAAAGGAAGAATATGAGGCAGGAGCCAGTGCTGTTGTAAACAATCCCGATTCCTTAAGTAAAACAGAGGCTGAGGACGGTGATCTTATTTATTACCTAGAAGCCAGCAATGAATTTGTGGTGGTATCTACAGATGGTTATATTAGAACCTACTTTAAACCAAGTGGGGGAATTGATTACTATAATAGGAAGTAGAAAAAGAAAAAACATATATGGATCTTCATAAAAAAGATTGGCTGGATCAACCAACCAATCTTTTTATAACTTTTCTAATAATTTCTTTAATTCTTCCTTCCAAGGGGAGTGGTCTGAGTAATGCAGACATCCCCAAATGTCAGGATAATCATAATCAACGGTTGAAAAAAGGATGACAGGGATAGGGATTTTATATTGAATCATCCGCTTAATAAGAAGGTCACCGGCTTTGGATTCAACGGCTCCCGCCTTTAGTGGAAAATACATATCGGTAATAATCAGATCATATAATTGATTATTCTCAATGGAATCCATAATAAGTCGTGTTCCTTCGTCTAAGGTTTTCACCCAATCAATTTCTGCCAAAACACTAGAATTAATAACTCGGCAGATATCATTATGTTTTAAAGTATCATCTTCGATGTTCAGAATTCTCATAATAACCTCATTTCTGGGTAATTGCCTTTTCCACAAGCTTTTTAAGAACTGATTCCCAGTCTGCCAGATCAGAATAATGGATACATCCTAAGATTTCAGGAAAATCATATTTCACAGTAGAGCAGAGGATGATAGGGGTAGTAAGCCCTTGGTCCATAACATTCTGAATAAGAATTTTTCCGGCTTCCTCGTCCCTTTGACCGGGCTTTAAAGGGTAAAACATATCCGTAATAATCAAGTCATAAGGTTGCCACTGATCTAGAGCATATTGAATTTTTTCAAGTCCGTCTCGTAAGTTAGTAGACCAGTCGATTTCTGCCTTTGTACAACTAAGCACTACTTTGCTGACATCATAATGTTTAAATGGACTATCTTCGATATTAAGAACTTTCATTCGCTCCTCCATTTGATATTGTTAGCCCCCAAAGTAAAAATAATAACAGATTTCTGTATAAAAGCAAGTTTCTTTTTTAGTACGTAACGCATTGCGAATTAACGGTGATGTCCACCACCTCCATGGGATCCACCACCACCAGAACGGTGACTACCGCCACCACCGGAACTAGAAGAAGGTGGATTATAGCGCTTGGTAACCACCTTGTTCTTAAATTGATCCTTTTGAATTGGATAAGAAAGGGATTTTTCAATTAGGTAGGTTTCAGCGGTAGTAGTTACTTTGCCCGGTTTTTCCTTGGAATTCACGTGGTAATAAATAACAATTACAAGGAGGATTAGGATATTAGAAAAAAATCCAAATCCTACGTGAATAGATTTGTCAATGGAATCGTGGGCGATACAAGCATCCACCCAATCAATACAGGCATCGTAGTAGTTGTATTTTACATCTTCATAAAAGGCATCTAAATTGCTATCAATGGCAGAACTGGAGTAGTCGGTTTCTGCACGTCCAGTGGTACAAAGCCAGGTGTATACCCATCCATCGGATTCACGATAGACATTGTCTACCAAAAGCAAACCGTCTCCTGTGGTTTTAGAACCGTCTAAAACTTGAGCCTGGTCGTAACCAAAACGATTCGATTCCCAAAATTCATCGGCTAGAGCAGTGATATGTCCATAGGAATGTGGATTTTCATCAAAGCTTCCATATCCCGCAGTATAAGGATCATAGTAAGCTAGACTTTCGTCTAGGGTTAATATAACAAGGTCCAAACAGGTTTTCTTTTCAGCTTTCGCAATATAAGCCTCAAGTTCCTCTTCCTCTTCGGTGGTCAGCTGATCGCCATAGTCAAAGACACGCTGGTTTTCTCTGGTGTTTACATGACAATGAGCAACCACAGAATCTACCCAATCCACACAGGCTTGGAGATAGTCGTTTGACTTCTTGCTTTCAAAAGCGGAAGCTTCATCCTCTAGGAGACTGGAAGAATAAAGACCCACGGCCCGTCCCATAGGACTGATCTTAGCCTGGTAGGAATCCATAAGAAGAATACCGTCTCCACCTGGAGCATCATAACCAAACTTTCCATCCTGATAAAAATCACTAGGGGAAAGATCATAGTCTTCCGGGAGATTTACAAAAACCAGGTCAAGGCATACCTTCTTTTCCGCCATTTGAATGTAGGCATTTAGGTAGTTTTCATCATTGGTAGAAAGAAAATCGGCATAGTCAAAAACTCGGGAAGCCCCATAGAGGTGGTCAGAAACCGGATTCGTCGTTTTGTAATAATCAATCTGGTCCGTGATAGCCTGACTACCGTAAACCCGGTCTTGATTGGTGGACTTGTAGTATTTACCACTATGATGTTTCTTGACTTGAACAATGGTACAACCCACAACAGCAAAAATAATTGTTGTAATGATGAGAGGGGTATAGTATTTGAAAAATTGTTTCAGGTTTCGTTTTAATTGATCCATCTAAAGCACCTCCCAAATTACTCGAAGAGTCCAGAAGATAATATATAAAAATCCTCCTAAGGAAATGCTATAAATTAGGGCTTTGACCTTGGAAACCGGTGTATTGCCAATGACCTTCCCTGTTTGTCCGTTAATATAAAAAGGATAGGTCTTATTCCCCCATGTGTATTTGTAAACCCAAACCGGGAAGAGTACATAATTAATATTACCATCGGTCATATCTATATGGATAGTATTCATTGGTGGATTTAAGGAAGCATAGCCGCTTAAAGAACGTTTCATTAATTCTTGGGCGCTGGCACTGGCTTTTTCATCGGCACGAGGCTTAAAGGCCAAAGGATTGTCGTTATAGATTTCCCCAAAAAAACCAGAGAGGTAAATCGGATTAAAATCCATTAACTGTTTATAATCATAGGGTTCCATTAAATCCATGATAGAATCATTCATTTCGAAAGAAGCATCCACAGGAATGTTGTCGTAAGAAGCATGCATCTGTCTAGCTACATCATAAAAGGATTTCTCTGTGTAATCATAATTGCCCGATCTCCAGGTACGAATCTTAATTCCAACCCCTTGATAGTTGGCAATGGCCTCATAATCATAAAGGAAAAAAGGAACATAATAACCATTTAAATTCACCAAGGTCTTCTGGCTTAAAAAAGAGAGAGGGGTAAAGACTCGCTTCATAAATTCTTTGGATAAGAAAGAAACGGCTTGATCCTTGGTGATCTTAAATGGAATAATCTTATCCGGCTGATATTGTCCACTGATTCGGTCTTCGTAAACCAGGTAATTGTTGCAGTAGGGGCATCTAGAAGCACTGGTAAATTCACCCAGATTCAGTTCGCCACCGCAGGAAGGACAGTTCGTAAGGGAAGCATCTTCCACTAATGAAAATGATTCCTTTGTATTGCATTGTGGACAAATCAAGGTTTGATCTTTGGGAGAAAAAACCATGTTTCCACCGCAGTTTTTACATTGAAATTTCATACAGTATGCCTTTCTAAATTAAATATCATGAAACGTTTACGTTCCTTTCTAGTATACTGTATAAGTCCATTTTTTTCAAATTTGCACAAAATCTTTTTAGGTAGTATGATTGAAGCGAACGATTCCAAAGAAAGCCGGGGTAATTTACATGAGACAAAAGTATTTGATGAGCCTTATCATTTGCATTTGCATGGCTTTTTTACTTGCAGGATGCGGACTAACAGGATTCAAAGAGCAGGGGACAGAAGGGGAGGTAAAGGTAATTCCCAAGGATGTGGAATTAGAGGTTACCTTTTATAATGTTGGAAAGGCAGATGCAACCCTGCTTCGGACGAAAAATAGTAAAGTATTAATCGATACGGGAAGTGCAGATGAGGCAGAAAATCTTTTGGAGCAATTAAAGGAAGAAGGGGTAGAACAAATCGATGTCCTTTTGATTAGTCATTTTGATAAGGATCATGTGGGTGGGGCCGCTAAAATCTTAGAGAATATGCAGGTGAAAGAGATCTATACCTCCTATTCTTGCAAGGAATCTAAGGAAGTAAGTGCCTATGAGAACGCCTTAGATGAATTCGAATATATCCCACAGATTGTTCGAGAACTATATGCATTTTCCTTGGATGGGGTGGTTTATACCATCTATCCGCCGGAAAAGGAAGAATATGAACGGGACACCAGCAACAATTCCTCCCTGGTGGTAAAGGCTACTTACAAAAAGAAATCATTTTTATTTGCAGGAGATATTCAGGAAGACCGAATCCCGGAACTTTTCCAGTATGACATAAGAAGTGATGTGTTAAAGGTTCCCCACCACGGGGAGAAGGATCCGGAGAATAAGGAATTGTTTGCTGCGGTTTCTCCAGACTATGGAATCATTACTTCTTCGGACGAGGAATTAGAAGCTAAGAAGGTAAAAAAACAGTTGGAAAAAGAAGGGGCTGCAGTTTACCTTACCAGAAAAGGAAGGGTTAAGGTTTGGACCGATGGAAAAATAATAGAGATTTCTCAGGAAGAGGAGAATGAATCCTAAAAAAAGTGTTATAATAATAACGGATCAAAGACTATAGTAATGAGACGATTGGGAGGAATGTCTATGAGTGAAACAATTGATTTATCAAGGTACAGGAAGGCACAGGACCAGGACTATCAGGTTGCATTAAAAGAAATTAAGGAAGGATATAAAAGATCCCATTGGATGTGGTATGTATTCCCACAGATCATTGGCCTGGGTCAAAGCAGAACCTCTATTTTTTATTCCATTAAAGATTTGGAGGAAGCCAAGGCCTATATGGCAGATGAAAGTTTGGGAGGCCATATGTTAGAGGTTTGTAATGCCTTGTTAGGCCTAGAAACAAACGACGCTTCCTATGTATTTGGAAGTCCGGATGATGTTAAGCTGCAATCATCCATGACCCTATTTAAGGAGGCATGTCCAGAAGAGGAGATTTTCCAACAGGTCTTAGATAAATTCTTTGATGGAAAAGCAGATCGAAGGACCATAGAGATTATTTCTTGGAAAAATGAATGACACCCTGTCTTCTGACGGAAAAAATAGCTGTATCACAAAGAAATGATACAGCTATTTTTTATTCTAGTCCTTCCAAATGATCAATGATGTGACAGCCCTGTTTTTCCAACCAACGTACAAATTGTTTTTGCATAATGGTGTCATTAAGAAAATGAGGATTATGGGCGTCTAGCCCGATAATCACATCGTTACCAACTCCGGCGGCAATCTTAAAGAATTTCTCCGTTGGATAATTTCTGTGATCAATCCAACCTAGAAAGTTTGCTTCTACGGGAAGATTGGCTTCTTTGCAGGCCTCGCAAATCGTTCGGTAAAGGTCAGGAAGTCTCTTGTTGGCATCCAGTCCCACATAATTTGGCAAATCTGGATGGGCCAGATAGGCAAACTTTCCGCTTTCAATACCGGCTAAGGTATTTTTTAAGTATAGGTCAAGTATCTCCGGGTCCTTAAATGGTGCTCCCACATAGGTTCCATTCTCTTCGTCTGGCACAAAATGATTGGCTAAAATCATATAGTCACAAGGATAATCTTTTAATAAATTCAGTAATCGGTCAAAATGTTCTGGGAAATATTCCGCCTCAACACCACAGTAAATCTTAATCTTTCTGGCATATTTTTCCTTGAGAGCGGTAATAGAATCAAAATAATTCTTAGTTTCTTCTACACCCATGCGCATTCCAGACGTAAAGTCACTTTCTATGGGATAAGGAGTATGATCGGAAAAACCTAAGACCTTAATCCCAGCTTCTATAGCCAGCTTCACATAATCGGCGTCTTCTCCGGTGGCATGCTTGCAGCGTCTTGTGTGAGTATGATAGTTACAGGTTAAAGGACTACTCATAAAATATCCTCCTCTCATCCTAAAAATTCCTATACTATTATTATAAAAGTTTGGTTATAATAAAACAAGAAAAAGAAAAAATAGGAGAAAAGAAATGAAAAAAAAGAGCTTGGCGACCTTTTGGATGGCCTTTAGTTTTTGTCTGATCCTGGTTTCCTGCGGGCAAAAACAGGAGGTTCCCAAAGAGAGCAGGGAAGAAACAAGGCAAACAGAAAGTAAAAAGGAATCCGATCCGATCGATACTCATTTGCCAGAGGCCTTATCTTTCGAGGAAAGTTCCAAGGACTATCAAGTGACCTTACAGGAGAATACCTTGGACGTTACCATGGCTCCAAATATAAAAATAAATGAAACCACCAATCAGAGTCTTACTAAGATTACTGAGAATGACGGGAAATACATGAGCGGTCCTCTGACTTGCTCCTTTTTCCAAGGGGGCTTCGTGCAAGATTTTTCCGGAGTTCATGGAAGCTTGCATATAAATATAGAGATTTACTTTGACCAAAAACCATGTGTGACAAAGAAACTGGGAGATGGAAGCCTTCTTCTTGTATCAAGCCAAGGAATCTGCGCTTGTATCCTGAGACCCAAGGGAGTGGGCCTTGATGGAAGTAAGCAGGAGGGAAAGGTTGAGGTAGATAAGGAGGGACTTAGTATTACCTATGAAGGAATCAAGGAGGCAAGGTTCGTTTTACTTTTCGGAAACCTATTTTCAGAGATCCGGTGGATTGAACGGGAAGGGGTAAAAAGCCTTTCTATTCAACCATCGGATGATTTTAGAATCCTAAGCAAGAATCCGGATGAGTCGATCAAAGAATTTGCATGGAGTCAGATTTACCAGACCGCTTCGCAGGATCCGGATTGGGACAATGAGGAAAGTTTAAGAAATCAATTTTTCTGTCATTGGTACTTTGCGGGGAATAAGGAAGTCTTTAATATAGAGCCTTCTCGGGAGGTTGTTTCTGTGGGAGAACTATTATTAAATGGCTGTAATCCATAAAAAAACTCTTAGTCTTTTGGAACTAAGAGTTTTTTTAGTCGGTGGGAAGATCCTACTGGATGGGTAGTAAAAGAGTTCTAATAGTTTAAGGTAATCACATTAAAACTCTTGTGCTTTAACGGAACAGAAAGCTTGCCGCCTTCAACGGTAATGTCCTGTTTGAAACTTGGCTTTACTGCGTCAGGGTCTTCTTCGGTATTTGCAATCTTAAAGTCTTCATGGTGAAGTTCAATATGCTGTCCCGGAGTAATGCCTTCAAACTGACGAAGGTCAGCGGTGAATTCAATATCTTCCGTAAAATGCTTGTTAACAGCAAAGATGGTAAGGGTTCTTGCCTCTTCATTCATAACAATCGTGTTATCCACGTAAGGGGCATCTCCATACTTGCTTTCATAGGTTTCAACTTCGGTGCGGTTTAAAAGAACGGTACCACGGCCTAAGGTAGAAGCGTAAAGATATGGGTAATAGATGGTCTGCTTCCAAGCGGACTTGTCACTGGTCATAATAGGAGCAATGACATTTACCAACTGGGCAAGGCAGGCAATCTTTACACGGTCTGAATGGTTCAAAAGTGTAATTAACATACTACCCACCAAAAGCAAGTCTTCAAAATTATAAACATCTTCCAACTGATGAGGGTGAACAGACCACTTAGGAATCTTCTTATCCTGCTCAGAAGAGTGGTACCAAACATTCCACTCATCAAAGGAAATGTTAATAGACTTCTTGCTCTTCTTTTTTGCCTTAACAAAATCGCAAGTGGAAATGACCTGACGAATGAAGCGGTCCATATCGTTGTTGCTTGCAAGAAAGTCGGCGGTATTGTCTTCAAAGTTGTTGTAATACTGGTGCATAGAAATGTAGTCAGTGGTGTCATAGGAAAGATCTAGGACGGTAGACTCCCAGCTGGCAAAGGTTGGGATAGAAGAGAAGGAAGAACCACAGGCAACTAATTCGATGCTTGGGTCTACCCACTTCATCATGCGGCCGGTTTCAGCAGCCAGACGACCATATTCCTCGGCAGTCTTATGACCCATTTGCCATGGACCATCCATTTCATTTCCGAGACACCAAAGCTTAATATGAAATGGATCTTCTGCGCCGTTTTTCTTACGAAGGTCTGAATAGTAGGAACCTCCGGGAACATTACAGTACTCTACCAGGTTTTTAGCATCTTCAATGCCACGAGTTCCTAAGTTTACAGCCATCATAGGCTCAGTGTTTGCCTTTTTGGTCCAGTCCATAAATTCATGAAGACCAAATTCATTGGTTTCGATTACCATCCATGCCGGATCGATTCTTCTAGGACGAAGTTCCTTAGGACCAACGGAATCTTCCCAATGGAAACCGGAAACAAAGTTACCTCCCGGATATCGAACAATTGGCACCTCCAAATCACGAATTAATTTTAAAACGTCCTGTCGGATGCCGGCCTCGTCTGCAGTTTCTTGACCTGGCTGATAAATTCCCTCATAGACACATCGACCCAGATGTTCTACAAAGGAGCCAAAAATTCTCTTGTCCACCTGACCTACGGCCAGATATTTGTCAAAATGCATGGTTGCTTTTTTCATTGAAAAACCTCCTAACGAAATACATTTGGGGGCTACCTTCCAGCCCATCTAAAATAACTATAGGAGATTCTCTTAGGGAAAGAAATAGATAGAATTCCGAATTAATTGACATTTTATCCGAAAGGTTGACGATTGACAAAAAGCCATAGGAAATATACAATAGGAAGATGGTTGGCGATTTGCCAAATGATTCGTAAAAAGAAGGCAAGAGATGCCTATAAAAAATTAGGAAGTTGAGGAGATAACATGGCTAAGATACCTTATAATCCCAAAGCAATTGAGCCAAAGTGGCAGCACTATTGGGAGGAACATGACACCTTCCACACGGATGTATGGGATTTTTCAAAACCAAAGTATTATGTACTGGATATGTTTCCATATCCATCTGGTGTAGGTTTACATGCAGGACATCCGGAAGGTTATACCGCAACTGATATTGTTTCACGTATGAAGAGAATGCAGGGCTACAATGTCCTTCATCCAATGGGATATGATTCCTTTGGTCTCCCTGCTGAGCAGTATGCAGTAAGCACCGGTAACCATCCAAATGGATTCACAGAAAAGAACATTGAAACCTTTACCAAGCAGTTAAAGGAACTTGGGTTTGATTACGATTGGTCTAAGATGGTAAAGACTTCTGATCCATCCTTCTACCGGTGGACTCAGTGGATTTTCAAGCAGTTATACAAGGACGGATATGCAAAACTTGTAGATATGCCGGTTAACTGGTGTGAAGAATTAGGTACCGTTCTTTCTAACGATGAGGTGATTGATGGAAAAAGTGAGCGTGGAGGCTATCCGGTAATCCGTAAGAATATGAAGCAGTGGGTCATTGACCAGCCGGCATTTGCAGATGCTCTATTGGAGGGCTTGAATGAAATCGATTGGCCAGAATCTACCAAGGAAGCTCAGAGAAACTGGATTGGACGCTCAGAAGGTGTCGAGGTAGACTTTGAAATTGTGGGAGGAGGAAACTTCTCCATCTATACAACTTGTATTGAAACCATTTACGGTATTACCTTTATGGTTCTTGCTCCGGATGGAGAGATCGTAAAAGAGGTAATGCCTCGTGTAGAGAATAAGGAAGAGGTTCAGGCCTATATTAACGAGACCATTAAAAAATCAGATATGGACCGTACCGAGTTAAACAAGACCAAGTCTGGTTGCGAACTTAAGGGAATTAAGGCAATCAATCCTGTGAATGGGAAAGAAGTTCCAGTCTTTATTGGTGACTTTGTACTTGCCAACTATGGTACTGGTGCTGTTATGGCGGTTCCATGCCATGATCAGAGAGACTTTGAGTACTCAGAGGTTCATAATATTCCTCGTATTCAGGTTATTGAAGGAGGAGATGTTAGTGAACATGCTTTTGAAAAGCAGGATTATCTTGGAAAGGGCTGCAAGCTTGTAAATTCCGAAGAATTTACAGGTCTTACTGTAGAAGAGGCCAAGGAAGCAATTACAGATAAGCTGGTAAAGCAGGGAGTTGCAAGAAAGACTGTTAATTATCGTTTCCGTGAGTGGATCTTTGCAAGACAGAGATACTGGGGTGAGCCAATGCCTATTGTTTATTTAGAGGATGGCTCGATTCATGTTTTAGCAGATGATGAACTTCCTTTGGTACTTCCTGAATTAGATGATTACAAGGGTAAGAATGGTAAGGCTCCACTTGATAATGCCACTGATTGGAAGATATACAACCACAATGGAATTACCGGAACCCGTGAAACTTCAACCATGCCCGGTTCTGCAGGTTCCAGTTGGTATTATTACCGTTATATTGATCCGGATAATAAGGATGAATTTGCAAATCAGGAATTATTAAAGCACTGGATGCCGGTTGATCTTTATGTAGGTGGGCCAGAGCATGCGGTTGGTCATTTGATGTATTCAAGAATTTGGAATAAGTATCTTTATCAAAAGGGACTTTCTCCGGTATCTGAGCCATTTAAGAAGTTAGTACATCAGGGTATGATTCTTGGTTCTAATGGAATCAAGATGGGTAAGAGATTCCCTGAGTTTGTAGTAAATCCAAGTGATATTGTTGATCAGTTTGGTGCAGATACCTTGCGTTTATACGAGATGTTTATGGGAGCTCTTGAGGCTTCAAAACCATGGTCTGACCAGGGAGTAGAGGGTGCAAGACGTTTCATTAACCGAGTTTGGAACTTCTTCTCAGACGTTGATAATTTAACGGAAGAGAATGATGATAAGCTTACCAGACTCTATCACCAGACCGTTCGTAAGGTTACCCATGACTTTGAGACGCTTGGCTTTAACACAGCCATCGCTCAGATGATGATCTTTATGAATGCCACTCTTAAGGAAGGCAAGTGTCCAAAGGAATTTGCAGAGGGTTTTGTAAAGATGTTTGCTTGCGTTTGCCCACATGCGGGTGAAGAACTATGGCAGATTTTCGGTCACCAGGAAAGCATTGCTTATGAAACTTGGCCAACTTATGATGAGGACAAGTGTAAGGAAGATGTTATCGAAATTGGTGTTCAGGTAAATGGTAAGATGCGTGGTACCGTAGCCCTTACTCCAGATGAAGAAGAAGAGAGTGCGGTGGCTAAGGCAAAGGAACTTGCCGGCGTCGTAAGAGCCATTGAAGGAAAGAATATTGTAAAGATTATTTACCGTCCGGGAAAAATTTTAAATTTAATTGCAAAATAATAAAAAAGAGGCTGTCACTTTTGATGAAAGGATTCATCAAAAGTGACAGCTTCTTTTATGTTTACGATTAGAAATTCATAGCACGGTTATAACCATCAAAGAGAAGGTTACAGTTTTTTATAATAATATACATCGCTACGAAAGGTCCGATTCCACATACAAACATACCAACCAGATACCAAAGAAGAACAGTGGTACCATTCTCTTGGAAGGAAAGTCCATAGCGTGGAGCATTATTAGCTAAACGGTTTCCAAGCTTGTACTCCCAGTAAAGAGAGTAGAAACCACAGGTAACAAAGGATAAAATGATGAAAGTTGCAAGTCCGCCGGTGGTTTCACCATCTCCCTTACAAGCTTCATTCATATCCTGAGCAATTCGATAAATAAAGTAGTAAGAATAAAGACCAAGGGTGATGATGGATAAAATAATGTAAACCGCTAAACTTCTGTCTGTCCGAAGTGGACCGCCGGAAGGGCGTGTTCCCTGAAAGGTTTGCTTTACATCATCAAAGGCATTATTCAATCCTTGATTGGTGCTTTCAAAGGCATCATTCGCAGCATTCTTTGCCTGCTGAGAAAATGACCGGGCATCGTTTACCGTGTTGTGGGTGCCACAATTCGGGCAGTATCCATCCTGGTCAGGAATCTGCTGACCACAATTTTTACAAAACATAGATAACTCCTCCTTAAAATTTAAATCTGATTAGAGTTTAAAGAAAAAATAGGCAAATGTCAATATCTGTAGATAGTAAATCTTATTCGGTTCTTAAGGCAGTCACTGGATCCTTCTTGGCAGCCTTCTTAGATGGAATCAAACCACCAATCATGGTAAGAAGGGTAGATAAGATTACTAAGAAGATGGAAGCCTTCCAAGGAAGAACTGCATTCACATGTGTGTTGTCTGTTAAGGAATGGATAATTGCATTTCCTGGGATTAAAAGGAGGGCAGAAACACCGATTCCAATTAATCCGGCAAGTAATCCAATAATCAAGGTCTCAGAATTGAATACGGTTGAGATATTCTTCTTAGATGCACCGATGGCACGAAGAATACCGATTTCTTTGGTACGTTCAAGAACTGAGATGTAGGTAATGATACCAATCATAATAGAAGATACAATTAAGGAAACACTAACGAATGCAATTAAAACATAAGAGATAACGTTAATAATTGTGGTAACAGAAGACATTAAAAGTCCTACATAATCGGTATAGGTAATCTTGTCTTCCTCCTTTGCTTTTTCATTGTATTCTTGGATGCAATCGGCAATCTTATCCTTGGATTCAAAGTCATCACAATAGATGGAAACTGAGGAAGGGGCATCTAAGCTTACTACACCAAGGGTTGCAAGATTATCATCGTATGTTCCGGTAGAAATATAGGTATCATAAATCTGAACCAAAGATGCATCATCTAACTGCTCAGATGCAAGAGCCATGTCGAGCATGCCGGCAAGCTCGGTTTCAGACATAGAAGAAAGGTCCTGACCGAGGAAGGCCATCATGTTCGTCATCATCTTAGCTTTGTCAGAGGTATTTAAGTTCTTTAAGTAGGTCTTTGCGTCAGCAGCCTTAGCAGCATCGTCTGCAGCTGTGAAAGCTAACCCTGATAAGACATTTGTATTTGGGTTGTCTTTTTGTTCTTTTACAATCTGGCTTTCGTCCGTATGAGCGATAATTTCATTGGTGAGGGCCTGGGTATAACCAACTACAGCAAGGGAACTCATATTAGAATTCGTATCTTTGTTTGGACGGATGATGGCAGAAACCTTTAAGGTGAATGCATGATCAAGAACCTTCTCTAATTCGGCAGCATTGTCTCCAATATAAGACCAGGTGCCATTGTCATTTTTAATGTATTGGTCACAGGTAGGAAGGAGGTAAACCTCACGATTTAACAGGTCTTCATAAGACCAACTGGTGCTTGTGAATTCATATTCTTCACCGGCATTGATGGCATTAATCATGGTCTTGTACTCGGTCGAAGGTAAGAGACCTAAACCGTAGAGGGCATTAATATCAATCTCGTTATTGCTATCCATCTTTAAGACGATATCGGTTGCCTTCTCAGGCCAATTTCCTGCCACTAAGTCGTATTCCTTCTTGATTACATCGGATACATAGCCCTTCTTGTTTGGAAGGAGTTCATCCATATAGGAGGAGGTCATCATAGAACCATACATTGCTTCACTCATTTCCTGACTACCGCCATAGCCCAACTCGGTAAAGGCATTCTGGGAACCGATGTTTACAGAGTCCAAATCAACCAAGATGTTTTCGGTATCCTTAGAAAGAACACTAAAGGAGGTGGCATAGGAATATACAATACCATTTTCACCGATATAGTCATGAATCTTAGAAGACTTATCATCTAAATACTTTTTAAATGAAGTTAAATTGTTCTCGGTGATGCTAGTGGAAACCGCAGAAGCCATCTCCATGTCTGTGGTATTGGTATAAACGGCATCTTTCTTGTGACCGACCTTACCGGAAGCTTTTTCCTGTCCGGTCTTCATGACGCTGGATAAATCAAAGGTCTTTGCGTCAATGGAGATTGGATAAGAGGTCATGGTATCTTTTTGCAGGTCATTGATGTAGTTATTAACACCGGTTGACAGAGATAAAATCAGTGCGATTCCGATAATACCAATAGAACCTGCAAAGGCTGTTAAGATGGTTCTTCCCTTTTTGGTTCTTAAGTTATTAAAACTTAAAGAAAGGGCAGTTAGTCGGGACATGGAAGATTTACCCATGTTCTTATGGGTAGCTTCTGACTCATAAGCTTTTTCAATCACGAATGGATGGGTGTCATCTAAAATCTTACCATCTTTTACACGGACGATTCGGTTGGCATAATCCTCTGCCAATTCAGGGTTATGGGTAACCATAATGACTAGCTTATCCTTGGCTACTTCCTTTAAAAGATCCATAACCTGAATGCTGGTTTCGGAATCCAAAGCTCCGGTAGGTTCATCTGCCAAAAGAATATCAGGATCATTTACTAAGGCGCGGGCAATGGCTACTCGTTGCATCTGTCCACCAGACATCTGGTTTGGACGCTTGTGAAGCTGATTCCCCAGTCCCACTTTTTCCAAGGCTTCCTTGGCACGTTTTCTGCGCTCACCTCTTGAGATACCTGAGATGGTTAATGCAAGTTCAACATTTGCAAGGACACTTTGGTGTGGAATCAGATTATAGGATTGAAAGATGAAACCGATTGTATGGTTTCGATAAGAATCCCAATCTTTATCCTTGTATTTACGGGTGGTGATTCCATTAATAATCAAATCACCGCTGTCGTAGCGATCAAGACCACCAATAATATTTAAGAGGGTAGTCTTACCTGAACCGGATGGTCCAAGGATTGCAACGAATTCGTTGTCACGGAAGTTTAAACTAACGTGATCTAAAGCAGTTTGCACCAGGTCGCCGGTTTTATACTGCTTACAGATTTCTTTGATTTGTAGCATAGTTTGTTCCTTTCTTTTTCATACAGTAATTATTCTATAGATGGGTAGAATGTGTTGAATATAGTATATCTTTGTGAATAATTTGTGAAAAAAACTAGCATGATTTCGTTTGCTCTGCCAGTTTTTGACTTCGCGATTTTAAAACTTCTGCCTTGGAAAATACACAGCCGCAATAATCCTGGCGGTAAAGTCCATATTCCTTGGAAAGTTCAATGGAATGTTTATAGCCATTTTTCTTCTTGAAATCAGAGAAGAGATAAGGGATTTGGTATTTTCCTTCTAACTTTGCTCCGATTTCATTTAATTTGGCAGAATTTTTATAGGGGCTTACCGTAAGGGTTGTGGCAAAGTAATCAAAGCCTTTTTCCTTGGCGGTTTTTGCAGTTAAATCCATTCGTTGTTCGTAACATAAAAAACATCTGGCCCCGCCCTCTGGTTCCCGTTCGTAACCCTTTACTAATTGATGGAACTGATCGTTGTCATAATCACAATCTAAAAGCTCTAATTTATGCATGGCTGGAAATTCTTTTAAGAATCTTTTTTCCTCTTCTTTGCGTTTTTCGTATTCTGCATAGGGTTCAATGTTCGGGTTGTAGTAAAAAACGGTGATATCAAAGTACTCGTGAAGAACTGAAATCACATGGGAAGAACATGGTGCACAACAGCTGTGAAGCAAAAGTTGTGGTACTTGATGACTGGCCGCAATTTTCTTGAATTCCTCTTGCATCATCAGGTAGAAATTAATTGGTTTAAAATCGATTTGATCATAGTGACAAATCAAATCTTCCCTTTTTAACATAGGTACCCCCTTTCTTTTTTTAGGTTACTTGATTATACTATACCTCTTTGTAAATGAAAACTATTTTTACTTGATTCTTATAAGTTACTCACGTAAAATAAAAGACGAAAAATTCAGCAATTTGTTAAAGGAGGGGGAAATGGGAACTTCAGAGAAAAAAATAGCCGTCCTGGGAATTGGCGGTGTAGGAGGATATCTGGCAGGAATGCTTGCGTCCTATTATGATTCCCTTATCATGGTTGCAAGAGGAAAAAGAAAAGAGTCCTTAGAAAAACAGGGGCTAAAGTTAATCAGTGACTACAGCGGGGATCGGTGGATCAAGAAGGTAAATATAGTAGAAGAGTTAAGGGAAAGTCCAGATTATCTGTTTATATGCGTCAAGGACTATTCCTTAGACCGGGTCTTAGAAGAAATTCAACCTTATGTATCGGAAGATACGGTGATCATTCCCGTGATGAATGGGGTAACTCCAGCCAAAAAGATAAAAGCTTATTTTCCAAATCATGACCTGGTGGCAGGGGTCATCTATATTGTTTCTTTTGTAAAAGAAGATGGTAGCGTTTGGCAGCAGGGTTCCTTTGTAGATCTTCGAATCGGCGGAGGGGAAAGGACTTTGGAAGTGGAGGAACTTTTAAAGAAGGCTGGGGTTCCGGTTACTTCCTATAAGGATATTGACCGAGAGATTTGGAGAAAATTCATTTTAAACTCTGCTTATAATGTAGAAACTGCCTACTATAGACAGACCATTGGCCAACTAAGGGAGAATCCAAAAAAAACAGAGGAATATCATGCATTAATCCTTGAAGCGTACGAGATTGCAAGGGCCAATGGAATTGGAATCACCCGGGAAGACATTGAGGATATTTGGTCTAAGTTTTTTAAATATCAATATGAAGCAAGTAGTTCACTTCAAAGAGATTTAGAGGCCGGAAAAAGCAAAACGGAAGCTGACCTTTTTTCAGGCTATCTGGCAAGGGAGGCGGATCGCCTGGGGATTATTGCACCGGTAACTAAGAGGATGTACCAAGGGTTCTGCAAAGATGGCTACATTAAATAACTGGTATTAAAAAAATAATTAAAACTGGTTATTTTTTTAATACCATAAATCGTTATACTATTCCTTAATAAAATAATATTGAAATGAGGTATCAAAATGAAAAAAGTATTAACGATTCAGGATATTTCCTGCCTTGGCAAATGCTCAATTACCGTAGCTTTGCCTATTATTTCTGCCATGGGTTCAGAAACCGTAATATTACCAACAGCTGTTTTATCTACCCATACCATGTTCCAAAATTTTACTGTAAAGGATTTAACAGACCAGCTCCTTCCAATTACAGATCATTGGAAGAATCAGAATGTTAAGTTTGATGCGATTTATACCGGTTATCTTGGAAGCCAAGAGGAAATTGAGATTGCAAAGAAGGTCTTTGCTGACTTTAAGACTCAGGATAACCTAATCTTTATTGATCCTGTTATGGCGGATAATGGAAAGCTTTATCCGGCCTTTGACGAGAATTATGCGAAGTTAAATGCTGAACTTTGTGGTTTAGCAGATGTCATCGTTCCTAATATTACAGAGGCATGTTTCATGACTGATACAGAATATAAGGAAGAATATGATGAGGCCTATATTAAAGACCTTTTACAGAAGCTTGCAGCCCTTGGACCTAAGGTCGTTGTTCTTACGGGCGTTTCATTAAGTCAGGGGAAAACTGGTTTTATGGGACTTGATACCAAGACAGGTGAGTATTTTTCTTATCAGAATGACCGTGTGGATGCAAACTTCCACGGTACCGGCGATATTTTTGCCAGTGTATGTGTAGGAGGTTTAATGCGTGGGGATTCTTTGGAAGAAGCCATGAAGACTGCTGCAGACTATACTGCAAAGACGATTTCGGTAACCCTGGAAAATCCTGAGAAGCCTTGGTATGGCGTGGATTTTGAATCTACCATCGGGGATCTTACCAGAGCATAGAAAAAAGTGCCCGTGAATTAAGAGGTATCTTTTTTTGTGAAAATAGGTTATAATTAAGACAAATGAGCTTATTTTAAGGTAAGCCATTTGTCTTTTCTTTTTATAAGAAGGACTTTTTATTGATGAATGAAAAGAAAGAGATGAAGAGATGAAAAGATTTGCATGTATTTTAATGACCTTGGCCCTTAGTTTTCAAGTGGGTCCAATTAGAACGGCTGCCAGTAAAGATACAAGTGCACTTGATTTATCTACGGTCACATATAATGCGGGAAATTTTTCTACCTATAGAGATCGAACTGTATATGATGTGGCGAAAGAATATGCCAGTGCCTTAGCAGCAGGCGTTACAGACGGAGAGGGTTCTTACGTGGACGGGGAAGTAAGTTCATACTATACCAGTCTTCCTTCTTTTGTAAATCCCTATTTTAGGGGGGAGGTTTCCGATCAGACCTTAAGTGCCATGGTAGGAATGGCAAATTTCTATCGGTATTTAGTGGGATCTACTCCTTGGGAAGACAATCTAACCAATGATGCTTCCCTTCAGGCCCAAGCCCTAGATCGAAATTTCGAATTTGAACACCACATTAGTCAGGACAGCAAACCAGAGGACATGGATGAAGAAACCTGGGCAGAAGGGTTTGAGTGTAAGAACAATATCATTTGTTCAGGCAGTACGCCAAAAGGTGCCATTCACTCCTTTATGAATGAGGGTTATCAGATTGAAAGCGACGGAAGTTCGGATTGGATGGATGTGGGAATTGGCCATCGATTAGTGGTTTTATCGGATGTTTATAGTAAGGTGCAGTTTGCATACTGTGGACCGGCAGTGGAAGGGGAAGATTCTCCTTATGGTCCGGTGGCAGCAGGAAGAATTGATGCGGAATCAGAAACAGAAACCATGACAGACCCATTCTGGGCATTTCCGGCGGCAGGCTATATGCCTGAGGAATTAATCGAACCGGAAAATTGTGTGTGGAATGTGTACCTTAATAGTAATTATTTACACCTGCCGGAAGATATTTCGGACATTACCGTTACGATTTATAATGTCAATACCAAAGAAAGTTTTGTTCGTACCCTTGCAAATGATGGCATAAAGGCTGCAGACCAGGTACTTCAGTTTGTTCAACCAGAGGATTATCAGGGAGACTATTATACAGACAGCTATCAGGTAAAGATTGAGGGACTTGTAGATGACAATCAGGAAAGTGCTTCCCTTGGCTATCAGGTGGATTTCTTCCCTGTGGCAGACTACACCCCATCTCAGGTAAATTCTGTAGATGTAGAGAATCGAATCTATCAGATTCCGGAAAGTAACAGTTCAAGTCAAACCTTATCCATGATTGCAAGCACCTTGCCAGACCAGGTAACTTGTATTATGGAGACTGGAAAAGAAGTAGAAGTTTCTGTGGAAGGAAACTGGTTAGTGGACGAAAGTAAACAGTGCTTTGTTAACAATGTATCAGAAGAAAGTCTTCCTGACATTTTTACGGATCCTAAGGGAATTGCCACTAACCTAAGTGTTCCTTATACCATTGTAAGTTCAGGTTCCAACCTTTACAACGAATTCAGGGTAAATGGTGATGAGAACAACAGTGGAATTTACTTAGATGGATCTACTCTCTATATGAGTATGTATTTGCCGGTGCAAAGTACGGAAAATGTCAGCGAAATCTATCAGTTTATAGAAGGAGATGGATCCTATACCGCCAACTTGTGGGCAGGGTCTAATCTTCTTAGTCGAAATGAAACTGCCATTAACTATATGCGAGAGGCCTTTGCCAATGGCTACGATTTGCCGGCGATTTGTTTCCATGGATTTGCTAAGAAGGCAAATTTTGAAGACAATGGAACCTATCTTTCTATGTACCATATTCCGGGAAAAAGTCTGGAGGATCAGGTGGTTTACCATGTATCGACAGAAAGCGTTAAAGTTCAAATTGCAAATCACAATTACACCACACAGATTGTGGAACCTGTAGATTGTATGGAACCAGGATATACCATTTATATCTGCGAGAACTGCGGTCATACCTATATTGGAGATTATGTTTACGCAGATCACGTGGCAGGAGAATGGCAGGTGGATGTGGAAGCAACCTATGAACACGTCGGGATAAGAAGAAAATACTGCACCGTATGTGGAAAGCAGTTAGAAGAAGAGACCATTCCAAAGTTAAAAGAGTCACCAAGTGTCAACGAAGAAGAAACAGAGGAAGAAACCACCACTTCTAAAAAGATTGTAGAAACAGAAACCACAAGTTCTGTGATTTCTTTGGGAGAAGAAGAAACTACTACGGATGCTTCCGAAGAAACGGGAGAAGAAGAGACTACTACGGATGCTTCCGGAGAAACGGGAGAAGAAGAGACTACTACAAAAATTTCAGGAAGTACAGAAGAAGAAACCACCGCAAAATCTTCAGAAAATACGGATGAAGAAGAGACTACTACAGATGCTTCTACCTCTCCAGGACAAGAGGAGACAAGTGATAAGGCCTACTCTGAGGAAGAATCTACTACGCCAGCAGGTTCAAGCCAAGAGGAAGAATCTACTACGTCAGCAGGTTCAAGTCAAGAGGAAGAATCTACTACGTCAGCAGGTTCAAGCCAAGAGAAGGAATCTACTACGTCAGCAGGTTCAAGCCAAGAGAAAGAATCTACAACGTCAGTTAGTTCAAACCAAGAGGAGGAATCCACAGAACAGGAAAGTCAGACACAAACTTCTTCCAATCGTTATGAAAGCAAATCTCAAGAACAGTCTGCCCTTGTTAATTCAGAAAATTCCACAAGTAGTGAAGAGCAGGCCCTGGCTAAGTCCTTACTTAGTGGAAAAAAGATTGAATATAAGGGTATGAATTTGATATTGCAAAAGGATGGCGGTTTATGCTACCTAGGACCGGTAAATAAATCCAAAAGTAGTTCTGTTACTGTGCCGGATTCGGTGGAAATGAATGGAAAGACCTATCAGATT
This sequence comes from Lachnospira sp. UBA3212, assembly GCA_002363615.1. Taxonomy (GTDB): domain Bacteria; phylum Bacillota; class Clostridia; order Lachnospirales; family Lachnospiraceae; genus UBA3212. The sequence goes on along the minus strand of DEWK01000011.1, from coordinate 1,343 downwards.
ACCAGTATTGGGGACGGGGCATTTTCGCAACTGAAAAACCTGAAAAAAATGGTAATTGGTAAGAATGTAAAAACTATAGGAAAGAAGGCATTTTATGGCTGCAAATCCTTGAAGACCATAATTATAAAAACAAAGAAATTAAAGAAGGTCGGTAAGAATGCATTTAAAAAGATATACAAAAAAGTAAAAATCACATTGCCGAAAAAGAAATACAAGAAGTACAAAAAACTATTAGTAAAGGCGGAAGTGAAAAAGACAGCAAAATGGAAGAAGAAGTAGGGGAGATAAGAATGGAAACAAATGACACATTAAAAATTGAACGAAATCCACTTTGGGAAGAATTAATGTGCTACTATAGTTGCGCAATCATGGAGGTGGAGACTAAGTTTAAGGTGCTAGATCGACAGTTTTCGTTGGAACATGAACGGAATCCCATTGTGGATATTCAATCTAGACTAAAAAGTCCCGAAAGTCTTTTGGATAAGCTGGAGCGAAGAGGATATGAAAGGAGCCTGAACTCTATAGAGGAAAATATCTTTGATGTAGCAGGGGTTCGTATTGTGACTTCTTTTATTGATGATGTTTATATGTTAGGGGATTGTCTGGTAAAGCAGGATGATGTAAAACTTCTTAGAAGAAAGGATTACATAGAGAATCCAAAAGAAAATGGCTACCGGAGTCTACACTTAATTATAGAGACTCCGATTTTTCTTCGAAATGGAAAAAAGATGATGAAGGTAGAAGTTCAATTAAGAACCATAGCCATGGAATTCTGGGCAAATCTAGATCATAAACTTAGGTATAAAAAGGATATGGAACCGAATCTTTTGAAAATGACAACTGCAGAACTAACAGAGTGCGCTGCTTTAAGTGCCCAGTTGGATAATCGGATGCAATCCATCCGAAATGTAATTGACAATATTTAGTACGTAATTCTGGTAAAAGGCACAAGATTTTGGGGGAATGATTTTTTTAGAAAAAAGTTTGAAAAAGTTGTTGACAATAGACGGTTTTCAGAGTATTATAAACGAGCGTTGAAAAACTAGACAACTTAAGACACAGTCTTAAGACTGGAGAGGTATCGAAGTGGTCAT
>DEWK01000011.1:0-154 GCA_002363615.1 Lachnospira sp. UBA3212 | reverse complement strand
GTTCGAATCCCACCCTCTCCGTTTCTCAAACAGAGCATTTACTAATTTTTTTGAAGCTCCCAGATGAGCTTCAAAAAAATACGAAAAAGTGCTTGACAAAAGATTTGAGAATTGATAAGATAATTAAGTCGCTTGCAAGAGCAAACGGCGCAGA
>DEWK01000001.1 GCA_002363615.1 Lachnospira sp. UBA3212 | reverse complement strand
TTTTTTTTTTTTTTTGAGTTATTATAGGAAACGTTCTTAGCATGCAGAGAATAATTGACAATTAAGGAGGACTTTTTTAAAAATGAAAAGCAAAAAATTAGCAACAGTATTAGCAGTAATTGCGGCAAGTACCGTAATGGGAACCACAGCATTTGCAAAGTATTATAAATTAGCATCAAATTATACGGTAAATGCAAGTAATACCTATAAATCTGTTAAAACGCCGATAAATGCAGGAACGCATCGTATGTATTTAAAAGGACCGATGACGGCAGGATCTTCCAATAGTGGTCTTACCGTAGGAGTTTTTACTAAGCCGGTTCCAATGTACTACAATGCAAAGTGGTGTAAGGAGATTAGCTATAGCGGAACCGCTACGGATACTCATAAGTATATTGCCGGTAGTTATGTAAAAGCTGGTAATTATTATGTAGTGGTAGATTGTTCTATGAATTCTAACTATGCGCATGGTACATGGAAATTCGAGACAATTGGTTTGTATTCTAATTAAAAAAGTAAAAAGTCATAGCACTAAGCTATGGCTTTTTTAGAAGAGGTGACGCAATGAAAAAGAAAAGACATGTGATGGGGATTGTTGCAGGAATTTTAGGAATCATAGCCTTATTCCTTTATCTGGATTATAGGGTGACCAGTCTAGATGAAATAGAAGGGAAAATGAAAAAGGAAGCGAAAAAGGGAATTCAGTATATTAGTTTTTATTCAACCGAGGAAAGCGATGGTTATGGAACCTATCTGATATACGATCAAAAAGAAATCAAAAAATTCTATAATCTATGTAATAAAAAATATAGGGCGTCAAAAATGGATGATGATGCTAACCTTGAAAAAAATTATGAAATATCATTTTATTATTATGATACGGATTATCATATTTATTATTCGTACCGTAAATATAAAGACTATGGAGAATATGCAATGTGGCTTCAAAGTAACAGTATGAATACAAGATGTTTTGATGGTGAAATAAGTCTGGATACAATCCTATATTCGATCAAAGAGGATGCCGGGGCAAATCGTTATAGAAGTTCCCAAGAGGTTAGTGAGAAAATAGATGAATATATAAATTCTTATATCACAGAATATCAAGTGGAAGAATTACTGGAGGATTGGGATGCGGGTTGTTTTTATGCGGAAGAATTGTTTAGAAAATATTATATTTGTAATTTTTTTGATGCTTTTACAAAAGAGGGAGATGCAGCAACTGAGAACAAGTATAGCATCCAAGACTCAGATTATATTTTATCAGTAATTAATACGAAGGGTGAACCGGATGGACCGGAGGATACGTCTTTTGCACAAGAGGTTTATCTGGTAGATCCACAGGGGGAAAAGATTGATTTTTTTAGCCAGGAGGCTAAGGTCATGTTAGAGGATATTGCAAAAAAATAGGAGGATTGAAAAATGAATTGGAAGGATCGATGGGTGTTATGTCATCAAGTGGTTAAGGGAAGGAAAAAATTTACAAAGAGAATTGTGGTCTTATTGGTATCGGCAACTGTGATTTATCTCTTGGTCAATATTTTCTTGTTTTCTCTAGAACAATATGAGAAAAAAATGGTGGAGACACCAAGCAATTTGGCTCAGGTGGAATTATTTTCAGAGGTAAAAAGTGAAGAAGAGATTGCAAATGAGATAGAAGAATATAAAAAATACCCGGAGATTGTAGAATGTTATCAAGGCTATAGTGGGTTGTTTGAGGGAATTAGTAGTGAAGATGAGGATCTGAAAAAGATAGGTGATTTGTTTTTGGGAACATTTAATCAAGCCTTTCAGAAGTATAGTGATACAAAGGATTTAAAAGAGTGTGAGGCACTGGTTCCGAAAAAACTTATTTACAATCAATCAAGTCTTGAATACATGAATGGAAAACAGTTTGTGGGTAAAACGATGGAGTTTACTTACCAGTATCAAAATCCCATTACATACGAAAATATAGGATCGGATACGATAACTTTAAAAATTGTTGGAACATATGATAGCATACTAACGAGTGAGGAAAATACAATTTTAATTAATCCAAAAACCTCGGCGGAAATTTTAAATAAGATTAGCGAAAAGGAACAAGGGGTGGCAACGGTAGAAGAGGCAAATGAATATTCGTATGGTTGGAAAAATGGTGCAATTACGCTTGTATTTAAAGATAATGAATCTCTGACAGCCTTGAAAGAACAAGGTGTAGTTGCAAATGGAAGAGGATTGATTAGGGATCAGGATTCAATGCGAATTTTAAATTTAATAACCGGTTTTGGTATTTTATTATCTTTGCTTTTATATATTATTTGCTTTGTGAATGTGTTGATTTTTTCTTTGCGAGATACAAAGGAGCGAATGGGAGAATTTTCGCTGCAAAGAGCAATGGGGTACGAGAAAAAAGACTTGTATATCAATTACTTCTTAGAATATGTGATTCTATTGCTTAAGTCGCTTCCACTGTCTGCCCTGTTTGTAATAGCTGGAATTTGCATATTCAAGTTCTTTTATTATAAAACCTATGGCGTTTTTGCAAGCACATTTACTATTTCGGTAGATTTGGCTTCCATCTTCTCTTGCTTGCTTCTCTTGGTAGTGTCCTTGTTCTTTAGTGGATTCTTTGGCTTCCTAAGCATGAGAAAATTATCTGTGGTAGAAGGCTTAAGGTATAAGGAGTAAATGTATGATAAAAGATTGGACAAGGGAGAGAATAAGAAATATCGGATCTTATTTTATAACGGTTATTTTTTATACTTTAAATTTTATAATTGCAAGCTGTGCAATTGAATTAATCAAGGTATCCCTTCAGATTAAAAACAGCAAGGAATTGGTGGATGCCACAGAAAAAATGATGCAAGAAGATGTTTTTTTTGGGGAGAAAGCAGAGATGATTTTTTATGTTGTGTTTGTAATTGCAATCGTGGTACTCCTGTTTTTGTTGCTTGTAATTACCTTATATTATCAAACAATCATCATGCAATTTAATAAAACAACCACCATCATGAAGGTGTTGGGCTACAGCAATCAAATGTGTTATTCGAAATTATGTTTTTATAATTGTCTGGATTTTGTTCCGGTAACAATTCTTACTTTTGTTTTAAGTCCCCAGGTATGGGAACGATTAAAAAAAACAGAGTATATGAACCTGTTAGTGAAATATCCTGCTTGTAACGGTAGATTATCAAGTAGCAACAGTCTTATCCTTTGCTTGGGTGGAATTGTTTATTTATGTGCATTTGCATTGTTGAAAGAGAGAAAGAATAAAATTAGCATAGTAGAAAGGATGCGAGGGGAATGTTAGAAGTTAAAAATGTCAAAAAGGATTATGGGAGCACGAAGGTTTTAAAGGATGTGTCGTTTCATTTTGATAGCGGAAAGTTTTATGCCATTATGGGTCCTTCCGGTTCCGGAAAAACTACGCTTCTTAATTTGATTGGAGGTTTAGATGCCGTGACAGAAGGGGATATTTTATTAAATGGTCAGTCTATTTCCTCCTTCCAAGGGAAGGACTTGTCAAATTTTCGGATGAAGAATATGGGATTTGTTTTTCAGGGCTTTTATTTAAATCCATATTTAAATGCCAGACAAAATATCAGAATGCCTATGTTAATAAATCCAAAATTGGATCGCAAGAAGAGGGAAGAACGGATTGATGAACTTCTTGAGCGCTTTCAATTAAAGGATAGGGAAAAGAATTTGCCTAAGCAATTGTCGGGAGGAGAGCAGCAGAGAATTGCGATTGCAAGAGCTTTGGCGAATCAGCCGGAATTAATTTTAGCAGACGAGCCAACAGGAAATTTGGATGAAGAGAATGAAAATATTGTCTTTACATTATTAAAAAAATTATCAGAGGAAGGGAAAACAGTGATTGTTGTATCCCATAATGATAATGTGCTAAATTATGCAGATGAAGTGATTCATATGGTAAAGGGCTCCATCAAGGAGTGAAAAAGACATTACAGAGCTGGGATAGTCTCTGTAATGTCTTTTTTTGGGGATGGATTCCCCTTCTTACTCATGAAAGAGCATCTGCTGGGCATAGGAATCTCGATACTCGGTAGGACTTTGGCCGGTGATTTTCTTAAAGGCTACGGAGAAATTGTGGTTGTCATCGAAGCCAATATCATAGCCTACTTGGGAGACCGGGATATTAGAATCCACCAGCATGGCCTTGGCAATATCCATCTTTTGGTTTAGGATATAGGTTTTTAGGGGAAGGCCACTCGCCTTCTTAAAAAAGGTGGTAATGTACTTTTCGTTGTAGCCGAAATAGGCGGCAATCTCAGAAACCTTGATTTTCTCATGGATTCTCCAGGAGATATAGTCAATGATGTCCGTGTAAAGTTGCACTTTCTTGCCCTTCATGGTGGTTCTGGCACCGGAAAGGTAAAGCTGGGAGTAAATCTCACAAAGAATAGCGGAAATATTAAAGTCATTTAAGGAGACGTTTCGGTACTTGCGGTCGCAGTCCTGGATTTGCTTCATAAGAACGGTGATTCGGTCCAGACGAGGAAGACTTCCACGCATAGGGAGCAGAATCTTTTTGTCCTCAGCGTTTACGGGAGCGTTTACCTGAGAAGGTAAAAGGTGGAGCGGGGCATTTTGATCGTCCATGCCGTCGTGATAAACAAAATGAGCCCAGTAAAAAGTACAATCAGAAGGACGATAGCCGTATTGGTGGCAAGGTGGGCAGATTATGGCATATTCACCAGCCTGTAAAACCATTTCCTCCTTGTCGGCGGCGATGTACAGGGTGCCTTTCGTCATAACAATCAATTCAAAATCAATCAGGGTACGGGACATATGCATCCAATGCTCGTCTGGAGCCTCAAACTTACCGGCCCAATTAAAATGAAAGGGACGGTCTACCTGAAATTCTAAAATATCACTTGCTTCCATAAAACACCAACTTTCTAACCTTTTCAAACAAAAACTTACAAAAAGTAAAAACTTTTTTACAACACAAACAACAAATGGGCAAAACATTTTCAAACCAAATAAAACATACGAGACTTAACGTTTCGCACCTACTATGATACAATAAAAATGCGAGAAAGTGGTGAATAAGTTTCAATTTTAAAAAAAAATTAAATGAAAGCGATATGACTTTTTAATAATTGAATAATAACACCGAAAAACAATTTTAAGAAAGGAAGGATTTTATGAGAAAGAGATTAAGGAAAACCGGTAAGCGGTCCTTGGGAATTGCGCTTACACTAGCGGTATCTGTTTCAGGATTGCCTATTAACTCTGTATATGCAGGAAGTCCGGCAGATAGAAGTGATACCAGTGTATTGTACTTCGTGGACTGTGGCGATATTGATACCTCTACGGTACCAACAGGGGAACAGCTTGGAACGCACAATTCAGTAACTGAGCAGGTATATGGGGAAGATGCGGTGACCGGATACAAGTGGGGAATTGATGATGGCACAAGCAGTATGCCAAGTGGAAGTGCACCAGCAGGTATTTCCACCGATTGGACCTGGCCAAATGAGGGAGTGACCACAGATCAGACCTCAAAGACAGCCACCTTCCGTTACACCAAAAATCAGTATGAGAAGGGAAAAGATCCAAGAACCTTAGGCTACAGATTCGAAATTGAAAATGGAACCTATGATGTGGAGGTGGGATTAATCAATCCATGGGGATGTTCCACCAACCCAACCCTGACAGCAGAGGGAAAATCCCTGCAGGATGATATTAGTGTTTCAGCGGCAGGAACCAGCGTATCCGGAACCGTCACCGTTAGCGATGGAGAATTAAATCTTTTGGCAAGCGGAACAGGAGACGCTAACAAAGCCATTAACTTTACTTATATTTTAATTACCAGTTCCGGGGCAGATAGCACCCTGGCGAAGGATGTAAAGGCAGTAAGTATCCCGGAAGAAACTTCCGTAAACCTAACGCTTCCAACTAACGGAAGCAACGGTTCAAGCATTAGCTGGTTTTCCTCAAATGAATCAGTCATCACCAGTGAAGGTGTGATCACCAGAGGAATCATCGACCAGACCGTAACCTTAACTGCTACTTTTAAACTTGCCGGAGCAAGTGATGTGGTAAAGAACTATAAGGTCACCGTAAAGGCTGCAAATGACCTGATGGGTGCTTCTTACTTTACCAACGATCAGGTAAAGGTAGAGGACGTTTACTATGATGAAGCCTTAGAACTTGATGTAGAAAACATGTTACTCTTAGATCCAGATAGACTGCTTGCTAATTTCCGTATGACAGCGGCATATGGGGCAGGATTAAGCAAGGATGAAGTGACCGCTTGGGTAGCAGCAGAGTCTACAGATTCAACCGGAAGTAGCACCTCTTGCTATGGAGGAGGATGGGAGAATTCCTTGATTGGTGGACATACCTTAGGACACTACCTTTCTGCTCTTGCAACAGCAGCAGTAAATCCGGGACTTTCTACGGCAGACCGAACCGCAGTAAGAGATCGAATGGAATACATTGTTTCTGAATTAGGAGATTGTCAAAAGAAGGGAAAGACCGGATACATCTTTGGAGCAACCCTTCCAAATACCAGCTTCCAGAATAATGTAGAATTACAGTTTGATAACGTAGAAGCAGGAAAGGCAAACATCTCAAGCCAGGCTTGGGTTCCATGGTATACCATGCATAAGATCATTGCCGGATTGGTAGATTGTTATGAAATCGCTGGGAACGAGGAAGCCCTTGAGATTGCCATGAATCTTGGTGAGTGGGTATACCAAAGAAGTTCTAAGTGGACCACAGCAACCCAGGCCACCGTACTTAGCATTGAATATGGTGGAATGAATGATTGCATGTACCAGCTTTACAAGATGGCGAAGAGCGTTAACTATGAAAATGCAGATCATTTCTATGAGGCGGCTCATAAGTTTGATGAAGAAGCCTTATTTAAGAAGGTGGCAAGCGGAGACGTAACCGCCGTAAATGGTCTTCATGCCAATACAACCATTCCAAAATTCTTAGGTGCCTTAGGAAGATATGAGGCTAACAATAGCGAGACTGACTACCTGACCTATGCGGAGGATTTCTGGGATTTAGTGATTAACAACTGGGCCTATGTCACCGGTGGTGAAAGTGAAAATGAGCATTTTAATGGTGGTGTAGATTCACAGAATTCTCAGCGTGATAATGTAAACAACGAGACCTGCTGTACTTACAACATGTTAAAACTCTCACGCAGACTCTTTATAATCACAGGAGATAAGAAGTACGCAGACTACTATGAGAACACCCTGGTCAATGCCATTATGCCTTCTCAGAACCATGAGACCGGTATGACTATGTACTTCCAGCCAATGGCCACCGGTTATCAGAAGGTTTACTCAACCTTAGATAATAGTTTCTGGTGCTGTACCGGTTCCGGATATGAAAACTTCACGAAATTAAATGACAGTATTTACTTTAAGAAGGATAATATCGTAATCGTCAATCAGTATTTGGCTTCTACCTTAAGCACCGACCAGTACACCATTCGTCAGACCGGCGACTTAAGCAAGGATGAAACCGTAAGCTTTACGGTGGATGTGAATGAACAGAGTAGCGATCTTGCCCTTTACCTTCGTGTTCCGGATTGGGTAACAGGAAGCGACAAGGTTCTTGTGAAGTTTGGGGATGAAAGCTACAATTATGAAACAAAGGGAGGTTATCTTGTCATTACAAATGACATGCTTTCAGAGGGAGCAAGCTTTACCGTAACGCTTCCTATGCAGGCGGTAGCCTACAATCTTCCGGACTCACCAGACACCTATGCCTTTAAGTATGGTCCATATGTATTATCTGCAAAGCTTGGAACAGACAAGCAAACCACAGGAAGCTGGGGAGTAGCCCTTTCTGTTCCTACTACCAAGGCGGTAAGCAGCGACAAGGTGGGAATCACTCAGGCAGATGTTACCGTGGAAGAGTACATGGAAAACATTTCAGACAACCTGGTAAAGGGTGATGATATGACCTTTAGCTTAAAGGGAGTAACAAGTGCTTATACCTTTGTGCCACATTATTTACAGAAGGAAAGCTATGGAATCTACTGGACCTACTATTTAGATGGGGAAGGTGTGGATTCTGCAGCAATTTTAGAAGCGAAAAATGAAGCGAGACTGGCAGAGGTCACCATTGATTCCATGACCCAGGCAGGTTATGGCCAGTACGAAGCAAGATTTGTAACAGACGAGGAAAACAAGGGATTTGCCGAGTCAGGCAACGGCTCAACCGGCGATTCTCATGCTTCCACCAGATATGCCAATGCAGGTGGATCATTTGCCTATAAGATGCTGGTGGATCAGGACAAGACAAACTACCTATTAGTAAATTTTGCCAAGGAAGATGATGGAAAGAAGATTTGCATCACCGCTGCAGGCACCGTGCTTTATGAGGCAAGTTTGAATTCTGCCACTGCAGATGCAGTAAACCTTACCTTAGATAACACCAGTGATTATTATCAGGTAAAGATTGCCATTCCTGCTTCTGTTTTAAAGACAGCCAGTGATTACACCTACGAGGACAATGGACAGAAGGTAACCGCAAAAGCCTTAGACATTACATTTGCGTCAGATAGAGAGATGACCGCAGATTCGGCAAGAATCTATAAGAATGTAGATGTGATCACAGACTTTGCAAATGAGAATGAACTTACAAGCCTTTCTTACAAGAATCAGGTTTTAAGTGCAGACAATGGAACTTACTCCATTGCAGCTGGCTACAGTGATAGCGTAGAAGTTTCCCTTACCATTAAGGACAACAAGGGACTGGTTGCCGTCAATGGAAGTATCGTAGATGAAACAAAGCCTGTTAAGTTAACTGCAGATAGCAATACACTTTCAGTTTATGCTCAGAACTTTACCAGTGTAAAGACCTATACCATTCAGATTTCCCGTGATTACTCGGCTGCTCCAGCTGCCGTAAAGGATAGTTTGGTGAAGGGATTTACCTTTGATAATTCTTTAGATGGAGCAGATACCGTATTAAAGAGCGCAAAGCCAGCGGTAGTAAAAAGAGATGTCACTTATACAGAAGGAATTTCCGGTAAAGCCGTTCAGATGAATGGAACCTATGGATTAAGACTTTTAGAGGATGCAAGTGTAATGGGTGATTCCTACACCGTAAGCTTCTGGATGAATCCAAAGACTGTAGGAAATCAGTACAACCCTACCTTAACCGGTGGAACCTTTAATCCACAGTATTGGTTAAATCTTACCACCGATGGAAAGCTTTGGTCGGATGATGGTGCCTGGGTGGCAGCAGATGCAACCAATGCTTATACAGCCGGAACCTGGCAGCAGGTAACCGTAGTGGTAGATGACTCGGAAAGAGCCAGTGCAAGCAACACAGGAGCTGAGCCTAGAAGGGTAAAGACCTTATGTGTAGCAGAAGAAAAAGAAGTAACAGCAGAAACCACCAACAAGTACTCTACCGGATCTCTTTATGTCAATGGTAAGCTTGTGTACCGTGGAAATGTGGCCCCTGGCATTATGACCAAGTCAGGAGCAGGACTTTACTTCGGTGTAAACGCTTGGGATGCTTTATTTAATGGTATGGTGGATGAGGTATTGGTATTTAACCGTGCTCTTAGCGCTACAGAGGTAGGAGCGATTGCGGCAAAGGCCATTACCACAAGTGCTTTAGGCATTACAGCAAACACAAGCACCAATACCACCGACAATAATACCAATTCCAACAACACAACAAGCTCCAGTCAGACAGATCAATCTGATATTTCTTCTGTTCTTGCTAAGGGTTATGGTGTGGTAAAGAATAAGATTACCGTAAAGGCAAAGACCAAGATTACCCTTATGGCAATCTTAAGTGATGGCTCTTATGGAAAGGTAAGCTACAAGACCTCTAATAAGAAGGTTGCTAGTGTTACTGCCAAGGGTCTTGTAAAGACCAAGAAGGCCGGAAAAGTAAAGATTACCCTTACCCTTGCCAATGGCAAGAAGAAAGTCGTAACCGTCGTAGTTACTAATAAAGCGGTTATCAATAAGGGAATCAAGCTTGCAAAGAAAAAGATTAGCTTAAAGAAGGGTAAGACTGATGTGATTAAACTTAAGAAACTTACCAAGAATACCACAAGCAAGATTAGCTACAAGACTTCTAATAAGAAGGTTGCTAAGGTAGATGCTTATGGCAAGATTACAGCTAAGAAGAAAGGCAAGGCCGTGATCACAGTAACCTGTGGCAAGGCAAAGGCAAAGCTTACAGTAACGGTAAAGTAATATAAGCCCAAAAAAAGAGAGCTGACAAGAAAAAATCTTGTCAGCCTTCTTTTTTTTGCTCAGTGGCATGAAATATTAACATCTTCCGCAATTTCTGCAGGGAATACAAGATAAAACCTGGTTGGGATCGTTAGGAATCCAAGTGCTTTCATAGGCATTCCAGTTTTTTAACTCTTCCCTTGAAAGCAAAATATGATGGCTTACATCGGTAAAAAGAAGGGAACCATCGGCCTGTCTTGTAATCGAAACCGGATGCTTTTTTATTTGATCCGGATTCATGCAGGAACGCAGGATTCTGGGAGCTAAGACGCAGGTTTCCTGGTCTTTTTGCAGGACAAACACCTGATCTTCTAAGATTAAATGCCAAATCTCTTCTAAGTTTACCGGGTTTGTTCGTTTCTTCATTCCTTCTCCTCAATTAGTAAGATTTGTATTGGTTAAAAATATACTTGGCCGCTTCGGAAAGATCAGACTCTGTAAAGCCAGAAGTCTTGTCGCAGGAAGGAAGTAAAAGAGAGGAGGACTCATCTTTGTTGGAAAGGTTCCAGGCTACGCAGCTAAGCTTGTTGTTTCGGATTAAGTTAAACCATTCGCTGGCACTGTTGGTATCAAGGGCTCCGTTACCAGAAGCATCACAAATAGAAAACTCACTGATAAGGATTGGAAGTCCGGCATTTAAAGCGTTTGTAGCCTTGTTTCTTAGGTCTTCCTTGTGGGTAGCAGCATAAAAATGAAGGGCATACATCAGGTTGCTCTCTCCGGAAATCGGAGATTTTGCCACTAAGTCCACATCCTGACTCCAGGTTGGGGTACCAACGATAATAATGGCGTCTGAGTCAATGGCACGGATGGTTTGAATCATCTTTTGGGCGTAAGGTTTAATGTCATCTTCCCAGGTTACGTTGCCGTTTGGTTCGTTGCAGATTTCGTAAATGATATTTTCTTTGTCTTTGTAAGTGTTTGCCATCTCGGTAAAGAAGGTACTTGCCCGCTTGATATTGTCTTCTGTGTTTGGGTTGTTGTCATTTAATATGTGCCAGTCGATGATACAGTACATGCCCAGTTCACAAGCGGCATCCACACCGGTTTTTACGGTTTCGTGAAGGTTTGTGGTATAGCCGTCTGCCGGGTTGCTGTACATGGCCAGGCGGATGGTGTTTACTCCAAAAGAATCTCTAAGGGTTTGGAAGGAATCCTTGTTGACATACTGCGGGAACCATGCGATTCCGTGGGTGCTAACCCCTTTTAACTGGAAGGGATTTCCATCCTTGTCTACTAGATTTGTACCCTTCACGGATAAGGATCCGTGAAGTTGAAGTGGAGTCTTGGTTCCGTTTTCGGGATTGGCGCTTGTCATCTGAGAATCCTCCTTGCCTGTAGTGCTTTTTTCTTCCGGGGACTGACCGCCTCCGTTCATGGTATAGTCTTTGCCGTTTACTGTAAGAGTGGAATTTTCTGGCTTGTATTCACCCTTGGTATCTAGGATAAATCCCATAGAAACGGAACCATTTGCCAAAATGGTGGAATTATAGTCCTCTGGAATAATAGTCAGATGATCTTCGGACTTCTCACAGGTTGCATTCCAACTTTGCTCTAAGACGGAATCTGCCGGGACAGTTAAGATGATCTGCCAGCCTTCTGCATCGGTGTTTGTCCGGTTGTAAACGGTAACGTTAAACTGGGTACAGGTAAATCCATCCTTTTCCCAACTGCCATTTGGCACATAGGAGACCATAAATACATCCTGAGATTTTGTAGTGGTTTCTTCTTCTTTTGTGGTTTCTTTTGTGGTTTCTTTTTCTGTTTTATCTTCTTTTGTAGTGGTTTCCTTCTGGCTTTCTTTCTCTTTGCTTTCCTTTGATGAGTCTAATAAAAAGAGGAAACAGACAAATCCTAAGAGACATAAAACCAGAATAGAAACCAAAGTGACAATTACTTTTTTCTGTTTGCTCATAAATCCTCCTGATTCGTTTTCGTTTCGATTTTCTTCATAATAACATAAAATGAATTGATAGACAATGAAATTGGTTGCTCTAAGTCTATGGGTATGTTATACTTAAAAGTAGTTTGAAAACAAAAAATTTGAGGTAAAGGAGAATAATTATGAAATTTTGTACGCAGTGTGGAGCACAGCTTACAGATGATCAGAAGTTTTGTAGCCAGTGTGGAGCAGAGCAGACTGTCCCAGAGGTGACTGATCAAAGTGATGAGCAGTTCCAGCCAGAAAATTCTACGACAGAGAAGACGGAAGAGATCAAGACATCAGTAGACAATGTTCCTGTAGAGGAAAAGGAGGCAGAAAGCCCGGCAGAAAATTCAGAAGGTAAAACCGAAGCTGGTCCTTCGGAAGCTAATTCAAAGGGTGCTCCGGTATTTTCGAATTCTTCAGAGGAAGTAATGAAGAAATCAAACAAGGTAATGGCCATTGTTTGTGGAGTGATTGGAGTTGGTATTCTTGCAGCAATTGTATTTGGTGTAATGAGTATTCTTTCTCCGGATTATAAGAAGCCTGTAAAGCAGTTGGAAAAAACCATTCAGTCTGGAAAAGAAAAAAATTTCTCAGATTGTATTCCGGAATACAAAAAGGATTATGAAGAAGAAATTGAGGATTATCTGGATGATCAGGACATCGAGGAATACATGGTGAATCATATCATTGAAGAGATTACCCAAGATGATGATGCCTATGAATTTGAGGATTTAGAGGATGCATCGATTGAAATCAAGGAAAGTCAGCGCTTAGATGAGGATTCTTTAGATGGTTTAGAGGATTCTGTAGAGGATATCTTAAAGGGTGATATTGAGGATGCTTATTACCTTTACTGCAAGGTAACCCTTGATAATGACGATAAAAAGACATTTAATACAGTGATGCTCGTAGGAAAACAAGATAAGACCTGGAAGCTTTTAGAGATTGACAGCGTTGATAAGGCAAAGGAATTCTCTGAGGATGAGAAGGATGATTAAAGGAGAGTAATCATGAAGAATAAGATGAAATATATTACTGCTGCCGCAGGTATTATGATCCTTGCCGGATGTGCAAGTGGTTGTGCATCAAAGACAAAGACCATTACGATTCAGGCAAAAGACTATGTAAAAGTTAATTTATCAGGAATCGATAAGTATGGTAGCATCGATTTTGAAGTGGATGATAAAAAGGTGGAAAAGAAAGCCAAGGAATTGGCAAAGAAGTCTGAAATCGATGCATATCGTTTTAGAAAGGCGATGGATAGCATTCGTAATAGTAGCATTTCCACAAATGACGATGACGATGAGCTTTCCAATGGAGACAAAGTAAAGGTAGAAGTGTCGGTGGAAAAGAAGGACATCAAGCTTTATGGAGTAAAGGTGGAATCCAAGGAATTTACCTATACCGTAAAGGGTCTTGAAAAGGGAAAAGAGGTGGATCCGTTTGAGGATCTTATCGTTACATTTAATGGAAGCGATGGCCATGGATATGTTTCCGTTGACAGTTCTGAGGTAGATGAGAATATTACAGATGCTGGTTACTTTACAGAGGACAGTGGTTATACTCTTTCAAATGGAGATACCATTACCGTAAAGTATGAATGTTGGGATGAAAGTGCTTTGGCTGAAAAGAAAATTGTGGTAGTTGAGAAGGAGAAGGAATATACGGTAGAAGGCTTGATTAGTTATCCAACTTCTATTACCTCTAGCCAGATGTCTAACATTAATACCGAGATTTTAAATGAAGTAAAGTCAACCTTAGATGGATGGAGTAGTTACTACTGGTCATATGCTTTAGGAGATCAGCTTAAGGACAGCACCGTAGAATATCAGGCTTCTGTAACTCCTAACTTCTATAAGGGTTACTATGGTTTTACTCCGGATGATCCTTCGACCAACAATTACTTTGCGGTTTATAAGGTTGATGTTACCTTGACTGCAAAAGAAGACAGCTATCGTGATGATGGTATAAAGCAGGGAGAACAGGTACAGGGAACCTTCTATTTCATTGCCAAGACAGGTACCGTAAGTGTGGATGAAACCGGCAGTGTTACCATTGATAAGGACTCTTACTGGGGAGATGATGGTTATATTGTAAATAGCGATTATACAAATGATGAAACGAAAATCTTAGATGAAATCAAGGATTTAAGCTACTATTCCGATATGACCTTTGTAGAGGTTCAGTAGCCAGACTAGATTGTTTGGTCTGCAAAAGACTTTGATAAGGAGATAGACATGAAAAAGAAGTTTTTAGTTTCATTTGGATTGTTGTTAGTTGCCGGTTTGGCTGCCTTTGGTTTTAGTGCCTGTGAGAAGAAGTCTGAAAAAGAGACCAAGACCACAGAGAATACAGAGACTACTACTACAGGCGGATTAACCGCAGAAACCCAAGCTAGTACGGAAGAAGTTGTTGATCTAGAGGAAGATACAGACGATGGTTCCACAGATCCGGTTGTGGCAGATGGTGTAAGTGGCACTTACAATAAAGAGGGCGGAGACGCTCAGTTTACCATTCAGGGTGATGATGGAGTATTTACCGTGAAGGGTGATGGAGTAGATGGAGATAAGTACGGTGAGATTGACGGTATATTATTAGAGCAGGAAGATGGCTCCTACCAATATACCGATTCAGAAAGTGATGGTAAGGTAATCTTTCTTCCCGGCGAATCAGGAACCATGGTGGTTTCTCAGGAAGGAAAGATTGGAAGTCAGGGATTTTCATTTGCAGGAACGTATGTGATTAGCGAGAATTAAATTTATTAAAAGAAAGGATTCAAAAAGATGAAGAAGTTTTTGGAAGAGTTTAAGGCATTTGCCTTAAAGGGTAACGTAATGGACATGGCAATCGGTGTTATCATCGGTGCAGCTTTTGGTGAAATTGTTACTGCTTTTACGAATGATTTTATCAATCCATTGATTGGATGTATTGGTGGTGCTGAGGTTGGTGGTAAGCTTCACTTACTTGGTGATCAGTATCTTTTGTATGGAGATTTTATTACCTCTGTCATTAACTTTATCATCAAGGCATTCTGTATCTTCCTTATGATGAAGGCTGTTAATAAGCTTATGTCACTTGGAAAGAAGAAGAAGGAAGAAGAGGAGGCTGCAAAGCCGGCAGAGCCTACCAAGGAAGAACTTCTTCTTACTGAAATCCGTGATCTTTTAAAGGAGAAAAAGTAAACACAGAAAGGAGACTTTATGGCTTTAATTGACATTACCAAAAATAACTTTGAAGAGGAAGTTTTAAAGAGCGACAAGCCTGTCTTAATTGATTTTTGGGCAGACTGGTGTGGTCCTTGCAAGATGCTTCATCCTATTATTGAAGAGTTGGCAGAAGAAGTAACGGATGCGAAGATCTGTCAGGTGAATGTGGATGAAGAATCTGATCTTGCTGAGAAGTTTAATATTATGACGATTCCAACCCTTCTTGTTTTTGAGGGCGGAGAATTGGTTGCCCAGTCAGTTGGTGCTAAGCCAAAGGCTGAAATTGTAAAATTATTACAAGGATAATCCAAAGGACAAGGGGTAACCTATGTGCATTTTTTTGAAAAAATAACGAGAAAGACTTGTTTTTTTAGACATATTATTGTATATTAGACATGGTAATTGATGCTTTACTTATTCAATTTTTTTCTTTTTTGTTTTTTCATAGTTGTATACTTTCATTGTGTGAGTGCCTTTTGTCGAGAGACGGAAGGCACTCATGCTTTTTGTTTCGGTGATTTGGAAGGAGTTTCAAATGATGAGGAAAGATGATCTTTGGGAGCGAGCCATTGAATTTGCAACACGAGCCCACAGCGGGGCCATTCGAAAGGGAACCAATATTCCCTACGTTGTTCATCCTATTGAGGCCTCTGTGATTGTGAGAAGTTTGACAGAGGATTTAGAGGTTGTGGCAGCAGCCGTATTACATGATGTAATCGAAGATACCAGCTATACCTATGAAGATTTAGAGGGACGTTTTGGCAAACGGGTGGCTGATTTAGTTGCCATGGAAAGTGAAAACAAGAGACCGGAGATGAAGGCGAGCGAAAGCTGGCAGGTTCGAAAGGAAGAGTTCCTGGAGCATTTGCAGAGTGCTCCAAGAGAGGCCAAGATGATTGCCCTGGGAGACAAGCTTTCTAATATTCGTTCCACTGTCTATACTTATTCTCAGATTGGGGAAGATTGTTGGAAGCGATTTAATGTAAAAGACAAATCCAAACAAAAGTGGTATTATTGTTCGGTGGCAAATCGTCTGAAGGAGTTTTCTGATACCGAGGCCTGGCGAGAACTTTGCAGACATTGCAAATATTTATTTGGAGATTTAGAAGTATGATAGAGTATCGTTATCCGGAATATTATGGGGAGTTTTCTTGTATTGCAGATGCCTGCCCAGATACTTGCTGTAGAGGTTGGGAGATCGTGATTGATAAGCGGTCTCTTTCTTCTTATGGTAGGGTTGGCGGCCCTTATGGAAAGGTGCTTCGGAAGAATATTCGAAAGACCCTGGATCAAGATCATGTGTTTCGTTTGCAAAAGGATGGTAGTTGTGCCTTTTTAAATAAGGATGGTCTTTGCAATATGTATAGCAAGCTAGGTAAGGATAGCCTATGCAAGACCTGCAAGCGCTATCCAAGGCATGTGGAGGAGTTTGAGGGGGTAAAAGAGATTACCCTTTCGCTATCTTGTCCAGAGGCTTGTCGAATGGTACTGGAAAAGAAAAAGCCGGTAAAGTTTTTGACGAAATTGTGCCGGGGGGAAGAGGAGTACGAGGACTTTGATTTTCTCCTCTATGATAAGTTGCTTTACACCAGGGATGCCATGATTTCCATCCTCCAGGACCGCAACCTATCCATTTTATTTCGAATGCAACTGGTGCTAGCCCTAGGCCGCGATGTGCAAAAGCAAATGGCAAAGGATAATATTTTTGCTATTGACGGAGTGGTGGACCGCTACCGAAGTAGAGAGACTGCAAGAAGATTCCGAAAGGAGCTGGACCGTCGTCTTCAGTCCCACAAGGGTACCCTAGACCTGGACCGTTTTGAAACTGCCCTAGACCTTTTTCAACTTCTTTCCCAAATGGAAATGATTAACAAAAAGTATAAACATCGGGTGGGAGAAATCAAGGAATCTCTGGGAAGACTGGGAGTTTCTGATTTTTCCAAAGATCTATTTGACAGCCTGGAAGGAAATCTTCACGATGGAAAGATGGCAATCTGGCTGGAGCAGTTAATGGTGTATTTTATCTATACTTACTACTGTGGTGGTGTTTACGACCAAAGGGCCCTAGCCAAGGTTAAATTTGCGGTGATTTCTACGATGATGATATGGATGGATGGCATTTGCATGCATCCAAAGGACCTTGATCTTTCGGCCATGATTTTAGAAACCTATACGTTCTGCCGAGAGATGGAGCACTCTGACATTAACCTGAAGCGTTTTGATCGTCTTTCCGGTCAGGAAGCTTACCGCGCAGAACGCTTGATTTTGTCACTTTCCTTCTAAAGGAATTTCATTTTGCCCGCCTCTAAACCTTTTATTTAAAGTTTATATTGGAAAATTCGTGCACCAGCAGGGATAAAACCTTGTGGGTGCACTGTTTTGTTAGTTTTATTTTTATTATCATTCAGAATGAATAAACAAGACGGAGATTCTTTTGATTATATGGATAGACTAACGACGAAGAATGAGCTTAGCAAGCGCATTGGAAATGGATTAAAAGCTTATCGCAAGGAGACGGAACGAACGGTGTCAGATCTTGCGTTTTTGTTGGATTGCTCGGAAAGTACCATTCGCCGGCATGAGAGGGGTGTTTATGTTCCTTCCATGAAGCGTCTTTGGGACTATGTAAGGAAGGCAGACCTTCCCCTTATGTTTCTGTCAAAGACTCCATATAAGGAATCTAAGGATGATTGTTTTTTTGAGTTTATGGATGGCCTGCCGGAAGACAAGGCCATGTTGATTTTTTTAAAGACTCGGATGATTGTGGCTGACCGCATGGATCTTTACGACAGGGAGCGCTTAGACCGCCTGATTTCCTTTTATGATGAAAAGGTTCCCGATTATCTTGATATTGGCTACAGCATTTACCTGGAACGTGAATTAAAGGGTTACTCCAGGTTGGAGATTTCAAAACAGGTAAGCCGCCGAGAATCCATTCAGGAGAAGACTTTGCAAAATATTGAGATGGGAGATGCCCAGGTTTCCTTCCAAAAGATTAACTGGATTGCTGAGTGCATGAATATTCCCCTAGAGGTCCTTTTTGTTGGAATGCTTGCCCCGGATAAGCGGATGCATGTCCTTCTTTACTATTGGCAGGAAATCTTTGACCGGGTGAGCGATGGAACTAAGAAAACAAGAAAGCAAATTCTGATGGGCCTTAGGGATAGCAGATAGTAGAATGAAAACTAGACAGTTATGGCAATTTTGCCTAGACTGTCTAGTTTTTTTTAGAAGAAATGTGAAAATTAAATGAAATGATTGCATTGTTTTTTTGAACAAGTTACAATAGCCTTTACACGCTTATTAGAGAAAAGGAGGATCATACATGTTTAAAAAATTAGCACGCAGCATCCGCCAATATAAGAAAGAAACCATTTTGACACCGGTTTGTATGTTCGGTGAGGTTGTATTGGAATGCATCATTCCGCTGGTTATGGCAAAGATTGTAGATGCCATGGATGGTGGGACTATGAAAGAAATTTCATATTACGGATTGATTTTGTTTGTTTTAGCGATGTGTTCACTGGCTTGTGGAGTTGGATCGGGAATCTTTGCGGCGACGGCGTCAACAGGATTTGCTAAGAATATGAGACGAGATGTCTTTTATAAGGTACAGGATTTTACCTTTGCAGATATTGATTATTTCTCATCATCCTCTCTGGTAACAAGAATGACAACGGATATTACCAATATTCAAAATGCCTTTCAGATGTTGCTTCGTATGGGGGTTCGAGCACCCTTTATGATATTATTTTCGGTCCTGATGACCATCAGTATTCATGCCGGGATGTCTTTGATATTCCTTGGTTTGATTCCGGTACTTGCGGGGGTACTTTTTGGCGTATTCTTTAAGGTGCATCCAATTTTTAAGAGAATCTTTAAACGTTATGATGCCATGAACAATTCCGTACAGGAAAATATTGCGGGAGTAAGAGTCGTAAAGTCTTTTGTTCGGGAAGAATATGAAGATAAAAAGTTTAAGGAAGTTTCAGGACAGGTAAAGGATGACTTTACCAGGGCAGAAAAAATCCTAGCATTAAACTCACCAACCATGACCTTTGCAATGTATGCGGCTATGTTGATGGTGGCTTACTTTGGAGCAAGATTGATTGTATCTTCTAATCAGGTAGCCTTGTCTACCGGAGATTTAACCTCCTTACTTACTTATGGGGTTCAGATTCTTTCTTCCGTTATGATGCTTTCCATGGTCTTTGTAATGGGAAGTATGGCTATGGAATCAGCAGAACGAGTGGTAGAAGTGTTGGACTATGAGCCAAGTATGAAGCTGGCAGAAGAGGGAAAGACTCAGGTAGCAAACGGAGAAATAAGCTTTGAGCATGTATCATTTAAGTATTCAAATCGAAGCAAGAGAAATGCCCTGGAGGACATTACGATCCAGATTCCATCGGGATCTACCTTGGGAATTATTGGTGGAACCGGATCTGCAAAGACATCCTTGATCCAGCTGATTCCAAGACTGTATGATGTAACAGATGGAGCGGTTAAGGTTGGTGGCGTAGATGTAAGGGAGTACGACTTAGAGACTCTTCGTGATGCAGTAGCCGTGGTGCTCCAGAAAAATGTTCTTTTTTCAGGAACCATTAAAGAGAACCTACGCTGGGGCAAGGAAGATGCCACAGACGAGGAAATTGAAGAAGTTTGTAAACTTGCTTGTGCGGATGAATTTATTGAACAGTTCCCACACAAGTATGATACCTATATTGAGCAGGGTGGTACCAATGTATCCGGTGGACAGAAACAGAGACTTTGTATTGCAAGAGCCTTGTTGAAGGCACCAAAAGTCTTGATTTTAGATGATTCTACATCAGCGGTAGATACTAAGACAGATGCCATGATTCGTCATGCAATGGCTACACGTTTACCGGAAACGACAAAGATTATCATTGCTCAGAGAGTTTCCTCTGTTCAGGATGCGGATCAGATTATTGTTTTAGATGGCGGTAAGATCGTAGAGCGGGGAAATCACCAGGAACTAGTGGCAAAGAAGGGAATCTATGCAGAAATCTTTGAAACCCAGACCAAGAGCAAGGAGGTGGCTGAATAATGGCAGACAAGAAAAAAAGTTTGAAAAAGCAGGCACATCCGGGGACCGGAAAGCGATTGCTTTCCTATATTTTTTCACATTATAAGGCGAGCTTGCTTCTGGTTTTTATTTGCATCATTATCACAGCGGTGTCTTCCGTTATCGCCAACGTATTTATGAAGCAAATCATTGACGATTGCATCACCCCGGCCTTAAAAAATGGTTTCCCAAGTGTCTGGGATAAGTTCATTCGGATTATTTTGACCATGATGATTATTTACCTTTTCGGAGTGGTAGCAAATTTTATTTATACCAGAAAAATGGCAAATGTCACCCAGGGAACTTTGATGAATCTTCGAAATGACATGTTCGAAAAGATGCAGACCCTGCCAATTAAGTATTTTGATACCCATCCTCACGGAGATATTATGTCCACTTACACCAATGATACCGATGCCATCCGCCAGGTTATTGGACAAAGTGGACCAATGGTGTTCCAGTCGGCCCTTTCCATTATTTCCGTATTTATTATGATGTTAAGCTATAGTGTTTGGCTTACTATCATCGTAGTTGCGGTAGTATTTCTGATGGTGAAAATCATAGGAGATTTGGGAGGAAAGTCCTCAAAGTATATGATTGCCCAGCAGAAATCTCTGGCAAGAGAAGAGGGATTTATTGAGGAAATAATGTCTGGTCAGAAGGTGGTTAAGGTCTTTAATCACGAGGCTAGGGCAGAAGAAGATTTTGATCAGTTAAATGAGAAACTCTTTTCTGATTCGGAAAAAGCCAACCGATTTGGTAACATCTTAATGCCAACCCTGGGAAATGTGGGAAACCTGATGTATGTAGTCATCGCATTTATAGGTGTTATGCTTGCCCACTATGAAATTTTTAACCTTAGTCTTTCCGGAAATGGTAAGATTACGGTTGGTATTGTTATTGTTTTTTTATCTTCTGCAAGACAGTTGTCTCAGACTGTGGGACAGGTATCTATGCAGATTCCATTGATTGCCATGGGTATTGCCGGAGCAGCCAGAGTCTTTGACTTAATGGACCAGGAGCCAGAAGTGGACGAAGGCCTTGTTCGCCTGGTAAATGTTACCAAAAAAGCAGATGGAAGCCTTTCACCAACCGAGAAGAAGACGGATCTTTGGGCTTGGAAAGTTCCAAATCAAGATGGAAGCTTTACCCTTACAGAGTTAAAGGGAGACATCCGCATGCAGGATGTGGACTTTGGTTACAATGAGGATAAAATTGTCCTTCATGATGTAACCCTTTATGCTAAACCAGGACAGAAAATCGCATTTGTAGGGGCTACCGGTGCAGGTAAAACGACCATCACCAACTTGATTAATCGTTTCTATGATGTGGCAGATGGAAAAATCCGCTATGATGGAATTAATATTAATAAAATTAAAAAATCAGACCTTCGTCGGTCCTTGGGAATTGTTCTTCAGGAAGTAAATTTATTTACAGGAACAGTTATGGAAAACATTCGATATGGTCGTTTGGATGCTACGGATGAAGAATGTATTGCAGCAGCAAAACTTGCAAATGCGGATGACTTTATTACGCGTCTTCCGGATGGTTACGACACCATGTTAACTGCCAATGGATCTTCCCTTTCTCAGGGACAAAGACAGTTGATTTCCATTGCCCGTGCGGCAGTAGCCGATCCACCGGTTATGATTTTAGATGAGGCAACGTCCTCCATTGATACCAGAACGGAAGCCTTGGTTTCTGAGGGTATGGATAATTTAATGGAAGGAAGAACCGTTTTTGTCATTGCCCATAGACTTTCTACCGTCCGTAACAGTAAGGCGATTATGGTATTGGATCACGGAAATATTATTGAGCGTGGTGACCATGATAGTCTGATTGCCGATAAGGGCATTTACTATCAGCTTTACACAGGAGCTTTTGAGCTTGATTAAGAAAGAGGTATGTATGAAAATTAAAATTTGCGGAATCCGTACGGTTCAGGAATTACAGATGGTGGAAGAGGCAGGAGCTGACTTTGTGGGAACCGTTCTCTTTTTTCCAAGAAGTAAAAGAACTATTACCATGGATCAAGCAAGGGAGCTTGTAGCAGCGGCAAATCAGGTAAAGATGGTGGCGGTAACGGTGGAACCAACCTTAGCCCAGGCCATAGAAATCCAGGAAGCTGGCTATGACTACCTACAGGTTCACGGGGATTTCCTGCCGGAACTTCGTATGGCCATAGAGAACGGAAGATTGAAAATTCCGATTTTAAAGGCCTTTAACGGAAGGGACCTGGCAAGTTTTCCCTACTATCAAAATTGCGATTTAGTAGAGGGATACGTGTTTGATGCGGCCACTTACGGGAGTGGTAAAACCTTTGATTGGAGCGTTTTATCAAAACTTCCTTTGGCGGGAGATTCAAAACTTACTTTATTGGCCGGTGGCCTTACGCCAGAAAATGTAGGCCAGGCCATGGATGCACTTCAGGCCATTTCTCTAGACGGCGTGGATGTGTCCTCGGGAGTGGAGTATGAAGATGGAACTTCAGGCAAGGATCCAAAACGGGTATTAGCCTTTATTCAGGCGGTTAGAAAGGAAAGATTATGATTCAGGATATTGCACCACATCGTTTATACAATGAATTTCAAAGGGACCAGCGGATTTCTGAAAATGACATGGTCTTTGCCTACAATCAGGGAAAAATTCTCGTAGAAAAGCTGGGTCAAACCATTCGACTTCCCAGGGCTGGTGAGCTTGAAACCACCGGCAAGGAAATCTATCTTTTAAAATTAGATGACAGCAAGATTTTCCTGGCGGACCAGCTGCCGGAGGAAAAGGATCATTTTCATTATTACACCCTAAAGGAGCTTCGCAATGAGTCTTGCGGTCCTCTTGAAATGATGTTTTTGCTTTATACTGCCCGTCATCTTGCCAGCTGGTACCTGGACAATCGCTTTTGCGGTACCTGCGGCCACAAGACGGTGCACGATCACAAGGAGCGGGCAATGCTTTGTCCAAGTTGTGGCAGAAAAATTTATCCTCGCCTTCTTCCTGCTGTTATTGTTGGCGTGGTTTCCGGAGATGAATTACTTCTTACCAAGTACGCAGGCAGGCGCTTTGCTCAAAATGCCCTGGTTGCCGGCTTTACTGAAATCGGTGAGAGTCTTGAAGGAACGGTTCGTCGTGAGGTTATGGAAGAAACTGGTCTTAAGGTAAAAAATATCACCTATTACAAATCTCAGCCATGGGGTTCTGCAGATGACATCCTAATGGGATTTTACTGTCAGGTAGACGGCCCAACCACCATCCGCCGTGACGAGGAAGAACTGAAGGAGGCCGCCTTTACCAAGCGCGAGGACATTGTCCTTCAAACCGACGACTATAGTTTGACAAATGAGATGATGAGACGCTTCAAGGAAGGCTACGATCCATTTGCATAGAAGGAAGGACACATTCAAATGAAGTTTGATATTCTGGAAATGAAGGAATCCCATCGCAGCCTGATTCTGCAAATGATGGAAACATTCTATCACTCCCCTGCGGTAGCCACCGATGGCTCCACGGAAATCTATCAGGCAGATATTACTGCCTGCGTCAGCGACAGCCCTTACGCCCAAGGCTATATCTTTTTTTTGGATAACCAAGCGGTTGGCTACGGCATGCTTGCCAAGAGCTTTTCCACGGAGTTTGGCCGCCCTTGCATCTGGATCGAGGACCTTTACCTAGTTCCAAGTGCCAGAAATCAAGGCCTGGGCTCTTTGTTTTTGCAAAAGGTTCGTGCTGATTTTCCGGAGGCCATCCTGCGTCTGGAGGTAGAGGAAGAGAATCTTCCTGCCATGCATACCTATAAGAAAAATGGCTACCAAACCATGGGTTATACGGAGTTGTATCACATCCAAGATCCTCACCACTAAAAAAGCAAGTCTAAATAGGCTTGCTTTCTTTCTGTTCTGTGATATAATAAAAGAAATCGAACATATATTCGAAAAAAGGAAGGAGGATACTTGTGGAAGCAGGTCAAAATCATTATAAGGTTTATGTTTGTGTAGAAGCAGAATTTTCCAAGGAAGGTAGAGTGATTCCGAAGAAGATTTTATGGGAAGATGGGACCCGCTTTTCCATTCAAAAAGTAACAGAGGTAAGAAAGGCAGCAGCCACCAGGGCAGGAGGGGTAGGAACCCGCTATACCTGTATCGTGGATGGCTATGTGTGTCATTTATTTTACGGGACAGACCGTAAGTGGTTTGTGGAACGAAGGGTAGAAAATCCCTTTGCTTAAGCTGGATTTCCTTTTAGAGAAAAAGGAAGAGATACTTTAGGTAGGAGTGCTCCCGGTTTAAGGTATAAAGATTCATAAGGTTAACAATAAAAAGGTCAGACTTAGGGGAAATCTTATTTTTTTTCAGATAGTCTTCGAACTTGTGATAAGAAAAGAGAATATCCTCGCTGGCTTCTGGTGTATAGGCAAGTATTTTTTTAGATAGTCCCGGATAGCTGGATTCTATGCGAATCGTTGGCGTAGAAAGAGATAGGGAAAAAATTTTTTGATAAGCATAATCCCTCTCTAAGAAGTGATCAAGGGCGATGGTTGCACCAATGGGAAAAATATTACTTTTTTGGTTTAAGTTTTTTAGATGGACGGTGAGTTCTTTGGTTACATCTTTCATGTGATAGGCATTTTTTGATGCAATGGGGGTTTCGGTAATATAAACCCGGGGAATTTCATAGCAGGCAACCTGACCGGTGGTTCGTCCCTGTTCCACCAGATCCAGCATCCAGTCATAGGTGGAGATGGTAGTAAGTCCGACGTTTAAGTCGGCGATTCGTTGACGCAGTTCATTGGCCTTGGCCTTTAAAATCGACTGATAAAGGGAAGGGTCGGTGCTTTGCATCATGGATTTAATTTCCTTTAGGGAACACCCTACGTTTTTTAAAGATAACACGTAGAAAAAGGCTGAGATTTGTGAAGGAGAATAGTAGTGGTAGCCATTTTCAGGATCCACGAAGGGTTCGATGATGCCATTTTCATAGTAGTGGCGGAGGGTGTCACGGGTGGTATGGCAGATGGTTGCGAATTCTTTTACGGAGAGATGGTATTCACTGAGATTCATAATACTTCCTTTCTTTCACGGCTTGACCAGTTTTTCTATTTGCGATAAGATGAGAGAGGTGCGAATAAACCAAAATTATGCAAGAAAAAACAGGCGGTTTTTTCGGTTTTCTGATAGATGTTACATATTTGTCAGAAAATTTAATGTTGACATGGGGGTTACCCCCAACATTATTATAGCATTGATTATTTCAAATACAATGAATTTTTGTGTTTTCTTAACTGTTTGAAATTCAAAATATTTGAAAGCGGGTTATGCGCATAAAGAATTTTATTTTATGAAGGAGAAAAAAAACACATGACAGAGAAGTTAATTGAGATCGTTGCAGATTATTTAGGAAAGGATGCTTCAGAGATCACAACAGAAGAGACATTCCAGGATATGGGTCTTGACTCATTAGATATCATGGATCTTGTAATGCAGATTGAGGAAGAGTTTGGCGTTAAGCTTGAGATTACTCAGGAAATCAACAACATTGAGAAGCTTGCAGAGCATATCGAAAGCCTTAGCAAGTAATCATTGGTGCTAACGCATACGGTAGCATCCACATCTAAATAAGAATGAAAAGCTGCCAGAAAAGAAAGCATGTCCCGGAGGCATGCTTCTTTACTGGCTTTTTTATACAGTAGGAGGTAGTTAAGATGATTCAGAGCCCATTATGTGAAATGCTTGGCATTCAGTATCCGGTGATTCAGGGAGGAATGGCTTGGGTGGCTGATGCAACACTTGCAGCAGCAGTTTCTGAGGCAGGCGGTTTAGGTTTGATCGCAGGAATGAGTTTAAACGGTGAAGCTTTAAGAGCAGAAATCAAGAAGGCAAAGGAATTAACAGATAAGCCATTTGGAGTAAACCTTATGCTTATGAGTCCATTTATTGAAGAGGCTGTTCAGGTTGTATGCGAGGAACATGTGAAGGTAGTTACAACCGGAGCAGGAGATCCTAGCAAGTACATGGAGCAGTTAAAGGAAGCCGGTGTAGCTGTTATTTGTGTAATTGCAAGTGCTTCACAGGCAAAGCGTTGCGAGGCTGCAGGCGCAACCGCAGTAGTTGCAGAGGGAATGGAGTCTGGTGGTCACGTAGGTGACTTAACTACTATGGCCTTGGTTCCACAGGTAGTAGATGCCCTTTCGATTCCGGTTATTGCAGCAGGTGGTATTGCAGACGGAAGAGGTTTTGCAGCAGCTCTTATGCTTGGAGCCATTGGTGTCCAGATGGGAACTAGATTTTTAACTGCTAAGGAATGTAATATTCATCAGAATTATAAGGATAAGGTCTTAAAGGCTAGAGATATTGATACCATCGTTACCGGTAAGAGAGATGGAGATGCAGTTCGTGCCTTAAAGAATCCTATGACTCGTGAGTTCTACAGGAAAGAGATGAGTGGAGCTCCTTCAGAAGAGCTTGCAGCCTTAGGTGCCGGTTCTTTGAGAAGAGCGGTTGTAGATGGAGATGTAAAGACCGGTTCTTGTATGGCTGGACAGATTGCTGGTCTTGTAAAGGATGAAAAGACTTGTAAGGAAATCGTGGAAGATATTTGCAAGGAAACAGAAGAAATTCTTAAGGGAGGTATTGCATGGGTAAAATAGCCTTTTTATTTGCAGGCCAAGGCGCGCAGTTTCCTGGAATGGGTAAGGATCTTTATGAGAAGAGTCCTCTTGCAAAAGCAATTATGGAAGAGGCGGAAGCGGTTCGTCCTGGAACGATTAACCAGTTATGTGATGAATCATTTGCAGAATTAAATCAGACAAAGAATACGCAGGCTTGTGTATTCTTAATGGATTATATTGCTGCAAAACTTTTAGAGGAGGCAGGAATTGCCCCAGAGGCAGTGGCAGGATTTTCCCTTGGAGAAATTGCAGCACTTACCTTTGCTGGAAGTTTTAGTTTTGAGGAAGCCTTTGACCTTGTGGTAAAGCGAGGAGAATATATGCAGGCTTGTGGAGATGCACATCCGGGAAAGATGGCAGCAGTGCTTCGTCCGGATTTTGAGCAGCTTGCAAAGTTAACAGAAGAATATGGTGTTTATCAGGCAAATATTAATTCACCTGCCCAGATTTCTGTCTCTGGTTCGGTGGAAAAGATGGATGTCTTTATGGAAGCATTAAACAAAGAAGGTGTTCGTTATAAGGAAATTGCGGTCAGCGGACCCTTCCATACTCCATACATGGAGGAGGCAGGTAAGAAGTTGGTAGACGTGCTTGCTAAGATGGATGTAAAGGCTCCAAAGATTCCGGTTTATGCGAATATGACTGGTCTGCCATATTCACAGGATCCGGAAGAAATCCGTAAGATGGTAAGTCTTCAGGTTTCTAACAGCGTACTCTTTAAGGATACCTTGGAGAATCTTGAGAAGGAAGGCTTTGATACATACTTAGAGTGTGGTCCGGGAAAAACCTTAACAGGATTTGTTAAGAAGACTGTTCAGGGTCAGGCAGCAACAGTAGGTAATTATGATGCCCTTACACAGGCAGTAGAACAATTTGGAGGAAAGTAATGAGCGAGAAGAAAGTAGCAGTAGTAACCGGCGGTAGCCGTGGTATTGGTAAGGAAGTTGCCTTAAAGTTTGCAAGAGAGGGATTTGATGTAGTAATCATTGACTTGTTTGAGGACGAAGAAGCAAAGGCAACCGTAGAAGAATTAAAGGCAGCAGGAAGTAAGTCTAAGATTTATCTTGGAGATATTAGTAAGGAAGATCAGGTCGATGGAGTGGTTGAAGCAATCTTAAAGGATTATGGAACCATTCATGTTTTAGTGAATAA
This sequence comes from Lachnospira sp. UBA3212, assembly GCA_002363615.1. Lineage (GTDB taxonomy): Bacteria > Bacillota > Clostridia > Lachnospirales > Lachnospiraceae > UBA3212. Next base: position 31,542 of record DEWK01000001.1, on the reverse strand, counting down.
CGCAGGTATTACAAAGGATAACCTTCTTCTTCGTCAGACTGCCTCTGATATCACAGCGGTAATTACCGTTAATTTAATTGGAACCATGTTAATGACCAAGGCTTGCCTTCGTACTTTTATGAGACAGAAGTATGGAAGAATCGTTAACATTAGTTCGGTAGTAGGTATCATTGGAAATAAGGGCCAGGCAAACTACTCTGCTTCTAAGGCAGGTGTCATTGGATTTACCAAGACCGTTGCTCAGGAGTATGGTAAGAAGAACATTACTTGCAACGCAGTTGCCCCTGGATTTATTGAGACCAGAATGACAGAGGCTATGACCGATGAAGCTAAGGCTGCAATCGCAGGAAATATTTCTCTTGGCCGTTACGGTACCCCTAAGGAAGTTGCAAACCTTGTTTACTTCCTTGCCAGTGATCAGTCAGAGTATATTACAGGTGAAGTAATCCGTATCGACGGTGGACTTGCATAATTTGGGAGGTTTTTAATGAGCAGAAGAGTTGTAATTACTGGAATGGGAGTTGTATCTCCAGTAGGTAACGATCTTCCAACTTTTTGGGAGAGTTTAAAGAATGGTGTTTGTGGAATCGGAAAGATTACCCGTTTTGACGCGAGTGACATTGCAGCAAAGGTAGATGCCGAGGTAAAGGATTTTGATGCCAGCAAGTATTATAAGTCTAAGCCTGAGCTTCGTAAGACAGATCTTTTCATGCAGTATGCCATGGCTGCTTCTACAGAAGCTGTGGAAGATAGCAAAATTTTAGAGAGTGATTTAGACAAGGAACGTTTCGGCGTTTACATTGGTTCTGGTATTGGTGGAATTGATACCTTCTATAAGGAAGCTGAAAAGCTTATGACCAAGGGACCGGAATGGGTATCACCATTCTTTATTCCAATGTTAATTGGAAATATGGCAGCAGGTGCCGTATCCATTCGTTTTGATGCAAAAGGTCCTGTACTTCCTGTAACCACTGCTTGTGCAACTTCTACTCACGCAGTAGGAGAGGCTTTCCATGCGATTAAGGGTGGATTTGCAGATGCGATTATTGCAGGTGGTGCCGAGGCTTCTATTACAAAGCTTGGTACCTGTGGTTTCATTAACTGTAAGGCTTTAAATCTTTCTGAAAATCCAAATGAGGCTTCCCTTCCCTTTGATGCAAGAAGAGGCGGATTCGTAATGGGCGAGGGTGCAGGTGTCCTGATTTTAGAGGAATATGAGCACGCAGTAAAGAGAGGAGCAAAGATTTACGCTGAGGTAACTGGATATGCCAATACTTCAGATGCTCATCATATTACTGCTCCAGATCCAAGCGGTGCCGGTGCAGTACGTACCATGAAGCTTACCATGGAAGAGGCTGGTATTACCGTAGATGACGCAGAAAAAATCTATGTGAATGCTCATGGAACCGGAACTCATTTGAATGATGCCATGGAGACACAGGGGATGAAGACCCTCTTTGGAGACAAGGCGAAGGATCTTCACATTTCATCTACCAAGTCTATGACCGGACATATGTTGGGAGCAACCGGAGCGGTAGAGTTAATTGCATCTGCCAAGGCTCTTCAGGATGGAATCATTCCTCCAACCATTAATTATAAAGAAGCAGATCCAGAATGTGATTTGAACTATACACCAAATGTAGCTGTAAACTATCAGGCAGAGTATGCCATGTCTGCATCTTATGGATTTGGTGGACACAATGCTTGTGTCGCATTAAAGCGTTATGAGGGTTAAGAATATGCACGATATTGAACAATATAAGAAGTTATTTGTAGAATTAGATTTAGCTGAATTAAATATTAAGGATGGTGATTTTGAAATCACCATGAAGGCAAAGCAGGAGCCAGGACTTCCTATGACGATGCCTATGCAGGCAGCAGCTGCACCACTGACACCTGCTTCTAATCAGGAGGAAGAAGTTACAGGAGGGAATGATTACTTTAAGGTAGAGTCACCACTTCTTGGAGTCTTTTATGCTGGAGAATCACCAAGTTCGAAGCCATATGTTTCCGTGGGTGATCATGTAAAGAAGGGAGACATTCTTTGTACCATCGAGGCGATGAAGATGTTTAACGACGTAAAGTCTACCGTAGACGGTGTAGTTAGAGAAATTCTTGTAAATGATGGTGATTTGGTTGAATTTAAGACACCTATTTTTGCCATTGAAGTGGAGGCTTAGATGAATAAAGAAGAGATTAAGAAGATCCTTCCTCACAGAGAACCTATGTTATTGGTCGAGGAAGCAAATCTGGTGGAAGAAGGAAAGGCCCAGGGCTTTTATACCGTAAAGGGAGATGAATATTTCTTACAGGGTCATTTCCCGGGAAATCCTATTGTGCCTGGTGTAATTCAGTGCGAGATGGTTGCACAGTCTGCTTGTATTTTATTTGCAGATGCTATGAAGGAGAAGGTTCTTCCTGTTTATGCCGGAATCGATAAGGTGAAGTTCCGTAAGCAGATTCACCCGGGAGATAAGATTGAGTTAAATACTGAAATCTTTTATGCCAAGGACCCATTCTATAAGATTAAGGGTAATGTGAAGGTTGATGGACAGCTTTGCATGCAGGGTGAGTTCACGGTTGTACTTGTGAAGGAAGAGAACTAGAACAGAGGGAAAGTTATGTTTCAGAAAATATTGATTGCCAATCGTGGTGAGATTGCCATTCGAATCATTCGTGCATGTAGAGAGATGGGGGTTCTTACTGTTGCGGTTTATTCCGAGGCGGATAAGGATTCTCTTCATGTAGCTCTTGCAGATGAGAGTTATTGTATCGGAGGCCCACTGCTGAAGGATTCTTATATTAATGAAGATAGTATCCTTCAGATTGCTAAGTTTACCAGGGCAGAGGCGATTCATCCGGGTTACGGTCTCCTTTCTGAGAATGCTGCCTTTGCAAAGAAGGTAGTGGAGAATGGAATTGCTTGGATTGGACCTAGCCATTTGGTTATGGACCAGATGAGTGATAAGGATGTTGCCAGAGCTTTGGCCAAAAAGGCAGGTGTGCCAATCACCCCTGGAACCGATATCTTAAAGGATGAGAAAGAAGCGCAAAAGGCAGCAGATAAGATTGGATATCCGGTGATGCTAAAGGCAAGAGCCGGTGGTGGCGGTAAAGGAATCCGAATCGTAGAAAAACCAGAAGATTTAGCTCATGCCTTTGCGGCTGCAACGATGGAAGGAGAGAAGGCCTTTGGTGATGGGGCTCTTTTCATGGAAAAATATCTTACAGACATTAAGCATGTAGAGGTTCAGATCATTGCAGATGAAGTTGGTAATGTTGCAGTCTTAGGAGAACGTGATTGTTCTGTTCAGAGAAATAATCAAAAGTTAATTGAGGAAAGTCCGGCCCCATCGATTAGTGAGAAGACCAGAAAAAAACTTTATAGCTGTGCAAAGAAATTAGTAAAGGCTTGTCGTTATATTACCGTGGGGACTTGTGAGTTCTTAATGGACGGAGATGAGAATTTTTATTTCTGTGAGATGAATACCCGTCTTCAGGTGGAGCATTCGGTAACCGAGATGATTACAGGAATTGACTTGGTGAAGTGGCAGATTCGTACTGCAGCAGGATATGAAATTCCATTTGATGATTTTACAGAATATGGAACCAGGGCTGCCATTGAGTGTCGAATCAATGCGGAGAATCCCAAAACCCAGCTACCATCCAGTGGTAAGGTAGAACTTCTTCATATTCCAGGGGGTCCTGGGGTGCGTTTTGATACTTTTCTCTATCAGGGGGCAACGGTATCACCATTTTATGATTCTCTTTTAGGAAAGATGATTGTTCTTGGTGGCAGCAGGGAAGAGGCGATTCGGAAGATGAGAAGTGCTCTTTCTGAATTGGTTGTAACCGGAATTGATGTAAACACTCAGATGCATTTGACACTGTTGGATGAGGAAGAGTTTATCAACGGTAGCTATCATACCGATTTTTTCAGGAGGAAATATGACGTTTCAAGGTCTGTTAAGGCCAGCGAATAATCCGCTGGAAGGTGAACGTAGGGTTCTTGAAAAAGAGATGACTGCTTCTGCTAAAAAGATGGCGGAAGAGGTTAGAACCTGTAAGTTTTGTAAGAAAAATATTCCAAGAAGAATTTTAAGAGGCAATTATGCGGTTTGTCCGGAATGCGGAAAGTATTTTACCATTCGTGCGAGAAAGCGTATTAATATGCTTACAGATAAGGGGAGTTTTGTGGAGGTCCTTGCAGATTTAACTTCTGATAATGTTTTGAATTTCCCTAATTATGAAGAAAAGTTAGATGCCGCCAAAGAAAAGAGCCGTGAAAATGAAGCGGTGATTTGTGGAAAGGCAACTATTGATGGAAATCCATGCTATCTTTTTGTGATGGAACCATATTTTATGATGGCATCTATGGGAACCGTTGTAGGAGAAAAAATCACAAAGACCTTTGAACTTGCCATGGAAGAGCGTCTTCCGGTAGTGGGAATCACTGCTTCTGGTGGAGCTAGAATGCAGGAGGGGATGCTTTCCCTTATGCAGATGGCCAAGGTTTCAGCTGCGGTAAAGAAACACGGCAATGCCGGTCTTTTATACCTGGTTCTTTTAACCAACCCAACCACAGGTGGTGTAGATGCGAGTTTTGCTATGCAGGGAGACATTACTTTTGCCGAGCCTGGAGCAAGAGTAGGATTTGCCGGACCTAGAGTGATTGAGCAGACCTATCGTCGTGCTCTTCCAGAGGGATTCCAGATGGCAGAATCTGTGTTAGAGTGTGGTTTTATTGATGCGATTGTGGAAAGAAGTGAGCAAAAGTCCGTGATCGGACGTATGCTTTCTTACCATAAGGAGGTAGAGTAATGCAGGCATATGATGTTGTTTTAAAATCAAGAGATAAAGACAGATGGTGTGCCAGTGATTATATCCGTCTTTTGGTGAAGGATTTTATAGAATTTCATGGAGACCGTCGCTTCGGTGATGATAAGGCAGTCATTGGTGGATTGGGAACCATCGGTCGTATGCCGGTTACCGTTATTGGAATTGAAAAGGGACGTGACTTAAAGGAACGTATGGAGCATAATTTTGGTTCCGCCCATCCGGAAGGTTATCGGAAGGCCCTTCGTTTAATGAAGGAGGCTGAAAAGTTTCATCGTCCAATTCTTTGTTTAGTAGATACAGCGGGAGCCTATGCCGGTGTTGACGCAGAAGACAGAGGACAGGGGGAGGCAATCGCCGAAAACTTGTTGGAACTTTCAAGCCTTAAGACACCAATTATTTCTATTGTGATTGGAGAGGGTGGCTCCGGTGGAGCCCTTGCTCTTGCGGTTGCAGATCGTCTTTGGATGATGGACCAGGCTTATTTTAGTGTGGTTTCTCCGGAAAACTGTGCCACAATTTTGTGGAAGTCCAGTAAGGATGCAGATAAGGCAGCAGAGGCCTTAAGACTTACTGCAACTGATTTGAAGAATCTGGGCATTATTGATGAAGTCTTTGAAACCGTTACTCCTAAGTGGGGAGTAGATCGGGTAACCGAGTATGGCAGGGACTTAAAGAATCAGATTCGAGCAGAATTTAAGAAACTACTTGCGGAAGATAAGGATCATCTGGTTGATTTAAGATACGAGAAATATCGCAAGATGGGAAGAAAGGAAGTACAATAATGTCCTTAGATCAAGAATATATGGAACTGGTCTTAGACCAGAATCAGGAGCCTATTCATGCCAAGTTTCATTACAAGGATAATTTTAATTTTGGATATGATGTTGTAGATGAAATTGCAAAACGTCATCCGGAAAAAAGAGCCATGGTTTATCAGGATATCCATGGAAATGTTAAGGAATTTACGTTCAAGGATATTAGTGAACAGTCCAATGTGGCTGCCAATATCTTAAAAGCAAAGGGAGTAAAAAAGGGTGACTATGTTATGCTTCTTATGAAGAGACGTTACCAGTATTGGTTCTTAGTGGTTGCTTGTCATAAGTTAGGAGCCATTGCTATTCCGACTTCTCATATGGTTACTGGAGAGGATATTGCAGAACGTGTCGATAAGGCATCCATTAAAGCGGTTATTTGCGCGGCAGATAAACATGTTTGTCAGAGTGTAATCGAGGCAAAAAAATATGCTAAGACAGAATTTTTAACCTTTACCGGAGATTTTCCTTACGAAGGTTTGGATTATTTCTGGGAAATGGAAGGACAAGTGGAAAAAAACTTAGACCGGGTGGATACTAAGGTAGAGGATCCCATGCTTCTTTATTTCACCTCCGGAACAACAGGATCGCCAAAGGGAGTCTTACACAATTATAGCTACCCACTTGCCCATATTATGACAGCAAAATACTGGCATGGATGTATCGATGGTGGTTTGCACTTTACCATTGCGGATACTGGTTGGGCCAAGTCGGCTTGGGGCAAGCTTTATGGCCAATGGTTCTGTGAGTGTGCCATTGTAGTTTATGATTATGATACCTTTATCGCCCATGAAATTTTAGATATTTTACAGAAGTTTAAGGTAACTTCCTTCTGTGCGCCACCAACCATTTATAATTATCTTCTTCGAGTTCAGGTGGAAAATTATGATTTAAGTTCGGTAAGAGAATATGTAACCGCCGGAGAGGCTATGCCAAAGGAGATTGCAAAGGAATTTAGGCGGCGGGTTGGAATACAGATTCGAGAAGGGTTTGGTCAGACCGAGACAACCTTGATTACCGCAAACTTTACTTTTACCAAGGGAATTCGAGAGGGAGTAGGTTTTGCTTCACCGCTGTATGACTTGCTTTTGGTTGATTCCAAGGATCAGGAGGTAAAGAGAGGTGAAGTGGGAGAACTGGTGATACGTCCCACCAAGGAGAACCAGATTCCACTTGGCATCTTTTATAATTATTTCCAGGATGAGGAACGTTATAAGGAAATCTGGAAAAATGGTCTTTACCATACCAAGGATAAAATGTATCAGGATGAGGATGGAAGTTATCATTTTACCAGTCGTAACGATGATGTCATTAAGTCTTCCGGCTATCGTATAGGTCCTTCCGAAGTAGAGGACATTGTTCACAGACATCCGGCCGTAGGAGAGGTAGCCGTTACCGGTTATCCGGATCCAACCAGAGGCCAGTTAATTAAGGCAACCATCGTTTTAAAGGAAGGCTTTACGGGAGACCGTAAGTTGGTGAATGAAATCCGTAATTTTGTAAAGAGTCAGGTGGCTTCTTACAAGATTCCGCGAATGATTGAGTTTGTGGAGGAAATTCCAAAGACCACAAGTGGTAAGATCAATCGTGTTGCCATCCGCCAGATGGACTTAGAAAAATTAGAGCAGAATAGATAAGAATCAAGGGTCCACTCTTAGGAAAGGCTAGGGGTGGACTTTTTATTCCTTTTTATTTGTGCTATAATGTGGAAGATTTGATCGTTTTAGAAAGAAGGAAAGTATGTTAAGCGAAGAATTTTTAAAACAAGTAAAAGAGGATACCAAGGAAGTCTTAGGAGAAGTGCTAGAACTTTCAAAGCTTGAAGCTGGAGACCTTTTCGTGTTGGGATGTTCTTCCAGTGAAATTTGCGGTGAAATGATAGGGACTGGTTCCAGCCTTCCTGCTGCTCAGGCATTTTTTGACCAGGTTTATGAAGAATTATCAAAAAGAGGGATTCTTGTGGCGGCTCAGTGCTGTGAACATCTGAACCGGGCCTTGATTGTTGAAAAAGAAACCGCTAAAAAATTTGGGTTGGAAATTGTGAATGTTGTGCCGGTTCCTAAGGCGGGAGGATCTTTGGCGACGACTGCTTATGATCGTTTTCAAAAGCCGGTGGCCGTAGAAAATCTGAAGGCTATGGCCAGTGGTGGAATGGACGTGGGTGGAACCATGATTGGAATGCATATTCATCCTGTGGCAGTTCCCTTGCATTTAAAGAAAAAGGAAATAGGTAAGGCTCGGGTTGTGGCTGCAAAATACCGGCCAAAGTTTGTAGGCGGAGACCGGGCAAACTATAATCAAGAGTTAATGTAGGAGGCAAGAACATGGGTGAAAAAAGAAGTTCGTTTAGCGGACAAGTCGGTTTCGTTTTGGCTGCGGCAGGAAGCGCGGTGGGAGTAGGAAATATTTGGCGATTTCCTTATCTTGCAGCCAAGGATGGGGGAGGCCTCTTCCTTTTGATCTATATTATTTTGGTGGTAACCTTTGGATCCACTCTTTTAATCAGTGATTTAGCCATTGGACGAAAGACGAAGTTAAGTTCGATTTATGCTTATGACAAGGTAAAGAAGGGATGGAAGTTTTTAGGTGTGATTACCTTCTTTGTACCGACTTTGATTATGACCTATTATGCGGTGATCGGAGGGTGGATTACCAAGTATGTAACCATTTACCTATCAGGTGGAGGTCATAAGGCGGCCAGTAATGGATATTTTAATGGCTTTATCACTTCTAAGATGGCACCGATTTGTTTTGCAATCTTTTTTTTGGCTGCTACTTCCGTGATCGTATATATGGGTGTGGAAAAGGGAATTGAGGCGGCTTCCAAATTTATTATGCCTATCCTCTTTGTGATTATTATTGGAATCGCAATTTTCTCTTTAACCCTGAAGTATACGGGTACAGATCCGGTTACAGGAAAGGAGATGACAAGAACTGGACTGGATGGTTTAAAAATTTACGTCTTCCCGGATTTTGATGGTCTTACGGTGCAGCGATTTTTCCAGATTCTTCTAGATGCCATGAGTCAGCTCTTCTTCTCTCTTTCCGTGGCCATGGGTATTATGATTACCTATGGTTCTTACGTAAAGGATGATGTGAATTTAAATAAGGCTGCCGGACAAATCGAATTATTCGATAGTATTGTGGCAATCTTTGCAGGTATGATGATTATCCCTGCGGTATACGTATTTATGGGAATGGATGGTATGTCTGCGGGACCAGGTTTAATTTTTATTTCTCTTCCTAAGGTTTTTGAAGCCATGGGTTCTGCAGGAACCGTGGTGGCTGTTGTCTTCTTTGTAATGGTGGCATTTGCTGCATTGACCTCTTGTGTGTCTGTGTTAGAAACCATTGTAGCTAATTGCATGGAACTCTTTCATGCTCCCAGACAGAAGGTTACGGCGATTTGTACTGTTCTTTATACTGCAGCATCGGTGATTATTTGCCTGGGATATAATGTATTTTATTTTGAAAAAACACTTCCAAATGGAAGCGTTGGTCAGCTTCTGGATATTATGGACTACATTAGTAATAATTTCCTTATGCCAATTACATCCTTACTTTCGGCAATCCTGATTGGTTGGATTGTAAAGCCTAAGTGGGTGATTGACGAGGTTACTAAAAATGGAGAAGACTATAAGAGACGCTATATCTACAGCTTTATGATTAAGTTTGTGGTACCGGTAGTTATGTTTATTCTTTTCCTCCAGTCCATTGGAGTCTTTGACCATATTCGAAATTTTATCGTAGGACTCTTTTAAATGAAATATAGCATTTTGTGAAAAAAAGGAATATTTTTTTGCTTCTTTTTACAATAGTAAAGAGGAAGGGTATCCATTATAATGGATTTGTTCCAAGAGACAGAAAAAATAGCATGAGGGAATGATAATGATGAATAGCAATGTGACCAGAGTAGTACGTAAGGTATTGTTTATACTATGCGTGGGCTTTCTGGTCTTTTGTGTGTTTCATATAAAACCACAAAGGGCTGAGGCGGCCAAGAAAACAAGTGTACAAATACAGGTAAACAATAAGAAGGTAAAATTAGAGCTTCTTCAAGGAAAAATAAAAAGCGAGAAAGGCAAACTTTATTTTTATAAGGAGGGCAGGAAGAAATCCTATCGAGGAGGCTTTTTCCTTTATAAGAAGCAGGTTTATTATGCTGCCAAGACCGGAGTTCTTCTAACCGGTTGGCAAAAGATCCGAGGAAATTATTATTTTTTTACCAGAGACCGGGGGAGAATGGTTCGGGACAAAGAGGTAGAACTTGTTTCCATTAACCCTTATGGAATTGTGAAATCGAAGAAGGGAATGAAGCGGGCCAAAACCTATGTGAAGGCCAGACAGATTGTAGAAAAGATCAGCAAAGCCTCTGATTCAAAGGAAAAGAAACTCTACCAATGCTACTTGTGGTTAGAAAAATTTCCTTACCATCAGTATCGAACCCTGGAAGAAGTAAATTTAAAATCTGCCTGGGATTTGGAATATGCCAATGATATTTTTCAAAACAAGCAGGGGTGCTGCGTATCAGAAGCATCGGCATTTGCCATGTTGGCGGTAGCTTGTGGCTATAAAAAGGTGACCCTTTGTGCAGATGGGGGACATTCTTGGGTGGATATTAATTACAAACTCTATGATCCTCTTTTTGCGGAGGCCAGAGATTTTGCAAGTAATTACAATGCAAATTACAGTGATTATCGAAGGAACCCTTTGATCAAACGAAGATATAATTAATAGGCAGGTAATCTATGAGAAATGATCATTATGATAAATATTCTGTAAAATTTAATATTTGTTATCACAAGGATGAGAGGAGTCAGGAAATTTCTTATAAGACCCTAGAAGCAACCCTTTACTTAACGTATGAAAAGACAGATTTTTATCTAGACCATACCTTTCAGTCGATTGATGATTATTTTAATTCCTTTGAAAATTCTCCCATGGATGAGCGCAAGGAACTTCCTCAAAATCTATTAGAAAAACAGGGGGAAAGTAGGAGCTTTCACTTAGAGGCCTTAGGTGATTTCTTCTACCTTGAGATGGGTAAGCGTTTGCCTAAGATGGGGCTTAGGATTTTTCGCTTGGATTTAAGTGAAAGTCCGGTAAAGACTTATATTGTGACTGATTATTTATTAAATGGTGAACAATCGGAGACCACTTCTTATCGGGAGAAGAAGTTTTTAGAGTATGTCTCTAAGTATAAAGAAGACTACGAGAAGGCCTTTGATCCGGAAAAGATAAAGGTTCTTCCTAAATCGGTTCTTACCACTGGAACGGATGAGGGTTACCAGCAACTATTGGAAAAAAAGGCTGGAATAAACCTTGACCAGGTCCAGGAGTATGAGACCTTAGAAATTCCGGAGGATGTGGATAGTCGTGTTACCATCAAGACCAGACGGGATGTGGTACTTTCTGTGGCCATTGCTACTATTCTTGCGGTAGTCTTATCTTATTCCTTTCGTTGGATTGATAGTTTAACGGAAACAGGAGAGGTCTATCTTTTTATGGGAAAGGCAAGTTATCTCATGCAGGAATTAAAGGCAGGTCACTTAAGTCCCATGTATATGACAGACTGGTATGATGGTTACCTGCTTTTTATGCATAGTGAGCCTATGCCCTACTATGTACTGGCTGCCTGTGGTTGGTTTTTCGGAGATATTACCCAAGGATACAGTATGGCTCTGGCTCTTTGTTTTTTTCTCAGTTGTTATGGTTGTATTCGTATGGGAAAATACCTCAATAATACCTGGGTAGGTCTGGGGATGGGTATCATCTGGTTTTTTCTACCTCAAATGATTTCGGTTTTAGCCTGGGAGGGGGATTTTCAAAAACTCCTGGCGGTTTCTTTCCTGCCACTCCTTACTAGTTTTCTTTTGAAATATGTAACTGGAAATGGCAGGCATGTTATGGTACAGATTGCGGTGGCGACCCTATTGATCATCCTGTCGGATCTTTCTGTGGCAATCGTAAGCATTCTTGGAATGCTTGTGCTTTTCGCTTACCGAACCCTAACCAGAAAAAAATCCATCCAGTTGCTCTTTTTCTTTTTCTCCATGTTACTGGGAGCGGTCTTTTCCATCGCCTGGTTGTATGGAGCATACACCAATGGAAGTATTCCTGATTTTTCCGGTGATCCAGAAGGCTTTCAAGCAGATCTTTTACTGATTGGTCTCTTCCTTGTGATTCTGATCTTGTCCTATGGAAATATCAGATATTATGCCTTTTGTGGAATTCTAGCATCCATTGGGGCAATCTATATTTATTCTCAGATGATTTACCTGGCTTATGTGGCATTTGCCCTTTGTCTGGTGGAATGGAAGAAGGTGGATAAACGATTGGTTGTTTATGGCATCATCATCTTGATGATGTCCGGCCTCTATAGTTGGGACCAGTACGTAGGAATCGATGGCGAATCTTATGTCCAAAGAGAAAACTATGAGATGCTAGAAAAAATTCAGGAGGCAAGTAAGACGGCGGAAGAGTTAACACAAAAGAGACTCCTTTATCTTGATGTGGCAAACGAATCGGCCTATCCAGCCTATTATCTTACGAAGCATGGGAAAGAGACGGTGTTTAGTAATGAGTCGACGACCAATTACAATATGCTTGCTTCCGAGATTGGGCAGTTAAAATACGCCCTTTACACCAATCGCTATACTTTCGTTTTTGACCGGTGTCAAGAGATTGGCTGTGACACGATTTTAATTATGCGAAATGGTTTGGATCTTTCCTCTGCAAATGAGGCGGAACTGGAAGGTATTGCATTCAAAGCGGGATATAAGGAGATAGAAAAGACGAATGACTACTATCTCTTTTCTAAGAAGGTCAAGGGAAATGCTGTGGTTACCGATTACCATGGCCTTGCGATTGGAAGGGACGCTTCTAACATTGCCTTAATGTACCCTTACTTTGAGGTGGGAGCTAGTGCTTCGATCGATGATTATTCCTTAGAGGAATTAAAAAAATATGACAAGATTTATTTGTCAGGAATTAACTACCAAGACAGAAGTCAGGTAGAACATAAGTTAAAGAAGGCGGCAAAGGCGGGGGTAGAAATCTTTATTAACATGGATAATATTCCGGCAGATGCCCTTACCAATAGACAGAAACTTTTTGGAGTAACCTGTCAAACGATTAGTTTTAATAAACAGTATCCTAGCCTGAACTATAAGGGACAAGAAATTGAAGCCGAGCCTTTTTATAAGGAATATGAGACCTGGAATACCATTTATCTAGAAGGGTTAGACTGGGTAAGCGGAAAGACGGAACTTTCCGGAAAGAGTCTAGCTTTTTTAGGTACGGCTGTTCATAAGAATCTGCATTTTCTGGGATTTAATCTGGTCTATCATGCCATTGAGGTAGGGGATTATGAAGTGAATCAGATGATGGATGATCTTTTTGGATTGGAGCAGGGCCAGTGCCCAGACCGGAAAGAGGTAAAGGTATCCAGTCACTATGATGGGGAAGTAATTGTGGTGGAATCGGATTATGATCAGGCTTCTGTGGGAATTTCTTATCAAAATGTATTTCAAAAGACCCAAGGGATTTCAGCAAAGAATCATATCCTTACAGTAGGGAAAGGAAAGACAGTGATTCATTTTGATTATAGGGGATTTCGCTTGGGAATCACCATTAGTATTTTGGTAAGCCTCTGTTATGTTTTGGTTCTTGTACTTAGACATCATAGCAAAGCAAATAATAATCAGGAGTTGGAAGAACATTTTTGACAGATAGGGTAAAAAAAACGAAAAAAGTGAAAGTTTTTAGTGTGAGAGTCAATTGTTTTTTTTAGAGAATTGACATAAAATATATGTGGGAAAAAATGATTATTTTATAGGAGGTTGGTTTTATGAAAAATAAAAGGTATTTTTGTGGATTATTTTTCATGACCGGGATCCTTGCTGGTATGCAAACGAACAAAGAGACAATGGCTGCCAGCCCAGTTATCATAGATGGAGATTATTCAGATTGGGCGGATGCTGAGATCGTAACGGGAGAATATTTTACAAACTTTGGTGTGAAGGTAGATGATCAAAAGCTTTATCTTTATGGAAAGGGAAGAGGGGACTCTTCTTATTCTGCCATTAGAGAGACCATGCCAAAGCTGAGTTTTGAAGGGGGTTCATCCCTTACCCTTACCCTAAGGCCATCCAAGGATGCCAGCACGATTCTCGTGGGAACCGATGATTTTTCTAAGGACTATCAGGTTTCTACCGGAATTTTAAACGCGAGTGAGAATGAGTGGGAGGTAGCCATTGACTTAGAAGAAGTGTCGGTGACAAAGGATATTTTATTTGTTCAGATAGAAACCGGCGGCGAGACTTCTCAGGTCTTTGTTCCTAAGAAGGCAGATGGTAGTGTGGAACATCAGGTAAGTGATGATGAGACTACGAAAAATAAAGAGGCCGGTGAAAACATCACCAGTCAAGCTTTGGGGGACACCATTACCATTGACGGGGATTATTCTGATTGGGAGGATAAACCATATATCTTAGATGGAGATGATTCCGTAGATTCCATTGTGACAATGTCTACCAAAACGATTAACCATACGGAAACACAGACAGTGACCAAGTGGGTTTATGAGACGGTAAGCCGGTATGATAGCAGTCTTACCTATTATACGATTTCTTATGATTTTAATCCTTGGGGAAGTTATTATAATGATCAGGAATTGGAAAATCTTGCTCTTCTTTTAAATCAGGTGGATGAGAGGTATGAGGATAATTCTCAGTACATGACCTACTATGAAAATTATTATCTAAATTACTATCATGCGAAGATAGTATCTAAAAATAAGTTCCGTAGTGGTAATAATTATTTGGTCAAAAAAGAAGTGACAGAGGAGGTAACGGAGGAAATCCTAGTGGAAGATGAGGTTTCTGGGGTGAACTCTTCCTGGAATCGTCGAGACAAGTCTGATACGGATCAGTTAAGTGTCTTAATGGATCAGGATGGCAATGTTTATTTTCATGGATGTCGAATCTATCATTCTTCCGCAAGGGGAAAGCGTTCGGGCTCTTATGAATGTATTTACTACATTACTATCAATGGAAAAACCATTGCCCTTCATGTATGCGCCACGGATTCTTATGGCAATGAAGCATGTGTGACCAGCCAAATCTTTCAAAGTTTCCGCGGAACTTCTTCTACCTATAATATGAATGTGTATCAGTTTTTGTCAGAGAATATTAGCTCGGTAACGGAAGATAATGTAAAATTTTTAAGCGGATGTTCGGGGAAGATTTCGATTCATAAGAATAGTTATTATAGTGCCTACGGTGTTTACGAGTTTGAGGTGAAGATTCCTGCAGAGGTCATTGAAAAGCTATTTGCTGTTGAGGCCAAGGATGTAAAGCAGGTAAAGATTCATGATGATGGCATTTTCAAGGATGGAATGATTTATACACAAACGCCGACCGGATATGTGTTAGGGGTAGCGATGATGGGTGCCTGTGTGTTAGCAGGTGGTCTCTATCTTAGAAAAAAGAAAAAGAGTGTAGTTAGGAATTAAGGATGATTGTTTTACAGATTGTAGGATTTATTGTTTGGCTCTACATTCTGTGGGTATTACGAAGAGCTGACTTGAAATTCCAAAGATTTCTTTTGGGAAGTGTTGGGCTCTTCGTTTTTTTACTCTTGTGGTTTGAACCCATTGCCGTGGAGCCGATGCAAAAATTAGTGGCTTATCTTTCTGGTTGGATTGGAAAGGGAAGCGGATTGTTTGATTCATATTACCGATACTGTATGCTTTTTATTCCCAAGGATACAGCAGCGGTTTCTTTGCATGTGGATTTTGAATGTTCCGGAATCATTGAGACCATTGCCTTTTGGTCTCTCTTATGGTTCTTTGGGATTTATTCTAGCAAAAAAAAGATTTGGCTTTCCCTGGTGGGATTTGTTTGGATCTTACTGTCTAATATCATTCGAATCCTAGTAATTTGTTCCGTAATTTATTTTGGAGGAAATGACTGGTTTTATTTTGCGCATTCTGTTTTTGGACGAATGATTTTTTATCTTTTAACCGTAGCCCTTTATTTTAAGGTCTTTACCAAGGGACAGATTTTAAATCAGAAGGTGGGAAGTTTTGGTTATGGAGATGAGTCTGGACATGCCTTAGAGGAGTCGGCTGCAAAACAGGAAGATGACAGGTAAGGAGTGGTGATGGTATGCATACCTTTTTAATTCAATTATCAAAATCTTTGATTTTCTGGCTGACCTGGATTATTATTCCCCTGGTTATGGAAATCATTCCGGCGGTGGGCAGTTTTCTTGTTTTAATAAAAAAATATATTCAACTTCAAAAAAAGACCAAACCGGTGGCTAAGTACCCGGAAATTACGATTATTGTTCCGGTATACAATTCGGAATCGACCCTTAGAAATTGTATTACTTCCATTGCTGAGTCCACCTATCCCAATGAGATGATAGATGTTTATCTGGTGAATAATAAATCCAAGGATCAAAGTGCCAAAGTATTTGAACTTTGTCAGAAACTATATCCCACCCTTTCCATGCAGTGGATGGAAGCTAGACAGGGAAAAGCCAAGGCCCTAAACATGGCACTTTTTTCTGCCAAGGGAAAGTATATTATCCACATTGACAGTGATGGTGTCTTAGAAAAAGATGCCTTAAAAAATATGGTGGAAAAGTTTGAAAGTAATCTGGATATTACTTGTATGACAGGAACGATTCTCACCAATCCTAAGGATATTGAAAAAACGAAAGGTTTTCTTTGGAGGCTTTTTCGCAGGTGCGAGTTTTACGAATATGCCAATGCCTTTTTGGCAGGCCGTAATTACGAGTCTGAAACAGACAGTGTCTTTACCCTTTCGGGTGCCTTCTCCGCATTTCGAAAGTCAACGATTCTAAAAACCGAACTTTATAATACGGACACGGTTTGTGAGGATACCCAGGTAACCTTTCAGGTTCGTACCAAGTTAAAGGAGAGAGTTCTTCTTTGTGAAAATGCCATTTTCATGGTTGATCCCATTGAAACATTAAATAAGCTTTATACGCAAAGACAGCGGTGGCAGCGTGGGGAATTAGAGGTTCTCCATATGTTTATGGACAAGCGGGTTTCTGTGGTGAAGGGCTTTTTATCGAATTTCGCTGTTCGACTTCTGATTTTTGATCATACCTTTGCCTTTCCTCGGATGATTTGGTATTTTGCCCTGATTTTCCTGTCCTTTACCGGATATTCTGTGAAGTTAATTTTAGGGTCTTTGGGGATTATCTATGGCCTTTATATATTTTCAGGCTTCTTATATTTTATTAGTTGTAGTCTTTATTTAAAGGCATTTCCAAAGTACCAAGCCTATTATTTAAAACACTGGTATTTGATTATTCTTATGCCTTTCTATAATTTCTTTATTTTTTGGATTCGTTTTGCTGGAATTATTAATAGCATTAACACCGGTGGCCAGTGGAGATCCAAGGATTACACGGAAGAGAAGAAGAGCTTTTTCGATATTATTAAATTAGATTTTTCATTTTTAAATATAATTGTTCAAGCTATCCGTAAGAACTATCATAAGAATCATGAAAGCTTAGCAAGTAAGAAAAAATAAAAGGAGGATTATTTATGAAACTAGATATGGATCTTCATACTTTGCTTACCACAAAACAAGTTAAGTATTTGGTTTCTTTTTTGCTTCCTGCCACGATTTTGCTTATGATTTATAACCGACTTGGAATTTATCCGGTGGTATCAAAGACGGTGTTAACCTCCGATTTAAATGGTCAGTATGTGAGCTTTTATAGTTATCTAAAAAGCATGGTGATGGAGGGGAAGGGATTTTTTTACAGTTTTTCAAAAACCCTGGGAGGAGATGCCATTGGCTTTGCTTCCTACTATCTGTTCAGTCCCTTAAACTTTTTTCTTTTATTTATTTCGGCTAAGGAACTACCAACAGCCTTAATGGTTTTGGGACTGATGAAAGTGGGGCTTGCCGGTTTTACTTCTTATCTTTGTTTCCATTCAGACCATGAGGAAACCTATGTGGATTTGATGTTTTCTACCAGTTATGCCCTATGCGGATTTGTTTTAAAGTATTCCATGAACCTAATGTGGCTAGATGGAGTCTATCTTTTGCCTTTGGTAATCTGGGCTTTGAAACGAATCTATCAAAAAAAGTCAGCCATTCCATTTATTTTAACCTTTTTTATAACGATTGTATCGAATTATTATACCGGTTATATGATTGGCCTGTTTGTGGTTCTGTATTTATTTTATTACACTGGATGTCAGGGAAAGGGAGCCCTTCCTTATTTATTTAAAACGGGATGCTCAGCCCTTTTGTCTATTGGTATGTCTGCAGTTATTTTAATTCCGGGCATCTTATCTTCCATGGGCAGCAGAAGTACAGGAGATACCTTTTCTGTAAATTTAAATACCAACTACCCCTTATTAAATGGGATTGCTAAGTTCTTTACCGGAGGAAACCAGTTAAACACAGAATTTAGCGACCTGCCAAATGTTTTTATTGGTGTCATTGGTCTTTATTTTTTGTGTGCTTTTTTCTTAAATAGCAAAATTAAGTGGAAGAAAAAAATCTTATCTGCCCTTATGCTTGTGATTCTGTTTCTTTCTCTTTATTTTGAAACCCTGGACACGATCTGGCATGGTTTTTCTAAAACCAACCTCTTTCCTCATCGTTATGCGTTTGTGGTTTGTTTCTTTCTGTTACTTCTATCTCAGGAAGCCTTTCAAAAGCTGGAGGGCTATACCAAGGAATGGAAGATGATCGTGGTCCTTTTGCTTTTGGTTTCCGGATCAATCTTTAGTAATTACATGTTCTGGGATTTGGACAATTTGAAATATGCTATTTTTGATGTTTTACTTTTAAGTGGAACTTCGTATCTTTTGTATCGCAGAAAACACTTAGAGGATCTTTTAAAACCCCTAGTGGAAATTTTAATTTTAGTCTTATCCCTTGGAAATGCCTATACCTGTGGCTTTGCCTACCTCCAATACAATTCCTATGCGGATAACAGTATTGAGGGCTACGTGGAAGAACTGGAGCCGGTGATGGATTACCTGGCTCAAAGGGAAACGCCGGATACCTTTTATCGTATGGAAAAGACCTTTTACTATTCTTTGAATGACTCCATGCTCTTAGGTTATCATGGAGTGAATCATTTTAGTTCCACCCAGGAAGCAGAGCCGATGGAATTTTTAAATAATCTGGGTTACAACAAATATGGCCCATATTACTTGATGTATGGTCGGGGAAACACCGTGGGAATCAACTCTTTTTTAGGAGTGAAATATGTTTTATCCAGGGAACCACTAGATTCTGCCTACACCCAAATTGGTCAGACAGATCAAATCACGCTCTATGAAAATGAGTTTGTTCTTCCCTTGGCCTTTGCCTCTGAGAAAGATCTTTTACAAGAGGACCTGCTATCCACCAAGGACAATGTGTTTGAACGGCAAAACAAGTTACTTACCTCCCTGACCAACCATAAGGATGCGGTTTACCAAAAGGTTTCGTATGATTCCAGGGTTTTGGACGGATGCAAGGAAACTCTTTACCAAGGCCATTCGTTCTTTGAAAAAGATGGAAATGGTGTGATTCATTACCTCCTACAGGTACCTAATACCAAGACACTTTATCTTTTCCTTCCTAGTTCTTCCAGCCAGGAAGTAGGCTTAAAAGTCAATGGTGAAAGCAGGGGCAGTGTTTTAGGTGATTTTGAGAAGGAAGTAGTTTGTCTTGGTTCCTTTGATGCAGGCACAAGCCTTGATATTGAAATTTCCCTAAAGATGGGGTCGGGAGATTTTGGAGAACCCTTATTTTACAGCGAGGACACCTCGGCCTTAAGGAAAATCACTGAGGAAATTCAAAGACAAAATAATCATATTACGATAGAAAAAGAGAACCTTATTCAAATGCAGGTTGAGTTCAATGAGGATCAGGTGCTTATGACCACGATTCCTTACAGCAAGAACTGGAAGATGATGGTAGATGGAAAGCCGGTTGAACCTAAGAAAATGTTAGGCTGTTTCCTAGGTGTAGAAGGAATTTCCACCGGTAGCCACAAGCTGACATTGAAATACCTTCCTAGTTATTTCAAAGAATCTGCAGGAATCTCAGGGATAAGTGCTTGCCTTTTTCTTGTTATATGCATAATAAGTATGTTAAAAAGAGTCAGAAGAAAGAATAAAGTTAGATATAACTAACTTTTGTCTTGAAAGAATAAAAAACTGTGGTAGAATAAAGGAGACGGATGAGATTATGAAACACAGCAGATATAAATACAAGTTCTACTTGAATGCGGATCATTCCATCCTGATTGATGGGAAGATGGGACGGATTCATCCCCACACTTGGGAACTTCAGCTGGATGTCCTAAAAGTGGTTGATGAGTTTGTACAGTTCTCCATCGTAGAGCAGACGGTAGAAACCATTTTAAATGATTATCAGGATAAGTATTTGAATGAAATTCGTCCTTTTGATGTGATTAATCCTACTCTGGAAAATATTGGCGAGTTTTTCCGTTTGAAAATCGGGGAAGAGTTAAAGGTTCGAGGTTGGATGGTTTTACGTCTTGAAATTTCCGAAACGCCAACAAGGTCTTATATTGTTGATGTGTTCGATGAGGAAGAGGATGTTTAATATGCTTACAAAAAGTGTGATTTTTGGTATTTTAGTACCATTTCTTGGGACCACCTTGGGTTCTATGATGGTAGTTTTTATGAAAGACAAGATGCATGATAAGGTGCAAAAATCCCTTCAGGGTTTTGCCTCTGGTGTAATGGTGGCAGCAGCGATCTGGAGTCTTTTGATTCCCTCCATGCAGATTGCTAAGGATAATGGCATGGAAAATTCCGTGTTTCCGGCGGTCATTGGTTTTTGGCTGGGCATTGGTTTTTTACTTTTGATTGATAGCTTAGTCCCACATATTCACCTTTATGCCGACAAGGCGGAGGGGCTTTCCAACCACCATCTTCGCAAGACTTCTATGATGGTGCTTGCAGTTACCATCCATAATATTCCAGAGGGTATGGCGGTAGGCGTGGTTTTTGCCGGTCTTGCAGCTAAAAATCCGGAACTTTCTATTGGTGCTGCCATGGCTCTTTCCATTGGTATCGCTATTCAGAATTTCCCGGAAGGTGCCATTATTTCTATGCCCCTTCGTGCGGAAGGCATGAGTAAAACGAAGGCCTTCCTTATGGGAACCCTTTCAGGAATTGTGGAACCTATTGGGACAATCCTTACAATTCTTGCAGCGGGTGCGGTAACTTTGGGCCTCCCATATTTCTTGAGTTTCGCTGCAGGAGCCATGATGTATGTGGTAGTAGAAGAATTAATCCCGGAGATGTCTAGCGGCGAACACAGTAACGCAGGAACCATTTGCTTCGGCATTGGATTTTCTTTGATGATGGTGCTAGATGTGCTTTTAGGTTAGAAAAATAATGAAAAAGCAGATTAGTAGGATTCTTTTACTTTCTTTTGTTTTTGTTTTGGGCTTGGTGTTTTTTCTTAAGTTACGCTTAGAGGAGGCACATACGGACAACAGGAGTCGGGATACTTATGAAAGTTTGTCCTTGGAAGAATTAAAAGAATCTTTAAAATCAAAGAAAAAAACGTTTGTATATATTAGGCGGGAAGATTGTCCAACCTGTTTGGGTTTTGAAGAACAATTAAGTCCGGTTTTAAGAAAGCACCGGATAACCTTTGTAACCTACAATACCTCCTTGGACCGTCAAGGTTCAAAGAGTGAAGAAATGTACAACCTGCTAGATCAATATGGTGTTAGCCGGGTGCCGGCTCTTCTTATTATTGAGTCAGGGAAAAGGCAAAAGTTGTGGCTTGAACCGGAAAAGAATCTTGAGGAAATTGGGGAGTGTATGAAATGATACGAGATTACAGTGAAACCTATAAACATCTTAAGGGTGAAAAATTTATTGATTTTTATTTAAAGCAGTATCCTCTGTTGAAAAAAAGGTGATGACTTTTTTGATTTTACCGGCGATTTTTTTGTTGATAGATATCTATAGGCTCATTCTCATTCCTTCTGAAAGAATTATTGTGAGTGAATACGATTTCTTTTTTTGCTTAAAGGTTATCCTTTCTTTTGTAGGCCTTCTTTTAATTGTCCTAGATCATTGGCTGGGAGTTGTCATCTATGGTTTTATCTCACTCCTTATGGTTGTCATAGCGGTAATCAGAACCTATTATATTAATAATATTGTGTTTTATATTATTCGTGGAGAACAGAAGGCCTTTTTACGATTTGTTATAGAACTAAGCTGCGTGGCTTTGATTCTTATTCGCCTATTGGAAATCCGTAATCTTAATAAGTTTTATGAACTTGCTAAGGAGGAAGCCATGGACCATTGTCAGGGCTTTAAAAAAACAAAGGGTTATAAACGGGATACTAATGCAATCATGCAAGCAGAGTTGGATCGGATTTTAACTCCTAGCGAAAACAAGAAGGAAGAAAAAGAAGATATTGAATGGTTGTAGAGAAGAGATATGCCCTTTGGGGGATGTCTTTTTTTATGGCGTTGGGCAGCCGGGGGATCGTGGTGTAGTCACTAAGAATAGTGATACTAATTTTGCCAATCAATGTTATAATAAAATCATGAAGTGAAACATAAGGAGACAGATATGAAACTTGATTACGGCAAAGAGATTGCGCAGGCAGTAAAAGAAACAAGAGAACGTTGGGGTGGAAGAGAAGATATTATAGATGCAGTAAATATGATTCCTCATATGCCCAAAGAGGCGGCCAAAGGAATTCGTAAGATGCTAGATGTAGCCTACTCGGAAGAGAAGGATGCTAAAATGGATCTCTACTTTCCGGAAAACCAGGCTGAGAAGGCACCTGTCTTTATCGAAGTACATGGGGGAGCCTGGTTTTTTGGTCAGAAAAGTTCGGTGGAATTTCAGCCTTTCCTTTATGGACTAGAGAGAGGATTTGTGGTGATTTCCTTGGGCTATACCTTAGCACCGCAGGGCCATTATCCCCTTCCGGTCGTGCAGATTAGAAAAGCAATCAAATACTTGAAAGAACATGCAGAAGAACTGGGAATAGATGCCGAGGAGATTACTATTTTAGGTGGATCTGCGGGAGCTCATTTGGCGGGGCTTGCCTGTTTAAGTGCAGGGGATGATTACCTAAAAGAATATGTGGAAAAAGATGAAGCCTTGGTAAAGAATCTCATTCTTTGGTTTGGATGTTTCAATTACTTGATTGGAAAAAGACTAGAAGCTTGGCAGTATCGGAATTTCTTTGGAGATATTGATGAAAATCCCAAGGCCTACCAAGACATGCTTTTATCAAATCCGGCTCTCCATGTAAGTGACAAGATGCCAAGAACCCTTTTGGTGCATGGAACCAAGGATGGACTGGTGTCCTATGAACAGTCTGTGGCAATGTATGGAACCATGAAGGCCATTGGGGGAGAAGAAAAAGTTGAATTAAGATTAAAAGAAGGCTGGGATCATGCAGACGTACCATTTTTCCAAAGGGAAAATATCATAGAAACTTTTGATTGGATTCAGGGAAAATAAAAGGAGGATGGACTATGGATGAAAAAAAGAGTTTGGAACTGTTGGAACATGCAAGGGAAGCACTGAAGTTGTCTTATAGTCCTTATTCAAACTATGCGGTGGGAGCAGCGATTCTTTGCCGGGATGGAAGCATTTATTTGGGAGCAAATATTGAAAACGCCTCCTATCCGGCGGGGATTTGTGCGGAACGAAGCGCAGTGAGTAACGCCATGGCCCATGGACATCGGGATTTTGTGGCGATTGCCATAGTGAATACCAGAAAAACCCCTTGCTATCCTTGCGGAATTTGCAGGCAGGTTCTGGCGGAACTGATGCCGGAGGGGCAAGTAATCCTAGAAAATATGAATGGATATGAGAGTCACAAGATTCGGGAAATTATGCCGATGATGTTTCTGTTTTAAGATGAAGATATGAATCAAGCAAATGAGAGTAAAAAAAAGAAAGAGTCAACCTATGTGGCCATTGATTTAAAGTCCTTTTATGCTTCGGTAGAATGTGTGGACAGGGGGTTAGATCCCCTAAAGGCTTACTTGGTGGTAGCGGATGAAAGCCGGACAGATAAAACCATCTGTCTGGCTGTTTCGCCTGCCTTAAAAGCATTTGGAATTTCGGGAAGGGCAAGGTTGTTTGAGGTAAGGAAGGTCTTAAAGGACCTGAAGCAGTACAATGGAATCGAGATTCCCTTGGTGATTGCAAAACCGCGAATGGCTATGTATCTTGAGATTTCCACTATGGTTTATGAAACCTATTTGAAATATATCAGTGCCGAGGACATACATGTGTATAGTATTGATGAATGCTTTTTGGATGTGACTCATTATTTGGGACTTTATGGGATGACTGCCCACCAGCTTACCGCCAAAATGATCCGTGAGGTCTTAGAAAAAACCGGAGTGACGGCCACGGCAGGAATAGGACCCAATCTTTACTTGGCAAAAATTGCCATGGATATTGTGGCAAAGCATGTTCCGGCAGATCAAGATGGGGTAAGAATTGCAGAACTTACGGTAAAGTCTTATCGGCAAACGCTTTGGGATCACAAGCCAATGACGGATTTTTGGAGAGTGGGACCTGGAATTGCAAGAAAGCTGATTGCCAGTGGAATGGAAACCATGGGGGATGTGGCAAGGATTTCCTTAAAGGATGAAGACTTGTTTTATCGTTTGTTTGGAGTAGATGCAGAATTTCTTATTGACCATGCCTGGGGGTATGAGCCTTGTACCATAAAGGATATTAAAAATTACCGGCCGGAATCCAACAGCCTGTCTTCGGGGCAGGTATTGAAAGAACCTTATGACACACAAAAGGCCAGGGTAATTGTTTCGGAAATGACGGAGCTTTTGGTGCTTGACATGGTGGATAAACATTATAAGTCCACCAGTTTTTCCTTATATATTGGTTATGACAGATGCAACGTGGATGATGGTTCCTATCAGGGTCCGGTGGTCTTTGATCATTATGGAAGGGCGGTTCCAAAGCCTACGGGCAAAACCGTAAATCTGGGAGGAGTCACGGACTCTACGAAAAAAATCCGGGAGGCGTT
Source organism: Lachnospira sp. UBA3212 (assembly GCA_002363615.1). Taxonomy (GTDB): domain Bacteria; phylum Bacillota; class Clostridia; order Lachnospirales; family Lachnospiraceae; genus UBA3212. Next base: position 6,823 of record DEWK01000001.1, on the reverse strand, counting down.
TCTTCAGGCATATGATGAAATCGTAAATCCAAAGTTAAGGATCCGAAGAATCACCATAAATGCCAATAAACTTTCCCAAAATTCCTTTGAACAATTTGATTTGTTTACGGATCCGAAAGAGAGGGAGAAGGAAAAGAAGTTACAAAAGACCATGCTGGAAATCCAAAAGAAGTTTGGAAAGAACGCCATCTTAAAGGGGACTAATTTGGAGAAGGGGGCTACCACCATAGAGCGTAATGGTCAGATTGGAGGACATAAGGCATGACGGTAAAAACGAGCCATCGTTATGATGATTTGATTGATTTAGAATATCCAAGACCAGATCGGGATTTAAAAAAACATCCGCCCATGCCGGTGGCGGATCGGGCTAAAATCTTCGCACCATTTGCGGCCTTATCTGGGTATGGGCAGGCCATTACAAAGACCGGTTGGCTCCAGCAAAGGGAAGTGGAAGAGGAAATTCAAAAGGAGGTCTTTTACGAGGATTTGCCGGAAGAATAAATCATTTGAATGAAGACTGGTGAAATAGTTTTTAACTATGACAAAGTAAGAAGAAAAACCGGTTGAAATGCTCGGGTATTACGCTTATAATAACTCCGAGTAACCCAATCGGGTTTTAATAAGGAGGACATAAAATGAGTGATTTTAGATTTGATACCAAATGTGTGCAGGGAGGTTATACCCCTGGAAATGGTGAGCCAAGACAGATTCCTATTATTCAGTCTACCACCTTTAAGTATGATACCAGCGAGGACATGGGTGCCCTTTTTGATTTAGAGGCATCTGGTTATTTCTATAGTAGATTACAGAATCCTACCTGTGACATGGTAGCAGCAAAGATCTGTGAGTTAGAGGGAGGAAGTGCGGCTATGCTTACCGGTTCTGGTCAGGCTGCAAACTTCTTTGCTATGTTTAATATTTGCGAGTGCGGCGATCATATTGTGGCATCTTCTTCTATCTATGGTGGAACCTTTAATCTGATTGCAGTAACTATGAAGAAGATGGGAATCACCGTAACCTTCGTGGCACCGGATGCTTCAGAGGAAGAATTAGACGCAGCATTTCAGGACAATACCAAGTTAGTATTTGGTGAGACCATTGCAAATCCAGCGCTTACCGTATTAGATATTGAGAAGTTTGCCAAGGCAGCTCATAAGCATGGAGTACCTTTGATCGTAGATAATACCTTCCCAACTCCTGTAAATTGTAGACCAATTGAGTGGGGAGCAGATATTGTAACTCATTCTACCACCAAGTATATTGATGGTCACGGTTCAACCATAGGTGGTGTCATCGTAGATTCCGGTAAGTTTGACTGGATGGCACATGCAGACAAGTTCCCCGGACTTTGCACACCAGATGATTCTTATCATGGAATTACCTATGCTGAGAAGTTTGGCAAGGAAGGTGCATTTATTACAAAGGCAACCGCTCAGTTAATGCGTGACTTCGGTTCGGTTCAGTCACCAATCAACGCATTTATCCTAAACCTTGGTCTTGAGTCGATTTCCGTTCGTATGGCCCGTCACGTAGAAAATGGTCAGGCAGTAGCTGAGTTCTTAGAGACCAGACCTGAGGTTGAATTTGTTAGTTATCCTGGCTTAAAGTCTAATAAGTTCTATGATCTTGCTCAGAAGTATCTTCCTAAGGGTGGATGTGGTGTCGTTTCCTTTGAGTTAAAGGGTGGACGTAAGGCTGCTGAGACCTTTATGAAGCACTTAAAGCTTGGAGCAATCGAGACCCATGTAGCAGATGCAAGAACCTGTTGCTTAAACCCTGCGACCTCTACCCATAGACAGCTTACCGATGAGCAGTTAAAGGATGCAGGAATCCCAGCTGGTTTGATTCGTATGTCTTGTGGTCTTGAGGACAAGCAGGACTTAATCGACGATCTTGCTCAGGCATTAGACGCATTAAACTAAGAAAAAGGAGTGACTATGGCAAAGCAGTCGTGGAAACCGGGGAATATGCTTTATCCCCTTCCGGTAGTTTTAATAACAGCACGGGGCTTGGATGGCTCTGAAAATGTCTTTACCGTGGCCTGGGCAGGTACGGTGTGTACCAATCCACCTATGGTGAGTATTTCTGTGAGACCTTCCCGCTATAGCTATTCTATGATAAAGGAAAGTGGCGAATTTGTAATTAACCTGACCACCAAGGATTTGGTGTTTGCAACAGACTTTTGTGGAGTAGTATCCGGACGGGATCAGGACAAGTTTGAGACCTGTCATTTGACCAAAGAGAAGGCGGACCTTATTAAAGCGCCTTTGATTAAGGAAAGCCCGGTAAACATTGAGTGCAGGGTAAGGGAAGTCAAGGAGTTAGGCAGCCACCATATGTTTGTGGCAGATGTCCTTGCGGTTCATGCAGAGGAAGCCTATCTGGATGAACATAAGAAATTTGATCTGTCATTGGCAAAGCCAATCGTTTATTCCCATGGGGAATACTATGATTTAGGGAAGAAGTTGGGAAGCTTTGGCTACAGTGTAAGAAAGAAAAAGAAGAAAAAGTAGTTGGATCTGAATAAAAGGAAGGGAGAATCAGATGAGAAAGATTACGAGATGGGCCGCCATCCTGCTTGCAGGCATGATGACGTGTACCGGCTCCGGTTTTTCTACTCTGACCTATGCGGCGGATGTTTCTGAAAAGAAAAGTGAGCTAGCCACCGCTACTGAGGAGAAAACGAACAATACAATTAAAAAGGTAAAGGAACTGGGACTTAGCAAGTCTGCCAAAGAAGCGGCTATTTATTTACTGTCCGCTGACAATAACCCGGGGTATTCTACCCAGTGGTCCATTATTTCTTATGGTATGGCAGGCTACAGTGCCCCAAGCAATTATCTAAGTTATTTTCATAATAACATTTTGCAAAAAATCAAGGATAAGAATGGGGAATTTTCAAGTTCCATGGACTATTCTAAGTTGATTCTTTCCACCCAGTCCCTATCGGTGATGGGAGGAACCGGTTCCACTGATGGAATGTTCCATGGCTATAACCTGCTAGATGGTTTAAGAGACGTGGAAGAGGTTGCCAAGGAAGGAATTCGTTCAGAGGTTTGGGCCCTGCTTGCGGTTACCAGTTTAGAAGCCAATGCCCAAAAGACAGACCGAGAGGTGGCAGCAGGAAATTTCCTGATAGAGGAAACCGGTCAGGAAGCAAGCATTGAGGATGTTATCGACGCTACCTTGGTGGGGTATTGGCATTATCGAGAGTTGGCAGATCACTATGCCATTCGTGTTATTTCCCAGGCTATGCCGGATGGAAGCTACAACAGTGACAATACGGAAGCGGTGGATGTGAGTCTTACCGCCCAGGCTGTCCTTGGTCTTACTGCCTATCGAGAAATCTATGGCAAAGACCTCTCTACTTCTGAAGTTACTGAGGATGCCTTAAACACAGGGATTGCAGCATCCGTGAACGCCTTGCTTTCTCAGGCGGATTTAGCTTTGGAGTTTGATGATCTAGATGGGAATCGTAATTCCGAAAGTCTCGCTTGGGTGATTCTTGCTATGATTGCAAGCAATCATAGGAACTTTGATTTCATTAAGGCCTATCAGGCCCTACTTGCTTATCAGAATGACAATGGCAGTTTTTGCTATCTTTATTCCAAGCAGGGAAGCAACAAGGCCAGTAATACCGCTACTTATGTTGCCCTAATGGCGATGTCTCTTTGGAGAAGTAATAAACGGGGAAAGCCCTTGGTCTTTGATTTTACACAAACCAAAAAGGATCGGGTTTCCATTCGGGTACCGGATGCCACCAGTCAGGTAATCGAGGTGGCCAAAAAGACCACGGTGACCATCCAGAAGATGATTCCACCGATTATGATTATTATGGTGGCACTGGTTTTACTAATCTTCTTTGCTTGCTTGTGGCTGGACTATTCAGAAAAGAAAATATAATTTTTTTCAAAAAAAATGATTTAAATAGCGAAAAAATGTTGACATAAATAATTGGGGGGGGGTGTATAATCTCGGTTGTCTGGTTTTTTGCGCAGAAAAAGGGACGAAAATATGAAAAATAGGAGGATTTGATTTTATGAAGAAAATCAAACGAGTGCTTTGCACAGTATTAACAACTTGCCTGATGTTATCATCAATGGCTGTGCCAACAATGGCAGGGACTCACGATTATACTTGTTATCTTGGAGATGTTTTCACAAAGATTATTGATACGAATAGTGGAAAAATTTATTTATCTATGAGAGTGGTCGAGCAGTCTTTTTTGGTTGGACATGATGGTTATTGGAGGGCGTATGCTATTGATGCAGCAACTGCAGCAACTGCTTCATTTGGAATGAACGGCAGTTATACTAATGTAATGTCAAAATGTCCGTTGACTACGGTTAAATCCAAAAGTGTAACTAGCCGAACAAAAGTTGTATATACTGCTCATGCGAGAATAAAATGGTAATAAAAAAGAAGGCCTGTTCTGTTATATAGATCGGGCCTTTTTATTAGGTGGTGAATATGAGTAATTATTTTTATTATGTAAGAAAGCGAATGTTTTACAAACCATCCTTGTTTCTTTTAAGTGTGATTGTAATGACTTTAGGGCTGACGGTTTTTGGTTACTTAAGTATGGATTTAATTTTCTTAAAAAATTATGAAAAAGAGGCATACAAGTATATTCGTCAAGACAAGGATCAGTGTGGTGTAGTAGAAATTCCCCTTGAAGAAAGTGAGGAGGTTATAAAAGTCTACGAAGAACTGGTAGAAGGGGAAGAAATAGAAAGTATCGGTGCTTGGAAGTTTTCTTGCTTAAGTTCTTTAAAAACAAAAAATTCAGAAGAAGATATATGGAAGAAGATGCTTGAAATATCAAATCAGTATGTTCATATTTTGGAAAGCGCTAATCCGGAGTCGGATTACTCAAAGGAAATTGATGTAGTACTGATGCCATCCCAAGCCTTTTTGTTTAATAATTATAAGTTAAGCAAGGGGAGTAAGGATACGGTAAAGAAGACGGAAAAGAACCTAATCTATCTTGGTTATAACTACAGGGATATCCCAATCGGAACCATTCTATATGATGAGGAAACAAAGGAGGAATATGAAGTGGCCGGCGTGTTAGAAAAGAATACGTATTTGCTTGCTGAATATTCACTTCTATGTAATTGGGGCGGTGTTCAATTTAGTTGTACAGATCCGATAGATAACTTTTTTTTGGTGGTGCCGGCATATAACTCCCGTGAAAATATCACTAATAGTTTGGCGTTTTTTTCGGTATCAGATCAATGTTCTTTTCGGGAAGGAGTCAAAAAAATACAAGACACCTTTAAAAAGCATGGGTTAGGGGTGAACGTTGGAACCTATGAAGCTCGAGTAGAGACTATAACATCAGATGCTGCTTGGATTCATCAGTCGTTACTGAAGATATCAATCGTTATTATTTCGGTTGCATATATGATTATGGTAGTTGCTCAGCTCTTAATCAGCTCATTGAAGCAAAAGGAATTGGGCGTATGGATTTTATCCGGATTATCAAGAAAGAAAATTTGGGGAATCCTCTTTGGAGAGAATTTTATAAAAAGTCTGATTGCCGGAATAGTTGCCTTTTTGATTCAACAATTACTCCTTAAAGAGTTTCTCTTTGAAGAAGAAAATGTGATTTTGATGAAAAGGCTGCGATACGTATATCTTGGCCAATTTGGAATCTTTCTACTGGTAGTATGTTTTTTACTTGCGGCCGTTATCTCCTTACTGTCTGTTTATATGATTAGGAATAAGACCATTAAAGAACAGTTATATTCAAATTAAAGGAGGTACATGGTGTGAAAGGTAAAATCGTTCATAACAAATCCATCTTATTCATGTTTGTGTTCTCTTTTTTTATGACTTTTGTTGTGCTTTATGAGGGAATGGACCAAGTGCGACAGGTGAAGCAGGTGGAAGCGGAATGTGCTAAGGAAGAATGTCGGTATTATTTAGGAATACACTTAGACGAAATCAACGGTGATGTAACAGAGTGTCATATAAAAAATGGAAATATTTATTTGTGGATAGACAAAACTGTAGGGGAAGATGTGTTTCGTCCGATTACGGTTGAATGCTTATTCGTTCAAAATGAGCCAATCGCACAGGGCCTAATAACGTTTGATTACTATTCTGACGTGAAAGGGAAAGAAGACTGCTATTTTGTTGGGCGAGGATGGGAAAAGGAACTACACGAGAAAAAGGGGAAAAAATATATTACCCTTAATAATAAGGAATGCTTGGTTGCGGGATATTTAAAGTCAAATGATCTTGAGAGTTTTGACACCAGATGTATCGAATTTCCTTTGAGCATGGATGGTTTCCGACCGGATGAAGATACTAGATTTGTCTATAAAAGTAATGAATCGGATGCAGGCAAGGAGATGCTATCCTGGATAAGTGAGTTTGGAACATATGATGAGGAGGAAATTTGGTATCAGGGATATGATTTAGCAGGGTTTGTGTTAAAAGAATATCAAGGAATTTTAGGGGTCCTGGTAAAAATTCTCTATGTATTTTGCATTGTAAATGCCGGCTTTTTGGCATATTTTTGGGGAAGAAAGAAACTATATGAATATATGTTAAAAAGAACCTTGGGCTATAGTAGAGGGAAGATTTTTGTAGAAATCCTCGCTCGTTTTACTATGCTGGAAGGATTTTCGCTTGTACTTGCACTGGTGGGAACCTTTGCTTACGAATTGTTAAGAGGAAGAGTTGAAAATTGGTGGGCAAACATGCAATACGGATTTGGAACGCTTGTAATTGGATTTTTGATTTTAGGGCTGGTGATCAGTCTGTTGCCAATGATATGGATTGTAAAATCAAGTCCAATTAAGGTCTTGCGGTC
>DEWK01000006.1 GCA_002363615.1 Lachnospira sp. UBA3212 | reverse complement strand
CTATTTTCCTTTACCTCACCATCCATGGCAGCGAGGTACAAACGAAAATACAAATGGTTTATTGAGAGAATACTTTCCTAAAGGTGTCGATATAACAAATATATCAGAAGAATATATTCAAGCAATGTACGATGAACTGAATAAGCGCCCAAGAAAATGCCTTGGATACAAAACACCATATGAGGCTTATTATTCAACGTCGTTGCACTTAACTTGACAATTCAAGATAAAAAAAACCGGGGGTTTTCACTTTACCATCACCTTCCTTTTATAGTATTATAAAAATAGGAAAGTTTGAGTGAAAAGTAAGGAGGGTCTTATGTATCATATTTTAGTTGTAGATGATGAATTAAAAATTCGTCTTTTGATTAAGAAGTACGCAGAATTTGAAGGCTATCAGGTATCAGAGGCAGAGAATGGAATGGATGCCATTGATATGGTTCGAAAGGAAAAATTTGATTTAATTGTCCTTGATATTATGATGCCGGAATTAGATGGTTTCTCAACATGCCGTGAAATTTTAAAGATAAAAAAGATTCCGATCATTATGCTTTCGGCGAGAGGAGAAGAGTATGATCGAATCCATGGATTTGAATTGGGAATCGATGATTATGTGGTAAAGCCATTTTCACCTAAGGAATTGATGATGCGTATCAATGTGGTGATTTCCAGAAATCAGCCGGTAGAGGGGGCAAGTCAGAATGAACATGAAATCTTCCAAAAGGAAGGACTTGTGGTGGATTATACCGGAAGAAAAGTTACTGTAGATGGAGTAGAAGTGGACCTTACCCCTAAGGAATATGATCTTTTATATTATTTGATTCGAAATCGTGGAATTGCTCTCAGTCGTGAGAAGTTGATTCAGGATGTTTGGGGGTATGATTATTTTGGAGATGATAGAACCTTAGATACCCATATCAAGCTTCTTCGTTCCAGCATTGGCCCATACCGGAAGTTTTTGGTCACCCTTAGAGGCGTAGGTTATCGTTTTGAGGCTTAACTATGAAAAAAGAAAAGAAAAATAATCAAACCGTAAAAGTAAAAAAAAAAAAAAGCGATTTAGTATAAAATGGATCCTCTTCTTTTCTTTGGTTTCCTTTGTATCCATTATCTTACTGGCGATTTGGTTGATGCAGACGGTTTATCTGGATGAATTTTATCGTTATATTAAAACCAGAGATCTTCATGAGGCCATGAATAATATTGAAAGTGCCATTAATAATGAGGATTTAGAGGATGCATTAAATTCCGTATCGGAACAGTCGGATACCTGTATTATGATTGTAGATGATGATGCCACGGTGGAATATACGGTGGAACGAACCTCGGAATGTCGAATTCATCGTTGGTCGAAACTTACCATGAAATCTTATCTTCGCCGAATTCGTGAGGGAGATGGTACCTATACCAAAATCTATTTAAATGAAGAGGAAGAGGATCCGCTTGAGGCCAAGATTCAACCGAAAGAATCCGATGACAGGCCTTCCGAGGAAGAGGAAGGAGAACATAGCGGTTCAGAGTATGAATATAATACCTATTCCCCTGGTATTATAGCTAGGAGTAAGAATAAAGAAAAATATGATCGGCTTTTTTATAACCAGTCCAAGACCGAGGATATGATTTATGCCAAACGGATTACCATGGGCGACAAGAAAGTTACCATTTTCTTAGATACTGAGGTAAGTCCTGTGGATACTACGGTGGCAACCATTCGGATTCAGTTGATTTATATTACGATTATCGTAATCTTAATGACCATTGTTCTTGCAATTATATTGTCTAGAAAGATTGCCAGACCGATTATTAAAATTAACCGCCAAGCCAAGGAACTTGCCAAGGGACGGTATGATACGGTATTTGATGGAACAACCTATCGGGAGGTGAATGAGTTGTCCAATACTCTTACCACGGCGGCTGTGGAACTTGGAAAAACCGAGCAATTTCAGCGAGACCTGATTGCGAATGTTTCCCATGACCTGCGTACTCCTTTGACCATGATTGTTGGATATGCGGAAGTTATGAGGGATATTCCCGGAGAGAATAATCCGGAAAATGTTCAGGTAGTGATTGATGAAGGAAAGCGTTTAACCAATTTAGTTACAGACCTTTTGGATATGTCAAAGCTTCAGGCAGGGGTATCTAAAATTGATCCCGGAGAGTATGACCTTACAGATTCTATTAGTGCCATTATTGATCGTATTGCCAAGATGACAGAAAAAGATCATTATCATATTGAGTTCTTATATAAGGAACATGTTTTGGTCTATGCAGATGAGAAAAAGATTTATCAGGTTCTTTATAACTTAATTGGTAATGCCATTAATTATACCGGGGACGACAAGAGGGTAATCGTAAAGCAGGAAGTATTTGTAGAAGACAAAAAGGTACGCATCCAAGTAATAGATACAGGAGAAGGGATTAAGAAGGAAGATCTGGATGCCGTATGGCAACGTTATTATAAGGTTGATAAGACACATAAGAGACCTGTGGTTAGTAATGGAATTGGTCTTTCTATTTCGAAAAATATTTTGGAATTGCACCAAGCAGATTATGGAGTAGAAAGTGAATATGGACATGGTTCAACCTTCTATTTTGAAATTCCATTTACAAAATTTGCAAATAAATAAGGAAACTTATTTTTTTCAGATTCATCAGTTTCTGTTCATATAGATTTCAGATTGGTATGCCATAATGTGATCAGATCAAACAAAGGTCTGACATGCATGTGTAAGATTCCAAACTTATTAAGGTTGGAATAGAAAAGACTCAGAAGGTTTCGGAAGAAACAGGTATAGAAAGGAGAAGTATTATGGCTATTGAGGTTTTCGCAAGAGTAGAAAAGAAGTTTATGTTAACAACTGCTCAGTATGAAAAAATGCTTAAGCTGATTGAACCATATATGAATCTGGATAAGTTTAATGTAGGTGGTAAGTTTTACAAGATCTCGAACGTATATTATGATACTCCTAACAACGAGCTGATTCGCAGGTCATTGGCAAAACCAGTTTATAAGGAAAAGCTTCGTTTAAGAGGCTATGGTGTTCCTAACATGGATGATAAGGTTTTCCTTGAAATCAAGAAAAAATTTAAGGGAGTTGTTTATAAGAGAAGAACAACCTTAATTTTAAAGGATGCTTATCGCTTTGTAGACGAAAAGATTACTCCACCTCTTGCAGAGTTTATTAATCAGCAGGTACTTGAAGAACAAAAGTATTTCTTATCTGTTTACGATTTGATTCCTGCGGTTTATATTTCTTATGACCGTCTTGCATTTTTTGGTAAGGAAGATCCAGATTTCCGTGTAACCTTTGACACAAACATTACTACCAGAAGAGAAGATGTTCGTCTGGAGAAAGGTTCCTTTGGAAAAAAACTTCTGAATCCTGATCAGTGGTTGATGGAAGTGAAGATTTTGAATTCAGTTCCGCTTTGGTTTGTAGACATCTTAAATCAGGTAGGAGCATATTCTAATACCTTTTCTAAATATGGAACAGAGTATAAGCAGTATTGTAAAGAACAGCTGGAGAAAACAGACAGTTATCATTTCTTTGTACCATCTGGTAATCCGGATTATAATGAAAGTGAAATTCAGCTTGCCTATGCTCACTCTTAATGACAACTGGTAACTAATGAATAGAATATTGGAAAGAAGGGATTCTTATGACATTAACATCGATTTTAAATAGCGACAGTACAGGATCACTGTCTGGCATTGAATTAAAGACATTACTTTTATGTTTATTAGCAGCTTTTGTATGTGGAGCAATCATTGCAGCGGCCTATACCTTAAGTGAAAAAGGACGTAAGTTTAGTGGATTCTCAATTACTTTGGTGGTTTTACCAGCAATTGTTGCAGCAGTTATTTTAATGGTTGGTTCAGATACTGCAAGAGCTTTATCTGTAGCGGGTACATTTACCTTGGTTCGTTTCCGTTCTGTACCAGGAGATGCTAGAGACATTACCTCAATCTTCTTTGGTATGGCAGCAGGACTTGCAGCAGGTATGGGTTACCTTACCGCTGGTTTATTATTTACCATCGTAGTAGCACTTATTTTCCTTATTCTTTATAGAGGACCATTTGGTGAAAAGAAGGACCGTGTAAGAGAGTTAAAGATTACAATTCCTGAAAACTTAAACTATGAGGGAACCTTTGATGATCTCTTTGCAGCCTATACAGATTCTGTAGATCTTATAAGAGTAAAGACTACAAATCTTGGTGCCTTATATGAACTTGCTTACCAGGTTCAGTTAAAAAATGGCACAAGCCAGAAGGAATTTATTGATAAACTTCGTACGAGAAATGGTAACTTAAATATTACCTTAGGTATCGTACCAATTGATCACAATAAGCTTTAAAATAAATTGCCCATCTTCTTAGGGAGATGGGTTTTTTATCGTTTTGTCCCCTTCGCATTTTTTAGTAGAACGTGCTATAATAATTTTAGTTTTTGTTTTTTTGAGAAGAAAACATATGGTGTGGATTATATGCAATTTTCATATTTTGGATATTAGGAGGAAAGTATGGCAAAAGGACAAAACCAAAAACTGAAACTTTTGTACCTGTCAAAGATTATGAGACAGGAAACGGATGATGAACATGGGTTAACCATGCCGGAAATCATCGAGAAATTGGCCCAGTATGACATTGATGCAGCAAGAAAAAGTATCTATGATGATTTGGAAAGTTTAGATGCGTTTGGCATAGAAATTTTAAAAGAAAAACGTGGAAATAAGACCTATTATCACTGTGGAGCAAGAGACTTTGAGGTGCCGGAATTGAAACTTTTGGTAGATGCCATTCAATCGTCCAAATTTATTACCCCAAATAAATCGAAGGAATTGATAAAAAAATTAGAGGCAAACCTAAGTATTTATGATGCCAAGTTGTTACAAAGAGAGGTTTTTGTAACGGACCGAGTGAAGAATATGAATGAATCCATTTATCTAACCGTGGATACCATTCAGTCTGCCATGACCCAAGACCAACAGCTAACCTTTCAATATGTAAAATGGACACCTGAGGCAAGGCTGGAACCTAAAAGAAATGGGGATTTTTATCAGGTAAGTCCATGGGCTTTGGTTTATGACAATGAGAATTACTATTTGGTAGCTTATGATCAAGACAGCAAAGACATTCGTCACTACCGGGTAGACAAGATTAAAAAGGCTAGTGTTATCAAGGAAAAACGGCTAGGTAGTAAGGAATTTTCAAGACGAGATAAGTCGAAATATAATGAAAAGCGCTTCAACATGTATGATGGGCCCATGACCACTTTAGAATTACGATGTCACAACGATATGGCAAATGTAATCTTTGATCAATTTGGAGGGAATATTCATAACCGCAAATTGGATGAAGAGCATTTTCTTGCGATTATTACCATAGCCGTAAGTAAGCAGTTTTATGGATGGCTTGCAGGGTTGGGAAACCAGGTTCAGATTATGAATCCCAAGGAAGAGGCCATAAAGTTTCAGGATTACATAAAAGAAATCCATGAGGGATATAATTACTAGAAGATAAAGGAGAGGGAAGATGACCCCAAGTAGAGAAGAATTAATTGATGTTTTTACAGATACTATGAATCAGGCCAAAAGAGATGCAGATTTCTTGACAAATATAAAAGAGGTTAGAAAAAATACGCTAATCTATGAAAATGGAAAAGAGATTCCCCTGAGGATTTGTCCTTGGGCTACGGGAGAAGTGAATGTAACAGGCAGAAGAACTCTTGAGGCAGCAGCAAAGGCCAAGGGATTATTTCCAAAGATGCGGGTAGGACTTTTGAATTTTGCCAATGCCTATCATCCGGGAGGGGGAGTAAAATCTGGTGCTGTGGCTCAGGAAGAATCGATTTGTAGATCCTCCCTGCTTTATCCGGCCTTGATCCGTCCTTATGTGGTGGAGAATTATTATAAGTCGACGGATAAGGATAAAATTATTTACACCCCAGATGTTTTGGTGATTAAGGATGATGAAGATTTGCCGCAAAATCTTGAAAAGAGACAGCAGTATAAAGTAGATATTTTTACCACTGCAGCTCCCGATTTGGGGGAGGAAACCATCTCTAGGGAACGTTTATATGAAATCCATTTAAGCAGGGCAAGAAGAATATTCCAGATTGCCATATCCAAGGGGGTTCATGTTTTAATTTTAGGAGCCTTTGGATGTGGAGCTTTTTTAAATCCGCCAGAAGTAGTTGCCAGTGCTTATAAGGCAGTGATTCATGAGTATCGGGATTATTTTCAATTAATTGAATTTGCCATGGGATGCGGGAAAATCGATAGCGATAATTCCTTAACCTTTAAACAAGTGTTGGGTCCTGTAATCGGTCCGGGAAAAAGGGTGAATGCAGGAAGGAATCGGTATCTTGCCTATGAGATGCCAAAGAGCCACGAAATCATCCTGTTTAAGAGAATGATTACAAGACAGGAATTTCATTTGTTAAAAAAGGGAGTTTCCATAAAGAAAGAGGATCCATGGTTTGCCTATATGGAAGGACCGGTTTTATGTATTCATCGTAGTTCCACGGGATTTTGTATGTTTCAGTTAATGATTTGTCCAAATTCAGAACGACAGATATTAATTGTAAATCAGGATGGTAGCCAGTATCAGGGAAGCATTTCTCAGGCACAGGCAACGGTTACGGAACTTTTGAATTGGTGGACAAGAAGTATTGAAGAAAAGTAATGCTTCTAAGATTGTAAAAGAGACGAAAATAGTGTATGATAGTTAAGGATTTGACGAAAGAAAGGAAGGTAATTTTTAATGATTCAGACAAGAGAATTTGGTACTACCAAAGATGGTGCTAAGATTACTTTATACACATTTACAAACAAGAAGGGAACAGAGGCTTCTTTTATTAACTACGGAGCAATTCTTGTTTCCCTTAAGGTAGCCGATAAGGATGGAAAGTTTGAGGATGTGGTACTTGGATATGATGAACTTGACAAGTATACCGTGAATGGTCCAAATTTTGGTTCTACCATTGGCCGTTTTGCAAACCGTATTGGTGGTGCAAGCTTTACCTTAAATGGCAAGACATATCCTTTAGAGAAGAATGATGGAAACAATTCTCTTCATGGTGGTTTTGACGGATTCCACAAGAGAGTTTGGGATGCTAAGACCTGTGAGTCAGAGTGCGGTTCATCCATTACGTTTACTTATGTAAGCAAGGACGGAGACCAGGGATATCCAGGTAACCTTACCATGTATGTTACCTATACCTTAACAGAAGATGATGAGATTCGAATTGACTATGAAGCAGTCAGTGATGCAGATACTGTTATTAACTTGACCAACCATAGCTATTTTAACCTGGCAGGTCATGCTTCTGGTTCTGTATTGGATCAGAAGGTTGTGATCAACTCAGATGCCATTACTCAGGCAGATCAGGAATCAATTCCTCATGGTGAAATCATTGATGTGACAGGTACTCCTATGGACTTTAGAAAAGAAAAGTCCATTGGAGATGAAATTGATGCAGATTATGATCAATTAGTTTGGGGTGGTGGATATGACCACAACTGGATTGTAAATACCAAGCCAGGACAGGTTTCTTTCGTTGCATCTATGTATGATGACAAGTCCGGACGTTTTATGCAGGTTTACACAGACCAGCCCGGTATGCAGTTCTATACCGGTAATTTCTTAGATGGAACTGAAATCGGTAAGGGAGGAGCAGTATACGCAAAGAGATCTGCTGCATGTTTTGAAACGCAGTATTTCCCTAACGCAATCAATGTTCCAAGTTTTGAACAGCCTGTATTAAAGGCAGGAGACCTTTATCGCACCACAACAATTTATCGTTTCTCAGTAAGATAATCAGTTTATGACTTTCTATAAAGAGTCATGCCGGCAGAGCCTGCGTGACTTTTTATTTTTATCTTAGAGGAACTGGAACCTGGAGTCTAAGGAGGTTTTCATGTATCAATTTTTTGCACAACTTTCAAGAATGAAATACATTACCCGTTGGGGACTTATGAGAAATACCCAAGAGGAAAATGATGCCACTCACAGTTTGGAAGTGGCTATGTTAGCGCATGCCTTGGGGGTCATTGGAAATACTTATTTTGGAAAAGAGATCGATGTGAATGAACTTGCGGTTCTCGGTCTTTATCATGATGCTACAGAAATCGTAACAGGAGATATGCCAACTCCAATTAAATATTTTGCCCCGGAACTTCGAGAGGCTTATAAGAAGGTGGAAGATACGGCAGCAGACCATATGATTTCCGGCTTGCCAAAGGAACTGCATGAAATCTATCGGCCCCTTTTGAAAGTTCAGGGAACAAAGCCGGAATACAGTCGTTACGTAAAGGCGGCAGATAAGCTTTCTGCTTATTTGAAATGTGTGGAAGAAGAGCGCTTTGGTAACGATGATTTCCAGGTGGCTAAGGAGACGATTTATAAAAGCATTCAGGAATTTGGCTTAGAAGAATTGGATTATTTTATGGAGCATTTCCTGCCGGCTTATGAGTTAACCTTAGATGAACAGACAAAAAGGGAAGAATAAAAAGAATGGGGTATGAAAAGAAAGAGGAGGAATAGATGGGAAAATCAGTATTTATCGCAGAGAAACCTAGTGTAGCAGAAGCATTTGCGGATGCCTTAAAGGTGGTGGATAAACAAAAAAAGAAGGGCTACCTGGAAAATGATTCCTATATTGTCACCTGGTGTGTGGGTCACTTGGTTACCATGTCATATCCGGATGCCTATGATGAGAATTTAAAGAAGTGGAGGATGGAGACCTTACCTTTTTTACCGGAAGAGTTTTTGTATGAAATTATCCCTTCCGCGAAACGCCAGTATCAAGTGGTGGAAGGTCTTTTGAATCGTCCGGACGTTGAATCAATCTATGTTTGTACCGACTCGGGACGAGAGGGAGAATATATTTATCGATTGGTGGCCCAGGAAGCCAAGATTCAGAATAAGAAGGAAAAGCGGGTTTGGATTGATTCTCAAACGGAAGAAGAAATCCAGCGGGGAATCAAGGAAGCCAAGGACCTTTCGGAATATGACAATTTATCCTCGGCAGCTTATTTAAGAGCTAAGGAAGATTATCTAATGGGAATCAACTTTTCCAGAGTCTTAACCCTTCGCTATGGCTATGACGTGCAAAATGAGATTTTTCGTCGTTATCCTAAGATGCGGGCAAAGTATATGGAAAATATCAAGAAGCCTTACCAGGAGCGGAAGAAACTTCCTAATTTCTCGTCAATTTCTGTGGGCCGTGTGATGACTTGTGTTCTTGGAATGGTGGTAAGAAGGGAGCGGGAAATCCGTGACTTCGTGAAAACTCCATTTTACCGTGTCCTGGCAAAACTTCCTTTGTCAGATGATACCCTAGAGGCAGAATGGAAGGCGGTAGAGGGAAGTAAATATTTTGGAAGTCCGGTTCTTTACAAGGATTCTGGTTTCTTAAAAGAAGAAATAGCAAGGGGATTTATGGAAGAATTGGCTGAACCTAAACCGGTTACCATGACCATTTTAAAAAAAGAGAATAAGACCGAGAAAAAACAGGCACCTCTTCTTTTTAATTTGGCGGAACTTCAAAATTATTGTTCGAAAAATTATAAGATCAGCCCAGATGAGACCTTAGGGGTTATTCAGGAACTTTATGAGAAAAAATTGGTAACGTATCCCAGAACCGATGCCAGGGTTTTATCCACCGCTATTGCTAAGGTGATTCATAAAAATATTTCCGGACTTGCTAAGTTACCAAGTTTTGCGCCTTTTGCAAATGAAATTTTAAAATCCGGTTCTTATAAAAATATTGCTAAAAGTAAGTATTGTGACGATAAGAAAATTACCGATCACTATGCGGTAATCCCAACGGGGCAGGGCTTACAAAACCTAGCTTCCTTGGATGATTTAAAGAAAAAAGTGTATTCTTCGATTGTTCGAAGATTTCTTTCTATCTTTTATCCACCGGCAGAGTATAAGAAGGTAACCATTTGCCTTTTAAGAAACAAGGAGCAGTTTAATGTATCCACCAAGGTTCTTGCAAAACAGGGATACTTGGTTTGCTGGGGTGGCAAGGAGTCTGGGAAGGACAGCGGACCTTCCTTTGATACGATTAACGCTTTAAAAAAGGGTCAGGAACTTTCGGTGGAAGAATTCTATGTAAAATCAGGAGAGACCTCCCCACCAAAGAGATATACTTCAGGTGGTATGGTGCTTGCCATGGAAAATGCCGGTCAATTAATTGAAGATGAAACCCTACGTGAGCAGATTAAGGGGTCTGGAATTGGAACGTCTGCTACCAGGGGAGAAATCCTGAAAAAACTGGTAAGTATTGGTTATATCTTGTTAAATGAAAAAACACAGATTTATACCCCGTCCCTTTTAGGGGAATTGATTTATGAAGTGGTTTTAGCTTCTATGTCCTCTCTTTTAAATCCTGAATTAACTGCAAGTTGGGAAAAAGGACTGTCTTATGTGGAACAGGGACAGGTAAATGAAAAGGAATATATGGAAAAGCTAGATGCCTATGTGGCTAAAAGGACGAATGCGGTAAAGGATCATAACTATTCTGCTTATTTGAAGGGACAATTTCAAAAGGTCCCAAATCAATAGGCGATTTAGACTTTGACGTAGGGACGCTTTTATAGTAAAATAATCGAATGAATATAGGACAGACAAATCCAAAGGAGAATAGTATATGTGTGGAATTGTAGGATATGTTGGGAAGAGAAATAGTGCAGATGTTTTAGTAGATGCCCTTTCAAAATTAGAATATCGTGGTTATGATTCGGCAGGAATTGCTGTAATGGAACAAGGAGATATTGTAGTAGAAAAGTGTCAGGGAAAGTTAGATAACTTAAGAGAACGTTTAGCCGTACATAAGCCTCAGGGAATGGTAGGAATCGGACACACACGTTGGGCAACTCATGGAGAACCATCGGATATCAATTCCCATCCTCACGGAAATAAACGAGTGACCATTGTACACAACGGTATTATTGAGAATTATTTAGAAATCAAGGAATTCCTTTTAGGACAAGGATATCATTTTGTGTCAGAAACAGATACAGAAACGGTTGCCAAACTTTTAGATTATTACTATGATGGCAACCCAATTAAAACAATTCATAAAGTGGTGAATGAAATTCGTGGATCTTATGCCTTAGGAATTATGTTTCGTGAATTTCCGGATCGAATCTTTGCAATCCGCAAGGACAGTCCTTTAATTGTTGCAAGTGGAGAGGGAGAGAATCTTTTGGCCTCCGATGTACCTGCAATTTTAAAATATACCAAAAATTACTATCTTATGGAGGAAAACGAATTGGCAGAAATTACTGCCGATCAGATTAATTTCTATGATCCTCATATGAATCCGATTGAGAAGGAAGTACAGGTAGCGAACTTTGATATGGAGGCTGCGGAAAAGGGTGGTTTTGCCCACTTTATGTTAAAGGAAATTTACGAACAATCTAAGGCGGTTTCTACTACGATTTTACCTAGAATCAAGGATGGTATGCCGGATCTTTCTGAATGTGGCTTAACTGCGGAACTGTTAAAAGGATTTAGAAAAATCTTTATTGTTGCCTGCGGAACAGCTATGCATGCCGGAATGGTGGGTAAGTACTTAATTGAGCGACTGGCTAGAATCGATGTAACGGTGGATATTGCTTCCGAATTCCGTTATCGTGATCCGATTCTTTCAGAGGATGATCTGGTAATTTTAATTTCTCAGTCCGGAGAGACAGCGGATACCAAAGCGGCCCTTCATCTTGCCAAGGATCATGGTGCTAAGACCTTAGCCTTTGTTAATGTTAAGGGTTCCTCCATTGCCAGAGATGCAGATATGGTTATTTACACTCATGCAGGTCCTGAGATTTCCGTAGCTTCAACAAAGGCTTATGCGGTACAGCTTGCAGCTATGTATTTGCTTACCTTTGAACTTGCTTATGCCAATGGTAAAATTAGCAAAGAAGAATGTCGGTCTTATATGGAACAGTTAACCGCTATTCCGGATTTAATTACCAAAACTTTAGAAGTTAAGGAAGAGTGCCAGTTTGTAGCCTCTAAGCTTTTGAATGCAGAGAGTTTGCTTTACATTGGACGAGGCTTGGATTACGCCTTAAGTATGGAGGGGTCTTTAAAATTAAAGGAGATTTCCTATATTCATTCTGAGTCTTATGCTGCCGGAGAATTAAAGCATGGAACCATTTCTTTGGTAACAGATCAGATGCCGGTGATTGCAGTGGCAACTCAGACAGATTTATTTGAAAAGACGGTAAGTAACATTAAGGAAGTAAAGAGTCGTGGTGCTAAGGTAATTGTGGTTTTAAAGGATGGTATGAAAATCGAAGAGGGAGTGGCAGATCATGTAATTAAGATCCCACAGGTAGAAAATATCTTTACCCCAATCCTTACCGTGGTACCACTTCAGTTAATTGCTTACTATACCTCGGTTCTTAAAGGATGCGATGTAGATAAGCCAAGAAATCTTGCTAAGTCCGTAACGGTAGAATAAGAGGTGTATCATGTATCAGATTAAAGATTTGTATGACCTGAAAGAAACTCAGGCAAGTAAATTATTTGAAGGGGTGACCTATCCTTGGGAGGTTTTAGATCGAATCGGTGACTTTATTAAAGAATATGGAAAGACCCTATCCCCGGATGAATATGATCAGGTGGGAGAGGATGTTTGGATTGCCAAGTCTGCCACAGTGTTTGAATCAGCCTATATAAAGGGCCCTGCTATTATAGGGAATCATACTGAGGTTCGTCAATGTGCCTTTATTCGTGGCAATGCATTTGTAGGAGACAATTGTGTTGTTGGTAATTCTACGGAATTGAAAAACGTTGTGATTTTTAATAATGTTCAGGTTCCACATTATAATTATGTGGGAGATTCTATTCTTGGATTTAAGTCCCACATGGGAGCCGGTTCTATTACCTCTAATGTAAAATCTGACAAGTCCTTAGTAGTAATTAAGGGCATGGGAGAAGAGGTAGCCACCGGCCGAAAGAAGGTTGGGGCTATGTTGGGAGACTATGTAGAGGTGGGATGTAATTCTGTTTTAAATCCTGGTACCGTGATTGGAAGAAACAGCAATATCTATCCATTATCCATGGTGCGTGGCCTGGTCCCTGAAAACTCAATTTATAAAAGGGCGGGAGAAATCGCAAAAAAACACTAGGGTGACGGGAAAAAACACTTGATTTCTTTTATAATTTCTGTTATAGTTAAGAACGTTCTGGGCGAAAAGCCTAAGTTTTTACAAGGAGGTGTAAGTACAATGGCTGTTTGTCAGATTTGTAACAAGGGTGCTCACTTTGGTATCAAGGTTAGCCACTCACACAGAAGATCAAACAAGATGTGGAAGTCTAACGTAAAATCTGTAAAGGTTAACGTTAACGGAAACAACAAGAAGATGTATGTATGTACTTCTTGCTTAAGATCAGGCAAGGTTGAGCGTGCATAAGACGTTTTGACTTAAAGTTTTAACATGTTAGAATTTTAACCCTGGCCACGGGGTGCGCATGTGGTAATGACTGCCTTTCCATGGAAAGACAGTCATTTTTTTTTACTTGTTCACAAGGTAGATAAAATATGCTACAATACTGAATATACATAAGATTAAATGGGGAGTCCCGTTTTATTCAGACAGGAGGTAGAATAATGAAGGCTAAGATGAATACAGACCTAGGCCAGATTTTGATTGATCCGGATGTAATTGCTAAATATGCAGGTGCAACCGCAGTAGAATGTTTTGGGATTGTTGGTATGGCTGCCGTTAGTATGACGGATGGTTTGGTTAAATTATTAAAGAATGATAAACTGGCCAAAGGAATTGATGTTTCCATTGATGAAGAGAATGCGATCGAATTAAACTTCCATGTGATCATTTCCTACGGTGTTAATATTGCGTCTGTTGCAGACAATCTTGTTACAAGTGTCAAGTATAAGGTGGAATCTTATACTGGGATGAAGGTGAAGAAAATCAATATTCATGTGGATGGCGTTCGTGTCATCGACTAGTTAGTTTTAGGAGGAAGCAAAAAGTGGATATTAAGTCAATTGATAAAGTAGTTCTTCGTCGAATGTTTCTGGTAGGCGCTAAGGAATTAGAGTCTAAGAAGGAATTAATCAACGAATTAAATGTCTTTCCTGTACCGGATGGTGACACAGGAACAAATATGACTTTAACAATCATGTCAGCAGCCAAGGAAGTTGCTTCAATTCCGGATGAGGAACTTTCTTTTAAGACTTTGTGTAAGGCAATTTCTAGTGGTTCTCTTAGGGGAGCAAGGGGGAACTCTGGTGTAATCTTGTCCCAGTTGTTTAGAGGGTTTACAAAGATTATTAAGCCTTTAGAGGAAATCGATACCAATATACTGGCTGATGCATGTGTAAAAGCTACAGAAACAGCCTATAAGGCGGTTATGGTGCCTAAGGAAGGAACTATTTTAACGGTTGCTAAGGCTATGTCGGATGAAGCAGTAGAAGTAGCTAAGACAACAGATAATTTGGTGGTAATGATTGAAAGCATTTTAAAGGCTGGTCAGGAAGCCTTAGAGCATACTCCGGAACTCCTTCCTGTATTAAAGGAAGCAGGAGTAGTTGACTCCGGAGGACAGGGATTGGTAGCTGTTGTGACTGGTTGCTATGATGCGCTTCTTGGCAAGGAAGTAGATTTCTTTGAAGAGGAAGAAGAGGAAAAGAAGGAAGAGGAAAGCAAGTTTACCTACGCCAGCGATTATAAGATTCTTCCGTTTGTGGATTTTAATGCGGTGGATGAGAAGACCTTAACCACTTTCCTTGATACGATTGGAGATTCTGTTAAGGTGGAGAAGCAGGGAGATGGAGTTTGTGTTCATGTACAGACCAACGATCCAGGTGCTGTTCTTACTAAGCTGATTAGCTTTGGTAATCTTACCCAAGTATCCATAGAGAATAAGAAGCCTCAGGATACCATTCATGTGGAAAGCCCGGTTTTAGTTGAAAAAACAGAAGAGGACTTGCCAAAGAAGGAGAATGGATTTATTTCGGTTTCCGTGGGAGATGGAATTAAGTCTATTTTTGAAAGTCTTGGTGTGGATTATATTATCGAAGGTGGTCAGACCATGAATCCAAGTACCGAGGATATGCTTTTGGCAATTGCTAAGGTGAATGCAGATACGATTTATATTCTTCCTAATAATAAGAATATTATTCTTGCTGCAAATCAAGCAAGAGATTTAACAAAGGATAAAACAATTGTGGTGGTTCCTTCAAAGAATGTTCCTCAGGGTATTGCTGCCATGATTAGTTTTTCACCGGAAAACTCTACAGAAGAAAACTTGGAGGCGATGACGGAAGGTATGACTGCGGTGAAAACTGGTCAGGTTACCTATTCGGTTCGTGATACAAATATCGATGGCCATGAAATTCATCAAGGTGATATTATGGGAATCGGTGATCAGGGAATCCTTGCAGTTGGACAGGATGTGGATGATACTGCCCTTAAGATGGTTCAGGCCATGGTAGATGAAAACAGTGAATTGGTTAGTGTCTACTTTGGTTTAGATGTAAGGGAAGAAACTGCCAATGAATTCGTGAAAAAGATTGCGGAAGAATTTCCGAATCTGGATGTAGAGATTAACTATGGTGGACAACCAATTTATTATTATATGATCTCCGTTGAATAAAAAAGAAAAAAGAAGGCCCTTATCTTTCTTAAGTAATTGAGAAAGATAAGGGCCTCTTTTTAAGTTTTACTAATTCATCTTAGTTAAAATACGTTTCAATGACACTTGTGGCTTTATCGTTATCCGTTGCAACTACCAATAAATAGTAGTTACCACTTTGCTTTACGATTGCGTTTTCAAGCTTTGGCACTTCTTCAGGAAGATAAGATTCATAACTGGTTTTTTGTGAATCCAAGTATGAAGTAATCTTAGCATTGATGTCAGATCCTGCAGTAGCCTCAATCAGGGTAACTTCTTCGGCTGTAGCGCCAGTACCCTTTAAACAAGAGATTGATGCATAGGATCCTTCCTCAAGATGCATCAGTGTTGCTACGACTTTTTCTGTAGACTCTGACATATCATCAGTGAAAGCACCAGATGACTTTAAAGCCTCGAAAAATTCGCTGTTCTTGGAAACGTCGTAACCTGTAGAAGCTGCTGTGGTAGATTCAGAAGCAGTCTTACTGGCTGCTACCTTTGTAGTAGCTTTTGTATCATCCTTTTTAGAATTGCTACAGGCACAACAAACGGATAATGAAAGAACAAGTGTAGCGGCAAGAAATAATTTTTTCATGACTCGCTCCATCCTTTCATCTGTTCATTCGACGCTTTTTAGTATATAATAAAAATCTGCAAAGGTAAAGCAAAATTGAAATAAAAATGGAGAATGAAATGGATATCAGGAAAATCAAGGGAGTAGGAGAAAAGACGGCAGAACTCTTTTATAAAGCAGGGGTTTATTCGGTAGAAGAATTATATCAATATTTTCCTAGGACCTATAATGTGTATGAGAAGGCTCAGCCGGTGATGATGGTCAGTGAGAATACCATAGCGGCAATTTTTTGCGTGATTACAGGGCGGCCCACCATTTATCGGGGGAAAAGTGGGAAGACGGTTATTTCTGCAATGGCGAAAGATGAGCTGGGAAGTAATTTGCGATTGACCTGGTTTAATATGCCATATTTAATGCATACTCTTCGTCCGGGATTCCATGGGATTTTTCGGGGACTTTTAAAGAAAAATTCAAAAAACACTTATGAGATGGAACAGGCAAGTATATTTTCTAGGGAAGCTTATGAGGAAAAGGTTTCCAGTCTTCAGCCGATTTATCCCTTGACCAAGGGGTTGACGAATGGGGTGGTTCAAAAAGCCGTAAAAGAAGCATTTGCCATGAGAGGGGTGTCCGTTCCCTATAAGGAGGATTATCTTCCTAAGGCGATTTGTGATCGTTATGGTTTGATTCCCTATGAACCTGCCTTGTATAGGATGCATTTTCCCAAGGATACAGAGGATTATAAACTAGCAAGAAAGCGCATGGCCTTTGATGAATTTTTTCTATTCCTGGTAAATCTTAGGAGTTTCAAAGAGGAAAGAAAAAAGTTTGCAAACAGTCACTCTTGTAAGACACATTCTTTCGCAGATTGTTTAGAAGCTGGACTTCCCTATGAATTAACGGGAGATCAGAAACGTGTCCTTGCCGATATCTATCAGGATTTAAGGGGGAAAGGGGTGATGAACCGCTTGATTCAGGGAGATGTTGGCTCTGGAAAAACTATTGTAGCTTTAATGGCTTTGCTTACGGTGATTGAAGCGGGATATCAGGGAGCCTTAATGGCTCCTACGGAAGTTCTTGCAAAGCAGCACTATGAAAGCATAGGTAAGTTGCTGGAAGAGGTGGGAATTAAAATACGACTGGGACTTTTGGTGGGATCCATGAAGGCCAGGGAAAAAAGTGAGATTCAAAAACAACTTGCGGCAGGAGAAATAGATTTAGTGATTGGAACCCATGCCTTGATTCAAAGCAAGGTAGCGTTTAAGGATTTGGGTCTGGTGATTACGGATGAACAACATCGATTTGGCGTAAAGCAGAGGGAAAACCTAAGTGGTAAAGGAGAAACCCCTCATATCTTAGTTATGTCAGCCACTCCAATTCCTAGAACCCTCGCTATTATTCTTTATGGAGACTTGGATGTTTCTGTAATTAGGGAATTGCCATCGAACCGTTTACCAATAAAAAATTGTGTGGTGGATACGGGATATCGTGAAAAGGCCTATGAATTTATTAAAAAGCAGGTGGCCTTGGGTCACCAAGCTTATGTGATTTGTCCGATGGTTGAAGCCAGTGAAAAATTAGAGGCGGAAAATGTAAAGGACTATACCAAACGGTTAGAAGGGGCCTTGGGAAAGAAAATAAAGGTGGCCGGTCTTCATGGGAAAATGAAGGCTGAAGAAAAAAATCAGATCATGGAGGCATTTTCAAAGAATCAGATACAAGTGCTGGTTTCCACTACGGTTGTGGAAGTCGGGGTTAATGTACCCAATGCGACGGTTATGATGATAGAAAATGCAGAACGCTTTGGACTTGCCGGACTTCACCAGCTAAGGGGAAGGGTTGGACGAGGGTCTGCCCAGTCTTATTGTATCTTTATTAGTGGAACGAAAAAAGAGGAGAGTCTGGATCGTTTAAAAATATTAAATAATAGCAATGACGGATTTGAGATTGCCAGTCAGGACTTAAAACTAAGGGGGCCGGGAGAACTCTTTGGAACCATGCAAAGTGGAGATTTGCAATTCTTAATTGGCGATATTATGGTAGATGCGGATATATTAAAGGAAGCTTCGGAGTTTGCAGATGCCTATTTGGACCATGAATTAAGTCTTACAAAGACAGAGGAGGAACTTTTAGAGGAAAGACTTTTGGAATCAATGCGCAAATATATTGCTAGAATTAACCTCTAAATAGTCAAATTTCCGAAAATATTCCAAAACGGGAAAATGCTTGAAAATAAGGGGAAGATTGGGTATACTTTAGTTTGACGTTATGTGCCAGAAAAAAGAGTTTCGTTTTAATAAACGGATAAAATCCCAAGGGGTTTGCACATAGACAAATGGAGGTTAACATGAATATTTTAGTTCTTGCTGCTGGTTCTAGTTCTGAAAGAGATGTATCGATTTCTTCCGGCAGCCAGGTATGTAAAGCATTAAGAAGCCGTGGACACAATGCTAAAATGGCAGATCTTTTTTATGGTTTAGAAAATCCGAATTCTTTTTTTGAGGAAGAGGATTATCAGGTAGATCAGGTTGCAGAAAAGATGCTCTCCATGACCTCACAGGTAGAAGAAAAAATTAAGGAAGGGGCTCCTTTGGTGGGAGATCATATCCTTGAGGTAGCAAGAAGGGCAGATCTTGTTTTTATGGCCCTTCATGGTTTAAATGGAGAAGATGGTAGAATTCAGGCCATGTTTGACCTTTATCATATTCCATATACCGGAGCTGGACACCTTGCCAGTGCCATGTCTATGAATAAGTCAGTGGCAAAGATGGCGGTTGCAGCTTATGGAGTGAGAGTTCCGGTGGGGATTCATTTGAAAAAAGAGGAATATAGTAAAATGGAAGACCCTACAAGAGCAAGCTTAGGCCTTAAGGGCAAGGTGGTAGTAAAACCTACTTGTGGTGGCTCTAGCGTAGGTGTTTCCATTGTAGAAGACGATCAGGCTTTTATTAAGGGAATTGAGTTTGCCTTCCAATACGAGGATACCGTTGTAATCGAAGAGTTTTTTGAAGGAAGAGAATTCTCTGTGGGAGTAATTGATGGAAAGGCTCTTCCAATTATTGAGATTATTCCGGAAGAAGGCCAGTATTACGACTACGAGAATAAATACAATGGTACCACCAAGGAGGTTTGTCCTGCTAATCTTTCAAAGGCTGCTACCTTAAAGATGCAAGAGGATGCAGAAAAAGCAGCCAAGGCTTTGGGATTAGATACGTATTGTAGAATTGATTTCCTGTTAAATGAGAAGGAAGAGGATTGCTTCTTAGAGGCGAATACCCTTCCCGGCATGACAGCCACTAGTCTATTGCCACAGGAGGCTGCAGTTGTTGGAATGGATTTTGCTAGCCTGTGTGAAAAACTAGTTGAACTTTCTTTCAGAAAGGCAGGCAGGTAAGATGAAATTAAAGATCAAAGAAATCCTTATGGCTACGGAAGGCTCTTATGAGGGAGATCCTCAATTCCTAGAGGAAGAAATCTCTTCTGTAACCATGGATAGCAGACAGGTAAGCAAGGATGCTCTTTATGTGGCATTTTTTGGAGAACGGGTCGATGGTCATGATTTTGTGGATGCTTCTTACGAAAAGGGAGCTATTTGTAGTTTGGTAGAACATGCCGTAGACAGCAAGTGCCCACAGATTATTGTAAAAAATACGGGAGAGGCTCTTTGCAAACTTGCCACATATTACCGAAGAAAATTATCGGTGTATGTAATTGGAATCACGGGAAGTGTAGGAAAGACCTCAACAAAAGAGATGGTAGCAAGTGTTCTTTCTACCAAGTTTTCCGTTTGTAAAACGAAGGGCAATTTCAATAATGAAATTGGAATTCCTCTTACCCTCTTGTCCATTAAGGTAGAAGATCAGGTGGCAGTGGTAGAGATGGGAATTGATCATTTCGGGGAGATGCATAATGAATCCAGTATGGTAAGTCCAGACCTGGTAATTATGACAAACATTGGAAGTTGTCATCTGGAAAATTTAAAAGACCGGGATGGTGTTTTAAAAGCAAAAAGTGAGATTTTCGACTTTATTGCCAAGGATGGAGTCATTCTTTTAAATGGGGATGATGATAAATTACAAACGATTCATGAGGTAAAGGGGATTATACCAAAGACCTTTGGTATGAACCCATCTTGCAATGTTTATGCCAGTGATATTGAAAGTCTGGGCCTTGCAGGAAGTAAGTTTATTCTTCATGACCAAAGCGATGGGGAGAATCAAGAACTTTCCATAATGGTTCCAGTGGCTGGGGAGCATATGATTTATAATGCTATGGCAGGATATCTTGCCGGTCGCGCCATGGGAATGGAAAAAGAATTGATAGTAGAAGGAATATCGAAGATGCAGACAATTTCCGGTAGAAACAACCAGATTGAAACGAAGAGATATTTGATTTTGGATGATTGTTATAATGCAAATCCAATGTCTATGGAGGCTGCTTTAAAAGTCTTAGCCAGCGCCCCGGGAAGAAAGGTAGCAATTCTTGGAGATATGTTTGAACTGGGTGCCGATGAAGTAAAACTTCATGGTCAAGTGGGAAAGGCTGCGAAGGATTGTGGCATTGATTTGATTTTTGCGGTTGGTAATCCTTCCAGGGAGACTGCAAAAGAGGCTCTGGGCGGCCATGGTATGGTTTTATACTTTGAGGAAATGGAAAGCGTTCTTGAAAATCTGGAAGGATTTTTAAGAGATGGGGATACGGTGTTAGTAAAGGCTTCTCATGGAATGGGCTTTTCTAAGATCGTGGATGAAATCGAAAAGTTAGGCAATCGTTAAGAGAAAGGTGGTCTAATATGAACGAGAATATGAACAATAAACCGGTTAACACAAGTGCAGAGGATCATGTACATTTTTGGTCTGTGGCTGCCACAATCTTCACCTATGGTTGCTTGATCATCACATTCATCGATCGTTTACGGGATGGGAAAATTGATGCAGACTTAAAATTCTATTTGATTGTAGCGGTAGTTACTGCCTTAGTAACTCTTAGTGGAATCGTAGATAGTCGTTTTGTTCATGTCCTTCGAGGAGTCGGCTTGATTCTCCTTTTAGAGGCATTTATTATTCATGATATTGAAGAGATCCACAAGTATTTATCAGATTTCAGTCAAATAAAAGGGATTGACGATGTTCAAATCTTAATCTGGTTAGGAAGTTTAGGACTTTTCTTAATTTTTGAGGCGGTAAAATCACTGGTACATATTTATTCTAAGGGACTTACGGTTTTCGTTGTAATTACCGGAATTGTTAATGTGATTGCTACATTATTTTTATTGGTTATTCATTATGAGAATGTCAATCCGTTTGATGTTTATCAGTTTGTGAATGACAACATTCGTTACTTTATTTTTGGTTTTTTCCTTCTGGCAAATCTGGGTCTTTCCATTGGCTATCAGAAAACTGCTAAGAAGAAAGCATAACAAATTTTAGGAGGTAGATACATGAAGCAGGTATCGATTAAGGAAGAACTTTCAGGAAATACATATCCTGGCAGAGGAATCATCATTGGACGTACTAAGGATGGAAGCAAGGCAGTAACCGCTTATTTCATCATGGGTAGAAGTTCAAACAGTAGAAACCGTGTATTTGTAACGGATGGCGAAGGAATTCGTACTCAGGCTTTTGATCCAAGTAAGCTTGAGGATCCAAGTCTTATTATTTATGCACCGGTTCGAGTTTTAGGAGAGGCAACCATCGTTACCAATGGTGACCAGACAGATACTGTTTATGATGGACTTAAGGCCGGTAAGACTTTTGAAGAATCACTTCGTATTCGTGAATTTGAGCCGGATGCTCCTAACTATACTCCTAGAATTTCCGGTGTATTAAGAGTAAAGGATGGCAAATTCTCTTATGAAATGTCTATCTTAAAGAGCAACCATGGAGATCCATCGGATTGTAATCGTTACACCTATTCTTATGAGAATCCGGTAGCAGGAGAAGGTCGATTCATCCATACCTATATGGGCGATGGGAATCCACTTCCAAGTTATGAGGGAGAGCCAACCTTAGTGACCATTGCAGATGATATTGACACTTATACCAAGGAACTTTGGGAAAGTTTAGATCCTGATAACAAGGTTTCCTTGTTTGTTCGTTATATCAACATTGAAACTGGTGAATACGAAACAAAGATTGTAAATAAGAACGAGTAATTATTTCTACTAAGGGAACAAGTTTAGGTTGAAAGAAAGGAGCGCACGGATTCGTGCAAGACGATATGAAAGAATTAGAATTAAAATATGGTTGTAACCCAAATCAGAAGCCATCAAGAATCTATATGGAAGAAGGAGAGTTACCAATCAAGGTTTTGAATGGTAAGCCGGGTTATATTAATTTCTTGGATGCATTCAATGGATGGCAGCTTGTAAAGGAGTTAAAGGCTGCTACAGGAACAGCTGCTGCAACTTCTTTTAAGCATGTATCACCAGCTGGTGCCGCAATTGGTAAGCCAATGTCTGATGTATTAAAGAAAATCTACTGGGTAGATGATATGGATATGGAGTTTTCTCCACTTGCCAACGCCTATGCAAGAGCAAGAGGTGCAGACCGTATGTCCTCTTTTGGTGATTTTATTGCCCTTTCTGATGTTTGCGATCTTCCTACTGCAAAACTTATTATGAGAGAGGTTTCAGATGGAGTGATCGCTCCTGGTTATGAGCCGGAAGCTCTTGAACTTTTAAAGGGAAAGAAGAAGGGAAATTACAATGTAATTGAAATTGATCCTTCCTACGTACCAGATCAGATCGAGCGCAAGCAGGTATATGGTATTACCTTTGAGCAGGGAAGAAATGATTTAAATATTGATGAGAATTTCTTCTCTAATATTGTTACCAAGAATAAGGAACTTCCTGATTGGGCAAAGGATGATATGGCAATCGCTATGATCGTATTAAAGTATACCCAGTCTAACTCTGTATGCTATGTTAAGGATGGTCAGGCAATCGGTATTGGTGCCGGACAGCAGTCTCGTATTCACTGTACCAGACTTGCTGGTAGCAAGGCAGATAATTGGTGGCTTCGTCAGTGCCCTAAGGTTCTTAACCTGCCATTTGTAGATGGAATTCGTAGAGCAGACCGTGACAATGCCATTGACCTTTACATTGGTGAGGATTACATGGATGTACTTGCAGATGGCAAGTGGGAAGCAATCTTTAAGACGAAACCGGAAGTGTTTACCGCTGAAGAGAAGCGTGCATGGTTAGACCAGAATACAGATGTAGTGCTTGGTTCTGATGCTTTCTTCCCATTTGGAGATAATATTGAGCGTGCCTTTAAGTCAGGAGTTAAGTATGTTGCTGAACCGGGTGGTTCGATTCGTGATGATAATGTCATTGAATGTGCAGATAACCACGACATGGTTGTAAGCTTTACCGGACTTCGTTTATTCCATCACTAGAATTAAACCGTATAAAAAACACGAGATGATCCCAAAATCATCTCGTGTTTTTTATGATACTAATACCATCCAGGAAATCAAACTTTTAGCATAAGATCGAAGGGTGGTTTTAGAATTTAAAAAGTCTTTGGTTACCTTAAAATTGCTATAACAATGATATGGATCTGCCTTTACTTTTCGCTCACCAGGCACATAAGATGCCAGGTCCTTATAAATGGCATAGTCTTCTTCGGGAAGATAATAATAGTCCTTATAATTTACAAAATAGTGATGAAAGTTTTTGCTTTGGCTGGAGACAATGAAAGTTACCTGATTTTTTTGAATCACAAGTTGATGTCCCTTGAAACTATGAAAAAAATCTCTTGGAAATTCGTAGGGAAAAGTAAGATGAATACTTAGGGAGTTTTCATTTTTGTCTTCCCTGTATGTTCCATAAATAGCCTCATCACTTAGCTTGTCCATGCTTTTGCCTTTAAAAAGTTCGTAGTAGGAGAGAAGGTTTGTAAGTGTTACCAAGTAGGTAATATCTTCCATGTTATGAAGCAAGATTACGTTTTTTGCCATCTCTTCCTTGGTAGTCAGGTATTCTTTGTAAATAGGAATCAAAAGTCTTCCATCTAATTGGTCCTTTCGGTCAATCCCTGCAAATAATTCGTAGGTTTTTTGCTTAGCGTTTGGAAGGTGCATGATTTTTTTATATGGAGACAGGAGTTTGTAATAATCGATGGTTTGATACCGGTCAAAGTCGTAGGACAAGAGGTATCGGTTACACCTTTGTAAAAGAAAGGGTAAGTCAAATTGGTCTCCATTAAAGGTTATAATGGTAGTGTAATCCTTCATAAAGGAAAAGAAGTCAATTAAAAGATCCTTCTCTTGATTGGGATCGTCTAAAAACCACTGTTTATAATGCCATACATGGTCTTTTAAGTAAGCCAGTCCAAGAATAGAAAGATAGGAGGTTCTGGCTGAAAATCCGGTGGTTTCAATGTCTAAAAAGACTATTTTTTCCGGTTTTGCAATTTTTTTTAAGTCAAAGGTGACGTTTGTTTGAAATGTGTCTTCGTATATTAGCATATAAATCCTTTCAACGTTCATTCTTTGTTTATCCTATCATGAAAAGGTGCAAAAAGCAAAAAATCATTTTCAAACGAATGTTCTTGTGGTATGATAATTCAGTATGTTTTTATCTGAATTTAGGGGATAAAAAGAAAGGAAGTAAAATGGAAGAGAGAAAGAGGAACTGTTTTGACTATATGATAGCCATGGTACCGGCAGGACTGTTTGGTATCTTTTATTTTGGGAAGCGTTCACTTTGGGTGATTCTTTTATCGGTGCTTGTGGTATGTCTACTTTATGGAATCGTATTAAAGGTAAAGAAGAAGTCCTTAAAAGAACTTTCTTTAGCCGTTTACATGGGAATGTTTTTGGCTTATTCCTTGCCGGCTGCCACAGACTTTAGGGTAGTTGCCTTAGGAGCCTTGTTAACCGTACTTTTTATGAGCTTTACCTGGAAGGAAAATAGATTCTGGATTCATCCGGCTTTGGGGGCCAGAATGATTCTTCAGATCTTTTTTAACAAGGAACTGACCACCTATATTATTAATAATCGTCAATATCGGATTTCATTATCATCTTTAAAGATTGGAAATCAGATTAACGTAAAGAATGTTTTCTTTGGGACTACAGCAGGAACCATTGGTGAGACCTGTGTGATTGCTTTGGGGATGGCTGCCCTATATCTCTTCTTTCAGCATAGTTTAAAAATCAAGAGAAGTATTATTTTTGGTCTGGCGTTCGTAATCGCCATTGGACTTACTACAAGACGAATCGCAGACCTGTCATTTTTGTTTGCAGAGGTTTGCTCGGGTGGCTTACTATTCCTGACTGTTTTTGTCTTATCGGATGAGGATTTTAAGATCAATCACCAGATATTAGATTGGATTTGTCCGATCTTAGTGGGTCTTGCCATTGGGATCTTCCGTACCTATGGATCTTTGGATGAGCCGGTTTATATGATTTTTGGAATTGCAAGCCTTTTGATTGGAATTTGTAATTATAAACTTTTTTTGGACGAAAAAAAGGAGTAGGAATATGATCGCGATGTTAAAGGGAAGAGTCGAAGGTGTTTTAAGTGATTCGGTGATTCTTGATGTGGGGGGCGTGGGCTACCGGGTATTTGTAAATGGTGCTACAGCAGGTAGACTTTCTTCCATTGGAGAAGAGGTGAAACTATATACTTATCTTCAGGTAAAAGAGGACTTAATGAATCTTTATGGTTTTTTAAGCTTAGAGGATAAGGGGTTATTTGAAAAACTAATCAGTGTCAGCGGTGTTGGACCTAAGGCTGGAATGGCTATATTGGGAAGCATATCCGGCGATCAGTTGAGACTTGCTATATTATCCGGAGACCATAAGGCTATTTCCAAAGCTCCTGGTATTGGGGCTAAAACCGCTCAGAAAATATGCTTGGAACTAAAGGATAAGGTAAGCAGTACTCTTGAGGGAGAGGACTTTACTTTAGACCATTCAGAGTTATCCATGGACCAGGATGGAAATGGTGCGGTGAATGAAGCTGCAGTTGCCCTTCAGGCCCTGGGATATTCACGAACAGAAGCCTATAGAGCCCTAAAAAAGATTCCTGGCTTGGAAGATATGGATACGGAAGAAATATTAAAGGCTGCCTTAAAGCAGTTATAGGACCCTAAAAGAGGAGTGTATCAAGTTGAAAAGAGTCATTACAACAGAGGCGATGGAAGAGGATGTTGAAAACGAACTTTCCCTACGCCCGAAGTTATTAAAAGAATATATTGGACAGGAAAAGGTAAAAAACAATCTAAAGGTTTTTATTGAGGCTGCAAAAAGCAGGGAAGAAAGCCTGGATCATGTCTTGTTTTACGGGCCACCGGGACTGGGAAAAACCACTCTGGCTGGTATTATTGCGAATGAGATGGGAACCAATGTAAAAATCACTTCCGGCCCGGCCATTGAAAAGCCTGGTGAAATTGCAGCAATCTTAAATAATTTAGGAGAAGGGGATGTACTTTTTGTAGATGAAATTCATCGATTAAATCGCCAGGTGGAAGAGGTTTTATATCCAGCCATGGAAGATTTTGCGATTGATATTATGATTGGTAAGGGGGCAACCGCTAGATCCATTCGTCTAGATCTTCCAAGATTTACTTTGGTAGGTGCTACTACAAGAGCCGGCCTATTGTCTGCACCTTTAAGAGACCGTTTTGGTGTAATGGCAAGACTGGAATTTTATGAGCCTGAAGAATTAAAACAGATTATCCTACGATCTGCTGAGGTTATGAAGGTAGAAATCGATGAAGCAGGTGCCATGGAATTGGCAAGACGTTCTAGAGGAACTCCCAGATTGGCCAATCGTTTGTTAAAACGGGTGCGTGACTTTGCAGAAGTTAAGTATGGAGGAAAGATTGATGGGGAAGTAGCTATGCTTGCCTTAAATCTTCTACAGGTAGATAAGTACGGGTTAGATCAGGGGGATCGAACCATCCTTGAAACTATGGTGGAGAAGTTTGACGGAGGTCCGGTAGGACTGGATACCCTTGCGGCTTCTATTGGGGAAGACCCAGGAACTTTAGAGGATGTGTATGAACCTTATCTGATTCAGAATGGGTTTATTATGAGAACCCCAAGAGGTCGTGTGGCAACCAGAAAGGCCTATGAACATTTAGGAGAACTGGCCTAGTGTTTTTTGGTTGTAATTTGCCTGTAAAACAGTTATAATGTGGTAAGAGAATTTGTATATAATACAGCTAGGAGCGTGAATATATGTCTGCTAAGAATGCGACAGATGTAGTAATCGATGGGAAAATCTACACTTTAAGTGGTTATGAAAGTGAAGTCTATCTTCAAAAAATAGGGAATCATATTAACAATAAGATTAATGAATTCCGGAAGAATGAAGGATATCGACGGTTAAGTCTTGATATGCAAAGAATGCTTTTGGAATTGAATCTTGCTGATGATTATTATAAAGCTAAAAAACAGGCGGATCTTTTAGAAAAAGATATTGATGAGAAAGACAAGCAGCTTTATGAAGTAAAACATGAATTAATCGATATGCAGATTAAACTTGAAGAGGCTCATAAAGAGATTGATTTAATGAGACAAGAGATGTCAGATCTTCAGATTATGATGGAAGAAGCTGGAAAAACAAGCGAGATATAAGGCCGGACGGTTAGCCGTTCGGCTTTTATCTCATACAAGTATTAGATAAATCAGGGAAGGAAAAAGGCATGAAGGAGTGGAGTGCAGAATTACTGGCACCTGCTGGTGGTCTTTCTACTTTAAAAGCAGCGATTCATGCAGGTTGTGACGCTGTCTATATTGGAGGAAGTAAATTTGGAGCTAGAGCATATGCGGAAAATGCAGGGGAGGATGATTTAAGAAGCGGAATTTCGTATGCTCATTTGGCAGGAAAAAAAGTATATCTAACAATTAATACGCTCTTAAAAGAAGAAGAATTAGAAAAACAGCTGGTCCCTTATCTGATGCCATATTATCAGGAGGGGCTTGATGCTGTAATCGTTCAGGATCTAGGTGTTTTTTCTATGATTCGATCCTTTTTTCCAGACTTGCCCATTCATGCCTCCACCCAAATGACAGTTACCGGACCGGAAGGGGCTTCTTTTTTGGAAAAAATGGGAGCCAGCCGAGTGGTTACGGCCAGGGAGCTTTCTTTAAAGGAAATCAGGGAAATCCGAGATCATTGTAAGATTGAGATTGAAAGTTTTGTCCATGGAGCACTTTGTTATTCCTATTCAGGTCAGTGCTTATTAAGCAGTCTGATTGGAGGAAGAAGTGGAAATAGGGGCCGATGTGCCCAGCCTTGTCGTCTTCCTTATGAAGTTTTATCAAAGGAAGGGAAGGTTCTTGGAAAGGAAGCATATTACCTTTCAACCAAGGATATGAATACTCTTCGAATCTTGCCAGAGATCGTTAGGTCCGGAGTCTATTCCTTGAAAATTGAAGGTCGAATGAAAAAGCCGGAATATACTGCTGGAGTTGTGTCCATTTATAGAAAATATTTGGATTATTTCTTAACCTATGGGAAGGAAGGTTATCAGGTTGATCCGAAAGACCAAAAGATCCTTTTTGATTTATTTAATCGGAATGGTTTTCATGAGTCTTACTATGAGACCCACAATGGAAAGCATATGATAACCATAAAAAAGCCGGATTTTCGTGAAAGAAATGAACGTTTATTTGCGGAAATGAAAGAAAAGTATCTGGAGCAAAAACTTAGGGTTCCGATTAGCGGGAATGCTTCTTTTGGTTTGGATTTTGAAAGTTGTTTAACGGTTACCGATGGGGTTCACTATGCCAGTGTCATGGGTCCGGTTTGCCAAGAGGCAAAGAAGCAACCTTTAAGTAGGGAAGAGATCAAAAAACGCTTTGAAAAAACCGGGGATACACCCTTTGAATTTCAGGAACTTACCGTGGAAACCTTTGGGAATGTATTCTTACCTCATGGAGTTTTAAACCAGATGAGAAGGGATGCTCTCAACCGGTTAGAAGAAGAGATTCTTAGGGATTTTAAAAGAGATCAGGTTCATAAAACGAAGGAAAGTAAAGCAAAATTAGAAGAGGAAAAGAAATTTCCAAAGCATGACTATGCTTGCCTGATCCGAGATTATAAGCAGGCTGAGGGGATTTTAAGTTTTATAAAACAATCGGATCCTAAGAAACTCTTGGTTTATGTGGATAGTCCCATGGTTCTGGTAACTGGGGAAGAGAAGCTTAAGCTAAAAGAATTACTATTTGAACTTAAGAAAGAAAAAGTCAAGGTCTTTTTGGCACTTCCTTACGTTTACCGCCAGGAAGCTAAAAGGAAATTACAGCCTCTTGTAAATGAATTTGAGGAAGTGTTTGATGGATATTTGATTCGAAATTTGGAGGAACTTGCTTATTTTTCCAAGGTGAGTAGTAGGAGGATGATTTTAGATGCTGGACTTTATACCTTTAATCGCAGGAGTGTAGAGTTTTTTAAAAGGTCATTTTCAAATATTTCCATGGTGACCCTGCCGTATGAATTAAATGAGGGAGAACTTCATAAACTAGAGGGGAAAGATCGGGAACTTATTGTCTATGGTCATCCGGTGGTCATGGTTTCTGCCAACTGTATTATGAAAACCACCGATCAGTGTGATCATCAAAGACAAAATTTTTATCTGAAAGATCGGAAAAATAGTCGATTTCCGGTTTCTTGTGTCTGCGATTATTGCTATAATGTTATGTATAACAGCCTGCCTCTGTCTCTTTTAGAGGATCAGGAACGGATCGGCAAGTTAAAACTTGGGAGCCTTCGGGCGGAGTTTCTTTTCGAAGGAAAAGAAGAGGTGGTTCGTATTATGCAGGCAATAGAGAAGGGGACTTCTTTAGAAATGAATCAACGTACCCGTGGACATTTTAAGCGGGGCGTAGAGTAAAGAGAGGGTAATGTATGGTAACTCTAAGCGCAACCATAGGAAAGTTTGTTATTTTAATAGCACTTATCGTATTCCTATTGGTTGATTTTAAAATATTAAAAAGTCAAACCACCACGATTTTAAATCGTTTTGATCCTTTGGGCTTCCTGTGTATTTTTCTTCTTCATTTTGCCGGATACCTGGTGATTTGGTTTAAAAATCAAGAGGAAGAAGTGCTTTATTTATATGGAGCCCAGCTATTATATTTTATTTTGATTTTTATTCTTTTTCCTGTTTGTTATCGAAAGATTAATCGTCCTTTGTTAATGAATATGGCTATGTTAGTAGCCATTGGAGAGGTGATTGTTGGTCGCTTAAGCCTTGAAAAAGAAAAGAAGCAATTTATTATTGTGTGCGTGGTAACGATTGTTACCTTAATTATTCCATGGATCATGGAGAGTTTTGAAAAATTATACCGGCTGAAAAATTTTTATTTCATAGTGGGAATTGGACTTTTATTAGCGGTTTTAATTATGGGTGTTACCTCTCGAGGAGCCAAGCTTTCTTTGTCCCTTGGATCGATTTCTATTCAGCCTTCTGAGTTTGTAAAAATTATATTTGTATTTTTTATTGCCAGTGTTTTATCACAAAAAACGGATTTTAAAACGGTTGTAATTACTACGGTTGAGGCGGCGGTATTTGTTCTTTCTCTTGTGGCATCCACCGATTTGGGTTCTGCTTTAATCTTTTTTATTGTATATGTATTTATGCTTTATGTGGCAACAAAAAAATCCATTTATCTTCTCTTGGGTTTGGGTGGAGGAAGTTTTGCAAGTATTGTGGCCTATAAACTTTTTAGTCACGTAAGAATTCGAGTGGCTACCTGGTTAGATCCTTGGGAAGATATTTCCAATACTGGTTATCAGATCACCCAGTCCCTGTTTGCCATTGGGTCAGGTGGCTGGTTTGGAAAGGGACTATATCAGGGTCAGCCAACCGATGTTCCTATTATTACCAAGGACTTTATCATTGCTGCTATTGCAGAAGAAATGGGAGGATTGGTAAGTATTCTTTTGATTTTGTTATGTATGACGACTTTTTTATTTATGATTAAGATTGCCATGATGCAAAATAATAATTTTAATAAATTGATTGCAGTAGGCTTAGGAATTTCCTATGCCTTCCAGGTATTTTTAACGGTGGGAGGTGCCACTAAGATGATTCCGCTAACTGGTGTAACTATGCCACTTGTTAGTTACGGTGGTAGTTCGGCCCTATGTACCTTAATTTCATTTGCGATTTTACAGGGGCTTTCTGTGAAAGCGGTAAAGGAGGAAAAACTCATTGAAAGACAGAAGATCAGAAGAGAAAAGAAATTCCGAAAAAAAGTTTAGGTCCACTACCTTAAATCAGGAGGGAAGTAAACTTAAAATTAATCGGGAAATTTCTAGAATCACTTTTTTCTTTGCGGCACTCTTTTTTGCTATGATTGTCTATTTTGTGGTCTTTGAAGTAAAGGATGCAAAGACGGTAATTAAAAATCCTGCCAATGGTCGTAATGCCACTACTAAGGAGGATGTTTCTCGAGGAAAAATTTTATCTTCCTCTGGCCATACCTTGGCGGTTACGAAAACGGATAAAGATGGGAATGAATATCGTTCCTATCCATATAAAAACTTATTTGCCCATGTGGTTGGTGTGTCTTCCTACGGTTCCTCCGGTTTGGAACTTGCTTTTAACAACCAATTAATGACCTCGAATGTTTCTTTAAAGGAAAAAGTAAAGAACGAGGCCAATGGGGATAAGAACCCGGGTAATTCCATTGTTACCACCTTGGATATGAAACTTACGAAAGCAGCCTATGATGCCTTTGGAGATTATGACGGAGCTTTTGTAGCCATGGATGCAGAAAGCGGAGAGATTTTAAGCATGCTTTCCAAACCGGACTATAATCCCAATGAACTTTTAAAAGACTATGAATCGGTAACCAGTGGGGAGGATTCGGTGCTTTTAAATCGTGCCACTCAAGGAAAGTATACGCCAGGTTCCATTTTTAAAACCATAACTACTTTGGCTTATATGGATCAGGGATTCGATCTGGATGAATTTACCTATCGGTGCAAGGGTAGCCTAAGTTTTGATACCAAGGACAATTATAAGATTTCTTGTTTTGATGGCGAGGCTCATGGATATGAAAACTTAGAAAATGCCTTTGCTTATTCTTGCAATGGAGCTTATGCAACCATTGGTCAGACCTTAGATGTGACAAGTTTCCAGTCTTTATGTGAAAAACTCTTGTTTAACCGGGATCTTCCTTTGGATTTGGAATGGAAGAAAAGTAGCATTTCCTTAAGCAAAGATTCAAACCTCTTTGATGTGAC
The DNA here is from genome assembly GCA_002363615.1 of Lachnospira sp. UBA3212. Taxonomy (GTDB): domain Bacteria; phylum Bacillota; class Clostridia; order Lachnospirales; family Lachnospiraceae; genus UBA3212. The sequence goes on along the minus strand of DEWK01000006.1, from coordinate 114,385 downwards.
ACAAACTGCCATTGGACAAGGAACTACCCAGGTGACACCGATTCACATGTGTATGCTTGCTTCGGCCATTGCCAACGATGGAGTGCTTATGACACCATACCTGGTCAGTCAGGTGGTAAATGAGAATGGAGAGACTTTGAAAACCTATTCACCTAAGAAGTATAAGGATATGATGACCTCTTCACAGGCTGAGACACTACAGGACTTTATGGAGGCTACGGTAGAATATGGTACTGCTAAGAGCTTAAATAGTTCGATTTATAAGGCGGCTGGTAAAACGGGAACCGCAGAGCTTGATAAGAATGACAACGTAAACTCTTGGTTTATCGGCTATTTTACCATGGAAGATCGTAAGATAGCGGTGGCTTGTGTTTTGGAAAATTTACCTGCCGGTGGAAAGACGGCAACCAATGTATTAAAGACTACATTTGATACCTATGCAAGTCAATGATTTTAACTCAGTGGGCAAGGGTGAATTGCAGGTGAGTCTTGATAAAAGAGGCAATGATTTTCTTTGATTTTAAATGAAGAAGAAAGTCATTGCTTTTTCAATTCTGCTTGAAGAATGGGTCTCTTTATTGTATACTAGAATAAGGTCTAAGGACACACCAATTCAGGAGGTATCGTGCAATGAGAGAAGCAACGAGCTGTGGTGGTGTGGTGATATATCGAGGAAAAATCCTGCTTTTGTATAAGAGTTTTAAGAATCGTTATGAAGGATGGGTATTACCCAAGGGAACGGTGGAAGCAGGAGAAGAGCATGAGGAAACTGCTCTTAGAGAAGTTCGTGAGGAAACTGGTGTCAGTGCTAAAATCGTTGAATATGTAGGAAGGAGTCAATACACCTTCGGTGTACCTGGGGACATAATCAATAAGAGCGTATACTGGTATCTGATGAGCGCTGACAGTTATTACAGCAAACCACAGAGGGAAGAGTATTTTGTAGATTCCGGGTACTATAAGTATCACGAGGCATATCATTTGCTAAAGTTTTCCAATGAAAGACAGATGCTAGAGGAAGCTTATCATAGGTATCGGTATTTAAAAAGAAATGGAAAATGGAAAAAAGAAGATTGGGGAAACAAAAGAGATAGTAGACAATAAGGAGAATTAATATGAGATGCAGTAAGTGTGGTGAGGAATGCAAGGAAGGACAGCTGTTCTGCCTTAAGTGTGGAAATCCCATTACAGAAGTAAAAGACATGGATGTTATTGAGAAGGAAATCTCGGATAACGTAGAAGAATTCATGCAAAACACTGCCCGTTTTAAAATACCGGATTCCGTAGCGGTAGATATTCCGGATGATGAACCAAGTGATATAGACTTTTCTAGTATGCTTCCAACAGATGATATTAATAAGGGAATGCATATGGTGGAAGAGGTTTCTCTTAGAAATTTTGAAAAGGGTAGAGAAGAAAGCGAACTGGAAGTGGAACGTAAGATGGAGGAATCCAGTGCGGACATTGCAGAAAACCTTCAAAATACCAAAACAGAGCTTTACAGTAGGGATGAGAAGGAAGCCATCAAACGGGTTGATACCCAAGAGGCGGATGAACTTTCAAAAACCGTGGTAAATATGAAACCGGTTCATCTAAAAACAGGCCAAGAACCATCCCAAAGACCTACTTCAAGACAGGCTCGTCCAATTCCTGCTAAGGCAGGGGAAAGAAGGGGGCAATCTGGAAAGAAGAATCGAAAGAAAAAGAAGAATGTTTGGTATATTGTAGCTGAAATTGCAGTTATTCTTTTGGTTTTAGTTGGAGTTACCCTTGGTTCCTACCATTTAATCTTTGGTTCCGTGAACAAACAGTTTAATAAGTATTACAACAGCGGGAATAATTTATACAAAGATCAAAATTATGAATCTGCAGCTGCAGAATTTGTAAGAGCAGACAAGGTGGCATTTTCATCTTCTCAGCATGAGAAGGCCCTGAATAAGCTTTATCTTTCCTATATGAAGCTAACAGGAAAGGAAGCAGATGCCATTGATTGTTTGGAGAAGTTGATTCAATATGATGATAATAATATCAAGTATTATGAGGACTTGATTATTCTATATCAGACAACCGGTAAGACATCTACTTTAGAGAAATTTCTTGCAGAGATTTCTAATCAGGAGATTAAGAAAAAGTTAGAGGACTATGATTTTACTACCCCTACCGCTGATGTGGATAGTGGTACTTATTCAGAGCCTATTACTGTTACTCTTACCAGTATGGCAGGAAATACCATCTATTATACCGTAGATGGATCAGATCCAGATACCAATGCTACCATTTACGAGTCACCGCTTGTATTTGGTAAGAATGCAGAATTTGATTTAAAGGCAATCGCTGTAAGTGAAAAGGGAATTTCCAGCAATATTATGACAAAGCATTATGTGATTAGTGCGGTTACAGAACCTGAAGTATCTCCTGAGTCTGGGGAATATACAGAGATACAGGAAGTAACCGTAACAATCCCGGATGGTTGTACTGCTTTTTATACTACAGATGGAACGGTTCCTACTAAGAAATCAGATCCTGTTCCAGCGGATGGAATTATTGATATGCCAATTGGCAATACCATTTTCTCAGTAATCCTTGTTAATTCTGCAGGGGTTAAGAGTCAACCAACGGTTCGAGTATATTATTTAAATCCTACTCGAAAGTATTCTTATAACGACGCAATCCAGGGTCTTGCTAAGATTCTTTATAAGGGTGGAAAGTTAGAGAATGAGGATGGTAGCTTTAAGGATGGCTCGACAACTTATTACAAGTATCAGGAATTAATAGAGGCAGATCAGGAACTTTATTATTTGATTTCGGTACAGAAGTTATCAGAAAGTGGTTCAGAATTATCTTCATCAACCTATGCCGTTTCTTGTGCAACCGGTAAGTCTTACCTTGCAGAGAAGGCAGATAAGGGATATAAGTTACAAGCACTTAGTGAAACAGGGGAAGTTGAAACTACAAGTGCTGTAGGGGAAGAATAGGTGAAGATAAACCTGCGTTAAGCAGGATATGTTTGAATATTAAGCAATTTGCTTGATATAAAGAAACAGATTGTTTCAAAATAGAAACAGGAGGGTTTTATGTACAAGATTTTAAAGGCAGAATTAATTGCCGACAAGATTTACTTGATGGACGTAGAGGCTCCACGTATTGCAAAATACTGTGAACCGGGTCAGTTTATCATTGCTAAGATTGATGAGGTCGGCGAACGTATTCCACTTACGATCTGTGATTTTGACAGAGAAAAGGGGATTGTAACGATTGTATTCCAGACAGTTGGTGCAAGTACGGAGCGTATGGCAGAATTAAAGGAGGGCGATTTCTTCCGTGATTTCACAGGCCCTTTAGGTCAGGCTTCTGAATTTGTGAAGGATGATCTGGAGGAAGTAAAAAAGAGAAAATACCTCTTTGTTGCCGGTGGTGTAGGAACTGCACCGGTATATCCACAGGTTAAATGGATGCATGAGCATGGAATTGATGTGGATGTTATTGTAGGTGCTAAGACTAAGGATTTGATTATTTTAGAAAAGGAGATGGAGGCGGTAGCTGGTAATCTCTATGTAACAACAGATGATGGTTCTTACGGCCGTAGCGGTATGGTAACTGCAGTGATTGAAGATTTAGTGCAGAATCAGAGCAAGAAATATGATGTTTGTGTTGCCATTGGTCCTGTCATCATGATGAAATTTGTATGTTTACTGACTAAGAAATTAGAACTGCCTACCATCGTTTCTATGAATCCAATTATGGTAGATGGAACCGGTATGTGTGGTGCCTGCCGTATTACCGTAGGTGATGAGGTTAAGTTTGCTTGTGTAGATGGTCCTGAATTTGATGGCCATTTGGTTCACTTTGACGAAGCTATGAAGAGACAGCAGATGTATAAGACCCAGGAGGGTCAGGCTCTGTTACGTTTAAGAGAAGGCGATACCCATAAGGGTAATTGTAAGTAAAGGGGTGAATCAAATGAATGGAATGAATCGTATACCAGTAAGAGAGCAGGACCCTAAGGTTCGTGCTAGTAATTTTGAGGAAGTTTGTCTTGGCTATAATGCAGAAGAGGCAATGGAAGAAGCAGCCAGATGTTTGAATTGTAAAAATCCAAGATGTGTTGCCGGATGTCCTGTATCAATTGATATTCCTAGATTTATTCAGCATGTAAAGGCAGGAGAATTTAAGGAAGCTTATGATGTAATCACAGAGTCATCGGCTTTACCTGCAGTTTGTGGACGTGTTTGTCCACAGGAAAGTCAGTGTGAAGGAAAATGTGTTCGTGGTATTAAGGGTGATCCGGTTGCCATTGGTAAGTTGGAACGTTTCGTAGCTGACTGGGCAGCTGAGAATGGTGTGGTACCTGAAGTTAAAAATCCTAAGAATGGTCATAAGATTGCTGTAGTTGGTTCGGGTCCGGCAGGTCTTACCTGTGCAGGTGATTTGGCTAAGTTAGGGTATGATGTAACCATTTTTGAGGCTCTTCATGAACCAGGTGGTGTTTTGGTTTATGGTATTCCTGAATTCCGTCTTCCTAAGCAAAAGGTTGTGGCTCATGAAGTGGAGAATGTAAAGAGACTTGGAGTTAAGATTGAGACCAACGTTGTGATTGGAAAGGGAACTACCATTGATGAGCTTTTGGATGAAGAAGGATTTGAAGCTGCATTTATCGGCTCCGGAGCTGGTCTTCCAAGATTTATGGGAATCCCCGGAGAAACAGCCAATGGAGTTATGTCTGCGAACGAATACCTAACCAGAAGTAACTTAATGAAGGCTTTCCGTGATGACTATGATACTCCAATTAATCCTGGTAAGAAAGTAATTGTAGTTGGTGGTGGTAATGTAGCAATGGATGCTGCAAGAACCGCATTAAGACTTGGTGCTGAGGTACACATTGTTTACCGTCGTTCTGAAGAAGAACTTCCAGCCAGAGCAGAGGAAGTTCATCACGCAAAGGAAGAAGGAGTAATCTTTGATCTTCTTCAAAATCCAACGGAAATCCTTGTAGATGAGAATGGATGGACCAAGGGCTGTAAGATAATTCGTATGGAATTAGGCGAACCGGACGAGTCTGGAAGAAGAAGACCTCAGGAAATTCCAGGTTCTGAATATGTGATGGAAGCTGATACCATTATCATGTCCTTAGGAACCTCTCCAAATCCTTTGATTGCTTCTACAACAGAAGGACTTGAGACGAATAAGAGAGGTTGTATCATTGCCCAGGAGGACAATGGTAAATCAACCAAGGATGGTGTATATGCCGGTGGTGATGCTGTAACAGGTGCAGCTACCGTAATTCTTGCTATGCAGGCTGGTAAGGCTGGAGCAAGAGGAATTGATGAGTATATTAAAAGTCTTGAGAAATAAGTAAAAAAGAGCTAACTGCGCTGGTGCGTAGTTAGCTCTTTTTTAAGCTTATTTTTCAAACAAATCGTCGTAAACTTTTTCAACCAAATGATTAATCAAGGCCACATCGGACTCAGGAAAGTTTTCTTGTAATATCTTGGAAAGATATTCGGTTCTTAAAAAATAATACTCATTGGAATCGGTTTCATTTCCTAAAACCGCTGCATCAATTTGTTCAGCTTTGATTTCCTTTGAAATATATTCTAAAATAGCATCTTCTTTTAATTGTTCTTCGGCACTTTCATAGGAAAGAGTCTTTGCTTGTTTCAAGGATTTAATACCAATCACAAAGAAAATAATAAACATAAGCCCCATGACAGTGAAGAAGAGGTATTTAGAAAAATCACTGGCCCACTGAAGCTGTGGAAGAACGCCAATTCCCTCTAAGATTAAAAGAATCGTTCCGGTGATGGAAACAAAAAGAAGGGAAGTTCCGGAAGAATGAACATCTTCGTACTTATCTTGCTTGTTCACGTAAGCGTTTTGATCGTGTTCATTAAAGTCTACCTGATTATCTTCTTTCATTTGATTTTCTAATTCTTTTTCGGTTAAACCGAGAAATTGTGCTAAATAAACACGGCCTGCCTTAAATTCTTTCTCATCAACAAATAATTCGTGGTTCTCTGTAACGCGATTGTAGTTTAGGGAAATGGTTTTAAAATCTTCCGCTTCTAACTTCTCTTGGAATTTTTTGATTTGCTCTTCGCTATGATTGTAATATAATAAAATTTGCTTTGCCATAAATGTTCCTTTCTACTTTTATCAAACGAATCTCTGCTCTGACTGAGTTAAATCATAGCATTTTCAGTATTTTAAGTCAATTTTTATTACTGATATTACTGAGAATTTTTTATTTTTATGGTAGACTAGGAAAAAAATGGAGGAATACATGAATATTACTATTATTACCGTAGGAAAAATAAAAGAAAAATTTTATCGTGAAGCCATTGGGGAGTATAGTAAGCGTCTTCAGAGATATTGTAAATTGGTCATTGAAGAGGTGGCAGATGAAAAGACTCCGGATGAGGCCAGTCAAGGGGAAATTTTGGAAATAAAACGAAAAGAAGGGGAGCGGATCTTAAAGAAAATTCCTAAGGGAGCCTATGTATTTACCCTGGAAATACAAGGGAAGGAAGAGGGTTCTGTGGAATTTGCCAATAAGATGATGGATCTTTCCAATAAGGGGAACAGTCACTTTGTTTTTATTATTGGTGGGTCCCTGGGACTTCATTCTAACGTAAGTGCCATGGCAAATGAGAAAATCTCATTTTCAAAGATGACCTTTCCGCATCAATTAATGAGGGTAATTCTTCTGGAACAGGTATACCGGGCTTTTCGGATTTTAAATCATGAGCCCTATCATAAGTAGTTTAAAAATGAATTTTTTGTGGCATTGTGGACAGGAAGAGGGATGTGTGCTATATTGTCCCTAGTTTTAGACTTAGTAAAGGAGACAAGAAAATGAAAAAACAATGGATGAAGGGGCTGTTTTTAATGGCACTATTGGGAATCCTTGCTTTTCCTTTGGCTGCTTGGGCTGAGGAAACTACCCTAAGTGAAGAAGCAACAACAGCTGAAATAGAAGAGGTAACCACTACTGTAGCATCGGTAGAGATTACTACACAAGAGTTGACTACGGAAGAAGAGACAGAAGAGGAAACTACTACAGAAGAGGCCACGGAAGAAGAGAGCGAAGAAGAGACGGAAGCTCCTACTACTAAAAAAGAAGTGGTTACAAAAAAAGAGATGGAGTCAAGAAAAGAACCTAAGAGGGAAGAGGTGACTACCGAAGAGGACAGTCAAGAAGAGACTACCACGGAAGAGGAAACAACGACCAAAAAGTCAAGTAAGCTTACCACCACTACATCTAAGGATAGTAGCCAGACCTCATCTAAAAAGGGAATTATTCTTGTTATAGTTCTTTTGATTCTTGCTCTGGCAGGGGTTATAGGGGCAAAGATTTGGCTTTCTAAGAAAAAGAAGAAGGCCAAGGTAAACCAGAAATATCATTCTGCTGGCAAAAAAAGTAAGAAACCATCCGTGGAGGAAAAAGAACATCTCTCTAAAAAGAAAGAAAATCAGGATGATTTATTTGCAAAAGCAACGTTCTTAATCGATCAGCCTTTGGGTTATGATTTTATCAGTGGGCTTTCAGAATGTCTTGAAAAAGAGAAGGAAGATGACCTTCTTTCTATGATTGATGGAATTGATGAGTCAGAGATTCGAACCCTATTCTTAACACCTAAGTTTGTGCCAGGTCAGCCCGGTTATAGTAAGGAAGATTTGGAAAGAGAGATCGAGGAAATCTCAGAGCTTGCCGCTAAGGATTATCCTTATATCCGCTTTATTAGTGGAGAACGGGTAATTTATAATAAGAATATGTATAAGACAGTAAGAGCCGGTGGAGCCCTTACCTTAGCGGGCAGCCGTTATCTTTTGGTAGACTATCCTAAGGATATGAATCTGGTGGATATTGAAAAGAATGTGGAACACTTAGTGGCACTTGGAATTCGTCCAATCATTGCCCATATTGAGACCTTTGAAGATATTGACGAGTTAGAAGAATGTGAGGACTTAATCGAAGCAGGTGCTTATCTTATGACCTCCCTTTCTTCTTACACAGGTCTTTCTGCAGGAAAGTACAAGAAGCATATGGAAAATGTCTTTGAACATGAGTTAATCAGTTTTGTAGAGTCAGATTCCAAGTTTTCCTTAGGTACATCCAAAAAAATCTATGATCCTTTGGATTGGATCAGGAAGATTACAAATGATGATTATATGGAACGCCTGCTTTATGATAATCCAGAGGCAATCCTAGAAAATCAGGAAATCTCAGTAATCCTATAAAATAGAACGCCCAGCTTTTCCTAAACGGAAAGGTGGGGGATTTCAATGACTGATTTAAATAATGATAAACTTTTTTTGAAGCTCCTTTGGATAAAGAGGGGCTTCTTTCTTTTTCTTGGTATTTAAAATCATTCGATAAAGCTCATCTGCATAAGCCTTACGGTGATAGTTTGAAACAAATTCAGATGATTTTGTGGGAAGGATTTTTTGCTCAAATTCAGCAACCTTGGTCATAAGAGGAAGGTTTTGTTTTTTTATTTCAGAAAAGAGATCCACTCCTTTTTTTGAAACGGCAAGCACCTGATAAAGAGCCTCTTTGTAAGCAGCTTCCATACTTTTGTCTGTGATTTGGAAAATGCTTTTATAAAGGGCCCTTGCCAATGAGGAGCAGGTATCATTCTTCTTTTTGTTATCTTCTAAAAATTGTGGAATAGAAGTTAGGTGATCGTTGTTGCGGAAACGATTGGATAAATCTTCTGGAATCCGGTTTATGCCAGAGAAGTCAAAAAGGCCAAGGTGAGAAAGGGCTAAACACTGATTCACATACATAGTATAGTCATGGGAAACAACTGGATGATAGTGTTCAAAATAATTCCAATAGGTCTCTTTGACTTCTTGTGGTATCTCTTTCTGAATTAGATCTATATCTAAATAAGAGTCACGAATCTTACTTGCTTGGGCAAAGGATTTTACTCTGGTAATGCCTTTAGGAGCAATGGAAGAATGGTATTGTTTCAGAGCTATTAAATATTCCATTGCCAGGGAATTGTTAGGAGTGTCTAATAAGTGAATGGGAAAAGAAGGGGGAGTTTTTAAGCCCTTCAGTGCTAAGATCCTAGCCTTTGGATAGGATACCCCTGCTTTTAAATATTCTTCAAAGAGAGTTCGATAATTTGAATCTGGATGAAGGAAAAACTCTGCTAGTTCATGGAGTAGTTCTGGTTCTTTGCATTCACAGCCATAGACCAATTGGTCGATAAAAGGCAAACGAGAGAGCATAGAAATAGCCCCCTGGGCAAAGTTTCCTGCATCAGAGATAGAAAAAAAGAGGGGAAGTTCAAAAACAAGATCGGCCCCGGAAAGGATGGCCATCTTGGCACGAAGAGATTTTTCTATTAAGGCAGGTTCCCCTCTTTGCACGTAATTTCCGCTCATTAAAACAAGGACATAGCCATCTTTGGCAAGCAAACGGGCTTGTTCTAAAAGGTAGGCATGCCCCCTGTGAAAGGGATTAAACTCAGCTATAATTGCAACAACCTTCTTTCCCTGGTACATAAAAGACTCCTTTTTTCTTAAAACTTAGTGAATTCCATTATAAACGATTGTCCATATTTCGTAAATGCTTTGTTTTTCTTTAAATACAGACTTGTGTCATGTTTTTAGATGGTCTATAATATGTTATGTATTGGTTTTAAGAAATAAAATTGAAAGGGGTTTTTACAAATGGCATTTATTGACGAGATTAAAGCAAAAGCGAAAGCTGAGAAAAAGAAGATTGTTCTTCCAGAGTCAATGGACCGTAGAACATTTGAAGCAGCTGCTAAGGTTTTAGCAGAAGATATCGCTGATTTAATTATTATTGGCAGCAAGGAGCAGATTGAGAAGTATAGTGAGGGATTAGACATCTCTAAGGCTACTCTTGTGGATCCGGCTTCTTATGAAAAAACACCAGCTTATATTGATAAATTAGTGGAACTTAGACAGAAGAAGGGAATGACCAAGGAGAAAGCTACCGACTTAATTTTACACGAATATATGTATTTTGCATGTATGATGGTTAAGATGAAAGACGCAGATGGCGTTGTTTCAGGTGCCTGTCATTCTACCGCGAATACCCTTCGTCCTTCTTTACAGATTATCAAGACTGCACCAGGAACCAAGTTGGTTTCTGCCTTCTTTGTAATGGATGTTCCGAATTGCGAGTTTGGCGAAGGTGGAACCTTTGTCTTTGGTGATTGTGGATTGAATCAGAATCCAAGTTCAGAAGAACTTGCAGCGATTGCTATTTCTTCTGCAGAAAGTTTTCGGATGTTAGTAGGAAAAGAGCCAAGAGTTGCTATGCTTTCTCATTCAAGTATGGGATCTGCAAAGCATGCAGATGTTGATAAGGTAGCTGAGGCTACAAGAATTGCCAAGGCTGAGATGCCTACACTTGCTTTAGATGGTGAATTACAAGCAGATGCTGCAATTGTTCCTTCAGTAGGAGCATCTAAAGCGCCTAATAGTCCAGTGGCAGGTAAGGCGAATGTTCTTATTTTCCCTGACTTAGACGCAGGTAACATTGGATATAAGCTTGTTCAAAGATTGGCTAAGGCCGATGCCTATGGACCAATGTGTCAGGGTATTGCAGCTCCGGTGAATGATCTGTCTCGTGGCTGTAGTGCAGATGATATTGTTGGTGTTATTGCAATTACCGCGGTTCAGGCACAGCAGATGGATCGCTAATCATTTCCCTAAAGGGAATAAAGATGGTTTTAACCCTATGGACGGTTCCCGCCCACAGAGCTAAGATAGATATAAGGAAAATATAAGAAAGGAAAGTATAGATTAAAGATTTATACGAGGAAATTTTTAACATGAAGATTTTAGTTATTAACTGTGGTAGTTCATCATTAAAGTATCAGTTGATTGATATGGATAATGAAAGCGTTCTTGCTAAGGGTATCTGTGAAAGAATCGGTATCGAAGGTTCTAATCTAACTCACAAGCCAACTGGTAAGGATAAATATGTGGTGGAAGCTCCTATGAAGGATCATCAGGTAGCAATTCAGCTTGTTCTTGATGCCCTTGTAGATGAGACACATGGTGTAATCGCATCTACCTCTGAGATTGGAGCAGTTGGTCACAGAGTACTTCACGGTGGTATTAAATATAGTGATTCAATCGTTGTGAATGAAGATGTTAAGAAGGTTATCCGCGAGTGTTTCGATCTTGGACCTTTACATAATCCAGCAAACCTTACTGGTATCGAGGCTTGTGAGGCTGCAATGCCTGGCGTTCCTCAGGTAGCAGTATTTGATACAGCATTTGGTATGGCAATGGCTGAGAAGGCTTATTTATATGCAATTCCATATGAGTACTATGAGAAGTATAGCATTCGTCGTTACGGATTCCATGGAACCAGTCACAACTTTGTTTCTCACGAAGCAATTAAGACTTTAGGCTTAGATCCTGAGAATGCTAAGGTTATCGTTGCTCACCTTGGTAATGGAGCTTCTATTTCTGCATCAATTGGTGGTAAGTGTATTGATACTTCTATGGGTCTTACTCCACTGGAAGGTTTAATCATGGGAACCAGATCTGGAGATGTCGATCCTACTGTAATTCAGTTTATCGCTAATCACGAGAATAAGTCTGTAGATGAAGTCTTAAATATTTTAAATAAAGAGTCTGGATTATTAGGTATTTCAGGTGTATCCAGTGATTTCCGTGATGTTATGTCTGCAGCTGCAGAAGGTAATAACAGAGCTCAGATTGCTAACGATGCCTTTGATTATCGTGTAGCTAAGTACATTGGTGCTTATGTGGCAGCAATGAACGGTGTTGATGCAATCGTATTCACTGCCGGTGTGGGTGAGAATGATGGTATCGTTCGTGGAGAAATCTGCGAGTACTTAACCTATCTTGGTATCGAAATTGATCCTGAGGCAAACAAGGTAAGAGGAGAGGAGAAGGTGATTTCTACTCCTGATTCTAAGGTTACTGTACTTGTATTACCTACGAATGAAGAATTATTTATTGCAAGAGAAACTCTTGGTTTAGTAAAATAATTCAAAATCTTTCTAATTTTGCAAGGATAAATAGCTGTAGGTTTTTCTACAGCTATTTTTATCATTTTCCATAGAAGATCCCAAGGGTACCATCATCCCCATCTAGGTCTAAGTTTAAAGCAAGGGGATTTCTCTGGCTGGGTTCTCTGGCTGGGTTTAAAAATACTCTTGACTTTTGGCAAATGGGTGTTTATAATAGCATACGGTGTCTTTAGAAGGTCACTGGATAGGAGGTACAGTATGTTACTGGATTTGTCAGAAGTATTTTCTAATTCTGATAAGACTCTTAAGGAAAAGGTTACGTATGAAGAGGATACATTCTTTTATGAATTTACTCGTTACACTTGGTTAACGAAACCAAGCGCCAGCATTGAAGTGAAGAATGCAGGAAAGAAGAAGGTTTCTTTTTATGCTCATGTAAGTGGCCTGCTTGAGGTTCCTTGTGATCGCTGTTTGATTCCTACAGAAGTGACGTTTGATTTTGATGTTTCAGAGGAGATTGATTTAAATCAGTCTTCGTCAGATGACAAGTTGCAAGAGATATCGCAGTTCATTTCTGAAGACAAGAGATTTGATACCCAGGGATTTCTGGACCTTGAATTATTTGCTCATTATCCCCCTAAGGTTTTGTGCAAAGAAGACTGCAAAGGTTTATGCAAGAAATGTGGAAAAAATCTCAATGATGGGGCTTGTTCCTGCAATCGAGAGGAATTGGATCCCAGAATGGCGAAAGCTTTAGAAGTATTTAATCAATTTAAGGAGGTGTGATATCATGTCTATTTGTCCAAAGAACAAATCTTCAAAGGGAAGAAGAGATAAGCGTAGAGCGAACTGGAAGATGAGCGCTCCTGCACTTGTAAAGTGCAGCAAGTGTGGTGCTTTAATGATGCCTCACAGAGTGTGCAAGGCTTGTGGTTCTTACAATAAGAAAGAAATCATTAGCGTGGATTAATGAATTGCCCGGCTGGTATGCCGGGTTTTTTTATATCATATTTCATCACAAAATAAATAAGTTGTAATAATTGGAATTATCTGTTATAGTATGGGTGTGTGTGAATGAGAAACTCTGCAATCTTTCTTTTGGAAAAACAGTTGACAAATATTTCTATATCATTTAAGATATAGAAAGAACGAACAACTGTTCGATACTTATATGAATAGGAGAAGTTAGGAGTTTAATATGAAGAAAACAGAGAATAATAACGACGATAATAAATTAAAGGCATTAGATGCTGCTATTTCTCAGATTGAGAAAGATTATGGCAAGGGCTCTATTATGCGATTGGGTGATTCCAATAACAACATGGAGGTAGAGGCTATTACAACTGGTTGTTTAAGTCTTGATGTGGCTCTTGGAATCGGAGGAATCCCTAAGGGACGTGTCATTGAAATCTATGGTCCTGAATCTTCAGGTAAAACAACGGTAGCCCTTCATATTATCGCTGAGGTACAAAAACAGGGAGGCATTGCAGGTTTTATTGATGCTGAGCATGCTTTAGATCCGGTTTATGCCAGAGCGATTGGTGTAGACGTAGATAATTTATATATTTCGCAACCAGACTATGGTGAGCAGGCCTTAGATATCACAGAGACTATGGTACGTTCAGGAGCAGTAGATTTAATTGTAGTAGATTCGGTTGCTGCATTAGTTCCAAAGGCTGAAATCGATGGTGAGATGGGAGATTCTCATATGGGTCTTCAGGCTCGTCTTATGTCCCAGGCCTTAAGAAAGTTAACTCCGATTATGAAGAAGTCTAACTGTTCGATTATCTTTATTAACCAGTTAAGGCAAAAAATTGGTGTAATGTTTGGAAATCCGGAAACAACTACAGGCGGTAATGCCTTAAAGTTCTATGCATCGGTTCGTATGGATGTTAGACGTATTGAAACACTAAAGTCTGCAGGTGAAGTAATAGGTAATCGTGCAAGAGTTAAGATTATTAAGAACAAGGTGGCACCTCCATTCCGTGAGGCAGAATTTGAGATTATGTATGGTCGCGGAATCTCAGCGGAAGGTGATCTTTTGGATCTTGCTGCAGACCTGGATATTATTAATAAGAGTGGTGCATGGTATGCTTATAATGGCGAAAAGATTGGTCAGGGACGTGAGAATGCTAAGAACTATTTGATTGAACATCCTGAGATTATGGAAGAGGTAGACCACAAGGTTCGCCAAAAGATTGGTATTATTCCATCTGAGGAAGTGACAGAGGAAAGCCAGTCTGAAGAGGAATAATCCATGGTGATTACAGAATTATCCCCGGTAGGTAAAGGAAAAAAAAGGCTTGCTATTGATGAGGAATCACTTGGATATTTGTATTATGGAGATATCCGTAGGATGCATTTAGAAGAGGGAATGGAAGTTTCTCTTGCTTTAAGGGATGAAATTATGGAGAAGCTTTACCTTCGTGCTAAAGAGAGAGCCTTATATCTTGTTAGTAAAAACCGAAAAACTCAAGGGCAGTTAGTCCTAAAACTAAAGGAAGGTGGCTATCATTCATCCACTATTTCTAAGGTTTTGAACTTTATGAAGGAATATGGTTTTATCGATGATCGGCAATATATACTGGATTTTTATGAATATAAAAAAGATCGGTATAGTAGTTATCAGATTAAGAAAAAACTATTAGAAAAAAGGATTGATAAAAATCTGATTGCCCAGGTTTTAGAGGAACAAAAAAAGAATGATTCTTATGTTTTACAGGGACTTATAGAGAAATTTTCTAGGGGGAAGGACCTAAAAGATTCCAAAGAAAAGAGAAGAATTATATCAAAACTAGTTTATCGTGGCTTTTCTTATGGAGACATTTCTCAGGCATTGGGAAAAGTCGTTGAACGTTATTAAAAGCAAAGTTAAGGGATCACATTGGGATTCCTTGACTTTTTTTATAGAATCGTTTAAAATTGTAGTGTTGTATTTGCACGAGTTTGTTTACAGAACAAATATAAGGAGGTATATCTGTGGTCTCTTATGGCGTAGTTATTATTGCCGTTGCGATCGCTGTTGTACTCACCGCAATCTTAGTATGGTTTGCAGCGCAAACCTACCACCGCAAGATTTACGAAGTTAAGATTGGAAGCGCAGATTCCAAGGCACGTGAAATTGTTGATGAAGCGATTAAAACTGCTGAAACCATGAAACGTGAAGCGGAATTAGAATCAAAAAAGAAGGACTTGGATGCTAGGAATGAACTTGAGAAAGAAATTAAGGATCGTCGAGCTGAAGTTGCTTCTTATGAGAAGCGTGTCTTATCGAAAGAGGAAACTCTGGATAAGAAGATTGCAAGTGTTGAAAAGCATGAACAGTCTTTAAACAAGAAAGAGGAAGAGTTAAAATCTAAGGTTGCTAAGGTTGAAGCTTTAAATGAGCAAAGAGTACAAGAACTAGAGAGAATCTCTGGTTTAACCTCTGATCAAGCAAAAGAATTCTTATTAGACAGCGTTAAGGATGATGTAAAGTTGGATGCAGCGAAGTTCATCAAGGAATCCGAGATGCGGGCTAAGGAAGAAGCTGAAAAGAGAGCAAAGGATTACGTGATTACAGCGATTCAGAAGTGTGCAGTTGATCATGTATCAGAAGCTACTATTTCAGTTGTTCAGCTTCCAAACGAAGAGATGAAGGGAAGAATCATTGGTCGTGAAGGCCGTAATATTCGTTCTCTTGAAACTCTTACTGGCGTGGATTTAATCATTGATGATACTCCGGAAGCGGTAGTATTATCAAGTTTTGATCCGGTTCGTCGTGAGATTGCAAGACTGGCTCTTGAGAAATTAATTGTAGATGGTCGTATTCATCCTGCAAAAATTGAAGAGATGGTTGAGAAGGCTCGTAAGGAAGTGGAAACATTAATGAAAGAGGATGGTGAGGCTGCAGCCCTTGAGGTTGGCGTACATGGCTTACATCCTGAATTAATTCGATTACTTGGTAAGATGAGATACCGTTCAAGTTATGGACAGAATGCTTTAAAGCATTCCATTGAGGTTGCACATTTATGTGGTCTTTTAGCTGGCGAGTTAGGACTGGATGTGCGTCTTGCAAAGCGTGCAGGTCTCTTGCATGATATTGGTAAGTCCATTGATCATGAAATCGAAGGTACTCATGTTCAGATTGGTACAGATTTGTGTAAAAAGTATAAGGAAAATCCAATCGTTATTAATGCGGTGGAGGCTCATCATGGCGATGTTGAACCTACTTCTGCAATTGCATGTATTGTACAGGCTTCAGATGCTATTTCTGCGGCTCGTCCAGGTGCAAGAAGAGAAGCGCTTGAAACTTATACAAACAGATTGAAGCAATTAGAAGATATCGCGAATGCGGTAGAAGGAGTCGAAAAATCTTTTGCTATTCAGGCAGGTAGAGAGATTCGAGTAATGGTAACTCCAGATAAGGTTTCAGATGCAGACATGGTTTTAATGGCTAGAGATATAGCAAAACAAATCGAGGATGCTCTGGAATTCCCTGGACAAATTAAAGTGAATGTAATTCGAGAGTCACGAGTAATTGAATATGCAAAATAATTTTTTGTAAAAATTACTACTAAAAGGCTCAAAGATGCCGTATAATGAAGTCGTTACTTCGTTATGCGGCATCTTACTTTATGGATGCAGATGAATAATAGAAAAAGGAGAAAAAGATGGCGAAATTTGGTTTTATTGGAATGGGAAACATGGGACTTGCAATGTTAAAGGGAATCTTGTCTTTATATGCCCCGGAGGAGATTACATTTTCAGATGCAAATGAAGAGAGAATGAAAAAGGTGAATCAGGCAACGGGTGTTTCTTATGAACTTTCTAATGCAGAAGTTGCAAATCACGCAAAGTATATTGTGCTTGCTGTTAAGCCACAGTTCCTTGATCCTGTACTTGCTAATATTAAAAATATAGTAAAGCCAGATAATATTATTATTTCGATTGTGGCAGGCGTGGATTCAAGTTATCTTGCCAATGCGCTTGGAGCAGATATTCGTATTGTAAGGGCTATGCCAAATACCCCAGCCCTCCTTTCAGAAGGTATGACAGGTGTTTGTTATGATGAAACCCTTTATACCGCAGAGGAGAAGGATGAAATTAA
This sequence comes from Lachnospira sp. UBA3212, assembly GCA_002363615.1. GTDB lineage: Bacteria > Bacillota > Clostridia > Lachnospirales > Lachnospiraceae > UBA3212. The sequence continues at coordinate 97,306 of DEWK01000006.1, read as the reverse complement.
GAAGTTCTTTCAATCATTTGGAAAGATGAGGGTTGTACCTGAAAAAATGATCTCTGTGGTTACCTGTGTTTCAGGTAGTTCACCTGCGTACGCTTATATCTTTATTGAAGCTTTGGCAGATTCCGCTGTAAAGTATGGAATGCCTAGGGCACAGGCCTATGAATTTGCAGCTCAGACTCTTTTAGGTTCTGCTAAGATGGTTCTTGAAACCGGAAAGCATCCTGGAGAATTAAAGGATATGGTTTGTTCTCCCGGTGGAACCACCATTGCAGGTGTGGCAGCTTTAGAGGAGTTTGGTTTCCGGAATGCCATTATTAAGGCAACAGATGCCTGCTATGATAAGGCTACTCATTTGAAGTAAGAGGTGGATATGAAGTTAGAAAGAATTGATCGAAAACTGTCCTATAAGGGCCATATTATAGATTTATATACCGACTATATTAAGACTCCTTCTGGCAGGATTGCAGAGTGGGATTTTATTAAACATAAGGGGGCAGCTGCTTGTCTTCCGATTCTACCGGATGGAAGAATTATATTAATTAGGCAGTGGAGAAATGCTCTAGATCAGGTGATTTATGAAATACCAGCAGGAGGCAAGGAAGAAGGAGAAGACTTTTTAACCTGTGCTAGGAGAGAACTGGAAGAAGAAACTGGATATGCCTCATGTGACCTGGAATTTTTAATGGATGTAAATACCACAGTGGCTTTTTGTGATGAAAAGATTGGAATTTATGTAGCCAGGAATCTTACTAAAACCTGTCAGCATTTAGATCAAGATGAAGATGTAGAAGTAGTAGACTTTAAGAAAGAGGAAATACTAGCTATGTTAGAAAAAGGGGAAATAACAGATTCTAAAACGGTGGCGGCTTTGTATGCTTATTTTTATCGAAATTAATTTTACTCCCTTATGATAAGTGAGTTTCGGCCTATACTTAGACTAAAAAATCGCTCAAGGTTTAACCTTGAGCGATTTTTGTTGATCAGTCTTTACGACCTAACTGATAATATACTTCTTCAATTAACTGTTCTGTTTTTTCCCATCCTAAACAAGGGTCTGTAATAGATTTTCCGTAAATGTATTCATCTTCGATCTTCTGACATCCGTCCTCAATATAGGACTCAATCATGCAACCCTTTACGAAATTCTTAAGATCGCTATTGGCTCTTCTTGAGTGAAGGATTTCCTTGGTAATACGGATTTGTTCAAAATACTGTTTGTTAGAATTTGAATGGTTGGCATCTACGATTAAAGCAGGGTTTGGAAGTTCCTTCGCGGTATATTGCTTATAAAGTCTAAGCAAGTCTTCGTAGTGATAGTTTGGTACATTCTGACCATGCTTGTTGGTAGCACCACGTAAAATTGCATGAGTTAAAGGATTTCCGTCGGTAGTTACTTCCCAACCTCGATAGATAAAGGTCTGCTTTGCCTGAGCGGCAATGATTGAATTAATCATAACAGAATAATCTCCGGATGTTGGATTTTTCATACCTGCAGGAATGTCCATCCCGGAAACAGTTAAACGATGCTGCTGATCCTCTACGGAACGGGCACCAACTGCTACATAAGAAAGAAGATCCGATAAGTAACGATAGTTTTCGGGATAGAGCATCTCATCTGCACAGGTAAGACCGGTTTCTTCAATGGCCTGGGCATGAAGCTTACGGATAGCAATTAATCCTTCCAACATATCAGGAGCCTTTTCAGGATCTGGCTGATGAACCATTCCTTTATAACCGGTACCGGTTGTTCTTGGCTTATTAGTATAAATACGTGGAATAATCATAATACGATCTCCCACCTTGTCAGCTACCTTAGCTAAACGTGAAGTATAATCCAAAACAGGTTCTGGACGGTCTGCAGAACAAGGACCGATGATTAAGATAAAACGATCATCCTTGCCGGTGAAAATATCGGCAATTTCCTTGTCTCTTTGTTCCTTGATTTTTACTACCTTCTCAGAAAGAGGATACTGTGCTTTGATCTCTTTTGGAGTAGGGAGTTTGCGAAGAAAATTAGTTCCCATAATTGTTCCTTTCTATTTCTTAAAATATATTTAATTTCTATAAAATGTTATACCAAGTAAATTTACCATAAACCATATAAAATGTAAAAGGTTTTTTCTTTTTTGAGGAATATGTTATACTGATGCATAGAAAGAGGGTGTTATTATGCATATGATTCAAATAATAGAAAAAAAGAGAGATGGCCAAACTTTAAGCCGTGAGGAAATCTTTGATTTGGTGGAAGAATACACACAGGGAAATATTCCAGACTATCAGATGAGCGCATTTTTAATGGCGGTTTATTTAAATGGAATGACCAAGGAAGAAACTTTTTCTTTAACGGAGGCTATGGTTTTGTCGGGGGATCAATTGGATTTATCGGAAATTCATGGATTTAAAATCGATAAGCATTCCACAGGTGGAGTTGGAGACAAGACGACCCTAATCTTAGGACCGATGGTATCCGCCTGTCAGGTTCCGGTGGCGAAAATGAGCGGAAGGGGATTGGGTTTTACCGGTGGTACCATTGATAAGCTTGAGGCAATTCCTGGCTTTCAAACTTCCAAAACGGAAAAACAGTTTATAAAACAAGTGAATGAAATTGGTTATGCCTTATCTGGACAAACCGGACACTTGGCACCGGCAGATAAGAAAATATATGCCCTTCGAGATGTAACGGGAACCGTATCATCCCTTCCCTTGATTGCCAGTTCAATCATGAGTAAAAAAATCGCTTCTGGGGCAGATGGAATTGTTCTTGATGTAAAAGTGGGAAATGGTGCTTTTATGAAAACTATGAAGGAGGCAAAGGAACTTGCAGGGATTATGATTGAAATTGGAAGAAATGCGGGAAAGCGCATGGCTGCTGTGGTTTCAGATATGTCTCAACCTTTGGGATATGCCATTGGAAATTCCTTAGAAGTAATGGAAGCGGTAGAAGTATTAAAGGGGAGGGGACCAGCAGATGTAAGGGAACTATGTCTAAGCTTGGGAAGTCAGATGCTAGTATTAGCGGATCGAGTAGAAGGAGTAGGACAAGGAAAAACACTTTTGAAAGATGCCTTGGATTCAGGAAAGGCTTTGAAACAATTTGAAAAATTTGTAGTGGCTCAAGGAGGGGATCCTGCCTTTATTCAGGATTATTCCAAACTTCCCACAGCGAAATACAGTTTGGAAATCCTTGCCATGGAGTCTGGTTATGTAGCGGGATTTGCTTGTGAAAACATAGGAAAAAGTTTATGTCTTCTTGGAGGAGGGCGTATGGAAAAGGGAGAAAAAATCGACCCGGCAGTAGGAATTGTTTTAGAAAAAAAAGTAGGGGACACAATAGAACGTGGGGAAACCCTTGCAAGAGTTTATGGCAATAATTTGGAAAAACTTGCGGAAGCAGAAAAACTAATCAAGCAAAGTATTTTGTGCTGTGATGAAGATGTAAAAAAAGGAAAACTCGTTTTAAAGAGAATTATGTGATCTCCACAAAACTTGACAAATATCTGGATGGATATTAAAATTGTTTGGTTAAATAATGTAAAGGTCTGCCTATGGCTGAAAGGGAATATGAAATGAAAAACTTTTTTTATAAGCTGATGACTTTTGAGGGGAAAAAGAGGACAGTTGTTTTTTATGTAGCACTGGCGTTTGTGCTGAATTTAGTGATTGAAATGTTAGGCCGAAAATCCATTGTATTAGGAGTGAAGCATTTAATATCCAGTCCATTCGTATTTTTTTGTAATATGTCGATTATCTTAGCAACCCTTACCATTTCCCTTTTTTTTTCAAGGAGATTTTTTGCACTATGTGCCATGAGTATTGTTTGGGTGATTTTAGGATGTGTCAATTTCTATCTTTTAAGTAGCAGGGTTACTCCTTTTACTAGAATGGATTTCTTGAATATCGATTCTGCCTTAAATGTAATCAATAAATATTTTAATGTTTTTTCCTATATTTTATTGGGAATTGTGGTAGTCCTTGTGATTACAGGGATGATAATCTTGTTTATTAAGGGACCTAAGGTAAAAAATCAATGTCGTTTTCTTACCAGACTGGCAATGGTCGGCTTAACTGTTGGATATATGTTTATGATGCTTTTTGTAGGAAATGTGTATGGGGCACTTTCCATGGAATTCCCTGAGTTATCTCAGTCTTACTTAAAGTATGGGTTTGCCTATTGCTTTACCAACTCTCTGGTAAACTCAGGTGTAAGCAAACCATCCACCTATTCGAAAGAAAAAATTGAGTCTATTAAGACGAAGGATCATGATGAGAACCAACAGGACAGGTATGATCCTTATATGGATCCTAGCCAGGAGGTAAAAACACCTAATATTATTATTGTTCAGTTGGAGTCATTTTTTGATATTACCAGATGTAATGATATGGATTTTTCAGAAGATCCACTTCCAAACTATCATAAGTATCAGAATGAATGTGCTTCCGGCTTGCTTTCTATGCCGGTAGTAGGAGCCGGTACGGTAAATTCCGAGTTTGAAGTAGTAACCGGATTGAATATTGATAATTTTGGTCCGGGAGAATACCCATTTAAGACTACTTTAAGAAATCAAAACTGTGAATCTATGGCTTACAATCTTTCTAACCATGGTTATACCAGCCACTTGGTTCACAATAATACGGCAAGTTTTTATGGTCGTAATGTGGTATACGATCAATTAGGATTTAATGACTTTACAGCGGTAGAGTATTTGAATTTGGATGCGAAAACAGATTATACCCCTATGGGTTGGGCTAAGGATTATTGCCTGACTCAGGTGGTAAATGATGCTTTGGATTCTACGGAAGACCAGGATTTTGTTTATACCATTTCGGTTCAAGGACACGGTTCTTATCCTACTGAGGATCATGTGGATTATCCAATCCAGTTAAGTGCAAAAAGCGGATATGACATAAGTAATGATTTGATTAATGCCAGAGAATACTATACCAACCAGATTCATGAGATGGATGAATTTGTGGGACAATTAATTGATAGCGTAAACAAGCGGGGAGAGGATTCTATTGTAGTATTTTATGGAGATCATTTGCCTAGTTTAAGCTTTGAGGAATCTGAGTTTAATGGGGAGACCATTTACCAAACCGAGTATTTTATTTGGACAAACATGGAGGATGTAACGTACGAAGATAAGAATATTCAGGCTTATCAGCTTGAAGCAACGATATTAAAGCAGCTTGGCATTCGTGATGGATTTGTTAATGCCTACCACCAGGATAATATGGATTCCTTAGCAGAGGAAACGTATCTTGATGGGCTTGCAAACCTCCAGTATGACATCTTCGGAGGTGATCTTTTGATCTATAACGGAACCAATCCATATACTCCCTTTGGAATGAAGATGGGACTTTATGACATTGAGATTACTTCAATCTATAAACAGACGGAAGAGAACGCCCCTGAAAATGAGACGGAAGAATCGGAAACGGTTCAGTCGGATAAGGACAATATTACCCAAGCCCAGGATGAAACTCCGGATATCCATGGGGAAGGCTATGTTATTATTAAGGGAAAGAATTTTACCAAATATAGTAAGGTCTTTGTAAATGGGGAATATTTTAGTGGAACAGAATTTATTGACGAAAACACCCTTCGAATTTACTATCCTCAACTTCAGGGATTAGATAGCTTTGTAGTTAGTCAGGCTCACTCAGATTCCAATGTGTTAAGTTCTACCAATGAGGTTCTTTACTATGGGGAAGAAGATAGTTTTGAGGAAGAAGTAACTACAGAAGAAGAAGGCCAGGTATCAAAGGAGAACTCATGATCACTTGTGCAAAGGTAATTCTATGGCTGCTTGTGGTGGTAATTCTAACGGTACTTGGGCGAGTAGTCTATGAGGTAAAAAAATTTAAGGTAACCTCATACCGATATAGAGATCAAAGGATTAAAAAGCCCTATCGTGTTGCTGTTCTTGCAGATTTACATGATGCCTCTTATGGCCCTGATAATGCCAGGTTACTTGCGGCCATAAAAGAGGCTAAGGTTAGAGCAATCTGGATTGCAGGAGATTTAATTACCGCAAAGGATGGACAGGTAAAATGTCAAAACGCCAAGAACCTTTTAAAAAGACTTTGTGTGGACTATCCGGTTTTTTACGAATATGGAAATCATGAGCGAAGAGCTAGAGAAAATCAGGAACTCTACAATCAGGAATACTTTGATTTTCTAAAGGAATTACGCAGGAAAAAGGTCAAGGGAAAGGGCCTGGTGTTAATGAATAATCGTATGATTTCATTTTATAAAATCGGAATTTCTCTTAGTGGATTAGATCTTCCCATGACCTATTATTACCGGTCTTTTAAGGGACAACCGGACCTTCTTAAGGTGAAAGAGCGGATTGGCGAGCCGGAAGAAGGATTATTACCAGTGCTTTTGGCTCATCATCCAAGGTTTTTTTCGGTTTATGAAAAAGCGGGGGCTAAGCTTGTAATCTCTGGTCACCATCATGGTGGAATCGTGCGCCTTCCGGGAATTGGTGGCCTGATTTCTACTCAAGGAAAATTATTTGAAAAATACGATCGTGGAATCTTTCAGGAAGGGGATGCCACCATGATTCTAAGTGCGGGACTGGGTTCTCACACGGTTAATGTACGGTTTTTAAATCAACCGGAACTTTTAGTTTTAGACCTCCTTCCTGAAAATGATAATTAGGAATGAAAACATGAACACGTTAAATGTGAAACTACAAGTATTTGAAGGCCCCTTGGACCTTCTTTTACATTTGATTGAAAAAAATAAGGTGGATATATATGATATTCCAATTGTAGAAATTACCGACCAGTATCTGGAATATGTAAATGCCATGAATCAGGAAGATTTGGACCTGGTCAGTGATTTCTTAGTTATGGCTGCGAGTTTGATTGATATTAAAACCAAGATGCTTTTACCTAAGGTGGTAAATGAAGAGGGCGAGGAAATTGATCCAAGAGCAGAATTGGTAAAACAGCTCTTAGAGTATAAGACCTATAAGTTAATGTCTTTAAAATTAAAAGAGCGGCAAAAGTATGCCGGAAAATCGATGTATCACAAACCGGCAATTCCTCCGGAAGTGGAGAAATATCAGCCGCCGGTGGATCTGGACAAACTTTTAGAACAGGTGGACCTAGAGGCATTGAAGGAAACCATGCGGTCGGTACTAGCCAGAATGGAAGATAAACTAGACCCTGTAAGAGCAGGATTTGGTGAGATAAAAAAAGAACCTATTTCTCTTCCGGATAAGATGAAGTACGTTCGAAAGTACACTAGGGGAAAAAGAAAAAGTGGAGATAAGAATCGCTTTTCTTTTAAGGAATTATTGGAAGAACAAACAAGTAAGTTAGATGTTATTGTAACATTTCTTGCGGTATTAGAATTAATGAAGGTGGGGCAAATCAAAATTGAACAGAAGAATATCTTTGATGAGATTATGATTTTACCTGTGGAGGAAGTATGATAGAAAAGATAGAAGAAAAGATAGCGGCTTGTGAAGCAATCTTATTTACAATGGGGGATAGCGTGGAACTTGATAAAATTGCCAAGGGAATTGAAGCTAGCACCCAGGAAACCGAGGAAGTGCTAGAGGCGCTTGCTCTTCGTTATGAACAGGAGGATCGGGGATTAAAACTTATAACCTTAGATCAGTCCTATCAGTTGTGCACAAAGCCGGAATACTATGATGCATTGATTCGGGTGGCCAGTCAACCAAAAAGACAGGTAATGACCCCGGTTTTACTTGAAACCCTTTCTATTATTGCCTATCGTCAGCCAATCACTAAGGCAGAAATCGAAAAAATTCGTGGAGTAAAAAGTGATCATGCAGTAAATAAGTTGGTAGAGTATGAATTGGTTCGGGAAGATGGTCGTTTAGAAGGACCGGGTCGCCCAATCTTATTTGCTACCACCGAGGAGTTTTTAAGAAGATTTGGCCTTTCTTCCTACCAGGAATTACCGGTGCTTGATGAAAAACAAGAGGAAGAAATAAAAAAAGAGGTAATGACCGAGGTGAATAAGGCTTATCCAGAGGAGACTCAAGAAGGCAAAGAACCTAGTCCTAAGGAGGAAGAAGTATGACCCCTAATGGTGTAACCATATGTACCGGGATTTTCTGCCTGCTTCTTTGTCTTTTACACTACTTAAAGTATGTAAGGTTTCAAAATCCCCTTTGGATGATTGCGGTGATCGGATGTTTGCCACAAATTATCGCCGGTGTTTATTCCGGATTCTTACGGGGGTTATGTCTTCTTGCCCAAAAAGAGTATGCCCCAGCCCTTGTAACCTTTGTATCGTTTGCTTTGCTTGCCCTGCTTGTCTTATATAGTTTGACACTTGTTTTATTACATCCTTACACCCCGGGAAGAAAGCAAATGGATGAAGTGGTTTTAGACGTGGTAATTGCAAGGAGAACTTGTCTTTATACCTTTGTTTCAATTGTAATCAGTGAATTCGGACTTTTGTTTTATCTTTTGGGACTACTTTTTCCGGATTTTAAAAATCCCTTTACCCAAGGAATATCCTATGGTGTTTTGGGAGTGATAAAAAAAATCTCCTACTTTATGACCCAAGGATTATTGTCGGAGGATAGCAAGGAAATTCTTTACTCCCAGTCGGTACGCTTATTCTTTGGCCTTGGGGTTTTGATCTTAGTATTTTTAATTGTCTTAACGATTATCCGTACCAATCGGGCTACCCCAATTATTATGGAAAAAGATATGGTAACTCAGTTGGTATTACTTTGTTTTCCGGTGATTAATCTTTTTGCGGTAATTTTTATTTATAAGAATTTGATTTTGATTTTAAATTCTTATAAAAAAACAAAAAATCGATCATTTTTAGAACAATCCTAAAAAATCCTTACCCTTTGGTGAGGATTTTTTTAGCTTGTTTTTAAGTGGGAAGCTTCAAGAATTCACAAGGATTTCAAGAGGAAAAGTCTTGTATTTTTTATGCTTTCGTAATAGAATAATGACGTATGCGATTTTGGCTAAAACCTTAATCGATACACAATTCTAATAATGGAGGTTTTCAATTTATGAGTACTACAGCCAAATTGTCAGCAAGACAGCGAATCGAAGCGCTTCTTGATGAGAACAGTTTTGTTGAGATTGGTGCCGGTGTTACAGCTAGAAGCACCGACTTTAATCTTAACAAGAAGGATACTCCGGCAGATGGAGTAATCACAGGTTATGGTGTCATCGATGGTAATCTGGTTTATGTTTATAGCCAGGATTCATCTGTATTAGGTGGTTCCATTGGTGAGATGCATGCGAAGAAGATTGTCCGCATGTACCAGATGGCAAGAAAGATGGGCGCTCCTGTTGTGGCTTTGATCGATTGTTCCGGAATCCGTGTGGAAGAATCAACGGATGCCTTGAATGCATTCGGAGAAATCTACAAAGAGCAGGCCATGAATTCAGGAGTGGTTGCTTCAATCGCAGCAATTTTTGGACAGTGTGGAGGTGGTCTTTCTACTCTTGCAGCATTATCAGATTTTACATTTATGGCAGAGGACGCAAAATTATTTGTTAATTCTCCAAATGCGCTTCCTAACAACTATGAAGAGAAGTGTGATACTGCATCTGCTAAGTATCAGTCCACTGAAACAGGTAATGTAGATTTTACAGGAACAGAAACTGAGGTTCTTGCAGGTATTCGTAATCTTGTGGACCTCCTTCCAGCAAACTTTGAAATCGATGATAAGGAAGTTGCAACCGCTGATGACTTAAATCGTGCTGTAACAGTTTTTGGCTATGAGTCAGATTCAGCCGTTCTTGCAAGTCAGATTGCAGACGATGGTGATTTCTTTGAGTTAAAGAAGGATTTTGCCAAGGATATGACCATTGGGTTTATTCGTTTAAACGGAAAGACCGTTGGTATTGTTGGCAATACTTCTAAGAAATATGACGAGGAATATCAGGTGGTAGAAGAATTCGACGGAAAGCTTTCGGGAAAAGGTGCTTTAAAAGCAGCTGATTTCGTATCTTTCTGTGATGCATTCTCAATTCCAATTGTAACTTTTACCAATGTAAATGGATTTTCTGCATGCAAGTGTTATGAGAAGACCCTTGCAAAGAATGTAGCAAAGCTTACCGCTGCATTTGCTAATACTACTGCTCCTAAGATTAATGTAATTACAGGAGAGGCTTATGGTTCTGCCTATGTAAGCATGAACTCGAAGGGTACTGGTGCAGATTTAGTATATGCTTGGAAGAACGCAAAGATTGGTGTGCTTGAATCGAAACTTGCTGCATCTGTGGTAGCGAAGGATGATAACCAGGCTGAAATTGCTGCAAGCTTTGAGGCATTACAGAATAATGTGGCTGAGGCAGCAGCTAGAGGATATGTGGATACAGTCATCGAACCGGCTGATACAAGAAAATATTTGATTGCTGCTGTTGAGATGTTAGATTCAAAGCTTGAATATGCACAGGATAAGAAACATACAACACGATAGAAAGGAGCAAGAATGAGAAGTAAGAAATTATTGCTGGCTCTCATGGCTTCTGCGATGTTATTCACACCATTTTCAGGGGTGGCCACAGGAAGTAATCTGGTTTATGCTGCTGAAGATGCGGTGATGGAAGGTGAAGAAGAAACTACCGCTCAAGCTGATAGTAAGACAATGGTACTTAATTATTGTCAGTCGCTTGTCAGCGAGACCTATACTCTTTCAGATGCGGAACAGGATTATTATTTGGCTAATATGACTGGCCAGCAGGTTAACCTGATGAAAGAGTTAAACGATTTAAAAGATCAGTTTGGCGATTATAAAGAAGTTACTTCTTCTGATATTGTAGAAGATGATAATGGAACGAACTTCTATGTTTCTCAGATTGTTAAGTATGAAAAAGGCTATGGAAAAATAGTAATGAATTTCTATTATGATATGGTCAATAGTAATTATGGATTAACTGAGATTTATGTAGAAGGACTTTCAGAAAAAGAAGATGCGGATGCAAAGGCTGATATGTCATTGTTAGAAACAGTTAGCTCAAACAAGGCAGAAAGTAAGGATGCATCTGAGAATTTAGCAAATAAATTAAAGGAAGCAGGATTAAATACAATTACAGGTATTTTGGTCGTATTCCTTATGTTAATCCTAATGGCATTCTTAATCAGCCTGATTAAATATGTCAATGTCTTTGGTAAGAAGAAGGAAGAGGAAGAAAAACCTGTTCCGGTAATCCCTGGTGTGAATGCTAGTACAACCGAGGATGTTATAGATGATACCCAGTTAATTGCTGTAATTGCTGCTGCAATTGCTGCTAGTCAGGGAACAAGCACAGATGGTTTTGTGGTTCGTTCTATTAAGAAGAGAAGATAAGGAAGGTAAATTAATATGAAAAATTACACAATTACAGTGAATGGAAATGTATACGATGTTACAGTGGAAGAGGGTACTTCTACAGGAGCAAGTCCTGTAGCTAGACCGGTTGCAGCAGTTCCTAAGGCTCAGGCTCCAGCTCCGGCAGCTCCTGCAACAGCAAGTGGTGCAACAAAGGTAACTGCACCAGTAGGTGGAAAAATTTTGGCTGTTAAGGTTTCAGCAGGTCAGGCTGTATCTAGGGGTGATGTAGTAGCTGTTCTTGAGGCTATGAAGATGGAAAACGAAGTTGTTGCTCCTGAGGCTGGTACTGTTGCTTCTGTTAATGTTTCAGTAGGTGATATGGTTGAGTCAGGTGCAGTCATTGTTTCTTTAAACTAATAATTAGAAAGAGAATGACGAAAGGAGAGTAACATGGAGTATATTACAAATACCCTTAGTAATCTGATTCATCAGACTGCATTTTTTAGTATTTCCTGGGGAAATGTAGTAATGATCCTGGTTGCCTGCGTATTCCTATATCTTGCAATCCGCCATGGATTTGAACCATTGCTTTTGGTTCCGATTGCATTTGGAATGCTCTTGGTAAATATTTATCCGGACATTATGGCAAGACCTGAAGATAATGGTGGTGTAGGTGGATTATTATACTACTTTTATCAGTTAGATGAGTGGAGTATCTTACCATCCCTTATTTTCATGGGTGTAGGTGCTATGACAGATTTTGGACCACTGATTGCAAATCCAGTCAGTTTCCTTTTAGGAGCCGCCGCTCAGTTTGGTATTTATGTCGCTTATTTTGCAGCTATCCTTTTAGGATTCAATGGAAAGGCAGCAGCAGCAATTTCTATTATCGGTGGTGCAGATGGTCCTACCTCAATTTTCCTAGCCGGTAAGTTAGGACAGACAGATTTAATGGGACCAATTGCGGTAGCAGCATATTCTTATATGTCTTTGGTACCAATTATTCAGCCACCAATTATGAAGGCATTAACCACAGAGAAGGAAAGAAAAGTCAAGATGGCACAGCTTCGTCCTGTCACACAGCTTGAGAAGATTCTCTTCCCAATTATTGTTACCATTATCGTATGTATGATTCTTCCTACTACAGCACCATTGGTTGGTATGCTTATGTTAGGTAATCTCTTTAAGGAATGTGGTGTAACCAAGCAATTAACAGAGACCGCATCGAATGCATTAATGTATATTGTAGTTATCCTTCTTGGAACTTCCGTAGGTGCTACTACAAGTGCGGAAGCTTTCTTGAATGCATCAACCTTAAAGATTGTTGTACTTGGATTAATCGCATTTGCCTTTGGTACCGCAGCAGGTGTCCTTCTTGGAAAACTTATGTGCGTTGTAACGAAGGGAAAGATCAATCCATTAATTGGTTCTGCTGGTGTATCAGCGGTCCCAATGGCGGCTCGAGTTTCTCAAAAGGTAGGTGCTCAGGCGGATCCAACCAATTTCCTTCTGATGCACGCAATGGGACCAAACGTAGCAGGTGTTATCGGAACAGCGGTTGCAGCCGGAACATTTATGGCTATTTTTGGAATCGGAGCATAATGGTTTAGCGAATTGATAAGAAAGGATAATTAATATGGCAGATAAGAAACCGGTTAAAATTGTGGAAACTGTCTTGCGTGATGCACATCAGTCTTTGATTGCTACCCGTATGACAACAGAGCAGATGTTACCAATCATTGATACAATGGATCAGGTTGGTTATCATGCAGTAGAGTGTTGGGGTGGAGCAACATTTGATGCCTGCCTTAGATTCTTAAAGGAGGATCCATGGGATCGTCTTCGTAAGCTTCGTGACGGATTTAAGAATACAAAGCTTCAGATGCTTTTCCGTGGACAGAACATCTTAGGTTACAAGCCTTATCCAGATGATGTAGTTGAATACTTTGTTCAGAAGTCAATTGCCAATGGTATTGATATCATTCGTATTTTCGACTGTTTAAATGATATCCGTAACCTAGAGACAGCCGTTAAGGCTGCTAAGAAGGAAAAAGGACATGCTCAGGTAGCTCTTTCTTACACTCTTGGTGATGCTTATACCTTGGATTATTGGAAGAATATGGCTAAGAATATTGAGGAAATGGGTGCAGATTCAATCTGTATCAAGGATATGTCTGGTCTACTCCTTCCAAATGAGGCAAGCAAGCTTGTACGTGCATTAAAGGAGGGAACCAAACTTCCAATTGACCTTCATACCCACTATACCTCTGGTGTAGCTTCTATGACCTATATGAAGGCGGTAGAAGCAGGTTGTGATATCATTGATACCGCAATTTCTCCATTTGCCCTTGGAACCTCTCAGCCGGCAACAGAAGTTATGGTTGAGGCTTTTAAGGGGAGTGCTTATGATACAGGACTTGATCAGAATCTTCTTGCTAAGATTGCTGAGCATTTCCAGCCAATTCGAGAGGAGTGTCTTGCAAGCGGCTTAATGTCTACCAAGGTGCTTGGCGTAAATATTAAGACTCTTCGTTATCAGGTACCTGGTGGTATGCTTTCTAACCTGGTTAGCCAGCTTGCTGCACAGGGTCAGTCTGATAAGCTTCAAGCTGTATTGGAAGAGGTTCCAAGAGTACGTAAGGACTTTGGAGAACCACCACTTGTTACCCCATCTTCACAGATTGTAGGTACTCAGGCGGTATTAAATGTTCTTGCAGGAGAGCGTTACAAGATGGTTACCAACGAATCAAAGGATCTTTTACTTGGAAAGTATGGACGTTGTGTAAAGCCATTTAACAAGGAAGTACAAAAGAAGTGTATTGGTGATGAAAAGCCAATTACCCACCGTTTAGCAGATGATTTAGAGCCAGGACTTCCTGCCTTTGAAGAAGCTGTGAAAGAATACAAACAGCAGGATGAGGATGTTCTTTCTTATGCCTTATTCCCACAGGTTGCTAAGGAATTCTTCGAGTATAGAAGAGCACAGCAGACAGGCCTGGATATGACCAAGGCAGACAAGGAAAATGGAGCATATCCAGCTTAGTTTCATAGAAAATATCCTTGTCTATTAGGTGAAAATGATTTAAACTAGCAGAGTGTCTTTTGACACTCTGCTTTTTTGATTTTATAGAAAATGAGGATTTTCATGAAGAATATTATTGTGATTGGTGGTGGTGCCGCAGGCATGATGGCAGCCATAAGTGCGGCAAGTGCTGGACTTGAAACAGGAAGAGAAGTATCTGTTAAGATTTTAGAGAAGAATGAAAAGCTTGGAAAAAAAGTTTTTATTACGGGAAAGGGTCGTTGCAATTTGACCAATGGAATTCCCATGGAAGATTTTTTTGACAAGGTTATTTCCAATAAAAAATTCCTGTATGGGGCATTTGCCAGTTTTACGAATCAGGATATCATTGATTTAATGGAAGAGGAAGGAACTAAGGTAAAGGAGGAACGGGGGAATCGTATTTTTCCTGTTTCAGATCATTCTTCTGATGTGATTGGCGCTTTAAAACGCAGACTAAATAAATTAGGCGTGGAAATTTGTAATCACACTTGTGTAAAAGAAATCGTCACCCTCCCATATGACAGCCCGGATGCTAAGGGGCCTTGTCAAAAGGTGGCAGGAGTAATTTTAGAGGATGGCAGAAAACTTTCTTGCGACTCCTTGATTTTAGCCACTGGTGGAAAGTCATATCCTGTGACAGGTTCTTCCGGGGATGGTTATCGTTTTGCTAAAAAATTAGGGATAGAATTAGTAGATACCTATCCGGCCTTGGTACCTATCACAGTAAAGGAAGAGGATGCAAAAGATTTACAGGGACTTGCTTTAAAGAATGTGGAATTAAAGCTAAGTCTTTTAAAGGCGGGAGGAAAGGAAAAAATCCTCTATGAAAATCGGGGAGAGATGCTCTTTGCTCACTTTGGACTGACGGGGCCTCTTGTCCTTTCGGCATCTTCTTATGTGGCAAAGGAATTTTCCAGAGATCATAGAGACTTAAAGATTTCCTTGGATTTAAAGCCGGCCCTTAGTTTTGAACAGTTAGATAAAAGGCTGTTAAGGGAATTTGAAGAGAATCAAAATCGTAATTTTTCCAATTCGCTAGACCGGCTTCTTCCTAAAACCATGATTCCATTTTTAATTGAACGAAGTGGCCTTTCCCCATATAAGAAGGTAAACCTTATTACCAAGGAGGAAAGGGAAGGGTTTGTAGACCTGATGAAAAATCTTTGTTTTTCTGTTAGCGGTCTTAGGGGATTTAATGAGGCGATTATTACCCAAGGAGGAATCAAGGTAAAGGAAGTGAATCCGAAAACCATGGAGGTTAAAAAGGTGAAAGATCTTTATGTTGCAGGTGAGGTTTTGGATTTAGATGCTGTAACCGGCGGTTTTAATTTGCAGATTGCCTGGTCTACTGGATATGTAGCAGGAAGGTCAGCTCTTCTTTCGGATCAGGAAGAATCCGGACTTGATGAATAATTAGGAAGAGGATATAATAGATTCGTTTGGAAACAGGAGGAAAAAAGATGGGATATAATATTGCGATTGATGGACCTGCTGGTGCAGGAAAAAGTACCATTGCTAAATTAGTTGCAAAGGAACTTTCGTTTATTTACGTGGATACAGGTGCTATGTACCGAGGAATGGCTTATGCTTGTTTAAAGGCAGGGGTAGACGTGGAGGATGAAGAGGCAGTTAGCAAAAAATGCCAGGAAAGTACCATTGAAATTTGCTATGAAGAAGGAGAACAAATCGTTCTTTTAAACGGGGAAAATGTCAATGGATATATTCGTACTCCGGAGGTTTCTGCGGCAACTTCAAAGATTGCGGTATACTCTGGAGTTCGGGCAAGACTCTTAGATTTACAAAAGGATCTTGCTAAAAAACAGGATGTGGTTATGGATGGAAGGGATATTGGAACCATAGTGCTTCCGCAGGCTGACCTTAAAATATTTTTAACAGCTAGTTCAGCAGAACGTGCTAGAAGAAGAACCAAGGAATTATTGGAAAAGGGACAGGAAGCTGATTTTGAACAAATAAAAAAAGAAATTGAAGAGAGAGATCAAAGAGATTCTAATCGAAAGGTGTCTCCTTTGAAACAGGCAGAAGATGCCATCTTCTTAGATTCTTCAGATCTTACCATTATGGAAGTGGTAGAAAAGATTTTATCCCTAAAGAAATAGAAAGGCTGTGATCGTAATGAAACGAGTGCTTCTTGCTAAGTCTGCAGGTTTTTGTTTTGGTGTGAAAAGAGCAGTAGACTGTGTTTATGGAGAACTGGAAAATCCAGAAGAAGAATTGCCAATTTACACTTGTGGTCCTATTATTCACAATGAAATTGTGGTAAAGGACCTGGAGAGTAAGGGAGTAATTGTAATTGATGATGATGAAAAACTAAAAGACATAAAAAAAGGAACCGTAATTCTTCGTTCCCATGGAGTCAGCAAAAAAATCTATGATCAGTTACAGAAAAATGGTGTGAAAATTGTAGATGCCACCTGTCCTTTTGTAAGAAAAATTCATAAAATTGTTATGAAGGCTACCGAGGAGGGAGAAAGGGTGATTGTCATAGGAGACCGTAAGCATGCTGAGGTAGAAGGAATTTGCGGCTGGGGCGGAGACAATGTAATTACTCTAAAAACGGAAGAAGAGGCGGAAAATATTTGTTTTTCTATTGATGAAAAGGTGACAATTGTATCACAAACTACATTTAATTATAAGAAATTTGATAAATTGGTTGAAATTATTGCAAAAAAGGGGTATGATATTAATGTTGTAAATACGATATGCAATGCCACTAGCGACAGACAAACCGAGGCAAGAGAGATTGCCAAACAGGTTGATTCGATGATCGTCATTGGCGGCAAACATAGTTCCAATACGCAGAAATTATACGAAATTTGCAAGGAAGAATGTGACAATACATACTACATACAGACTCTTGTAGATTTAGACACCCGTCAACTACAATCCAGTGATAGTATAGGTATTACAGCAGGGGCATCAACCCCAAAGAATATTATTGAGGAGGTCCAATTACATGTCAGAGAACTTTGATGAATTATTGGAAAAGTCATTAAAAACTATTAGAACAGGAGAGATTGTAGAAGGCACAGTAATCGGTGTTAAAGAAGATGAAATCATTCTTGATATCGGTTATAAGTCAGATGGTGTGATCACTAGAAACGAATATTCAAACTCACCTGTAGATCTTACTACAGTAGTTAAAGAAGGCGACACAATGGAAGCTCAGGTTGTTCGTCTTAACAATGGAGAAGGTCAGGTTGCATTAAGCTATAAGCGTCTTGCAGCTGAAAAGAGTAACCAGAGATTAGAGGAAGCATTTGAGAATCAGGAAACCCTTACCGGTGAAGTTGTTCAGGTTATGCAGGGTGGATTAATTGTAAGCGTTGAAGAAGCAAGAGTATTTATTCCTGCTTCCCTTGTATCAGATACTTATGTTAAGGATCTTACAAAGTATGCTGGACAGGAAATCTCATTTGTCATTATTGAGTTCAATCCTAAGAAGAGAAGAGTAATCGGTGATAGAAAGCAGTTAATCTCTGCTGAGAAGGATGCTAAGAAGGCTGAGACTCTTTCAAAGATTCAGGCTGGTGACATCATCAACGGTATCGTTAAGAATGTAACCGATTTCGGTGCTTTTGTTGATATTGGTGGAGTAGATGGTTTACTTCATATCTCAGAGATGTCTTGGGGTAGAATCGGCAATCCTAAAAAGACATTTACTTCAGGTCAGGAATTAAAGGTATTAGTTAAGAACATTACTGAAGATGGCAAGATTGCTTTATCTTTAAAGTTCCCAGATTCAAATCCTTGGTTGAATGCTGACGAGAAGTATGCTAAGGGTAATGTTGTTACCGGTAAGGTGGCAAGAATGACTGACTTTGGTGCATTCGTTGAATTAGAGCCAGGTGTTGATGCTTTACTTCATGTATCTCAGATTTCTTTAGATCATGTTGATAAGCCATCTGACGTTTTAAAGGTTGGAGATGAAGTAACCGCTAAGGTTGTTGAATTCAACAGCGATGAGAACAAGATTAGCTTAAGCGTTAAGGCTTTATTAAGTGAGCAGAATACTGATGAAGCTGCAGAGTCTGAAGAGACAGAAGAGAACGAATAAAGCATTTACAAACGATTTTGTAAGATCACTTCTGTAGAAACGGAAGTTTGTAGAAAAGGACATGTTAGCTTACTAACGTGTCTTTTTTTTATTTAGTCTGAAACAGAAAGGTGGTAAAATATGAGAGTAATTGCTGGACGAGCCAGAAGAATTCCCCTGTTTACCCCTGAAGGCATGTCTACAAGGCCCACAACCGATCGAATTAAGGAAACCTTGTTTAATATGATTCAAGGAGAGCTTCCTTCCTGCATTTTTGTAGATCTTTATGCCGGTAGTGGAGGAATTGGGATTGAGGCTATTAGTCGCGGAGCTTCTCGTGCTTATTTTTGCGAAATGAATCCTAAGGCTATATCTTGCATCCGGGAAAATTTGAAAAAAACCCGTTTTGTCGAGGAAGCTAGGGTTCTTTCTAAGGATTGTTTGGAAGGTATAAAGGAAATTTGTAGAATTGAATCACATATTGATATTATTTTCATGGATCCTCCCTATGACAAAGAAGAAGAAAAGCGTATTTTACTTGCATGTCAATCCATAGAGGCGGTGGATGAAAATACCTTGATTATTGTAGAGGCGTCTAAGGATACCTCCTTTGATTATTTGAATGACAGTGCTTTTGAAGTGGAGAAGGTCAAAAGCTATGGTAGCAATAAACATGTATTTGTCAGAAAGACAGGAAAGTAGAGGGAAGAATGAAGGCTATCTATCCGGGAAGTTTTGATCCGTTAACCTTAGGCCACATGGACATTATTAAAAGAGCGAGTAAGTTTGCTGATGAATTATTGATCGGTGTATTAAATAACTCCTCTAAGAGTAATCCTATGTTTACTCCTATGGAACGAGTAGAATTAATTAGGGAGGCCCTGGTGGATTTACCTAATGTATCGGTGAAATCTTTTGACGGGCTTTTGGTGGATTTTGTAAAGCAGGAGGGGGCCAGTATTGTGATTCGAGGCCTTCGTGCTTTTACTGATTTTGAGTATGAGTTAACTATGTCTCAAACCAATAATAAATTATATCCGGATATGGATACTGTTTTTTTTACCACCAATATTGAGTATTCCTATTTGAGTTCTACTACGGTAAGAGAAGTAGCTTGGAATGGAGGAGATATTACCGGTTTTGTTCCTGAAAATATTGCTAAGGCAGTCTATGAAAAAGTAAAAAAGTAAAAGTAGAAGTCCTTGCAAAAATAAGGAATTTAGTACATAATAGAACATGTATTTTTATGGTTAAAAGGGGAGGTCCCCTTGAATAAAGAAGATTGTTAAGGAGACAGAATAATGGCTAGGATTGAAGAATTGATCGATGAATTGGAAGAATATGTAAATTCTTGTAAGTTGCAGACTCTTTCAAACACGAAAATTACGATTAACAAGGATGAACTTTTAGAACAGATTCAGGAAATCAGACTTCGTATACCGGATGAAGTTCAGAAATGCAAGAGAATGTATGCTCAGAAAGATTCTATCATTGAGAATGCCAATGCTAGAGCGAATGAAATTATTGCCCAGGCCAATGCCCATGTAGTGGAATTGGTTAGTGAGCATGAAATCATGCAGCAAGCCTATGAGAAGGCAAACGATGAGGTTTCACGTGCCAATGAGCAGGCAAAGCAGATTATTGATGAGGCTACAGAAGAAGCGAATAATATTCGACTTTCTGCGATTAATTATACCGACGAATCCCTTGCAAACATTCAGGGAATCCTTGCGAATGGTATGAATACGCTTCAGGAAAAGTATGATTCTTTGATTCGTTCTTTGAACCAGTCCTATGAGACTGTTGTATCGAACAGAGCAGAACTTGCAGGCTCTAACAGTGAGGAAGAGGAAGCTGCTGAGTTTGATATGGAAGATGAGCAGGAGTTTGAGGACGAAGAATAAGATTCGTTTTAGTTTGAGAAAAAGGAGACAGATGGTATGGCTAGAATGTTGGAAGGTCTTGATGAAGAACGCTTCTTCTATTATTTTGAAGAAATTTCTAAAATCCCAAGAGGCTCTTTCCATTGTCAGGCAATCAGTGACTACATCATTGGATTTGCCAAGGAGCATAAATTGGAATGTTTATCAGATGATAAAAACAATGTAATTATCAAAAAAACAGCGGGTAAGAATAAGAAAAAGGCTCCTGTGATAATGCTTCAGGGGCATATGGATATGGTTTGTATTAAAAATAAAACCAGTCACTTTGATTTTGATACGGATCCTTTGCGCCTGGAAGTAAGTGGAGATAAGCTTACAGCTAGACATACCAGTCTGGGCGGAGATGATGGAATTGCCCTTGCTTATATGTTGGCAATTTTAGAATTAGAAGATGACGATTTACCTGCGATTGAAGCAATCTTTACCAGCGATGAAGAAGTGGGAATGATTGGAGTAAAAGCCCTTGATACCAGTAGCCTTAAGGCGAATTATCTAATTAATTTAGATTCAGAAGAAGAGGGGGTCCTATTAAATGGATGTGCAGGGGGCTGCACCTTACATGCTAAGATTCCCTATCGTAAGGAAAGTTTCCGCGGCGTTGTGGCAAAGATTCACATTTCCGGCTTAAAGGGTGGACACTCCGGTGTGGAAATTGACAAGAATTTAGGGGCAGCCAACCATATTATGGGACGAGTGCTTCATGAATTGAAAAAGACTTGTCTTTTCTCCTTGGTGAATATTCATGGTGGAACTGCCGATAATGCTATTTCCAATCGTTGCACCGCAAAGGTGACTCTTGATTTAAATGATCAGTATTTTATTGATAAGCAAAAGATTGGAATTGCTCCGGAAGAATATAAGAAGGAAAAGATTAAGGAAGTAGAAAATGTAATTCGAAATCTGGATTTGATTCTTCGTGAGGAGTATGCAGGTTCTGATTCTGGAATTAACCTCAGAGTAGATATTTTAAAAGAACAGCAAACAAAATGTATGAATATGATTGATACGGAGAAATTCGTATTTTTCCTTTTGAATGTTCCTCAGGGAGTTGTAGCCATGAGTAACAAGGCTCCTGGTTTGGTAGAGACCTCTATGAATCTTGGGGTTATAGATATGACAGATGATGCTGTTAACATGACATTTTCTGTAAGAAGTAGTGTTGAAAGCAGAAAAAAATTCTTGGCAGATAAGGTTTGCCACCTAATTGAGTTTGTAGGTGGTGATGTAAAGGTAGATGGAGATTATCCTTGTTGGGATGTAAAAGCAGAGTCTAAACTAAAGAACCAGATGGTTGCAATCTATCAGGAAATGTTTGAGAAAACGCCGGAAATCCGGGCAATCCACGCTGGACTTGAATGTGGCTATTTTGCTTCAAAGATGCCAGAATTAGATATTATTTCCATGGGACCAAACATTAAAGATATACATTCTGCGAATGAAACCCTTTCGATCTCTTCTGCAAAGAGAATGTATCAATATGTGCTTTCGGTATTGAAGGCATTAGAATAGAGTGTAAGAATGAAATTAGGTTCAATCGCCAGTGGCTCAAGTGGAAATTGTACTTTCATAGGTACGGAAAAAGCCTGTATCCTAGTGGATGTGGGTATTGCAAAAAAAAGAGTGGAAGCAGGGTTAAAAGCTTATGATGTTTCTCCGGATGAGATTGATGGAATTTTTTTAACTCATGAACACTCGGATCATATTAATGGACTGGGAGTTTTTTTAAGAGCGCATGAAACACCAGTCTATGCTACGCAAGAAACTATAGACCAGGTATTGT
Source organism: Lachnospira sp. UBA3212 (assembly GCA_002363615.1). GTDB lineage: Bacteria > Bacillota > Clostridia > Lachnospirales > Lachnospiraceae > UBA3212. The sequence goes on along the minus strand of DEWK01000006.1, from coordinate 75,189 downwards.
TTGGCGGAAAAATTGGTAAGGTAGATGAAAGTCTTTTTCATCCTATTTTACCGGACCATCCCATGGTAATTAAGGATTTGAAAATAGATGCTTTTTCCATCAGTCATGATGCAGCAAATCCCGTGGCTTACCGCTTTGATCTTTGTGATGGTAGTAAATCCTGTGCGGTAGCAACGGATATGGGCTGTTTTAATGACTATACCATCACCCATTTAAAGAAATTAGATGGAATTTTGCTAGAAGCCAACCATGATGTAAACATGCTTCAGGTGGGGCCTTACCCTTATTCTTTAAAGCAGAGAATATTAGGGGACCGAGGGCATCTTTCGAATGAAAGTTCCGGAAGACTTTTGAATGAAATCCTTCATGACCAGATTAAGAAGGTTTATTTGGGACACTTAAGTGAGCATAATAACATGGATGAGCTTGCTTTTGAAACGGTAAAATATGAGATAACAAGTGGAGACAGTCCTTATAAGGGAAGTGACTTTGATATTGAAGTTGCAAGAAGGGACCAGACCTTAGCTCTTGTGAATTTATAATAAAGGAGAATTACAATGAAGAAGACAATTATTACAGTAGTAGGAAAAGATACGGTTGGTATTATCGCAAAAGTATGTACCTATCTTGCTGAAAAGAATGTGAACATCCTTGATATTTCCCAGACAATTGTTTCAGAATATTTCAACATGATGATGATTGTAGATGCTAATAATTCATCGGTTTCTTTTGCAGAGCTTAGCGATGAATTAGATGGACTTGGTAAGGAAATTGGTGTTTCAATCAAGGCTCAGACAGAAGATATTTTTGATTGCATGCACAGAATCTAGTTTTAAAAGAAAGGTTCAGATATGATTAACATTTTTGAGGTAAATGAAACAAATAAGATGATTGAACAGGAGAATTTTGATGTTCGTACCATTACCATCGGAGTTAGCCTTTTCGATTGTATTGATAGTGACTTAGATGTTACTTGCAAGAAAATTTATGATAAGATTTATTCTTACACCAAAGATCAGGTGAAGGTTGGTGAAGAAATCAGCAAGGAGATGGGAATTCCAATTGTCAATAAAAGAATTTCGGTTACTCCGATTTCTTTGGTTGGTGGATCCGCGTGTAAAACTCCGGAGGATTTTGTTAAGATTGCAAAAACTTTAGATCAGCTTGCGCATGACGTTGGAGTTAATTTTATTGGTGGTTATTCTGCAATTGTGAGTAAGAATATGACCAAGGCAGATGAACTTTTGATTCGTTCTATTCCTAAGGCTCTTGCAGAGACGGAGCTTGTCTGTTCTTCTGTAAATATCGGTTCTACTAAGACAGGTATGAATATGGATGCCATCAAGTTAATGGGAGAAGTGGTAAAAGAAACGGCTGATTTAACCGCAGATCGTGATGCGATTGGCTGTGCTAAGTTAGTTATATTTTGTAATGCTCCGGACGATAATCCATTTATGGCTGGTGCCTTCCATGGTGTGACCGAAGGAGATGCGGTGATTAATGTAGGTGTTTCTGGTCCTGGTGTTGTGTTAGAAGCCTTAAAGCATGCACATGGAAAAGATTTCGGCGAATTATGTGAAATCATTAAAAAGACAGCCTTTAAGATTACAAGAGTCGGCCAGTTAGTAGCAAGAGAAGCTTCGAAGAGATTAAATATTCCGTTTGGTATTGTGGATCTTTCTTTAGCACCAACTCCAGCTATTGGAGATTCTATTGCCGATGTTCTTCAGGAGATGGGTCTTGAACGAGTAGGAGCACCTGGAACCACAGCAGCCCTTGCTATGTTAAATGACCAGGTAAAGAAGGGCGGTATTATGGCTTCTTCTTATGTAGGTGGATTAAGTGGAGCTTTCATTCCGGTATCTGAGGATCAGGGCATGATTGATGCAGTGAATGTAGGTTCATTAACCCTTGAAAAATTAGAGGCTATGACCTGTGTATGTTCCGTAGGACTGGATATGATTGCAATCCCTGGAGATACCTCTGCGGCTACCATTTCCGGTGTAATTGCAGATGAAGCGGCCATTGGTATGATTAATCAAAAGACTACTGCCTGTCGATTGATTCCTGTTCCAGGAAAAAAGGTAGGAGACCTTGTAGAATTTGGTGGACTTTTAGGATATGCACCGATTATGCCGGTAAATACCTTTGATTGTTCTGAATTTGTGGGACGTGGTGGAAGAATTCCAGCCCCAATTCATTCATTTAAAAATTAATAGAAAAATGGGGATGAAACGGATTGTTTTATTTTTCTTTTTCGTTTTTTTTGTGACTATCTATTGAAAATGCAATGAAAGAATGGTATATTTTCAATAGTGTTAATAATAACAGCAAGGAGGATAATAGTATGCAGAAAAAGATAGCAAAAGCGGTGGCTATGACTTTAGCATCGGTTATGGTATTTAGTGTTTCAGTTCCAGCTGCAAGTGCTAAGGTATCAAAGGTGACTGTACAGTCATTAACGGGAAGTAAGAAGGTTGTTTATGTAGCGAAGGGTAAGAAGGTTAAGGTAAAGGTTACCGTATCTGTAAAGCCTAATAAGTCAGCGAACAAGAAGGTTACATATAAGATTTCTGATAAGAAGATTGCTACCGTTACTTCAAAAGGATATATCAAGGGTAAAACGGCAGGTACCACCTACCTTACCGTTACTTCTAAGCTTAATCCAAAGAAGAGTACAAAGATTAAAGTAAAGGTAGTTAAGAAGCCAATTAAGAAGCTTACTTTAAATATAACAAAAACCACGTTAGCACCTGGTGATACTTTAAAACTTAAGGTAAAGAAATACAGCCCAAGTAAGAATATTGCTAAGGTTGTTAAGTTTACATCAAACAAGAAGTCTGTTGCTAAGGTAACAAAGAAGGGTAAAGTAACAGCAGTAGCTTGTGGAACCGCTAAGATTACCTGTAAGGCTTTAGATGGTTCTAAGAAGAAGGCTACATGTACTATTACAGTAAGCAATGAATCTACTTCTAAGCTTACATTACCAACAGCTGATGCTAGTGGTAATGCTGATGCATATGCAAGTATTTATGATGGTGTTAAGTTCTTAGATGTTGACACTGCAGCAGCATCGATTGATTCTTTAATTAAAGATAACCTTAGTGTATTTGGTGCAGAAGGAATGACTGTTTCAACGGCTGTTAATGGAAAGACCTTAGAAGCTACCTTTACATCAACTGGTTATACTTTAAAGAAGAACGGTAAAGCTGTTACAGTAGCTGGAGTTCTGAAGCAGGTAAACAAGGACCAGACAGTTACAAGAAAAGATCTTTTAACCTATGCAAAGGTTACAAAGTCTATTTCAATTGTACGTCTTGCAATTGCTGCAAACACAAAGACCTATAGTTTTGGTTCAGTTGAAATTGTACTCAAGGACGGAACAAAGAAGACAATTACGAATGTTACTGCAAGCAATGGTGTAATTACATTTGTTGAGGATGGCAATATTTATACAGTATCTATCGCAACAGACAATACAATTTCAGTATCAGGTGTTAATCCTGAGAACACAGTAGGTTACAAGCTTATCCAGCAGACAGTTGAATAAGATTCAATCGAACAATGATATGTGATTAGTCTCATAATAGGGAGGACGCTTATGACTAAGCGTCCTTCTCTTGCGTAAAAGAATAGAATGCAAGACTATTTCGCTTTTAAATAAAGCCCAGGATAGGAGTTAAAATTCATGAATGAAAAAACACAAAGCATTAATTTAGCTAATGACGAAACTGAGATTGATTTAAAAGAAATCTTTTTTATCCTTCGTGCCCATTTAATTTTAATCATTGCCGTTATGGTTTTGTTTGGAACAGGAGCCGGGGTAGCAACTAAACTTCTGATCACTCCAAAATATCAATCTACTTCGATGCTCTATGTGCTTTCTAGCAGCACTAGTATTACTTCGATTGCAGATATCCAGATTGGAAGTTATCTTACAAATGATTATATTGTATTGATTAAATCGAGACCGGTTCTTGATACGGTTATTGATGATTTAAATCTTAATGAATCCTATAATTTGTTGAAGAGCAGGGTGAATGTGGTAAATAGCGGTGATAACACTAGAATTGTATCCATTACCGTAACGGACGAGGATCCGGAACAAGCTAAACTTATTGTGGATAAGATTACAGATGTGGCGAAGGTTCAAATGGCAACGATTATGCATACGGAACAGCCATCGGTGGCTGAGTATGGTACCGTTAATACCAAACCGGTAAGTCCATCCTTAAAGAAAAATGTGGCCATCGCTGTGGTATTAGGCTTTGTCTTGGTTGCAGGAATTCTTATTGTCTTATATATTCTTGATGATACCATTGATGGAAGAGATGATGTGGAAAAGTATCTTGGTTTAAATACCCTTGGTTTAATTCCGTATGATGAAACCGTTGCGGATGAAGAAAGTAAGAAGAACATGACAAAGGCAAAGAAAATCAAACATATTAAAGGAAAGAAGTAGGAGGTTATCATGAGTGGACTTAATAAAAAAAAGGTGACCTTTGAAAATCTTAATGAACTTCATTATGATTCTAGAGAGTCATTTAATGCCTTAAGAACCAATATTCAGTTCTGTGGAGATCAGTTTAAGGTTATTTCCTTTACTAGTTGTCTTGAGAATGAGGGTAAGAGTAATATAGTATTTACTGTGGCCCGTTCCATGGCAGCCAATGGAAAAAAGGTCCTGATTGTAGATGCGGATATTAGAAAATCTGTTTTGGTAAGTAGGTATATGGTTAAGGAAAAGACCAAGGGCCTTTCAGAATACCTTTCTGGTCAGTGCAAAAAGGATGAGATTGTCTATGAAACTAACGTGGATAATTTGGATCTTGTTTTTACCGGCCCAAGTGTACCAAATCCATCGGAATTGCTTGGCAATAGACGTATGGAGGAATTATTAGCAGAAGCAAGGGAAGTTTATGATTATGTTTTTGTGGATCTTCCACCGTTAGGCCAGGTAATCGATGCTGCCGTTGTAGCTGCTATTAGTGATGGTGCTATATTGGTCATTCAGAATGCTGCCATTAGTTACAAGATTGCAAGAACCGTTAAGAATCAGCTTTTGAACTCAGGAGTGAAGATTCTTGGAGCTGTACTTAATAAAGTAGATTTCTCAGGCAAGAGCAAATATGGTTCTTATAGCAAGTACAAGAGGTATGGCAAATATTCTAGATATGGAAAGTACCGTAGTTATGGAGATTATGGATTAGTTCCTAAAAAGGAAGAAAAATAAGTTTGAGAGGACCATTGGGTCCTCTTTTTTACATTTTTTATCCATAAGAAATACTTGCTAAATTCTAATTTTATGGTAAAATATTATAGTATTTGCTTCCGTGGCGTAGTTGGTAGCGCAACTGATTCGTAATCAGTAGGTCGTGGGTTCAAATCCCATCGGGAGCTTAATAGATAAGATGGATAGTCGTATTTACGGCTATCTTTTTCTTTTTTAGGATAAATTCTAAGAAAAATACTTGCAAAAACTGAAATTTATGATATAGTATTTTGAGTAAAAAACAAGTGTTTGTTGTAGACGGACATATAAATAAAAGGAGAATTGGAATGGACAAGAAGTTAAGAGTTGGTGTGCTCGGTGGTACAGGTATGGTTGGTCAGAGATTTATCTCTTTACTTGAGAATCATCCTTGGTTTGAGGTTTCAGCGATTGCTGCAAGTGCTCGTTCAGCAGGAAAGACCTATGCAGAAGCTGTTGGAGATAAGTGGAAGATGCAGACTCCAATGCCTGAGGCTGTTAAGAATATGGTTGTTTTAGATGTTGCGAACGTGGAAGAGGTAGCAAGTCATGTTGACTTTGTATTATCTGCGGTAAACATGTCAAAGGATGAAATCAAGGCAATTGAAGAGGAATACGCAAAGACTGAGACACCTGTTGTATCTAACAACAGTGCTCACCGCTGGACTCCTGATGTACCAATGGTAGTTCCTGAGATTAATCCAGAACATTTTGAAGTAATTGAATCACAGAAGAAGAGACTTGGTACGACTCGTGGATTTATTGCAGTAAAGCCAAACTGTTCTATTCAGGCATATGCTCCAGCTCTTACCGCTTGGAAGGAATTTGAGCCATATGAAGTAGTAGTTACTACCTACCAGGCAATCTCAGGTGCGGGAAAGACCTTTAAGGACTGGCCGGAGATGGAAGGTAATATTATTCCATTTATCAGTGGCGAGGAAAAGAAGTCAGAAGATGAGCCACTTCGTATCTGGGGTAAGGTTGAGAACGGACAGATTGTTAAGGCAGAAGGTGTTAAGATTACAAGTCAGTGTATCCGTGTTCCTATCCTTGATGGACATACAGCAGCTGCCTTTGTTAAATTTAAGAAGAATCCTACGAAGGAGCAGTTAATTGATAAGCTTGTAAACTTTAAGGGCGAGCCACAGGAATACAATCTTCCAAGTGCTCCAAAGCAGTTCATCCAGTATCTTTCAGAAGATGATCGTCCACAGGTACGATTAGATGTCAACTATGAGAATGGCATGGGAGTATCCATTGGACGTTTAAGAGAAGATTCGATCTATGATTGGAAGTTCGTAGGTCTTGCACATAACACCCTTCGTGGTGCGGCAGGTGGTGCTCTTCTTTGTGCAGAGCTTTTAACTGCTAAGGGATATATCAAGGCAAAGTAATCATTTGAAAAGATTAGGATAAACATCAAGGACCAATCCTCCTTGGTGTTTCCTTTGTTTTAGACAAGGAATGTAGGGCTAGGATTTTTAAGAAAGCATTGACAAATATTGTGCAAATGATTAGAATTAAAAAGTATTGAAAAATCTAGCAAACAGGAGGTATAAACATGAGAAAAATGGTTTTGTCTATCTTAGTAGAAAATACAGCAGGTGTTCTGAACAGGGTAGCAGGCCTTTTTAGCAGACGTGGATATAATATCGACAGCCTGACTGTTGGCGAGACGGAAGACCCTAAATTCTCAAGAATGACGATTGTTGTTCATGGAGACGATGATGTATTAGAGCAGCTTGAAAAGCAGATTAGCAAATTGATTGATGTAAAAGAGTTAATCGAACTGAAACCTGAGAATTCCGTATGTCGTGAATTAATTCTTGTTAAGGTAGCGGTTCCTCAGGAAAAAAGGCCTGAGATTGTAGCTATTACAGATGTATTCCGTGCGAAGATCGTTGACGTATCACCAGAATCTATGATGATCGAATTAACAGGTAATCAGAACAAGTTAGATGCTTTTATTGATTTATTACAGGGCTTCGAGGTTAGGGAACTTGTAAGAACCGGTATCACTGGTCTTACCAGAGGAAGAGCCGATATGATCGGTGATTCCATTGATTTTTAACTAAGGCTAAATTTTATAAGATTTCTTATAAATTTAACAGGTGACTATCACCGAACTATATTCTAAACAAATTTTTTAGGAGGCAATTATTATGACAGAGAATGCAAAGGGTGCAAAGATCTATTATCAGGAAGATTGTGATTTAAAGTATCTTGATGGTAAGACAATTGCAATTATTGGTTATGGTAGCCAGGGACACGCTCATGCGTTGAACTTAAAGGATTCAGGAGCTAATGTTATCGTTGGTCTTCGCGAGAATTCTAAGTCAGCAGCTAAGGCTGAGGCTCAGGGACTTAAGGTTTATACAACTGCTGAGGCAGCTAAGCTTGCAGATATCATTATGATCCTTACTCCAGATGAGTTACAGGCTGAGATGTACAAGAAGGAAATCGAGCCAAACCTTGAGGCTGGTAACATGCTTATGTTCGCTCACGGTTTCAACATTAACTATAAGCTTATCGTTCCTCCAGCAGACGTAGACGTTGCCATGATCGCTCCAAAGGCACCTGGTCATACGGTACGTTCTGAGTATTTAGCAGGAAAGGGTACTCCTTGTCTTGTTGCTGTAGAGCAGGATGCAACAGGTAATGCATACAACGTAGCACTTGCCTATGGTGCTGGTATCGGTGGTAGCCGTGCAGGTATCCTTGAGACAACCTTCAAGGTAGAGACTGAGACCGACCTTTTCGGTGAGCAGGCTGTTCTTTGCGGTGGTGTTTGTGCATTAATGCAGTGTGGTTTTGAGACCCTTACTGAAGCTGGTTATGATCCAAGAAACGCTTACTTTGAGTGTATCCACGAGATGAAGTTGATCGTTGATTTGATCTATCAGTCAGGATTTGCTGGTATGAGATATTCAATCTCAAATACAGCTGAGTATGGTGATTATGTAACTGGTCCTAAGATCGTTACTGAAGAGACCAAGAAGGCTATGAAGAAGGTTCTTTCTGATATTCAGGATGGTACATTCGCTTCTGACTTTGTTCAGGATATGAAGAATGGTAGAATCCACTTCGAGGCTATGAGAAAGAAGGCTGCTTCTCATCCTGCAGAGGTAGTTGGTAAGGAAATCCGTTCTCTCTATGCTTGGGATAACAACGATAAGTTAATCAACAACTAATTTAAGAATGATTCATCAAAGAAGGTGTTGTTTTACAACGCCTTCTTTTTGTTTGCGCGCCATGGGCGCACTCGATTGATCGAGTCTTTCGAGGACTCAAAAAAATGAAAAAAGAATAGATTTGTCCTTGAATTCTAATACAACATGTAGTATAATTTTGACAATTTGAGATTTTTTATAAGTTGTGCGAAAAAAATCATTTCTTTGATTTTTTTTTGCCTAAATATTAACAATTACTTGGGAAAGGATGTGCACATTATGCAAGCTTATCTTATTTTAGAAGATGGTACTGTGTTTACAGGAACATCGTTTGGCGCCAAAAAGGAGGTTATTAGTGAAATAGTCTTTAATACCTCCATGACCGGTTATCTTGAGGTTTTAACAGATCCATCCTATGCTGGACAAGCTGTTTGTATGACCTATCCATTGATTGGGAACTATGGCATTTGTCGTGAGGATATGGAGTCAGAGAGATTTTGGCCAGATGGTTTTATTGTAAGAGAATATTCAAGAATCCCAAGTAATTTCAGATGTGAAGACAATCTGGAAAATCTCTTGATCGAATATGATATCCCAGGTATTTGCGACATCGATACCAGACAGTTAACTAGAATCCTTAGAGAAAAGGGTACTATGAATGGGATGATCACAACAAACTCCGATTATAATCTAGAGGAGATTTTACCGAAACTTAAGGCCTATACTACAGGAGATGTAGTAAGCAAGGTTACCTGTAAAGAAAAATACACTCTTCCCGGGGATGGTTTTAAGGTTGCTTTATTAGATGTGGGGGCAAAGAGAAACATTCCACGTTCTTTAAATCAGAGAGGTTGTGAGGTTACTGTATATCCAGCCAATACCACAGCAGAGGAGATTTTAAGTACTAATCCAGATGGAATTATGCTTTCGAATGGCCCTGGAGATCCTAAGGTATGTACCGATATCATTCGGGAAGTAAAGAAGCTTTATGATAGTGAGGTTCCTATTTTTGCCATTTGTTTAGGACATCAGTTAATGGCTCTTGCTACTGGAGCAGATACTTACAAGTTAAAGTATGGTCATCGTGGTGCAAACCATCCAGTTAAGGACTTAGAAAGTGGTAGAGTGTATATTTCTTCTCAAAACCACGGTTATGCCGTAGATGAAAATAGTTTAGATCCTAAGGTGGCAAGATCTGCCTTTATCAATGTAAATGATAAGACCAATGAGGGGTTGAACTATACCGGCAAGAATATCTTTACGGTACAGTTCCATCCGGAAGCATGTCCGGGACCACAGGATTCCAGTGTATTGTTTGACAAGTTTATTAAGATGATGGAGGAGAAAAAGAATGCCTAGAGATCAGCGAATTAAAAAGGTTTTAGTTATCGGATCGGGACCTATTGTGATTGGTCAGGCTGCGGAGTTTGATTATGCAGGAACTCAGGCTTGCCGTTCTTTAAAGGAAGAGGGAATTGAAGTAGTTCTTTTAAACTCTAATCCAGCTACCATCATGACGGATAAAGACATTGCAGATAAGGTTTATATTGAACCGCTTACCACAAAGGTAGTAGAAAAGTTAATCGAAAAGGAACATCCGGATTCAATCCTTCCTACCTTGGGAGGCCAGGCAGGATTAAACCTTGCCATGGAATTGGCAGATGAGGGATACTTAGACAAGCATCAGGTTCGTTTAATTGGAACCACTCCATTAACCATTAAGAAGGCTGAGGATCGTCTTGCATTTAAGGAGACGATGGAGAAGATTCATGAGCCAATCGCCCCTTCTCAGGTAGTGGAGAATGTAGAAGATGGTATCACATTTGCTACAAAAATTGGTTATCCGGTTGTTTTACGTCCTGCTTATACCCTTGGTGGATCTGGTGGTGGAATCGCACACAACCAGCATGAATTAATTGAAATTCTTGAAAATGGTCTTCGTTTAAGCCGTGTGGGACAGGTTCTTGTAGAACGATGTATTGCAGGCTGGAAGGAAATTGAATATGAGGTAATGCGTGATAGTGCAGGTAACTGTATTACCGTATGTAATATGGAAAACCTAGATCCGGTTGGTGTACATACTGGAGATTCAGTGGTTGTTGCACCATCCCAGACCTTAGGTGATAAGGAATATCAGATGCTTCGTACTTCTGCCTTAAATATTATTACCGAGTTAAATATTACCGGTGGATGTAATGTACAGTACGCTTTAAACCCGGAGTCATTTGAGTATTGCGTAATCGAGGTTAACCCTCGAGTAAGCCGTTCTTCAGCACTTGCTTCTAAGGCAACTGGTTATCCGATTGCTAAGGTAGCGGCAAAGATCGCCGTTGGTTATACCTTAGATGAAATTAAGAATGCGGTAACAGGAAAGACTTACGCGAGCTTTGAGCCGGCGCTTGACTATTGTGTTGTTAAAATTCCCAGATTACCATTTGATAAATTTATCCATGCAAGTAGAAAGCTTACTACCCAGATGAAGGCAACCGGAGAAGTTATGGCGATTGCAAATAACTTTGAAGGTGCTTTAATGAAGGCAATCCGTTCTTTGGAGCAGCATGTAGAGTGCTTATTGGACTATGATTTTTCTGATAAGTCGAAGGAAGAACTATTAGAAGAACTTGCAGTAGTAGATGATCGTCGAATTTGGAAGATCGCAGAAGCAATTCGTCAGGGAATCTCTTACGAAAAAATTCATGAAATCACATTATTTGATGAGTGGTTCATTGATAAAATTGCTTCCATCGTTGAGATGGAGAATGCCTTAAAGTCTGTACAGGGCAAGGAATTTTCCGTTGACCTTTTAAAAAAGGCTAAGAAGATGGAATTTCCTGATACTGTAATCTCAAGATTAACCGGTTACGAGAAGGAAGCGGTTAAGAAGCTTCGTTATGACAATGGTATTACCGCTGTCTTTAAGATTGTAGATACTTGTGCCGCTGAATTTGAGGCAGAAACCCCATATTACTATTCTGTATTTGGTGGTGAAAATGAAGCAAATGGTAAGACAGATAAGAAGAAGGTCTTAGTTTTAGGATCAGGTCCAATTCGTATTGGACAGGGTATTGAATTTGACTTTTGTTCTGTACATTCTACCTGGGCATTTGCAGAGGAAGGGTATGAGACCATTATCGTTAATAATAACCCTGAGACGGTATCTACCGATTTCGATATTGCAGATAAGTTATACTTTGAGCCATTAACCGCTGAAGATGTAGAAAATATTGTAGATGTGGAAAAGCCGGATGGTGCCGTGGTACAGTTTGGTGGTCAGACTGCAATCAAGTTAACAGAGGCCTTAATGAAGATGGGTGTTCCTATCCTTGGAACCAAGGCGGAAGATGTAGATGCTGCAGAAGACCGTGAGCTCTTTGATGAAATCCTTGAGCAGTGCCAGATTCCTAGACCAAATGGTGGAACTGTTTATACTGCTGAGGAGGCTGTTGAGGTTGCAAACCGTTTAGGCTATCCTGTATTAGTTCGTCCTTCTTATGTACTTGGTGGACAGGGTATGGAAATTGCCTTATCTGATGATGAGGTTAGAGAGTATATCGATGTAATCAACCGGATCGCTCAGGATCATCCGATCTTAGTAGATAAGTACCTTCAGGGTAAGGAAATCGAGGTTGATGCGGTTTGTGATGGTACAGATATCTTAATCCCTGGTATTATGGAACATATTGAGCGTGCCGGAGTACATTCTGGAGATTCTATTTCCGTATATCCTGCAAGAAGCTTAGATGAAAAGACCATTGAAACCATTACCGAATATACTAGAAGGCTTGCCCTTGCCCTTCATGTAAAGGGAATGATCAATATCCAGTTTATTTACTGTGAGGGTCAGGTTTATGTTATTGAGGTTAACCCAAGATCGTCTCGTACCGTTCCTTATATTTCAAAGGTTACTGGAATTCCAATCGTAAAAATTGCAACCCGTGTTATTTGTGGACACAGCTTAAAGGAACTTGGTTGTGAGACAGGTCTTGCTAAGCCGGCAGACTATACAGCAATTAAGATGCCTGTATTCTCATTTGAAAAGATTCGTGGTGCAGATATTAACCTTGGTCCAGAGATGAAGTCTACCGGTGAGTGTCTTGGTATTTCTGCAGACTTTGATGAGGCTCTTTATAAGGCCTTTATGGGAACGGGAATTAACTTGCCTAAGCATAAAAAGGCAATTATCACTGTATGTGACAAGGATAAGTATGAAGTGATTTCAATCGCTAAGCGTTTAGAAGCTTTAGGCTATGAAATCTACGCTACCCGCGGAACTGCTAAGGTTTTAAATGCTAATGGTTGCCATTCCCTGATTGTGAATAAGTTAGATCAGGAATCACCAACCGTTATTGACTTAATCTTAGAACATAAGATTGATATTGTAATTGATACACCAACTCAGGGACATGATAAGTCCAGAGATGGATTCTTGATTCGCCGTACCGCTATTGAGACCGGTGTAAACGTATTTACCGCACTTGATACGGTAAATGCATTGTTAACTGCCTTAGAGTCTAATGTAAAAGAAAAACTTACTCTTGTAGATATTGCAACTATAAAGACAAGAGATGATCAATAAGAATAAGCCTGGCTGCTTTATCTTCTGGTAAAATAGCCGGGCTATTTTTATCCCTGGCAAATAAACATTGATGAAAAGGCTTATTTTTGTTATAATCATGTAAGTTTGAGCAAGTATGTTTTAAGAAAGGACTTAAAATTATGACAGGTTATGAAGAAGCTTTAGAAAAGCTTAAGAAATATGATCAGGAACAGGTTTTTGCTTACTACGATTCGTTAGAGGAAGCAGAGAAGAAAGCCTTGGTAGAACAGGTGAATAGTGCGGATTTTTCGGTTTTATCTATGTTAAAAGAGCAGAAAGAGGTCAAGAGAGGGGTAATTAGTCCCCTGACGGAAACCGTTACCTTAGATAAAATAAAGGAAAATGAAAAATCCTATTTAGAAGCCGGTATTAAGGCGTTAAAGGAAGGAAAGGTTGGTTGTGTACTTCTTGCTGGAGGAATGGGAACCAGATTAGGTTCCGATGATCCTAAGGGAATGTATAACATTGGGAAAACCCATCCTCTTTATATTTTTGAGATGCAAATTCGAAATCTCATGGATGTGGTAAATCTTTGTGGAAGACCGATCGATCTTTTTATTATGACCTCTAATAAGAATGATGAAAAGACACGCACATTCTTTCAAGAACATAATTACTTTGGCTATGATCCAAACTATGTTCATTTCTTTATTCAAGAGATGGCGATTGCCTGTGATTACAATGGAAAAATCTTTTTAGAGGACAAGGACTCTATGTCGATGTCTCCAAATGGCAATGGTGGTTGGTTTGTCTCTTTAAAGAATGCTGGACTTTTAGATTATGTTAAGGATAAGGGCATTCAGTGGTTAAATGTGTATGCTGTTGATAATGTTCTTCAGAAGATGGCTGACCCACTTTTTGTTGGTGCTACAGAGCTTAGTGGATTCCCGGTGGGAAGTAAAGTTGTAGCCAAGGCTGCTCCGGATGAAAAGGTGGGTGTTCTTTGTAAGGAAGATGGTCGACCATCTATTGTGGAATACTATGAGATGACCCAAGAGATGATGAATGCCAAGGATGAGAATGGCAATTATGCGTATAACTTTGGTGTGATTTTGAATTATCTTTTCAGGGTAAAGGAATTGGAAGAAATCGTTGGTAGAGATCTTCCACTTCACATTGTGGAAAAGAAGATTGGCCATTTGGATGCGGATGGTCAGTTTACAAAGCCAAAAGAGCCAAATGGTTATAAGTTTGAAAACCTGGTGCTTGATATGATTCATATGCTTTCGGATTGTCTTGCTTATGAAGTGGTTCGTGACCATGAATTTGCACCAATTAAGAATAAGACCGGAGTGGATTCCGTTGAATCTGCTCAGGCACTTTTAGAGAAAAATGGAATTGAATTATAAGGAGTAGAAGATGGAACTTTTGATCAAAAAGATCGAGGAAAACTTAATGGAAGCATTTGAAAAGGCAGGATACGATAAAAAGTATGCCAGAGTGGTACTTTCCAATCGTCCGGATCTTTGTGAGTACCAGTGTAATGGTGCCATGGCGGCTGCTAAGGAATACAAGAAGAGACCTTTAGATATTGCAGAAGATGTATTAAGTAAGATGAATACTGATCTGTTTGAAAAGGCAGAAGTATGTAATCCGGGTTTTATCAATTTAAATATTTCCCAGGATGCCTTAGATGAATATGTAAATCTTATTTATCAGGATGAGAAATTAGGAATCCGGAAAATTGGAAATAAGAAAACCGTTGTGGATTATGGTGGCGCCAATGTGGCAAAACCACTTCATGTAGGTCATCTTCGTTCGGCTGTAATTGGTGAGGCCATTGTTCGTTTAAGAAGATTTATGGGAGACCAGGTAATCGGGGATGCTCATTTGGGAGATTGGGGTCTTCAGATTGGCTTGATTATTACTGAATTAAAGGAGAGGCAGCCAGACCTTCCTTACTTTGATCCTAAATTTACAGGAGAATACCCAAGTCAAGCTCCTTTTACCATTCAGGAATTATCTGAGATTTATCCTACTGCCAATGTAAAATCTAAAAATGATGAGGAATATCTTGAAAGAGCAAGACAGGCTATCCTTGATTTACAAGGTGGCAATAAGGGTTATCATGCAATTTGGCAGCACATTATTAATCTTTCTATTGAGGATTTAAAGAAGAATTATTCCAACTTGAATGTAGCATTTACGGTTTGGGGAAAGGAATCAGATGCTCAGCCATTGATTCCTGAAATGGTAGAGTATTTAAAGACCAATGGGTATGCTCATTATAGTGAGGGTGCTTTAGTTGTAGATGTTGCCAAGGAGTCTGATACCAAGGAAGTTCCTCCTTGTATGATTCTAAAATCGAATGGCGCATCTCTTTATGACACCACAGACCTTGCAACGATCATTGATCGTAGGAGAAAGTATGATCCGGATCGTATTATTTACGTGGTTGATAAGAGACAGGAACTTTATTTTGAAAGAGTTTTCCGTTGTGCTCGTAAGACCAAGATGGTAGAGGATAAAACAGACCTTACTTTCTTAGGCTTTGGTACTGTAAATGGTAAGGATGGAAAGCCATTTAAAACAAGAGATGGTGGTGTTATGCAGCTATCGGATTTAATCGGCATGGTAAATGATGCGGTACTTGCAAAGATGATGGAGAATAAGCAGGTTCCCGAAGAAGAAGCAAGAGAGACCTCAAAAGTAATTGGACTTGCAGCTTTAAAGTATGGAGATCTTTCTAACCAGGCTTCGAAAGATTATGTGTTTGACTTAGATCGTTTTACTTCCTTTGAAGGAAATTCAGGCCCATATATCTTATATACGATCGTTCGTATTAAGTCGATCTTAGAGAAATATAAGGAGACCACAGGAAAGGGGATCACTGCCAAAATCACATCCACTCAGGCTAGTGGAGAAAAGGAATTAAAGTTAATTCTTTCTCGTTTTAATGACATGATGGAACAGGCTTATTTAGACCTTGCTCCTCATAAGATTTGTGCCTATATTTATGAACTATCCAATGCCTTTAATAAGTTTTATCATGATACCAAGATTCTTGGATGTCAGGATGAACAGGCAAAGGAATCATACATTACATTATTAGATTTAACCAAGAAAGTTCTTGAGCAGTCGATTGATGTCTTAGGTTTTGAGGCACCGGATCGTATGTAATAAAAAAAGTTGTTCATCAAGGTGAACAACTTTTTTTATTATTCTGCTGATTCTGTTGTTTCTCCGGATTCTTCTCCGGATTTTTTATCAGATACCTCTTCATCGCTTGTAACTTCACCAGTTGAGACCTCAACGTCTTTCGTCTCGATTTCTACGGTATTCTCTTCGGCAGATGTAGTGATTTCACCACTTGCAATCAGCTTTTCTCTAAGTTCGTCTGCTGTTACAGAAGATGAATACAAGGATCCTGCGGTGGTTTCTTCCTCGAATAAACTTGGCTTAACCTTAACTAATACAGAGTAGACAAGGAATACTACTACAGCAAGTCCAAGAAGGGACCAAAGAATCGAAGATAAAACCTTCCTATATTTTTGCTTTTTCATCTCCTTCTTACGATTGGCTTTTGATTTTTTGTAACGGTCTACTTTTTCCTGACTCATCCTAGTACCTCATTTCTCAATAATATATGGCATGAATTATCTTGCCACAACATCTATTATTATAAAACAAAATAACTATAAAATAAATAGAAAGTTTAAAAAAACTATGAAATTCTTAGAAAAAACACAAGAAGATGTTATCTTATAAGAAAGTATAAAGGAAAAGGAAACAAAAACAAGTAAGTATTTACTTTTTTTGTCTTCTGATTTATACTAACTTAGTTAGTGTGGATGTGTGTGTCGCAAAACACTAGGGTTGGATTTCTTATATAAAATTAAGAAGTGGAGGACATAATTTTGGCAACAAAACAAAGCTTAACTAGAATCTTAAAGGGGATTGGTTTATTCTTTCTTTTTTCGGTAATGATATATAGCACTTCCCATGCCGCATTTGCAGAGGATGGAGATGTGGTAATTGTGCTTGACCCGGGCCACGGAGGAGGCGACGTAGGAGCAATCAGTGTAGCGGGAACATATGAACGAGATATTAATCTTGAAATTGCGAAAGCCTGTAAGGCAAAGCTTGATAAGTATGATGGAATTACCTGTTATTTAACAAGAAACAGTAATTTGACCTATTACACCTTGAAGAAAAGAGCGAGTATTGCAGAAAAATATGGTGCGGATTATCTAATCAGTCTTCATAACAATTCGGCTTCTTCTTCATCGGCTCATGGTGCCTGTGTTTATATTACTCAAAATAAGACAGATGATAAGTATTACAAGGAAAGTAAGAAGTTAGCAAATAAAATCTGTACGAACCTTAAAAATTTGGGGCTTACCAATAATGGTGTTCTAACCCGTTCCTATGGTTCCGGAACATATTCCTTTGGAGGAACCTGGGATTATTATGGCGTTATTCGTGAATCTATGTTTAATAAGATTCCAGCCATGATTGTTGAGCATGCTTTTTTATCCAATTCAGGTGATTATTACGGCTTTCTAAATACCAGTGCTAAGTTAAAGGCTATTGGGGAAGCGGATGCAGATGCTATCCTTGCTTATTATGGTATTACATATCTTAAATCTAGTGAAGATTTAACCATTAATAAAACATCAGCAATTTTATATACCGGAGAGATTGAAAGCTTCCAGGTAAGTAAAAATGGAAAGCTGGCAAGCGATTTAACCTGGACCAGTTCCAATCCCGCTGTAGCCACAGTAAATGATGGTGTGGTAAGAGCGGTTTCTTGTGGACAAGCAGTGATTACCGTTTCCAATAGTGATTCTTCCCAAATCTTAACAGCTACCATTACCGTGGAAGCAGATGGTTTAAGTTTGGTAGAGGGAGATGCTCATGTAGCTACGATTACATTTGCAAGTAGTGAAACTTCTCTTTACGAAGGAGAGACCTATCGTCAATTGCCAAGTTTAACTTCTGATACGAGTGGAAAAAAGCCTAGTAATCAGACCCTCCGTTACCGGAGCAGTGATAGTACGGTTGCTAGCGTAGATTCTGATGGCACGGTAACTGCATTAGGAAAGGGCACCTGTTATATTACAGCTAGAAGTACGGACGGTAGTGGTATTGTTGGTTACTATAAGCTAGTAGTTCTTAGAAAGGTGTCTTCGATAAGTCTAAGTGCGAAATCTGCAAAGATTACCATTGGAAAGAATGTTTTAATTACACCTACCGTATCTCCTGCTAATGCCAGCGATACAAGTGTGGTCGTGGAGAGTTTAGATTCTTCTATTGCAAAAATTACCTCTAAGGGACGTATCAAGGCAGTGAAGGCTGGAACGGTGAAGGTTCGATTCCAATCCAAGGATGGAGGGGCTAGTGCCTATGCTAGCATTACCGTCTTACCAAAGGCCAAGAATGTGAAAATCCTTACCAGACAGGCCACCAATATGAATCGTATCGTTCTAAAGAAGGGAACATCTCTTCAGATTTCGGCCCTTACAACACCAAGAGCTGCAAGTGATGATGTAACCTATAAGGTAAAGAATACAAAGATTGCAAGCGTGGACGAGAATGGTAAGGTAACAGGAATCAAAAAGGGGCATACTACTATAACGGTAAAATCCAAGTATTCTAGCGCGAAAAAGAAAATTAAGGTCTATGTAACCAACTACAAAAACCATTCGTCTAGTTTTAAGGTTACAAAGAGAAACTATAGCAAGAGCGTGGGTGACAGCTTCCAAATTAAAACTAAGCTTACACCGGTTTTAAATACGGATGTTTTAAAATATACTTCTTCAAAAAAGACCGTTGCTAAGGTAAATAAGTATGGTTATGTCACATGTTTAAAGAAGGGAACAACAAAGATTACGATTACCTGTCGTAAGAAAAAGTTAACGGTTAAGGTAAAAGTTAAGTAAAAGAAAAGGAGCTACTATGAAGAATTTAATCAGTTTTAAAGATTACACCAGTGAGGAATTAATTAGCATTTTAGATATGGCCAGAGACATGAAGAAGAACCCAGAAAAGTACAGCAAACGATTAGAGGGAAAGAAGCTCTATACCTTATTTGAGAAGACTTCAACAAGAACCTTCCTTTCTTTTACTACTGGAATTACAGAGTTAGGTGGTCATTATTTCAATCAAAACTGGAAGGATTCTAATTTTGTATTGGGAGAAACGGTTTCAGAAATCAAGTATGTTTGTAGAAATGTTGATATTATCATGGCTCGCTTAAAGAGAAGCGAAATGACAGATATCTTTGCAAATAATGTAACCGTACCTTTTATTAATGGTTGTGATAATACCTTCCATCCATGTCAGGCATTGGCAGATGTTATGTCCATCTATGAAAAATATGGTACCTATAAGGCTAAGATCTTATATATTGGTTGTAAGAATAATGTATTTAATTCATTAATCGAATTAGTTGCAAAGATGGGTGGAACCGTGTATGGTTTAACTCCTCTTGTCAATGATATGGGAGTAGACGATTCTTTCTATGAGGATATCAAAAAGACAGGTTCTTACGTGGAAGTACCGGCGGATGCTCCAATTGAAGAAGTAAAGAAGATTGCCAAGGAAGTACATGCTCTTTATACCGATACCTGGTTAGATATGGAGTTCTTCAATAATCCGGAATATGCAGATAAGAAGAAGGAAATCTGTGCCAAGATGCTTCCATACCAGATTAATGAGGAATTGATTGCAGATACAGAAGCAATTGTTCTTCATGACATGCCAATGCATGTTGGCTATGAAATTAGTCAGGGTGTGATTGATCAGAACTTAGAGTATATTGTAAATGAGGCCGAGAACAGAAGACATGTTGAAAAGGCTGTTATGGTTCATTTAATTGGCTAAATAGAAAGTATAAGAATGAAACAAGGACATACAATAGTAAAAATAGGGAGGGTTTTGTATCCTCCGCTTATATATCTTTGTATCCAGATCCTGGTGGTAGTTTTATATTCCGTCATCCTATCCATGACTGCTGGTATGGATGAGGAAGCCCTTCAAAAAGCTATCTTTGATAAGACCATTGAGATGACTCTAGTGGCAGCTTCGGTTTCTTTTCCGGTTTTTCTGCTTTTTTATGGGAGCGACCAAAAAAAGAAGGAACTCTATTTGAAGAAAGAAAAGGCTTCTTGGCCTTGGATTTTACTGGCTGGAGTGATTGGAGTTTTCACTTGTGTTACCTTTAATTTAGCCATTAGTATTCTGGCAAACTTTATGCCGGAGGCTTGGTTAAAACATTTTTCTCAGGTAGCTGAAGGTTTAAATACCGGAGGAGCCTTGATTCAAATGGTAGCTGTGGCTATTGTTGGACCGATTATTGAGGAATTGGTATTTAGAGGACTGGTGTTTCAACGATTAAAGGAACTGGGAAATAAGCAGATGGCGGCTTTTGTCTCTGCCTTTCTCTTTGGTGTCTTTCATGGAAATATCATTCAGGGAATTTATGCGTTTGTCCTGGGGCTTTTTTTAGCAGTTATTTATGAAAGAACGAATACCATCTTGGCTCCAATGGCATTTCATATTTTTGCCAATGGATCAAGTTTAGTGTTAAATCGTCCTATGGATTGGTTATTGAGACACAGTGGATTTGGGTCTGTTGTTACAATTTTAGTTGGGTTTGTGGTTTCCCTTGGGCTTTTGAAAAGAATGAGGGATAATTTGCATTTGAAGGAAGAAAAGATCCTTCCTCCAAATGAAACAGAAGGAGAGATTTATACATGGTAGATGTATTAATTATAGGAGCAGGATTTGGTGGAGCAGTAGCAGGCCGAATCCTTGCGGAAAAGGGGAAAAAAGTAGAAATCATTGAGAAAAGAGACCATATTGGAGGCAATTGTTATGATTGCTTCGATGACCATGGAGTTTTAATCCATAAGTATGGTCCCCATATTTTCCACACCAAGATAAAGGAAGTTTATGATTTCCTTTCTCGTTTCACGGAGTGGTATCCATATAAACATGAGGTTTTGGCGAATGTATATGGAACGTATTTGCCGGTACCTTTTAATTTAAATACCCTTCATAAGGTCTTTCAAGAGGATGCAGATGAGATTGAAGAACTTCTGGTATCCACCTATGGAAAGGAAAGCAGGGTTCCGATCTTAAAACTTCGTGAAAGCTCAAATCCTAAGCTTCAAAAGGTAGCAGACTATATTTATGAAAATGTATTTTTAAACTATACCATGAAGCAGTGGGGAAAAAAGCCGGAAGAAATTGATCCTTCTGTTACAGGAAGAGTTCCGGTTTTAGTATCTTATGACAATGGTTATTTTCAGGATGATTATCAGGGAATGCCAAAGGATGGTTTTACACCTCTTTTTGAAAAGATGTTGAAACATGAAAACATCAAGGTAACGCTTTCCACAGATGCAAAAAATGTGTTGAAACTGGAAAATGGAAAAATCTATCGGGATGGGAAAGAATTTAATGGCTTGGTAATCTTTACCGGTGCTGTGGATGAATTCTTTGATTGTAAGTATGGCAGACTTCCATACCGCACCTTACATTTTGTTTCTAAATATTTCGAAGAAGATTCTTACCAACCAGTAGCGGTGGTAAATTATACTGTGGATCAGGATTATACCAGAATCACAGAGTATAAGAAGTTAACCGGTCAGAAAGTAAAAGGAACCTCCATTATGGAGGAATATCCAGCTTCCTATACGGATCCTTTAAAGGAAACACCTTATTATTCGATTGCTAACGATGAGAATTTAGCCCTTTATGAGAAGTACCAAAAGGAAGCATCTTCTTATAAGAATTTCTACCTTTTGGGAAGACTTGCCGAGTATAAATATTATAACATTGATGGCATTACAAAAAAGGCAATGGAATTGGCAGAAACATTATCTTAAATGATTATAAGGAAGTAAGAAAAATGGCTAAAAAGAGTGTAAAGATTAATCCTTTAACAAGAGAACATCCTATCTTAACGGTAATGGTACCTTGTTATAATTCTGCAGAATATATGGAGCGTTGTATTAAGACCTTGTTACCGGAACGAGAGCGTATTGAAATTCTTTTAGTAGACGATGGTTCCACCGATGCAACGGCTTCTATTGCAGATGCATATGAAATTAAATATCCTGGAATTGTAAAGGCAATCCACAAAACGAACGGAGGTCACGGAGATGCTATTAATAGTGGCCTTGCCAATGCTCATGGGGAGTATTTTAAGGTGGTGGATAGCGATGACTGGTTTGATGAAAAAGCCTTTCATGAAATTCTAGATCAACTGATTAAATTTTATAAAGAGGGCACCGGCTTGGATATGATGATTAGTAACTTTGTTTACTATAAGTTAGGTGCCAAGCATCATCAGGTGATGAGATATAAGAACGCCTTTCCTAAGGAAAGGGTATTTGGTTGGAATGATAAGATACACTTAAAGAATTACCAATATGTTTTAATGCATTCTATTATTTATCGGACACAAATTTTAAGGGATTGTAATCTGCGTCTTCCTAAACATACCTTTTATGTGGATAACATCTATATGTACCAGCCTTTGCCTTTGGTGAAGAAGATGTATTATATGGACGTAAATCTTTACCAGTATTTGATCGGCAGAGACGATCAGTCGGTGAATGAAAGAACTATGATCAAACGAATTGATCAACAGATTCGGGTGAATAAGCTTATGATGGATATTTATTCTAAGTGTCGTAATCTTCCGGAAAATCTGGATCAATACATGGTTCATTACTTTAATATGATGATGACGGTGGCCTCTGAGATGTTAATGCTTGGAGGAGAGAAGATTCATTTGGAAAAGAAACAAGAGTTATGGAATTATTTGAAAAGAGAGTATCCTGCCCTCTATAGGAAGATTAAATATACCTTCCTAGGCATGGGAATGAATCTTCCTGGACCAATGGGAAGACATATTGCAATCATTGGATATCGTATTTGTCAGAAAATTTTTGGATTTAATTAAAAAAGTTGTTGACAATCTATTTTAATTCCGTTATACTAGCAAAGCAGTCAAAACGACGGCAACTTGTCAATTTGACATGGGATCTTAGCTCAGCTGGGAGAGCATCTGCCTTACAAGCAGAGGGTCATAGGTTCGAGCCCTATAGGTCCCATTCTGGCGAAGTAGCTCAGTTGGCTAGAGCACACGGTTCATACCCGTGGTGTCGAGGGTTCGAATCCCCCCTTCGCTATTCATTTGCTTCAGGTTTTTCCTGGAGTTTTTTTTATGCCTATTTTCAAGAAACGAAGGGATTTATTCTTGTTAACTAGAAAGTCTTGTGATATAATTCAACATTAAAGGGCCTAGTGTGCCCCTTTGGATTTAGATGACAGATTTAGAGGAAAGATGGCTGCGTTTTTTGCAGTGATAGGAGTAATAGTATGAAAAAAATAGTAAAGAAGTATAAGCATATTTGGACCCTTTTGTATGTATTTATTTACCTGCCATGGTTCATGTATTTAGAAAAGAATGTAACAACGGTTTATCGAGTGATGCACACTAGGTTAGATGATATCATTCCATTTTGTGAATACTTTATTATTCCTTACCTTTTGTGGTTTGCTTATATTCCGGCAGTATTTATTTTCTTTTTCTTTAAATCAAGAGAAGAGTATTATAAATTGTCGGCCAATCTCTTTGTAGGAATGTCAATTGCTTTATTGATTTGTACCCTGTTCCCAAACGGACAGGATCTAAGAACATATGTAGATCCTGATAAGAACATGTTCACTTATATTGTATCGACTCTGTATAAGGGAGATACCAATACCAATGTTTTCCCGAGTATTCACGTATTTAATTCCGTGGGAGCCTGTCTTGCCCTTTATAAGAGCAAGTGCATTAAACATAGAAAGCCGGTACTTTTCTTGGCCAGCCTTTTAACGAGTTTAATTGTTTTATCTACGATGTTCTTAAAACAGCATTCCTTCTTAGATGTGATTGGAGGAATGCTTCTTGCTGGAATTATGTATATTTTTGTTTATGTATTACAATACCAGCCAAACAAGAAGGCCTATAAGGAAAAAGAAGATTTGGCATAAGAATTTCCCCAGGGAATGAAAGGATTACTATGAGAGTTGGATTAGGTTATGATGTTCATCGTTTTGCAAAAGACCGAGATTTCATTATTGGCGGTGTTAAGATTCCTTATGAAGAGGGATTGTTAGGACATTCTGATGCAGATGTTTTAACCCATGCCATTATGGATGCCCTTTTGGGTGCAGCGGCACTGGGAGATATAGGAGAGCATTTCCCGGATACGGATGAAAAATACAAGGATGCCTCAAGTATAGAACTTTTAAAAGAGGTAGGCCTTTTGTTAGACAAAAGTTTATATGTGATTAATAATATTGATGCAACGATTATCTGTCAGGCGCCAAAGATTTCGCCATATAAGGATCAGATAGTAAAAAATATTGCTCAGGCCTTAGATATTTCTACTGACCAGGTATCCATTAAGGCCACAACAGAAGAAGGATTAGGGTTTACCGGGGCTAAGGAAGGAATTTCCTGCCAGGCCATCTGTGCAATTGATGATGTGTTTCCTTATTCCGATCAGATGAATGGTGGAAATGCCTGTCCCGGATGTGGAGGTTGTGGTGTCAGATAAATGGAAATTAAAACCGGTTGGTTTAGAAGATCTTTCTTTGCTTAGCGAGTATTTTGCCAAGAGACCTTCCGGTATTTGTGAGAATGCTGTTTTTGACACTTATCTTTGGCAGAATTATTATCGGCCGGAGTATATAAAAAAAGAGAATTTTCTATTCTTTCTTTTACATGATAAAGAAGAAATTTACACTGTTATGCCTTTGTGCGAGAGAAAATACTGCAAGGAGGCGTTTCAGGAAATCCAAAACTATTTTACCAAGAAACTTGAAAAAAAATTATTTATGGATATGGTGGATGAGGAAATGTTAGAACTTTTGGAATTGCCAAAGGAAAAATATGAGATTACCACCAATCGTGACTATTATGATTATATCTATGAAGGTAAGCGGATGGCCGGTTTATCAGGAAGGAAGCTTCATAAAAAGAAAAATCACCTAAATGCCTTTATGCGAGAATATGGGGATTGCTCCTATTACAAGAGCCTTACCTATGATGATGCTGAGGATATTATTACTAGAATGGATACTTGGTTATGTGATAGCAATGAAAGAGAAGAAAACATTTATGCCAAGGCTGAGAATGAAGGGTTTAAGCGTATTTTAAAGGAGAGAATGCCCTTGGATTTTAAAATGGGTGGAATTTATGTTCATGATAAACTAGAAGCCTTTGCAGCGGGTTCCATGTCTCCTAATCTTGATATGTGCTATATCCATATTGAGAAGGCAAATCCTTCTATTCGAGGTCTTTATACTGCTATTAGTAGTTGGTTTATTAAGCATGAATATCCTGAGGTTAGCCTGGTGAATCGGGAGGATGATATGGGACTTATGGGACTTCGTCATTCCAAGGAGTCTTACCAGCCCATTGAGCTTATAAGCAAGTATCAAATCAGGGAAAAATAGGAAGGAGCCGGTGGATGGTTGAACTTTTAAGTGAGGAAAAAAAACGTAAGACCTATCGGCTTTATCAGGAGGTTTTTCAGGATCCGGTGGCCTATGCAGACTTGTATTATCATTCCTTTATTCAGGATTCCAAGGTTTATGCTATTTTTCAAGATGGACGTTATGTGTCTATGATTCACTTAAGGGAAAGAAAGCTATCCTATCAGGGAAAAATTTTTTTAGCCTATTATCTTTATGGCGTTGCTACAGAAAAAAAGTATAGAAGGAAAGGGTATGCCGGAAGCATCTTAAAAATAATAATAGAAGAAGCTAGAAAGAATGACATTCCCCTGATTCTTTTAACAGAGATTCCCGAGTTCTACAAGGTCTATGGTTTTGAAAGTCTTGGGATTATGCCAGAACCTGTGCTCTTCCAAGAAGATTTTTATAAATCACTTGGATTGAATCTGGTAAAAGCGCAAAGGAAAGATTATCCTAAAATGGGAGAATTTTTAAAAAAAGAAAAATCACAGGTAGTTTGTCAGGAGTATAGGGAAGAATATTTTTGTAACTATGCAAAGGTTTTGGCCTGTGAAGATGGAACGTATTATCTTGTTTACGACCAGAATCAACTGGTGGGAATCATTGCCACGATTTTCTGCCCGAATCACTCAGTGAAGGAAGAGTGGTTTATAGAAGCTTGGGACAAGGCAAGAGTTTTAAACAAAGACTATGGGAATCATCTTATGATTTTAAGAACAAACCATTTAAAACAGGATGATTTAAATACAATCCCCTGGGATTTACCGGAGGAAATCTAAAATTCGAGGAAGCATATGTTTGAACGATTAGGAAAAAAATTCAAGGATTACTCAGATGAAATGTACGAGGTCATTAAGGAACGTGATCCGGCCATTAAAGATAAAAAAGAAATCTATCTTTATCCTTGCTTCTGGGCGATTTGGGATTATAGAAAAGCTCATAAATTCTATGAAAAAGGGGAATTTTATAAGGCCAGAAAGATATCTCAAAAATCAGCCAGAAAAACAGGGATTGAAATCCATCCAGGAGCTAAGATCGGAAAAGGATTCTTTATTGATCATGGTCATGGGGTGGTGATAGGTGAAACCACAATTATTGGAGAGAATGTGACTCTTTATCAGGGAGTGACCTTAGGTGGAACCGGTAAGGAATGTGGAAAAAGACATCCTACCTTATGCGATAACGTCATGGTTAGTGCCGGTGCAAGGGTCTTAGGTTCTATTACCGTGGGAGAAAATTCTAAGATTGGAGCCGGTTCAGTGGTACTAAAGGATGTACCTGCCAATTGTACGGTGGTGGGTGTTCCGGGTCACGTGGTAAAGAGAGACAATGTTCGTCTTCCTAGACAGGATCTGGATCAGATTAATTTCCCGGATCCGATTGCCATGGACCTAGTCAATATCCACAAGGAAAATTCCATGCTTCGCCGGGTAATCTCGGAGTTATGCCAGGAATATGAGAAAGCGACGGGAGAACCTATTACCCCGGGTCTTACCAATCAAACAGAAAATCACAAGGAAGGAGAATAGATTATGATCTTATACAATACTTTAACAAGAGAAAAAGAAACATTTATCCCGAATGAAGAAGGAAAGGTAAAGATGTACACCTGCGGACCTACTGTATACCATTATGCCCATATTGGTAACCTCCGTTCTTACATTATGGAGGATGTTCTTTTAAGAGAGTTAAGATATGAAGGTTATGAAGTAAAGCGTGTAATGAATATTACAGATGTGGGACACCTTTCTTCCGATGCTGATACAGGTGAAGATAAGATGGTAAAGGGTGCTTTACGTGAGCACAAGTCTGTCATGGAAATTGCAAAATTCTATACCGACGCTTTTTTTGAAGATTTTAAAAAGTTAAATAATATTTATCCGGAGGTAGTAGAGCCTGCTACCAACTGTATCGACGATTTTATCAAGGTGGTAAGCGTTCTTTTAGAAAAGGGACATGCTTATATAGCAGGTGGTAATGTGTATTTTGATACTTCTACCCTAGAAAATTATTATGCGCTAACGCCTCATAAGGAAGATGATTTACGAGTGGGCGTTCGTGATGATGTGGAAGCAGATGAAAATAAGAAAAATCCTGCAGATTTCGTCTTGTGGTTTACTAAGTCTAAGTTTGAAGACCAGCAATTAAAGTGGGACAGCCCATGGGGCGTAGGATATCCGGGATGGCACATTGAGTGTTCTTGTATCTCCATGAAACATCTTGGAGAAAATCTGGATATTCACTGTGGTGGGGTAGATAATATTTTCCCACACCATACCAATGAGATTGCTCAATCTGAGGCTTATTTAGGACATAAGTGGTGTAATTACTGGTTCCATGTACAGCATTTAAATGACCGTAATGGAAAGATGTCAAAGTCGGAAGGAAACATCCTTACCGTTTCTACCTTAGAAGAAAAGGGCTATCATCCATTGGTATATAGATTCTATTGCTTGCAGTCTCATTATCGCAAGCCATTGGAATTTACCTTTGAAAATCTTGATAATACCAAGGCAATCTATGAGAAATTAACCAGCAGAGTTGCAGAACTTGCTAAACAGGTTACCCCAGACCAGGTGGTAGATTCTTCTTTATTAGATGAGAACAAGAGGAAGTTTATTAACGTAGTTGGAAATGATATTAATACTGCTTCCGGAATTAGTTTGCTTTATGATACCTTTAAGCTTGAGGCAAATCCTGCAACTAAACTTGCAGTTCTTGAAAGTTTTGATGAAGTTTTGGGAATTGGAATCAAGGAGATGGAAAGTGGAAGGGTTACTCAGGAAGTAGAGTCAGTGGATGAGGATCTCTTAGCCTATATCAATGAAAAGATTGAAGAGAGAAAAGAAGCCAAGAAGGCAAAGGACTTTACCAAGGCAGATGCGATTCGAGATGAATTAAGGGCAAAGGGAATTGAAATTAAGGACACCCGTGAAGGTGTAGTTTGGAAGAGAATTTAATGGATTTATATAGTGAAATCAAAGAACAAATGAATCTTTCAGAGTCGGATCCCAATCTCTATTCTCCCTTGGTACTTGCTTATTTAGGAGATGGAATCTTTGAACTTGTTATTCGGAGTCTCTTGGTAAGTAGGGGAAATATACCGGTAGAAAAATTACATAAAAAGGCCACCAAATATGTAAAAGCAGAGGCTCAGGCTGCGATTATGCATGGCCTTAAAGGAAGTTTTTCAGACAAAGAATGGGAAATTTATCGGAGAGGAAGAAATGCAAAGTCCTATAGTTCGGCGAAAAATGCCAGTATTATGGACTACAGGATTGCTACAGGCTTTGAAGCTCTGATGGGTTATTTATATTTGAGCAAAAATAGCGATCGAATGATGGAGATTATAAAAAAAGGAATGGAGATCATTGATGGAGAACAAGGACACACAGGTGAATGAGTCTGTAATTGAAGGAAGAAACCCGGTGCTTGAGGGGTTTCGTGCAGGAAAAACAATTGATAAATTATATGTCTTAGATGGCTGCACAGATTCAGCAGTGCGTACCATTATTCGGGAGGCGAGAAAACATGATTCCATCCTGGAATTTGTGCCAAAAGAAAGATTGGATCTATTGTCCAGTACGGGACACCATCAGGGAGTGATTGCTAAGTGCGCTGCCTATGCCTACTCCACCGTGGAAGAGATGCTAGAAAAGGCAAGAAGCAAGGGAGAGGATCCTTTCTTGATTCTTTGTGATGAAATCGAAGATCCCCATAATTTAGGGGCAATTATTCGAACCGCTAATATTGCCGGAGCTCATGGGGTGATTATTCCCAAGAGACGGTCAGTAGGAATTACCCCAACCGTTGCTAAATCCTCTGCCGGCGCGGTTAGTTACACCCCGGTTGCCAAGGTTACCAACCTTTCTAAGACTATAGAAGATTTAAAAAAAGAAGGCTTGTGGTTTGCTTGTGCGGACATGGATGGGAGTCCCATGTATGACCTTGACCTAAGAGGTCCTTTAGGTTTAATCGTTGGTAATGAAGGAAATGGTGTTTCACGTTTGGTAAAAGAAAAATGTGATTATATAGCAAGTGTTCCTATGTTTGGAGAAATCAATTCCTTAAATGCTTCCGTGGCATGTGGAATCCTTGCTTATGAGGTAGTACGTCAAAGATTAAAAAAATAATTTTTAACAGAAGGACCAGCTAGTTCTGGGGCGGGTTATGTCATGAATCAAAAATTAAAATTATATGGCTTTAATAATTTAACAAAATCCCTTAGTTTCAATATCTATGATGTTTGTTATGCTAGGTCGGAACGTGAGCAAAAGGAATACATTGAATATATTGATGAACAATATAATTCAGACCGTTTAACAAAGATTATTGTAAATGTTGCAGAGATGATTGGCGCAAAGATTTTAAATATTTCCAAGCAGGACTATGATCCTCAGGGAGCCAGTGTAACCATGTTAATCTCCGAGGAAAACCGTGAGGTGATTCCGGAAAGTTTAGAGTCCAACACCAGTGAAGAGGGTGTTACCATGGAAATGTTAGAAAGTGATACGGTTTTGGCTCATTTGGATAAAAGTCATATTACGGTTCATACCTATCCGGAATTTCATCCTGGAAGTTCCATTGGTACCTTTCGGGTAGACATTGATGTTTCTACCTGTGGAACCATTACACCATTAAAAACCCTAGATTACTTGATTGGTTGTTTTGATTCTGATATTATTAGCATGGACTATCGAGTACGAGGTTTTACAAGAGACATTGATGGAAAGAAAGTCTTTTTGGAAAATAAAATTAATTCCATTCAGGAATATGTTCCGGATGAGATTTTAAAAAAATATGATGCCATGGACTTTAATATTTATCAGTGTAATTTGTTTCATACCAAGATGCTGATAAAAAATGTAGACCTAAAGAATTATCTATTCCGTTCCACCATAGAAGATATCGATCCGGAAACAAGAATCGATATGGAACATACTCTTAGAAGAGAAATGGTAGAGATCTATAATGGAATGAATATTTACTAATTTAGTTTGGGAGAGATTTGATATGCCGGATCAAAGCAGAGCTCCAATCTTGGAAGCCTTAAATAATTTAAAAGTAAACCGAGTGGTACCTTTTGATGTACCTGGACATAAGAGAGGAAGGGGAAATCAAGCCCTGCTTGATTTCCTTGGGGAAAAGTGTTTGTCGGTGGATGTAAATTCCATGAAACCTTTGGATAATCTATGTCACCCGGTTTCTGTGATAAAAGAAGCGGAGGACATCGCTGCGGAAGCATTCGGGGCGGCCCACGCTTTTTTTATGGTTGGAGGTACCACGTCTGCGGTACAATCCATGATTCTTAGCGTTTGCAAGGAAGGGGATGAAATTATCCTTCCAAGAAATGTGCACCGTTCCGCAATTAATGTTTTGGTTTTGTCCGGAGCAATTCCGGTTTATGTTAATCCGGACACGGATTCAAACCTTGGAATTTCCTTGGGGATGAAATTAGAAGATGTAAAAAGAACCATTGATGCCCATCCGAATGCCAAGGCAATTTTAATTAACAATCCTACCTATTATGGGGTTTGCTCCAACCTAAAAGAAATCACAGAGTATGCACATAAACGAGGCATGTATGTGTTAGCAGATGAAGCCCATGGAACGCATTTTTATTTTAATGACAAGCTTCCTATGGCTGCAATGCATGCAGGGTGTGATATGGCTTCTGTATCCATGCATAAATCCGGAGGAAGCCTTACCCAGTCTTCCTTTCTTTTGCTAGGTCCAAATGTGAATCAGGATTATGTCAGACAGATTATCAATTTAACCCAAACTACTTCGGGTTCTTATCTTTTAATGTCTTCCCTGGATATCTCAAGACGTAATCTGGCTATGCATGGACAGCAAATCTTTGATAAGGTGATTACCTTGGCAGATTATGCCAGAACCGAGATCAATGAAATCGGAGACTATTACGCCTATTCCAGCGAGATAATTAATGGGGATTCCGTTTATAATTTTGACGTAACAAAACTTTCCATTAATACTTTAAAAACCGGTCTTGCTGGCATTGAAGTATACGATTATTTAAGGGATGAATATGATATACAGATTGAATTTGGTGACTTGGGAAATGTCCTTGCCTATATTTCCGTGGGAGACAGGGACCGGGACATTGAACGCCTAGTGGGAGCCCTAAAGGAAATCAGAAGACGTTACCATAAGGATCAAACGGGTATGTTGACGCAAGAATATATTTCTCCTAAAGTAGCTGTTTCACCAAAGGAAGCTTTTTATGGCAATAAGATTTCTGTGCCGATGGAAGCGTCGATCGGTGGAATTTGTGGAGAATTTGTAATGTGTTATCCTCCGGGAATCCCAATCCTTGCACCGGGAGAAGAGATTACAGGGGATATTGTAGACTATATTAAATATGCAAAAGAAAAGGGATGTATGATTTTAGGTCCGGAAGACCTGGATTGTAATTATTTAAACATCCTTTCCAATTAGAGAGGAGAGAATATGGAACTTTGGTTTACAGAAAACCATGCACCAGGTGCAAGATTTTCTATCAAGGTAGAAAAACAAGTTTACAGTCAAAAAAGTGAATATCAGCAAATTGATATCTTTGATTCCAAAGAATTTGGTCGATTTATGACTTTAGATGGCTATATGATGTTAACTCAAAGGGATGAATTTATTTACCATGAAATGATTACTCATACAGCCATGGCCGTAAATCCTAAGATTCAAAAGGTATTAGTCATCGGTGGAGGAGATGGTGGTGCAGTAAGGGAATTAACCAAGTATCAAAGCATTCAAACCATTCACCTGGTAGAGATTGATGAAATGGTAATTGAAGCAAGCAAGAAATATATGCCGTTTACTTCGGACAAGCTAAATGATCCTAGGGTTTTGATAATGATCTGTGACGGTCTACGCTATGTTCGATCCTGCAAGGAAGCGTATGATTTGATTATTGTGGATTCCACGGATCCCTTTGGTCCCGGGGAAGGACTTTTTACCAAGGAATTTTACGGGAATTGTGAGGATATTTTAAGTCCGGAAGGAATTTTGATAAATCAACATGAAAGTCCATTTTATGGGGAGGATGCCCTGGCTATGCAAAGAGCTCATAAACGAATTTATGAGACATTCCCTATTTCAAAGTGTTATCAGGCTCATATTCCAACCTACCCATCGGGACATTGGCTCTTTGGTTTTGCCTCTAAAAAATATGATCCGATCAATGATTTTAAGGAAGAGGAATGGACCAAATTTGGCCTTGAAACCAAATATTATAATAGGGAATTACACAAGGGAGCCTTTTGCCTTCCAAACTATGTAAAGGAGTTATTGAATGAAGTGGAATAAAAATATTGAAACTTTTCTTGGTTGCCAGGCAGGATTTGAAGAGGCGGAGATGGTAATCTTTGGAGCACCCTTTGATTCCACCACTTCCTATCGACCTGGAACAAGATTTGCTTCGGCAACCATGAGACATGAATCCTATGGCCTTGAGACCTATAGCCCTTATCAGGATTTGGACCTATGTGATTTTGCCATTTTTGATGGAGGAGACTTGGAACTTCCTTTTGGGGATAGTGAGATGGCCTTACAACAAATTGAAGAGGCTGCCGACCAGATTGTAACTAGTGGAAAGCTTCCTTGTATGATTGGAGGAGAACACCTGGTGACCTTAGGAGCGTTTCGATCTGTCTTAAAAAAATATCCGGACCTGGTATTGATTCAGTTGGATGCTCATACAGACCTTAGAGAGGATTATCTGGGAGTTAAGCTTTCTCATGCCTGTGTTGTAAGGCGATGTTACGACCTAATAGGAGACGGACGCATCTACCAGTTTGGTATTCGTTCCGGCCTAAAGGAAGAGTTTTACTGGGCCAGGGAGCATACGCATTTGCAGAAATTTAATTTTGATGGATTAGAAGAAGTAGTTGATTTTCTGGTAAAAACGAATGTTCCGGTATATTTTACCATTGATTTAGATGTGCTTGATCCGTCTGTTTTTCCAGGAACGGGAACCCCGGAAGCGGGAGGGGTATCATTTATGGACTTACTTGATGCCATTCATCAAATTTCCCGTACCAGACTTGTGGGCATGGATGTAAATGAACTTTCTCCGCTTTTAGATGCCTCCGGAGCATCCACAGCGGTAGCATGTAAAGTGTTAAGAGAACTGTCATTGGCAGTCTTACATAATCGAAAAAAATAAAGTATTACGGAGGTTACTATGGGTAGAGCTTTAATTATTGGCTGCGGAGGAGTAGCAAGTGTTGCAATTTGGAAATGTTGTCAAAATGACAAGGAATTTACAGATATTATGATTGCCAGTCGTACCAAATCAAAGTGTGATGACTTAAAGAAGCGAATTGAAGAGGCTGGTTTTTCTAAGACAAGGATTGAGACAGCAAGAGTGGATGCAGACAAGGTGGAAGAATTGGTGGACCTGATTTCCAGTTATAAGCCGGATGTGGTATTAAACCTTGCCCTTCCATACCAGGATTTAACTATTATGGACGCCTGTCTTGCCACCAAGACAAATTATGTGGATACCGCTAATTATGAGCCGGAAGATACGGCTAAGTTTGAGTATAAGTGGCAGTGGGCTTATAGAGAACGATTTAAAGAAGCTGGAATTACCGCACTTTTAGGTTCAGGATTTGATCCTGGTGTTACCGGTGTTTTTTCAGCCTATGCCTTAAAGCATGAATTTGATGAGATTAACTACATTGATATTTTGGATTGTAACGGAGGAGATCATGGATATCCATTTGCTACAAACTTTAATCCGGAGATCAATATTCGTGAAGTCTCTGCCAATGGCTCGTACTGGGAGGATGGTCATTTTATCGAGACCAAGCCTATGGAAATCCATAAGACCTATCATTTTAAAGAGGTGGGAGAGAAGGATATCTACCTTCTCCACCATGAGGAGTTGGAGTCTTTGGGTATTAACATCCCAGGTATCAAGCGCATTCGTTTCTTTATGACCTTTGGAGAGTCTTATCTTCGTCATTTGAATTGCTTAATTAATGTTGGCATGACTTCGATTGAACCGATTATGTTTGAGGAAAAGGAAATTGTCCCTTTACAGTTTTTAAAGGCAGTGCTTCCGGATCCAGCATCTCTTGGTCCTAGAACCGTGGGAAAGACCAATATTGGTTGTATCTTTAGGGGAAAGAAGGACGGAAAAGACAAGAACTACTATCTCTTTAATGTATGCGATCATCAGGAGGCATATAAGGAGACGGGTGCTCAGGCAGTAAGTTATACCACGGGTGTTCCTGCCATGATTGGTGCCAGCCTTGTAATGAACGGAACCTGGAATAAGCCTGGTGTTTATAACATCGAAGAGTTTGATCCGGATCCATTTATGGATCGTTTAAATGCCTTTGGTTTACCATGGCAGGAAGATCGTAATCCGGTTTTAGTAGAAGAATAAATTTTTTTCAAAAAAACTCTTGCATTCTTCACGGGTCTATGTTAATATATCCGAGTGCTTACAAAGCACTAAGCTGATGTGGCTCAGTCGGTAGAGCGTCGCCTTGGTAAGGCGGAGGTCACGGGTCCGATTCCCGTCATCAGCTTTTTTTATTGCAATTTTTTAAGAAAGGGAAGGCTGTTTTGGTCTTCTTTTTTTAGTAAAACTTGCTAATGTTTGACGAAAATGGCCCTTTATGCTATATTTATTGTTCAGAGTAATGTATATCATTCAATGGTTATAGAGAGGTATTTATGGAAGAGAATAAGGAATTAGAAGAGAAGAAGAGTGGAAATTTTATCGAGTTAGAAATCGATAAGGATTTGGCAAGTGGTCGTTTTGATCATGTAAAAACCCGTTTCCCACCTGAGCCAAACGGTTATTTGCATATTGGACATGCAAAGTCTATTTTATTAAACTATGGTTTGTCTCAGAAATATCAGGGCAGCTTTAATCTCCGTTTTGACGATACCAATCCTACAAAGGAAAAGGAAGAGTTCGTGGAGGCTATTAGGAGAGATGTAGAATGGCTAGGAGCAGATTATCATAATGAGATCTACTTTGCTTCTAATTATTTCCAACAGATGTATGAGGCGGCGATTACCTTGATTAAAAAGGGAAAGGCCTATGTTTGTGAACTTAGTGCCGATGAGATTCGTGAGTATCGTGGTACTCTGACAGAAGCTGGTAAGGAGAGCCCATATCGTAATCGTTCCATTGAAGAAAACCTTAAGCTTTTTGATGACATGAAAAATGGCAAGGTAGAAGATGGAAAGATGGTGCTTCGAGCTAAGATTGATATGGCTGCGGCAAACATTAATATGAGAGATCCCATTATTTATCGAGTTGCCCATATGACCCATCACAACACAGGGGATAAATGGTGCATTTATCCTATGTATGATTTTGCTCATCCTTTAGAGGATGCTTTTGAGGGAATTACACATTCTATCTGTACCTTGGAATTTGAAGACCATAGACCTCTTTATGATTGGGTAGTGGAAAATGTTGGCTTTGAACAGCCACCACGTCAGATTGAGTTTGCAAAGCTTTACCTTACGAATGTGGTAACAGGCAAGAGATATATCAAGAAGTTAGTGGACGATGGCATTGTAGATGGTTGGGATGATCCAAGATTAGTTACGATCTCCGCCCTACGTCGTCGTGGTTTTACACCAGAGTCTATTAAGATGTTTGTAGAACTTTGCGGTGTAAGCAAGGCGAACTCTTCTGTGGATTATGCCATGCTTGAGTATTGCATCCGTGAGGACTTAAAGTTAAAGAAAGCTCGTATGATGGCTGTCCTAGATCCGGTTAAATTAATTATTGATAATTATCCAGAAGACCAGGTAGAGTGGTTGGATGCTGAAAATAACAGGGAAAATCCTGAGTTAGGAAGCAGAAAGATTCCATTTACCAAGGAATTATATATTGAACGTGAGGACTTTATGATAGATCCTCCAAAAAAATATTTCCGTCTTTTCCCGGGGAATGAAGTTCGTTTAATGAATGCTTACTTTGTAAAGTGTGTTGACTATAAGACGGATGAAACAGGCAAGGTAACAGAGATTCATGCAACCTATGATCCTGCGACTAAGTCTGGTTCTGACTTTAATGAGCGTAAGGTAAAGGGAACCATTCATTGGGTATCGGCCAATCAGTCTAAGAAGGTGACGGTTCGTCTCTATGAGAATATTGTAGACGAGGAAAAGGGCAAGTTAAATGAAGACGGTAGCTTAAATCTCAATCCGAATTCATTATGCGTTCTTGAGAATTGCTATGTAGAGCCAGAATTGGCAAAAGCTAAGCCTTATGATAGTTTCCAGTTTTTAAGAAAGGGATTCTTCTGTGTAGATGCTAAGGATTCAAGTCCGGAACATCCTGTCTTTAATCGAATCGTATCCATGAAGTCTTCCTTTAAATTAAATAAATAATGAATGGAGTAAGGAATGGAACATTGGGATATTTACGATGTGAATAAGGAATTAACCGGTCGTACCATGGAAAGAAATGACTGGAATATGAAGGCTGGGGATTATCATCTTACTGTTCTTGGAGTGATTCGTAGAAAAAGCGATGGTAAATATCTGATTACCAAAAGAGTTATGACCAAGTCTTGGGCAGCCGGATGGTGGGAGGTTTCAGGAGGTGGCGTACAAGCCGGAGAAACTTCTTTAGAGGCTGTAAAAAGAGAAATAAAAGAGGAGACTGGTCTAGATGTAAGTCAGGCAGAAGGTGGATTTATTTTTGATTATCGCAGGGATAATCCGGGAGAAGGAGACAATTATTTCGTTGATGTCTATCGGTTTAGCTTGGACTTTACAGAAGAAGATTTGGATTTTCAGGAAAAGGAAATCGATGGTTTTATGTTTGCTTCCCCTGCAGAAATTGCAGCGTTTGGAAAGCAGGGAATCTTCCTTCATTATGACAGTATAAAAAAAGCATTTGAAGAATAAAAAAGATAGGTAAGAGTTTTTCTCTTACCTATCTTTTTTATAATTGGATATTCTTTAAAAAATCATCTAATTCATCTACATTGGTAACAGGTCCATCCTGACTTGTGTCAGAAGATTCTGTATTTACCGGAATTTCATCTTCAGGCTGATCTTTACTCTTCTCTTCGGCAGTATTTGCTTCTTCTAAATCGTCTTCAAAGTCCGGGTCTTCTAAGTCATCTTCGGTGACAGGGTCAAGTTCTACAGGAGGAAGTTCCTTGGCGAGATTTTTTAGAATCTCTTCCTCACTTTCTTCTGTGAGTTCTTCACTTTCATCCTCTGATGTAACAAAACCATCTTGGTTAAAATCGGAAGGATCCTCATCGGAAAACTCAGAAAATTCCTCTACATCAATGGACTGATTTTTTAGGGGTGGAGTAGGAAAATCGGTTTGTTCGAATTCATCTTCAGAAATCATATCGTCGTCATCTTCATCTCCGTAATTATCTGGAAGGTTTTCAAATTCATCCTTCTGTTTTTTCCAGGTTAGATAACCTGCCAGGCCAGCACCACAGGCCAATGTTCCCAGTAATAAAAACTTTAATCCTTTTTTCATAGATCCCTCTTTTCTGTGATTCATTTAATAGTTCTTTTGCATGATTTCATATAATCACATCTTTATTATAGTAGATTTTTTTATGTATGAAAAGAAAAATATAGAAATGAACACATTTTTATCACAAACATGTTTTAGTATAACAATATGAGTTAGCACTACTTTAAATTGAGTGCTAACAAAAAAACACTTGCATTTCTATCATAAGGATAGTAAAATAAGTTTTGTTGGGGAAAATCCCACATCATTCATGGAGACAAGGAGGAATTATCATGAAATTAAATCCAATGTTTGACAGAGTCGTATTAAAGTTTGTTGAGCCAGAAGAAACTACAGAGTCTGGTATCATTCTTACATCAGCATCTAAGGAGAAGCCACAGTTTGCTGAGGTTGTTGCGGTTGGTCCGGGTGGATCATCTGATGGCAAGGATATTAAGATGGTAACAAAGGTTGGTGATCTTGTTGTTTGCTCAAAGTATGCCGGAGATACCGTTAAAATTGATAATGAAGAATATACGATCGTTCGTCAGGGTGAAATCATTGCTACGATTGAGAAGTAGAAATCATATTCATATAGATGAGCGATAGAACAATAACTGATAATTATAAGAGAATAGAAGGAGAGTAAGTAATATGGCAAAGGAAATTAAGTATGGCGAAGAGGCCAGAGCAGCTTTAGAAGCCGGTGTGAATAAGTTAGCAAATACCGTTAAGGTTACCCTTGGACCTAAGGGAAGAAATGTAGTGTTAGATAAGTCATATGGTGCACCTTTAATTACAAATGATGGTGTTACAATTGCTAAGGAAGTAGAGTTAGAAGATCCATTTGAGAACATGGGAGCTCAGTTAGTTCGTGAAGTTGCTACTAAGACGAATGATGTAGCAGGTGATGGAACTACTACCGCAACCGTTCTTGCTCAGGCTATGATTCATGAAGGTATGAAGAATCTTGCTGCAGGTGCTAACCCAATTGTTCTTAGAAAGGGAATGAAGAAGGCATGTGATGCTGCAGTTGAATCTATTAAGGCTATGTCTAGTGCCGTAACAGGTAAGGATCAGATTGCAAAGGTTGCTGCAATTTCTGCAGGTGATGAGGAAGTTGGACAGATGGTTGCTGATGCCATGGAAAAGGTAACCAACGATGGTGTTATCACAATCGAGGAATCTAAGACGATGAAAACAGAGCTTGATCTTGTAGAAGGTATGCAGTTTGACCGTGGTTATATCTCAGCATATATGGCTACCGATATGGATAAGATGGAAGCAAATTTAGAGGATCCATATATTCTTATTACAGATAAGAAGATTTCAAATATTCAGGAAATTCTTCCATTACTTGAAAGCATTGTTCAGAATGGTGCCAGACTTCTTATTATCGCTGAGGATGTAGAGGGTGAAGCTCTTTCAACCTTAATTGTCAATAAGCTTCGTGGAACCTTCCAGGTAGTTGCTGTTAAGGCTCCTGGTTATGGTGATAGAAGAAAAGAGATGTTAAAGGATATCGCTATACTTACTGGTGGTCAGGTGATTTCTGAGGAAGTTGGTCTTGAATTAAAAGATGCAACCATTGAAATGCTTGGTCGTGCAAAGTCTGTTAAGGTACAGAAGGAGAATACAGTAATCGTTGATGGTGCTGGAGAAAAGGCTCAGATTGAGGCTCGTGTAAGCCAGATCAAGAATCAGCTTGCTGAAACAACTTCTGATTTTGATAAGGAAAAATTACAGGAGAGACTTGCTAAATTAGCAGGTGGTGTTGCAGTGATCCGTGTTGGTGCTGCTACTGAGGCAGAGGTGAAGGAAAACAAGCTTCGTATGGAAGATGCCTTAAATGCTACTCGTGCTGCAGTAGAGGAAGGTGTTATCGCAGGTGGTGGATCCGCTTATATCCATGCTTCTAAGGAAGTTGCCAAGTTAGTGGCTGGTCTTGAAGGTGATGAGAAGACAGGTGCTAATATTATCTTAAAGGCACTTGAGGCACCATTATTTACTATTTCAGCCAATGCCGGTTTAGAAGGCGCTGTAATCATTAATAAGGTTCGTGAGTCAGAAACTGGATTTGGTTTCGATGCTTACAAGGAAGAGTATGTTTCTATGGTTGAGGCTGGAATTCTTGATCCTGCAAAGGTTACAAGATCAGCTTTACAGAATGCTACTTCTGTTGCATCTACACTCCTTACTACTGAGTCTGCAGTAGCAACGATTAAAGAAGATCTTCCGGCTGCACCAGCAGGAGCAGGTATGCCTGGAATGATGTAATGATTTCTTTCTAAAGAATTTGAAAGGGTTGGTGGCACTGTTTCGGTGTCCGCCGCCCTTTTTTGTTTACATTTCTTTGAAAATAAGGTAAAATCTTAGGGTGTGCGAAAGGAGAGAGACTATGGATGGTGTAAAAGAGCAACTGGTGTCAGCAAAACCAGGAAGCAAAGAAAATCTGTTAAGAATGCTAGGTTGGTTTTTACTTGCTGTTTCCCTTCCCTTTATTTTTCTTTTGGGAATTTATATTCTAATTGTTTGGTTTGGAATTGGTTATTTAATTTATATTATTTATATTAGAACGAATGTGGAATATGAATATGTATTTTTGGATGGTAGTTTGACCATTACAAAAATACTGGGACAAAATATAAGAAAGAAGATCCTATCTTGTGAAGTAAAGGATTTTGATCATATTAGTTCTTTGAATAATCATACCCTTCAGTCTTATGAACAGAAGAATTTTACCCAAGTGGATTGTGGAAGTGGTAGGGAGGAGAATCACTATTATGCTTTCGTATCTGAAGCAGACAAGAAAATCTATTTTATTGAACCAGATCAGGACTTAATGGAAAAAATAAAGTATTACAATCCTAGAAACACCTATCTTGACTAAAAATTCATTTGGTCTTTAGAAAATAATCACTTTACTATGCTATCTTAAAGAAAAATTATTGGAGGTAATTTATTTTGAAAAAGTTTCTTTATCCCCTTGCTATGGGAATGTTAATTGGTGCCGGTGTGGCTGCGATCGTTTATGCCAAAATAAACAAAGCAGATAAGGAAAAAAAGACTAAAGAGGCAAAGAATGCAAAAACCTATTCTCTTTCTACCGACTACGATTGGAAATCATATCTGACCCTTGGAGAGTATAAGGGACTTTCCTTGGAAAAAACCGTTTATACTGTAACCGATGAGGATGTTGCAGAAGAGGTGGAGTATGAATTAACAGAAGAGGTAACGGTCACAGATCGGGCCATAAAAAAGGGTGATTATGCCGATATTGATTTCACAGGTACCATTGATGGAGAAGAGTTTGAAGGTGGTTCCGAGGAAGGCTATGTCTTAACCGTAGGGGATTATGAATTTTTAGAAGAATTTGAAGATTCCTTAATTGGTCATGAAACAGGAGATGAATATTCAGTAGATGCTACTTTCCCGGATGACTATGAAGAGGATGAAAGCCTGGCAGGAAAAACCGCAAGTTTTAAAATTAAAATCAATGAAATCTCAGAGGATCAGGTTCATGACTCAAGTGATACCGATTATATTGTGGATGAATTAGGATATGAGTCCTATGAGGATATGGTAAAATCCATTCGTGCAGATTTAGAAGAAAGCAATCAAGCGGATGCAGAAGATTCTCTTGAGGCTGATGCCCTTGCGTGTGCCCTGGATGCTTGTACCATTTCTTCTTATCCGGAAGATTTATTGCAGATGAATCAGGATTATGTGGACGAAGAAATTGCAGAAACTGCCGATATGTATGGTCTTGAAGTGTCAGAGTATATCGAGTTTTTCTATGGGTCAGAAGAAGATGTGACTGCTTATGTGGAAGAATTGACCAAGCAGGATCTTTTATTCCAGGCCATTGCAGATACAGAAAAAATCACCATAAGTAGAAGCGAGTATGAAGCATTTGTAGAGGAATACTTGGATGAAGAGTATACAACCATTGAAGCTGTAGAAGAGGCTTATGGGGTGGAAGCTTTAGCGGATGAAGCCATTAAGGATAAGATTGTCAATCTCATTATTGATCAGGCAAATGTAACAGAAGTTCAGGAAGACTCTCAAGAAGAAGAATATGTAGATGAAACGGAAGATGACGCATTTACCGATAGTGAAATTGAGGCTGAGGAAGAAGAGTAGTAAATGATTTGGGATAAAAAGAGGCGGTTAGCGGTTTTCTTCGCAATTCTTTTGGTTCTATTGATTTGTGTCTTTGCTATCTTACAAGGAAGAAATAAGTACAGTAATCAGGAAGCCAAGGAAAGTAGCAGCAAAAAGACAAGTCTAAAGGGAATTGAAAATGATATTTATGAATGGCCTAGTTTTCAGGTGGATCTCCTTGAAATCAGTCCATACAATCGCCCGGGCACCAGCCTTACTAAGGTTTCTGGCATTGTGGTTCACTATACTGCAAATCCAGGAACGGATGCAGACCAAAATAGAAATTATTTTGCGGGCTTAGCTAGCTCCCATGCCACAGCAGCGTCTAGTCATTTTATTATTGGACTTGAAGGGAATACGCTTCAATTGATCCCTCTAAGTGAAATATCCTATGCCAGTAATGATCGCAATAATGACACCATATCCATTGAAATTTGTCATCCGGATGAAAGTGGAAAGTTTACAAAGAAGACTTATGAAAAAGCGGTGGAAATGTGTGCCTGGCTTTGCCTTAGGTACCAGCTTGATGTGTCGGATGTCATTCGTCATTATGATGTAACAGGAAAGAATTGCCCTAAGTATTTTGTAGAACATCCAAAAGCTTGGAAACAGTTTAAAAAGGACATTGCTAGTAAGATGGAGGATTATCCATTGGCAAAAGAAGATTAACTTGCAAATATTACTTGTTTTGTTATAATATAACTAATTGATTTTGTCTTTTAGACAGTTGCACTTTCATAATTAAAGTACAGGGAGGTAGACATGGAAGAGAAGAAGAATACCTACAAGATCTATGAAGGAGAGAACAACATTGGTGAAGTCCAGGTCGCAGATGA
Organism: Lachnospira sp. UBA3212; assembly: GCA_002363615.1. Lineage (GTDB taxonomy): Bacteria > Bacillota > Clostridia > Lachnospirales > Lachnospiraceae > UBA3212. The sequence continues at coordinate 32,204 of DEWK01000006.1, read as the reverse complement.
CGTTGTTGCTGTGATTGCAGGTCTGGCAGCTATGGAGGTAGATGGTGTTTCTTCAATGGCCGGCAATATTACCAGTGAATTGATTTCGAAACTTGGAATGAAGCGCCTGTCCAAAGGGGTTTCTATTTCAGTTACAGACAATACAGTAACTGTTAATTTAAGATTAAACTTGGAATATAAAGTAAATATCGTAGAGGTTAGCTCAAAGGTTCAGGAAAGAGTAAAGCAAGCAATTGAGAATATGACTGGACTGGTAGTTGCCTGTGTGAATGTTAGTGTTTCAAGTATCAATGTTGAAAAATAACCAGAAACGGGCTGTTATAATTCAGGATGACTGACTTATGACGGCTCTTTTTCTGTAAGGAGGAAGGATGACAAGAAGAGAACTAAGAGAAAACATTTTTAAATTACTTTTTATTTTAGAGTTCCATAATGAGGATGAATACTTTGATCAGGAAGCCCTTTATTTTGAGGAGTTAGGTCCTGTGGAAGAAAAGGATGAACTTTATATTAAGAATAAGCTTTCAATGATTCTTGAAAAAATCCCTGAAATAGATGAGAAATTGGAAGAAAATTCCCAAGGATGGTCTTTATCCCGTATGGGTTCTGCAGAGAAGAATATTCTCCGTTTGGCTTACTATGAATTGAAATTTGATGAGGATATTCCAGACAAGGTAGCCATTAATGAGGCGATTGAACTGGCTAAGGAATTTGGCCAGGAGGATGGTGCTTCCTTTGTAAATGGAGTTTTAGCAAAGCTGGTGTAAGATGAAAAAATCATATACAGTCTCACAGGTCAATCATTATATTGCAAATCTTTTTCATACAGATTTTTTATTAAAACGGGTGAATGTATCCGGGGAGGTTAGCAATGTAAAGTACCACAGTTCTGGGCATATTTACTTTAATTTAAAGGATTCTGGAGGAGTTTTAAAAGGACTGATGTTTTCTAGCAGGAAAAACCTTGGTTTAACCTTTCCTATGAAGGATGGAGACCAGGTTGTGGTAAGTGGAAGCATTTGTGTCTATGAGAAGATGGGAGATTATCGAATCCTTGCAGATACCATCCAATTAGATGGAGTGGGACTTCTTTATGAGAAGTATCTTCTTTTGAAAAATGAGCTGGAAGAGTCCGGTTACTTTTCACCTGAATATAAGAGACCGATACCAAAGTATGTTACTAAAATCGGTGTAGTGACTGCAAAAACCGGAGCCGTGATTCACGATATCTATAACGTAGCAAAAAGAAGAAATCCCTATATACAAATTCTTCTAGCTCCATGTAAAGTACAGGGGGAGGGAGCTGCGGAAACGATTGTTCAAGGAATTCAAAGATTAGAAAACACGGATTGTCAAGTAATTATCGTAGGTCGAGGTGGAGGTTCCATCGAAGATTTATGGGCATTTAATGAACGAATCGTAGCAGAAGCTATTTTTAATTGCGAAAAACCCGTGATTTCAGCTGTGGGACATGATACAGATTTTACCATTGCTGACTTTGTTTCGGATCAAAGAGCCCCGACTCCTTCTGCAGCTGCAGAATTGGCTGTCTTTGAATATGAAAAATTTTTAGACCACTTAGCAAGGACTGAAGAACAACTGCAAGGACAAATGGTTTCTAAGATCAATAGATCCTATCAGGATGTGGCTTTTTTAGAGCAAAGGTTAAAGGCCTTAAGTCCCCTTAGTCGGTTAAGTAAGCAAAAGGAACGATTAAAGTATTTAGGTGAATCTCTAAAGAAGGCGATGGATGTAAAACTTGCGACAAGAAAGAAAGAACTTGAGATTTCTGCGAATCATTTACATGATCTTTCTCCTTTAAAGAAGATTGGTAAAGGATTTGCCTATATTAGTGACCAGGGTAATCAGGCGATTAAGACCATTAAGCAGGTAAAAGAAAAAGACTTGGTTAAGGTTCAATTGTCAGATGGACAGTTTGATGCAAGAATCTTGGAGGTAAGATGAATACAGATAATAAAACCATGATTTTAGATGAATGGAAAGATAAAAATCTTGAAGAATTGTTAGAGAAATTGGAAGATATTTCTCAAGCCATGGACCATGAGGACACACCTCTTGAGGAAGCATTTGCAAAGTATCAAGAAGGAGTTGCTTTGGTTGCCTATTGTAATCAAAAAATCGAAAAGGTTGAGCATGAAATCAAGGTACTTGAAGGAGGCCAAGCATGATGTTTCAAGATGAGTTAAAAGTTCGGATTGATTCGATTAATCAAGAGATTGAAGAATTGCTTCCAAAACCTCGCTTATATGAGGACTGTTTGGGAGATCCCCTTCGTTATAGTATGAGGGGAAAGGGCAAGCGTTTAAGACCTTTAATTCTTGAGGAAACCTATAAAATGTATGGTGGAAGCGAGAACGATGGGAAGTACCTGGGAATTGCCCTTGAGATGATTCACAATGCCTCTTTGGTACATGATGATCTTCCTGCTTTGGATAATGATGAATTTCGTCGTGGAATCAAGACGACTCATGCAGAATTTGGCGAAAGCATTGGGATTCTTGCAGGAGATGGTTTGTTAAATTATGCCTATGAAGTGGCAACCACGGGATTGGTAGAATCTAAAACCAAGGATTACTACAGCAAGGCCCTTTCTATTCTTGCAAATAAGGGTGGAATCTTTGGTATGCTAGGGGGGCAGACTCTAGATGTCGCCATGACTGGCAAGGAATTAGACCTTAAGATGATTAAATTTATCCACAAGGGTAAGACGGCTGCTTTAATTCAGGCGGCCTTTGCTTGTGGAGCCTGTGCGGCCGGAGCTTCTCAGGAAGAAATCGAAAAATTAATGGAAATCGGTTTATCTGTAGGAATTGCCTTTCAGATTGAAGACGATATTTTAGACGTTACATCAACCTCTGAGGTATTAGGAAAGCCAGTAAAGAATGACGAAAAAAATCATAAAACAACTTATGTCACCGTAAAAGGGGTAGAAGGAGCCAAAGAAGATGTGAAACATCTTTCCCAAAAAGCGATTTCTGTATATGACACTTTAAGTGCAAAAAATGATTTTTTAAGAGAATTAATTTTATATTTAATCGAAAGAAAAAAATAAAGTTTGAGGAGTTATTATGGCGGTTTTAGACCAAATTAATAATGAAAATGATATAAAAAAAATCAAACCGGAAGATTATCCTAAATTAGCCAAGGAGATACGAAGTTTTCTCATTGATAAGATTAGTGCCAAGGGTGGTCACTTAGCTTCCAATTTAGGCGTTGTAGAACTAACAATGGCCCTGCATTTGGTTTTGAATTTACCAAAGGATAAATTAATTTTTGATGTAGGCCATCAATGTTATACCCATAAGATTTTGACTGGAAGAAAAGATGGGTTTGATCACTTAAGAACCTACGGGGGACTCAGTGGATTCCCAAAGAGAAGTGAAAGTCCTTGTGATTCCTTTGATACCGGTCATAGTTCTACTTCTATTTCCGCTGCCCTTGGAATGGCTCAAGCCATGGTTCTAAAAAATGATCCTTCCAAGGTGGTTTGTGTCATTGGAGATGCTTCCTTAACCGGGGGCTTAGCCCTTGAAGCCCTTAACAATGTGGCATCTTTAAAAAGAAATCTGGTGATTATATTAAATGATAATAATATGTCAATCTCTGAAAATGTGGGTGGCATGAATACTTATTTAAGTAATCTTCGTGCCGGGGAACGATACAATGATTTAAAAAGTAATGTTCTTCATACCCTTGAGAAGGTTCCAAGTGGAGAGACCTTGATTCGAAATATAAAAAAAGCGAAATCTTCCCTCAAGTCAATGATGGTGGGAGGCATGTATTTTGAAAATTTAGGAATTACCTATTTAGGACCGGTAGATGGACATGATATTGAGGCTATGGTTAAACTTACCAAGGAGGCCTTAAAACTGGATCATCCATGCTTAATTCATGTGATTACCAAGAAGGGGAAAGGCTTTATTCCTTCGGAAAGTCATCCGGAAAGCTATCATAGTATTGGAGCCTTTAATCCGGAGAATGGATGTCCGATTCCTAAAACCGGCATTACCTTTACCAAGGTTGTTTCTGCCTCTATGTTAAAGTTAGGAAGAGATCATGAAAATGTAGTTGCTATTACTGCTGCTATGAAGGATGGTACGGGACTTTCTGCATTTGCCAAGGAATTTCCGAATCGCTTCTTTGATGTAGGAATTGCAGAACAGCATGCGGTTACCTTTGCAGCAGGCCTTGCCTGTCAGGGTTTTCATCCTTATGTTGCCATTTATTCTTCATTTTTGCAAAGGGCCTACGATGAAATTCTTCATGATGTTTGTATTCAGGATCTTCCGGTTACTTTTTTAATTGACCGTGCAGGTCTTGTACCGGGAGATGGACAGACCCATCAGGGAATTTATGATATTTCTTATCTATCTTCCATTCCGAATTTATATATTTTTGCACCAAAGAATAAATATGAACTTTATGATGTTATTAATTATTCCTATCATTTTCAGCATCCCCTTGCAATTCGGTATCCAAAGGCCATTGCCAGTGATCATTTGAAGGAATTCCGTAGTCCTATTGAACTTGGTAAAAGTGAGCTTCTTTATAAGGAACGGGACATTGCTATTCTTTGTACCGGTTCCATGGTTAGCCTTGGAGAGAGGGTGCGCAGGCAATTAAAGGCAGAAGGCTACCATGTATCATTGCTAAATGCCAGGTTTATCAAGCCATTAGATGAGGAACTTTTAAATAAATTAAGTCGAACGCATTCTTTAATTGTTACCATTGAAGATAATGTATTAAATGGTTCCTATGGAATGGCTGTGGCAACTTACTATAGTTTCCATATGGGCTTAGGGGATGATCGGGTAAAGGTTCTTCCTATCACGATTCCAAATACTTATGTGGAACAGGGAACGATGGATGAATTATTTAAAATAACCGGTTTAAATGAAGAAGAAATCCTAACTAAGATTAAAGCAGTGTTTGAATAAAAAGGAAAAAAGATGAAAGAACGTTTAGATGTATTATTAGTAAAAAAGGGTCTGGCAAGTTCTCGGGAAAAAGCCAAGGTGATTATTATGAGTGGACAGGTTTACGTGAATAATGAAAAGGAAGACAAGGCAGGTTCGACTTTTCCGGAGGATGCTGTCGTTGAAGTCCGGGGAAAGACCCTTCCCTTTGTTAGCAGGGGTGGCTATAAATTAGATAAGGCCATTCACTCATTTGATTTGAATCTTTTAGGCCTTACCTGTATGGATGTAGGCGCTTCTACCGGTGGTTTTACAGATGTAATGCTTCAAAATGGAGCCAAGAAGGTGTTCTCCATTGACGTAGGAAGAGGTCAACTAGACTGGAAACTTCGAAACGATCCAAGGGTTGTTTGCATGGAAAAAACCAATATTCGTTACGTGGAACCAAACCAGATTCCAGACCCGGTAGATTTTTCTTCCATTGATGTATCCTTTATCTCTTTAACAAAAGTCTTACTTCCGGTAAAAAACATTTTAAAAGAGGAAGGAGAGGTTGCCTGCTTAATTAAACCTCAGTTTGAGGCGGGAAGAGAAAAGGTAGGAAAAAAAGGAGTGGTAAGAGATCCTGCAGTTCATATTGAGGTAATTGAGATGGTAGTAGAGTACGCCCTCTCCATTGGCTTTCAGGTCTTAAATTTGGATTATTCTCCTATTAAGGGACCAGAGGGAAATATTGAATACCTTCTTCATCTAAAAAATACAAATCAGGAGAGGGGAACTTCTTGTTTAACTGAAAATCAGATTGTAGAGGCTGTTTCAAGAGCTCATGGAGTCCTTGATAAGTAAAGGGTGATGAGATGAAGTATTTCTTTTTAATTTCAAATATATTAAAAGATAAGGACCTGGTAGCAAGTAACCATATTATGGATTACTTAAAGAAAAAAGGTGGTATCTGTCAAATGTTTGTCAATGACATGAGACATGAACAAAATGAGAAATACACCTTACCTACCTTAGTTCCTGAAGATACCGAGGCAATCCTGGTGATTGGAGGAGATGGAACAATGCTTCAGGCAGCCAGAGATTTAGGGGAATTACAAATTCCATTTTTGGGGTTTAATTTTGGCAAACTAGGTTACTTGGCAGAAGTAGATAAAGACCATATCGAGCAAACCCTAGACCGTCTATTAAAGGATGATTATAAGACGGAAGAGAGAATGATGCTTTCAGGCAAGGTTTTTCATAAGGAAAAAGAAATTGCCCACGAGCTTGCCTTAAATGACATTGTATTGATCAGAAGTGGTATGCTTCAAGTGTTAGACTATAATGTCTATGTAAACAAAAAGTTATTATATACCTATTCTGCGGATGGCATGATTGTGGCCACCCCTACAGGGTCTACTGCTTATAACTTATCTGCCGGTGGTCCTATTGTGGAACCAGAGGCAAAATTAGTTCTATTAACCCCTATCTCACCTCACACCTTAAATTCCAGATCCATTGTCCTTGGGGCTGAAAAAGAGATTACTTTAGAGATTCTTCCAAGCCGGTCAGGGAATGAAGGGCGTTTGGTAAGTTTTGATGGGGACAAGAATTTAGTTGTTACACCGGGGGATAGAATTATTATAAAAAAATCTGAGATGTCTATTAAGATTATTAAAATGACAGACTTAAGTTTTTTAAGGGTATTACAAAAAAAATTACAGAATTAATGATGTGTTAAGAGTATGGATAAAATACGAAAGGGGATTCTTATGCTGGAAAATTTACATGTAAAAAATTTAGTTTTAATTAAAGAAGCTGACCTGGATTTTACGAAGGGTCTTAATATTTTAAGTGGAGAGACGGGCGCCGGTAAGTCTATTTTAATTGGCTCTATTAATGTTGCCCTTGGGTTAAAACCGGCCAAGAACATGGTTTCTGAGAATGCTGATTATGGTTTGGTGGAACTTACCTTTTCCATGAATGAGCGAATCAAAGACTTTTTATTAAAGAATGACTATCCCATTGAGGAGGATAGTCTCTTTCTGTCTCGTAAAATAAAAAATGGTAAATCTCAGGCCAGGTTAAATGGACAGTCCATTACCAATTCCTTATTAAAAGAATTAACAGAGAAATTACTTGATATTCATGGTCAGCATGAACACCAGTCCCTCTTAAAGCAGGTAAAACACCTTGAAATCTTAGATGCCCTCTTGGAAGATCAGGGAAAGAAAAAGAAGGATCAAGTCTCAAGGATTTATCATGACTATCAAACCCTCTTGAAAAAGAGGGAAGACTTTTCTATGGATGAAGAAGAACGTTTCAGACAGGTGGATTTTCTTCAATATGAAATCAAGGAAATTGAAAATCTAAACCTAAAAGAAGGGGAGGATTTGGAACTTGAGGAGCGGTTTAGAAAAATCAGTCAGGCCCAAAGGGTAATGGAATCTCTAGGGGAGTGTCAGGATGCTTTTGAAGGACAGGGAGGAATACTGGAACGAATTGGATACAGTTTAAGGGGACTGTCTCGATTCTCTTTAGATCCAGATCTTTCCAGTATATATGGTCAGCTTTTGGAATTAGAAGACTTAATTAAAAATGTTTCATATGACCTTTCAGGAAAACTTTCGGAATATGAATTTGATCAGGAAGAGGTATTTGAAACCGAAGAACGTTTAAATCAAATCAATCGATTAAAAGATAAATATGGGGATGATTTTCTCCAAATTCAGTCCTATAAGGAAGAGGCAGAAAAAAAGCTGGAATTACTTATGGATTATGAAAATGAAAAAAATCGATTAGAAGTCCAGATTCAACAAGCAGAAAAGGAATTTTATAAGGAAGCCCAAGTCCTAAGCGAATTTCGAAAGAAGGCTGCTAAAGAATTAGAGAAAAAAATTATTCAGTCCTTGTTAGAATTGAATTTCTTAGATGTAAAATTCAAGGTATTGATCAGTTCCTTAGAGGAGCCTAAGAAAACAGGAATCGATCAGGTTTCCTTTTTAATTTCCACGAATCCCGGACAGCCACTTTTCCCATTAAATGAAGTGGCTTCCGGTGGTGAGCTTTCTAGAATTATGTTGGCAATAAAAAACATTTTAGCCGATGAAGATGATGTGGAATCCATGATTTTTGATGAAATAGATACCGGTATTAGCGGAAGAACCGCCGAAGCAGTGGGTGAAAAGTTGTGTAGGCTTTCAAGAAAACGACAGGTTATCTGCATTACCCATCTTCCTCAAATTGCTGCTATGGCAGATAAGCATTTCTTAATTGAAAAAAAAGTTAAGAATCAAAGTACGGAAACTAATATTTATCCATTAAATCAGGAGGAGCGAGTAGATGAGCTTGCTAGAATGTTAGGTGGTGTAAAAATCACAGATGCCGTACTAAGTCATGCCAGAGAGATGATTTTTATGGCAAATGAGAAAAAAGCTGAGGGATAAATTTGAATGACGGCAAGTATTGCGATATAATAAAACTGGTAATGAGTTTCTAGAATAGGAGGACGACATATGAAAAACGTATTATTTGTTGCATCAGAGTGTGTGCCATTTATTAAGACCGGTGGATTAGCCGATGTAGTTGGATCGCTTCCAAAGAATTTTGATAAGGATCGTTTTGATTGTCGCGTTATTCTTCCAAAGTATCTTTGCATTGATCAGAAGTGGAAAGATCAGATGGAATATGTAGATCATTTTTATATGGATTTCTATGGTGCCAGTAGATATGTTGGTATTTTAAAGTTGGAATACGAAGACATTATGTATTACTTTATTGACAACGAATTCTACTTTAATGGGCCAAGACCATATGGAGACATGTTATGGGATATTGAGAAGTTTACATTTTTCTCAAGAGCCGCCTTATCAGCTCTTCCTGTGATTGGATTCCAACCAGATATTGTTCACTGTCATGACTGGCAGACCGGCGTAGTACCGGTTTATCTTAAGGATAGTTTTAGAGGTGGTGAATTTTATTGGAATATGAAGTCTGTTATGACCATTCATAACTTGAAATTCCAAGGAGTTTGGGACTATAAAACCATCCAGTCCATTACCGGCCTATCAGATTATTACTTTGTGCCAGATAAGTTAAAGGATTATGAGAATGGAAATCTTTTAAAGGGTGGTATCACCTATGCCGATAAGGTGACCACTGTATCCAATACCTATGCTTCTGAAATTCAATCGGAATTTTATGGAGAAGGTTTGGATGGCCTTATGAGAGCAAGACAGAATGATCTTTGGGGAATTGTAAACGGCATTGATTATGATCTTTATAATCCTAAAAAAGACAAATTTTTAGTGGCTAATTATGATGTAGATAATTTCCGTAAAGAAAAAATTAAGAATAAAAAGGCATTACAAAAGGAATTGGGCCTAGCAGAAGATCCAAAATGTATGATGATTGGTATTGTGTCCAGGTTAACTTCCCAAAAGGGCTTAGATTTAATTGATCGGGTTATGGATGAGATTTGTCAGGATGCCATTCAAATCGTGGTTTTAGGAATGGGAGAAGAGCAATATGAGAATATGTTCCGTCATTTTGCTTGGAAGTATTCAGATAAGGTATCTGCTAATATTTACTATTCCGAAGAGATGTCTCATAAAATCTATGCTTCTTGCGATGCATTTTTAATGCCATCCTTGTTTGAGCCATGTGGACTCAGTCAGTTGATGTCCTTAAGGTATGGAACGGTACCAATCGTTCGTGAGACCGGTGGTTTAAAGGATACGGTGGAAGCTTATAATGAATATGAGAATAAGGGAACCGGTTTTTCTTTTACCAACTATAATGCCCACGAGATGATGGGTGCGATTCGTTATGCTGAAAAGATTTTCTATGATCGAAAACGAGATTGGAATCGCATCGTTGATCGGGCAATGATGGCAGACTTTTCTTGGAAAAAATCTGCTGAGATTTATGAACAGTTATATGATCTTTTATAGAAGGAAAAAGCCCTTGCTGGGCTTTTTCTTTTGAGATAGGTTGACTTTTTGTTGAACAAAAACTATACTAGTATTGCTTGTGAAAGGAGAAGGTGTATGGGGAAACTGGGAAGACCGAAAATTAAAAACCCAAAACATAAGAGTTTGGGACTTCGTGTATCTGAATCAGAATATATGAAACTGAAAGCTTATGCCAAGGAACATAAAACAACCATTACACAGGTTCTTTTATCTGGTTGGAGGCTTTTATCTGGAGGAGAGCAAAAGAATCAGAATGCTTTATAAAAGCGAGGGGGATTTATGAATCATTTAGAGCAGTTGATTATTGAAAAACACAAAATCAAAGAACAGGTTATTACTGAACTGAAGAAAGAAAGTTTTTTAGGATCTAACCCTTGTTCTAAGGACAAGGAATATATGAATTGTGTTTATGATATCTTGGCTCATGAGAAGTGTAAGAAGATGTCGAACTTTATTCAGCATGGAAGCACAACAACCCTAGATCATTGTATTAAGGTATCTTATGTTTCCTATAAAATTTGTAAAAAATTTGGATATAACTATCGGGCGGCTGCCAGAGGCGGTTTGCTTCATGATATGTTTTTATATGATTGGCATACCTATAAGAAAGAAACAGGCAATCGTCTTCATGGCTTAACTCATCCAAAGGTGGCTCATAGGAATGCCTCACGTTATTTTAAATTAACTGATATGGAAGCTGATATTATATTAAAACATATGTGGCCTTTAACCATTGTGCCACCTAAGTATATAGAGGGATATGTAGTAATGTATGCTGATAAGTACTGTACTGTTTTTGAGACGATTCACCGTCTTAAGGAAAGAGTATTACCATCAGCTTTATAGAGAAAATAGGGATTAGGAGTGATTATGATTAACAACATGTTAAATAGTACAGAAGGTGAAAATTTAGTAGTTGTACTTGCTATGTTTTTCATTTATAGCGTTTTAGGATGGATGATGGAATCCATCTATATGTCATTTTGTAATAAGAAGGTGACGAATCGAGGATTTTTAAAGGGACCTATATGCCCTATTTACGGCATAGGTGAATTTTTTATTTATCGATTATTATCACCATTTTCTCACCATCTACCAATGGTGGTCCTTATGGGAGCGGTTTTTGCCACTATTTTTGAATATGGGATCGCCCAGATGATGATTCGTCGTTTCGGTTGTATTTGGTGGGATTATTCCAATAAACCATTTAATTATAAAGGGATTTTATGTTTAGAGTCCACTTTGGCTTGGGCATTGTATGCTTTTGTGGAATTTTCTTTCTTACATGTGAGTATTGAGAATAAAATGTATCAGGTACCACATATGTTCCTGGCTCTATTGGTTTTTCTGGCTTTTCTAGTGCTTACGTATGATACTTATACCAGTTATCGCCATGTTTCAGAGGAGGAGCCTGAGTCGGAAGAGAATAATAGGTTACGTTTTAATAAATAAAAAAAGATTGTTGCATGCTGGATGCAACAATCTTTTTTTATGATAATAAATTTAATCCTTTAATAGAAGGAGCAATCATCATAGAATAATTGGTATGGTAAATTACAAATCCAGGGGCGGCTCCAGTGACTTTTCGAAGCTCTCGTTTTTGCACATAGTCGATTTCTACCTTTCCCTGTTTACTGTTTTTTGAATAGTAGGCCGCAAGACCTGCTGCAGCTTCAAAAACAGAATCAGGTAATTCCTTCTTGTCTTTACTTTTGACGATCACATGGCTTCCTGGGATGCCTTTTGCATGGAACCACCAATCGTTGTTATTAGCAAAGTGGAAAGTTAATTCTTCATTTTGATAATTGTTTTTTCCTACATATAAATCATAACCGTCTGGGGTTTGGTAGTGGTAAGGCTGGCTTTTTTCTACCTTTCCCTTTTTCTTTCCGTGAACATGCTTCTTAATGAAGCCATATTCCTCAAGTTCTTCACGAATTTGTAGTAAAGAAGCTTCATCCATGGCAAATTCCAAAGAGGTTTGCACAGATTCCAAGTGTTTTACGGTTTCTTTGGTTTCAAGAATAACACTTGAAAGAGCAGAAGCTGTTCTCTTGGCCTTGGCATATTTGGAAAAATACTTCTGAGAATTTTCCATAGGAGTCAGGTTTTTATCCAGTTTTATTTCGATCTCCTTGTTATCATCATAGTAATTTTGACAAATTAAGGAATCCGCCTGTTCTGGTAGGGTATAGGCATAAGCTTTGATTAATTCCCCATAGATACGATCCTTTTCCATCTTGCCGGTATCTGCCAATTGCCTTTCCTGTAAGTCTAACTTTTTAATTTCCTTCTCTAAAAGTTGAGATACCAAGTGCCTAAGATCTGCAGATTTCTGCCGCATTCTGGTGCGAATGACCTTGGTTTTATAATAATCACTTAACAAGTCGGAAATGGAATTCTTTTCTAAAACCTGACAGTCATCAAATCCGGAAAGGGGAATGGAGGAATACTCAATGTAGTCGCCATCCTTTTCATAAATCTGTGGATGAAAGTTTTCTTCTTTCACTAAAGTCATATTGTCCTTAAAGAAATGATACAAATGTCTTAAGAAATCTTCGTTGATACTTTTGGTGTTTGCCTTTGCTTCTAGCCCTGACTGGTCAATCATAGACCTTGCTATAAGAGGACTGATTCCAGTGAAAGACTGGTAGAGAGCCTTTTCTAAGGGGAGATCTTTTTTTATTAAGCTTGACAAAAAGTCCTCCTGGCTTACCGTCAATGGGTTTAACTTTTCGCCGGTCTTTGGAATAAAATAAGGTCTTCCGGGTAATACTTCTCGAAGAGAACTAACGGAGGCTGGAATATGTTTAATAGAATCTAGGATTTTATGTTCATCATTTACAAAAATAATATTGGAATGTTTTCCCATTAATTCTACGATTAATTCTTTCCTGCATAAGTCCCCCATTTCATCAAAATGCTCTACAACAAATACCAGGATTCGTTCCATGTTTGGTTGGTAAAGATCCACTAAACGACCATTTCCAATGTGTTTTCTTAAAAACATACAGAAATTTGGTGCGGTAAAGGGGCTTGGTTTATTCTCCTCTGTGAAATAAATTATGGGAAGAGAAGGGGAGACAGAGATAAATAATTTCTTGCTTCCGGATTTCGTTCCTTTGAAAACGAACTGAAGCTCATCCTCTTCCGGTTGAGTGATCTTAAAAATTCTTGCTCCTACCAATTCTTCTTTTAATTCTTTTGCCAGGTTTGCAATGGTAATGCCATCGAATGCCATGGTTCCTCCTTTTAGCCTACAGCTTCTGTCTTGTAGTTATTTTCATCGTAAGCTTCCTCATACTCTTCCTCGGTGTAATAGTAATCCTCTAAATTCACTTCAGAACCAAAGATTTCTGAAAATTTATCACATAATTTATCAAAATCCACATCCTCATATGGGACTTGCTCATCGTCATTAATCTCGTCAATAGCGGCAACATCTTGAGCAGTTTTGTAGTAAATTACATAGGTAAAATCGTCTTCGTTGTACATCTGGGTTGATTCATACAGTTCTCCCCCTGAGTATTCCTCACTGGCAAGTAAGGCATTCAGGATTGCATCTACATATTCAAAAGGAATATTTTTCTTGAAATGAACATAAAGGGTAGTGCTTTGGGTAAGGTTTTCTTTTAAGTATTCAGGAAGATCATAGATGGAATCTAATTCCTTGGTATTTAATGAGATATAGTTGTACTTGCTACCTTCTGCTTTTGGATAATCATCTACCTGAAAATCATTATTCGATAGGCACTGTTCATTGTTCATATTAAAGTAGTTGTGATCTGCCTGGTTGGTATCGCTAGAGTCGGAATAGCAATCTACATGGTACCAGGCATTATCATCTAATTGAACTAAATCCCAAGAATGACCAAGGTCAGAAGATTTTACGATTTGGCATGGGATATCAACCATATTTAAAAGCAGTCGGAAAGTGGTAGCGTATCCAATACAAACTGCTTTCTTATACTTTAGGAATCCATGAGGGGTAGCTAATTGAATATCCTCATCCGGAATGGCGGAAACGGAATTGGTAAGATCTTTACTGGCATAGGTGCATAACTTATCATGAATAGCTAATTCCTTGTCATAAGGAGTCATGTCATCTGTGATGATATCTTTTAAAAATTCCTGGGCTAACTCCAAGGTTTCCTTATCCTCCTCAGACAAATCCTTGGTTTTTCCGGATTTATAAGCGTCTGCCAAATAGGTAAAATCAATGACAGGGTAAGTTCCGGCAATGGTATTATTTTCTTTTTCTTCCTTCTTTTTCATTTCATCTAAGGTGTTTGTCAGCTGATCAAGACTTTTCTTTTGCTGGTTCATGGTTTTCATTAATTTCTTGTTTAAGTGATCGGTTTTGCTAGCTGAGTATGCAAAACTTCCTCCAATTAAAGATAGGCTTAAGATTCCAAAGCCTGCAAATGCAAGTATATTTTTTTTCATAATAATCCCTCCGTTTATTTAAGTGTCGTAAGCAAGGAATCCTCGATTTCCTTGGATTGGTCTGAAATAATCAGATAAACATATTGATCATAACTACCTATCACTGCTGTATCAAATTTTGCAACTTCTTCCGGCAGGTAACTTTCAAAGGTTTTGATTCTAGATTGAATTCTAGCCTCTAATTTTGATTTTAAAAGTGAAACGTCTTCTTGGGACTTGGCATACAAGAGATTTACTTCATCTGCCTTCGCTTCATTGGAGTAGTAAATCCCATAGTCCAAAACAAGGTCCGGACTTGCCTCATACAGGTGTTCAAAGTACTTTTTCCATTTCTCATCTCCATAAAAGGATTGATCCATGGAAGCAATGGTATCATATTGTTCTGCCAGACTTGAAAGAACCTCCTGCACAGGTCGGTGGTCTTTTTTTTCTGCGCTTGTGCTTTGGTTTTGTTCTTTGTTGGTATTCTTTTTTTCACAGGCTGTTATACCAAAAGTACCGGATACTAAAAGCAAACTCATAAAAGCAAGTAGTATTTTTCTTCTCATACCCTAACCTCCTATCTCTTCTGCAATCATCTTAGCATATCCAAATAAAAAAACAAGAGAAAAAATAGAAAGCAGAAGGGATTTTACAGGCTCTTATTCTTGACGTAAAGGGGTATTTAGACTATAATAAATTGGATTGTGTAGTGGTGGCAGTGTGTCAACATGCAATATAGAAGGAGTATGTACTATGTTTAGTATGACAGGTTATGGAAGAGGGGAAGCTTCTTCGGAAGATTATAAGATCACCGTTGAGATAAAATCGGTAAATCACCGATTTTTAGAGATATCCGCCAGACTTCCTAAAGTATTATCCAGTTTTGAGAGCAAGATTCGTGATGTGGTACGGGAATTTGCCAGTCGTGGAAAGGTGGACCTTTATATTACCTATGAATCTTATCGTGCGGAAGATATTTCATTATCCTATAATGAAGCATTGGCTGGTGAGTATTTAAAGATTTTAAACAAAATGAAGGATGATTTTCATCTAGACCAAGATCTTACCGTTAGCAAGCTTGCATCTTTCCCGGAAGTCTTGATGCAAAAGGAAAAGAAGGTGGATGAAACGGCGATTTGGCCTGTTTTGGATGAAGCCTTAAGGGTCGCTTGCAAGGAATTTGTGGAAAGTAGGAAGATGGAAGGAGATAGGCTTTTATCTGACCTTCTTTCGAAGATGGAAGAAATCAGTGGTCATGTTTCCTTTATTTCTTCAAGATCTCCGATCTTAGTGGAAGAGTTTCGTCAAAAGTTAAGTGATCGGATTTCTGATCTTTTAAAGGAAAGTGGTGTAGATGAATCTAGAATTGCCATGGAAACCACTATTTATGCTGATAAGATTGCGGTAGATGAAGAATTGGTTCGCCTTAGCAGTCATGTGCAAGCCATGAAAGATACTATGGAGTCTTCTGGAGAACTAGGCCGAAAACTTGATTTTCTTGCTCAGGAGATGAATCGTGAGTCCAATACCATTCTTTCTAAATCAGGGGATGTGGAGATTTGTGATCATGCAATTGAATTAAAAACCCTGATTGAAAAGGTAAGAGAACAGGTTCAAAATATTGAATAAAAAGAGAAAGTGAGGGTTCAAGCATGCAGGGAACATTAATTGTACTTTCAGGATTTTCTGGAGCCGGCAAGGGAACCATCATCAAACGTTTAATGGAAAAGTATGACAATTATGCCTTATCTGTATCCGTTACTACTCGCCAGCCTAGAGAAGGCGAGGAGGAAGGAGTAAATTATTTCTTTCGCAGCCAAGAAGAGTTTGATCAGATGGTAAAGGAAGATGCCTTTATTGAGTATGCCTCGTATGTAAAGCATTCTTATGGTACACCAAAGGCTTTTGTTACTAAGAAATTAGAGGAAGCCAGGGATGTAATCCTAGAAATTGAGGTTCAAGGTGCACTTCATGTAAAAGAAGTAATGCCGGAGGCAATTTCTATTTTTGTAACTCCTCCAAGTGGCGAGGAATTAGAGCGACGCTTAAGTGGAAGGGGAACAGAAACCCCTGAAGTGGTGGCTGACCGTATGGCAAGAGCATATGAAGAAGCAGACAGTATGGATCAGTATGATTATTTACTGATTAATGATGACTTAGAGGAATGTGTTGACAAGCTTCATGAATTAATCATGGCTTCTCATTTCCGTTCCATAGGTAATAAAGAACTTATTAATGATATGAAAGAAAGTCTTAAGGCTTTTCGAAAGGAGTAGAGTATTATGATGTTACATCCATCTTATTATGATTTGATGCAGGTTGTAAACCAGAATGTTGAAGAGGGCGAGGATCCAGTTGTTAATTCAAGATATTCCATTGTTCTTGCAGTTTCAAAGAGATCCAGACAGATTATTGATGAAGTAAATGGCGAGGAAGACCCTGTTGTGAAGGATTATTCTGAGGTTCGCAATTTAAAGCCTCTTTCAAAGGCAGTTGATGAATTAAATACAGGTCTACTTCATGTGATTGCTGACGATGAGGACGAAGAAGAGTAATTCATACATGAGTACAAGAAAAGATTTAAAAATCAGCTTTGTATCCTTAGGTTGTGATAAGAATCTGGTTGATTCGGAGAAGATGCTTAATCATCTTCGCAGAGATGGGTTCGTTTTTACAGATGATGAATACCAGGCTGATATTATTGTTGTAAATACCTGCTGTTTTATTGGAGATGCCAAGGAAGAATCCATTAATACCTTGATTTCTATGGGACAGATGAAGCAGGAGGGGAATTGTAAGATTTTAATCGCCGCTGGTTGTTTGGCCCAGAGATATCGCAAGGAAATTGAGGAATTAATTCCTGAAGTAGATGGACTGATTGGCACGACTTCCTATGATCAAATTTCAGATTTGGTGATGGAATGTCTTGAAAATTTGGAAAAGAAAGAATCAAAACCTAGCCAGATCTTTTGTCCGATTAATCGTTTACCATCCCATGATACTGGCCGAATTAATACCAGTGGTGGCTATTATGCTTATTTAAAAATAGCTGAAGGATGCGATAAGTGGTGTACTTATTGCATTATTCCAAGGGTTCGAGGCAGTTATCGCTCAGTTCCTATGGAAGAAATTTTAGAAGAGGCAAGAGCCTTAGTAGACCAGGGAGCGAGAGAATTGATTCTGGTTGCTCAGGAAACTACTTTATATGGAACAGACCTATACAAGAAAAAAAGTTTGCACCTTTTACTAGAGAAGCTTTGTGAAATAGAGGATCTTAAGTGGATTCGAATTTTGTATTGTTATCCGGAGGAAATCTATCCTGAACTGATTGAAACCATGCGGAAGGAAGAAAAGATTTGTCATTATTTGGATATTCCAATTCAACATTCTTCTGATCAGGTTTTAAAGGCGATGGGACGAAGAACAAACCGGCGGGAACTTTTAGAAAAGATTGCAAATTTACGGGAAGCGATTCCTGATATTGCCATTCGAACCACCCTGATTACCGGATTTCCTGGGGAAAGACCATGTGATCATGAAGATGTGATGGACTTTATTAAACAAGTACGTTTTGATCGATTGGGTGTCTTTACCTATTCTGCGGAAGAGGATACCAAAGCGTATTCCATGCCAAATCAGATTGAGGAAGAGGTTAAGGAAAACTACCGCAACGAACTAATGGAGTTGCAACAGACGATTGCTTTTGAACATGCAAATGACATGGTAGGGAAGGAATTGGAAGTGATGGTAGAGGGAAAACTTACGGATGAAGATGTCTATGTAACTAGAACATATATGGACGCTCCAGGCGTAGATGGAAATCTGTTTCTAAAAACCACTTACGATTTAATGAGTGGAGATTTTGTTAAGGTTCGTGTGATTGCTTCTCATGAATATGACCTGATTGGGGAACTGGTGGAAGACTAAAGCAGCTTCCTGCGTATGTTATATTGAGAATCATTTTCAGTGAGAAGTATTCTCTCAAGTGAGATTTGAATTTAGGAGAAGAAAGATGAATTTACCTAATAAGTTAACTGTATTACGTGTTATATTAATTCCATTTTTTGTTGTAGCATTACTTGCACCAATTCCTGGAGGTAAATACATTGCTACCGCAATTTTTATTATTGCCAGTTTAACTGATTTGTTAGATGGTAAGATTGCTAGAAAGTATAATCTTGTAACTAATTTTGGAAAGTTTATGGATCCTCTTGCAGATAAGCTTTTAGTTTCTTCTGCATTGATTTGTCTTTGTACCACAATCAGTGATTACAATGGTAAGATTCAAATTCCGGTTTGGATTGTTCTTATTATTATTGCAAGAGAGTTTATTATTTCCGGCTTCCGTTTAGTAGCTAGTGATAATGGAATCGTTATTGCTGCAGGAATGTGGGGAAAGGTTAAGACAGCCGTTACAATGGTAACAATTATTGCTGTAATTCTTGATTTTAATGTAAAGGCTTACTATATTGCAGAGCAGGTATTGATTTATTTAAGTCTTGTTCTTACAGTAATTTCTTTATTTGATTATTTGATTCATAACAAGAGTGTCCTATCCGAGGAGAGTACAAACAAATGATAGAAACAATTCTTGCAAAACAACTGGTGAAGGTTTTATTGGATCATCAGATGACCATTGCCACTGCAGAATCTTGTACCGGAGGATTGGTAGCGGCTACCTTGATTAATTGCCCTGGTGCCTCTGGAGTGATAAATGAAAGCTATATTACTTATTCCAATGAGGCAAAACACAGGATTCTTGGTGTGGAGAAAGAAATTCTTGGAAGTCATGGGGCGGTTAGTCCTGAAACGGTTGCTGCTATGGCGGAAGGTGTGGCTAAGGTAGCTGGTGCAGATGTGGGACTGGCAACTTCCGGGATTGCAGGTCCAGATGGTGGTAGCAAAGAAAAGCCGGTTGGTTTGGTGTATATTGGTTATTACTGTCAGGGAAAAGTCTGGGTGGAAGAAAATCACTTTAAAGGAAATCGAAATGAAGTTCGGGAACAGACGGTGATTAAGGCTTTAAGTTCCATATATCGTCATTTGAAATAAGAAAAGATAAACGGCTTCTGTCAGGAAATCTGACAGAAGCCGTATCTTATGTTTTTCCCTTGAAATAATAGGATTTTTTAGAAAAAAAGGCTAGACATGAGACTTTTAGAAGAGTATAATATTGAACAGTGTGTGTCTAGAAAAGACAAATGTTTTAGGAGGACGTATAAAATGTCAGATTTTACAAAAATGTCAAAAGAAGAACTTGAGGCTCTTCGTGCTAATTTATTAAACGAATATGAGGATGTTAAGAGCAAGGGAATCAGCCTAAATATGGCTCGTGGTAAGCCGGGACCAGATCAGTTAGAATTATCTATGCCTATGATGAAGGTGCTTACTGAGGATGATTTATTAGCAGCTGACGGTACTGATTGTAGAAATTATGGTGTTTTAGACGGCTTGAAGGAAGCGAAGGAATTAGTTGCCGGTATGATTAATACTTCACCGGAAAATTTGATTATTTACGGCAATTCTTCCTTAAATATCATGTATGATACCGTATCAAGATCCTATACCCATGGTGTATTGGGAAACACTCCATGGTGCAAGTTAGATAAGGTAAAATTCTTATGTCCTGTTCCAGGATATGATAGACATTTTGCTATTACCGAACATTTTGGAATTGAGATGATTAATATTCCTCTTCTTAGTGATGGTCCTGATATGGATTTAGTAGAGAAGTATGTTTCAGAAGATGAGTCGGTGAAGGGAATTTGGTGTGTTCCTAAGTATGCAAATCCTACCGGTATTGTATATTCAGACCAGGTAGTAAAGAGATTTGCAGCCTTACAGCCGGCCGCTAAAGATTTCCGAATTTACTGGGATAATGCTTATACCGTGCATCATTTGGATTATGAACATCCTGCACAGATTCTTGATATACTTTCAGAGTGTGAGAAAGCTGGAAATCCAGATCTGGTTTATGAATTCTGCTCAACCTCTAAGGTTACTTTCCCGGGTTCTGGTGTTGCAGCTCTTGCAACTTCTAAAGCAAACATTGCAGATGTAAAGAAGTCTATGACCATTCAGACCATTGGTCATGATAAAATCAACCAGCTTCGTCATGTTAAGTTCTTTAAGGATATTAATGGTATCAATCAGCATATGGAGGCTCAGGCCAAGGTTCTTTGCCCTAAGTTCCAGGCTGTACTAGATGTATTAGAGGAGAAACTTGCTCCATGTAATATTGCTTCATGGAATCAACCTAAGGGAGGTTACTTTATTTCCCTTGAAACCATTGATGGTTGTGCTAAGAAGGCTATTTCTATGTGTAAGGATGCTGGACTTGTTCTTACAGGAGCAGGTGCGACTTATCCATACCACAAGGATCCTAAGGATTCAAATATTCGAATCGCTCCATCCTTCCCATTGCCAGAGGAATTAAGAGAAGCTGCTAAGATTTTAGTACTTTGTGTAAAGATTGCAGCAATTGATGTTCTTTTAAATAAATAATTCTATTCCCCATAAGAAGAAAAGTTTTCTTTTTATGGGGATTTTTTTGCTAATAAAACTTAGTGAAATTATACAAGAAATTTGACATTCACCACCAAAAGATATACAATTTTAATATGTGAAAGATATAATATAGTCTTGATTCACACAAGTATATTTTACAAATGGAGGTTTTTTACATTATGGCAGACAGAATTATTCTAAACAACGTTTCTTATCATGGAGAAGGAGCTATTAAGGAAATCCCAGGCATTGCAAAGAGCAAGGGATTCAAGCACATTTTCGTGTGTACAGATCCTGACTTGATTAAGTATGAGGTTGCCAAGAAGGTTACAGATTTATTAGACGAAGCTGGACTTCCTTACACAATTTATTCAGAAATCAAGCCAAATCCAACAATTAAGAATGTACAGGATGGAGTAGCTGCATTTAAGGCATGTGGAGCTGATTCTATTATCACAATCGGTGGTGGTTCTTCTATGGATACTGCAAAAGCAATTGGTATTATTATTACCAATCCGGAGTTTGCAGATGTTCGTTCTTTAGAGGGGGTAGCACCTACGAAAAATCATGCGGTTCCTACGATTGCAGTTCCAACAACTGCAGGTACAGCGGCTGAGGTAACGATTAATTATGTTATTACCGATGTTGAAAAGGAAAGAAAGTTTGTATGCGTAGATGAACATGATATTCCAGAAGTGGCAATTGTGGATCCAACGATGATGTATACCCTTCCTGTAGGTACAACGGCAGCAACCGGTATGGATGCTTTAACTCATGCGATTGAAGGTTATACCACCAAGGCAGCTTGGGAGATGACCGATATGTTCCACTTAGAAGCGATTAAGTTAATTTCCAAAAATTTAAGAAGCGCTGTTAAGAATGAACCAGAAGGCCGAAAAGGTATGGCTTTAGCTCAGTATATTGCAGGTATGGGATTTTCTAATGTAGGTCTTGGAGTAGCACATTCCATTGCGCATACTTTAGGAGCTCATTATGATACTCCTCATGGTGTGGCATGTGCTATGATGCTTCCAATCGTGATGGAGTATAACCAGGAGTATACTGGAGATAAGTTCCGTGAAATTGCAAGAGCAATGGGAGTTGAGGGCGTAGATTCTATGTCTCAGGATGAATATCGTAAGGCAGCAATCGATGCAGTGAAGCAGTTATCTAAGGATGTAGGAATTCCTGAGAAGTTGGATGCTTTAAAGGAAGAGGACTTAGATATCCTTGCTAAGGATGCTTATGCAGATGCATGTCGTCCTGGAAATCCTAGAGACACTAGCGAAGAAGAATTAAAGGAATTATATCGAAAGTTAATGTAATTTCTAATTATATTCTTAGATTTATTTGTTATCGTTGGATAAAAACCCCTGAACTACTTTTTTGTAATTCAGAGGTTTTTATGTTTGAAAGAAAGGAGTCGCTTATGAAGTTAAAAAAGAAACTTGGACTTGCTTTTACCATATCCTGGATAGGAATTGGTCTTATGGGGTTTCCTGCCTATGGAAAGGAGATTAACATGACTTGTGATCATACCGGTAAAAGTGATGTTTCGAAAGAAATTAAAGCAGCCATTGAGGCAGCAGAAGCAGGAGATCAAATCAATTTTACCAGTGGTACCTATTTGTGTGAATCTTCCATTGTAATCAGTAAAGGAGTCGTTTTAAATTGTAATGGTTCTAATTTTATTCGAACCACTGCTTCGGCTATTATTTTTTATCCACTTAAGGCAGATGGTACGCTAACTATTAAGAATGCTAGTTTTGATGGCTGTGGCTTGGGAAGTGAGGTTCTTGATTTTAGAGAGGCTGACATAGTTTTGGAAAATGTAAATGTTAGCAATTCCTCAGGAAAAGGAATCGTGGTTTCAAAAGGAAATTTTACCATGACTGGAGGACAAGTAAGTAATTGTCAGGAGATTGGGATTCATGCCACTACGGCAAGTCTTGATTTAAGCCAGGTTAGCATTGTTTCCAATGGGGATCGGGGACTTTTGCTAGGTACTTCTTCTAAGGCAACCATCACTTCTTCTAGCATTAAAAATAACGGAAGTAATGGAAAGTCAACAGGACATGGAATTGGTATTGGAGCTTCTAGTGCAAAGATATCTAATACCACAGTTACTGGGAATAATCAGTGTGGTATTTCTTTAAGTGGCGGGGCTAGTCTCAGTTTAACCGGGGGGAATAAGATTTCTTCTAACGGTCATCATGGAGTAGGAACCGATAATAAAGATAGTATCAAGGTATCTGGAAAGAATAATAGTTTTGATATTAACAAAGCTTCGGGCATTGGTATTGCCAGGGGAAGTAGTGCCAAGATCACTGGGGCAAGTTTTAGCAAAAATAAGGTAGCTGGATTATCTGTGAATGACTCTACGGCCACAGTAAAAAGCTGTAAATTTAGCAAAAATTCTCAATATGGAATTCTTTCAAATAAATCCACCCTTAAGGTTTCTAAATCAAGCCTAAATTCCAATAAGAAGTCAGGCTTATGTGCTGGAACAAAATCTAAGTTAACCGTTACAGGTTCAACCTTTAAGAAAAATTCTTGGTATGGAATCTATGCCAAAGATAAGGGTACCAAGGTAAAGGTTACAAAGTCTAATTTTATTCAGAACAATAAAACTGGCATTTGCACGGAAAAGGGATGCAAATTAACTCAAAAGAAAAATACATTTAAAAAGAATAAATTAATGGATATATACCAGGCATAAATGTAACGATTCAATGAAAATAGAAAAAATATAATAGTTTATACTAATAGAATAAGGATATTTTAAGAAACTAGAACTATTTTTGTGTGTTTTTCTATATTTTGTCTAAGATATAAAGATAACTTTGGTGAAAATACTTGTTTACAAAAAACTATATAAAATGTTAAACTTATGAAAACGATACAAATATTTTTCAATATGAGTTTTTTGAAATCAAGGAGGATTTTTTGTATGTATGATGACATCAAAGCTCGTGTAATGGAAGGCACTATGCTTATGTATGAGAAGTATGGTGTGAAGTTTACAATGGATCAGTTATCGGATGAAATCAAGATGAGTAAAAAGACAATTTACAAGGTATTTATCGATAAGAAAGATCTTATGATGTATTTTGTAGATTATATCTTTAATCAGATTAAGCAGGAAGAGAGAAAAATCATTCAGAATGATGAACTTTCCACTTATGAAAAGGTTAAGGGAGTCTTAGCATGCTTACCTGAAGGACTCAGAAAGATGGATATGACTCAGCTTTACATGATTAAGAATAAGTATCCTAAGTGCGCAGAACGTGTTTACGAGCGGATTGAAAGTGATTGGGACTATACCTATGATTTAATTCAAAAGGGTGTCAATGAAGGAGTCTTTAAGGAATTTGATTTCCGTGTATTTAAGATTGCTTACCAGTCAACTTTAGAGGCTATGCTTAGCAATGATGTTTTAAACAAGGAAGGTCTTTCTTATCAGAAAGCCTTAGATAGTCTTGTAGATATTCTTTTACAGGGTATTTGCAAGTAATAATAACACCACAATGTTAGTTTTTGCAACTTCATTGTGGTGTTTTCTTTTATATGAGGGAGGGATTACTATGAGTCAAGAACGATTATTAAGCCGGAAAGAAAAAATCTCCTATGGATTAGGAGCGGTAGGAAAGGACATGGTTTACATGCTTTCGGCCTCGTATATCCTTTATTACTATCAGGATGTGTTAGGCGTAAGTGCTGTAGCCATGGGAATCATTCTTTTGGCAGCAAGAATCTTCGATGCCTTTAATGATCCGATTATGGGAATGATTGTGGCAGATACCAAGACGAAATGGGGAAAGTTTCGACCATGGTTATTTATAGGAACCCTAACGAACGCAATCATCCTGTTCTTTATGTTTGCAACTCCTACAAAACTTGATGGACCGGGACTTACAGCCTATGCGGCAATCTTTTACATTCTTTGGGGGATTACCTATACTATGATGGATATTCCCTATTGGTCAATGATTCCGGCATTTACAAAAGGAGGAAAGGAAAGGGAAAATCTAACCACCTTAGCCAGGTCACTTGCCGGAGTTGGATCTGCTATTATTACCGTGATTACCATGCCGGCAGTAGAGTTTTTAGGCAGAATATCAGGAGCCAAAACCAGCCGCCTAATTGAAGTAAATGGTTTTAAGTATTTTTCTTTGATTATAGCAATCATCTTTATTCTATTTATTCTGATTACCTGTTTCAATATTAAAGAAAAATCGACCGAGAAGATGGAAACAGCTTCTGTAAAGCAGATGTTTCAGGCTCTTTTAAAGAATGATCAGGCCATGGCAGTTGTAGTAACCATTGTAATGGTAAATTGTTCTATTTACTTAACATCAAACCTGGTGATTTATTTCTTTAAGTATGATTTTGGTGGCTCTTCCTGGTACAATTCCTATACACTATTTAATACCTTTGGAGGGGCAGTTCAGATTTTGGCAATGATGCTATTTTATCCACTTCTTCGGAGGTTTATGGAAAGTCTTAAGATCTTTTATATTTCGATTCTTATGGCAGGAATTGGATATGTCAGCCTCTTAGCCTTAGCTTTTATTAATATGACAAACGTTTATCTTCTTTTTATTCCAGCCTTCTTTATCTTTGGGGCCAATGGAATCCTATCGGTTTTAACTACTGTATTTCTTGCTAATACCGTGGATTATGGAAGGTGGAAGAATAAAAGAAGCGATGAATCGGTGATATTTTCGATGCAAACCTTTGTAGTGAAGTTGGCCTCTGGATTGTCTGCTTTTGTTGCATCCCTTGCTTTACAGATCTTTCAACTTTCCAGTCAGGCCACCAGTGATCAGCAAAAATCCATTGATTTTGCCAGGGCTACCGCCCAATCTTCTAAGATTGGATTGCGTATGGTTATGACTATTATTCCAGTGATTGGATTGGCATTTGCCTTGATCTGGTTTAAGAAAAAATATATATTGAGCGATGAAAAAATGAAGGAAATTGAAGGAAAATAAAAGAAAGGCTTCTGTCTAACAAGCAGAAGCCTTTCTTTTATTTCATTCTCCCATCAAGTTTTAGTAACTTAGTTAAAATGAAAACCGTTTGAAATGCCGTCCCATAATTGATCCTTATCACTTAAGTTAATAGGAGTACTATCTTCTAAGTGATAACCGTCTCCCTTAGGACTTCCCTGATATTCTCCTACAAGCTGTGGCCACTTAATACCGATTTCAGGATCATTCCATGCTAAACCACCTTCATCTCCCGGATGCCAGAAATCTGTTACCTTGTAACAGAATTCAGCTACTTCAGAAAGTACAAGGAAGCCATGAGCAAATCCTTCTGGAATTAAAAACTGCTTTTTATTTTCTGCACTTAATTCTACACCATACCACTTACCAAAGCTTTCACTGTTCTGACGAAGGTCTACGGCTACATCGAATACGCTGCCGGAAACCACACGAACAAGTTTGGCCTGTGGATATTCCTTCTGATAGTGGAGTCCACGAAGTACACCCTTGGTAGAAGACGACTGATTATCCTGTACAAAAACCTGATTTAAGCCAGCTTCCTTCATATCATTGGAATTGTAAGTCTCCATGAAATAACCTCTAGCGTCACCATGTACGGCAGGGGTGATCACACATAAGCCTTCAATACCACCAACATTCTTTTCTACATTAATCTGTCCCATAATCATTACCTCTATTAAAATTCAATTTCCTTTAAATATCTGGCAAGTGCATCCTTCCAATCTGGAAGAGGTGTAAATCCATTGTCTACAAGCTTTTGTTTTGAAAGTCTTGAATTAAATGGTCTTGCTGCCTTAGATACCCCATATTCCTTTGTAGTTACAGGAGAAACACTTAAACGATCCTTATATTCCTCATGTCCCATTTGGATGGCCTGACGGAAGATTTCTAAGGTGAAATCATACCAGCTAATAAAGCCACCTTCATTTGTGGCATGATAATAACCATATTTATCACTTTCAATCATATCTACTAAGAGTCTTGCTAAATCATAGGTATAGGTAGGAGTACCTACTTGATCGCAAACCACCTTTAACTGGTCATGATTCTTACCTACATTTAACATGGTTTTAATGAAGTTCTTTCCATTTACACCAAAGACCCATGCAATACGTACGATAAAATACTTGTCAAGAATAGAAGAAACTGCAAGCTCTCCCTTAAGCTTAGAATCTCCATAGACATTTAATGGAGCATAGTCCTTGCAATCCGGTTCCCAAGGCTGGTCTCCCTGGCCATTAAATACGTAGTCAGTGGAAATATACATCATCTTAGCTCCACAAGCCTTGCAAGCGGATGCAAGATAAGAAGTAGCGGATTCATTAATGGCATAAACCAAATCCTTTTTATCTTCATCTTCTGCAGCATCCACAGCAGTCCAAGCGGCACAATGAATGACGGCATCCGGTTTAAGATCAGAAAGTAAGCGAAATACATCGTCTTCCTTGGTTAAATCAAGAGAGTAGTAAGGTGCAGTGGTAACAGGACTATTGTCAGCAATTCCAGCATAATTCTCTTCTAAATCGGTGCCTATTGGCTGGTGGCCACGTGTAACAAGTTCATTTACCACGTCATGGCCTAATTGTCCGGCAACACCGGTAACTAAAATCTTCATCGAATTTCTCCTTAGCGGTTGCTATACATCTTGTCATAATAATTCTGATACTCACCAGAAATAATTGGTTCCCACCAATCCTGATTGTCTAAGTACCACTGAATGGTCTTCTTAATACCATCCTTAAACATGGTCTCAGGTAACCAGCCTAATTCATTGTGAATCTTAGTAGGATCAATGGCATATCTCTGATCATGGCCCTTACGATCACCAACGTGTGTGATTAAGCTTTCAGGCTTTCCTAATTCCTTACAAATGATCTTTACAATATCAATATTTGTCATCTCGTTATGACCACCGATATTGTAAACTTCACCTACCGTACCCTTGTGAATAATTAAATCGATTGCCTTGCAGTGGTCTTCTACATATAACC
The DNA here is from genome assembly GCA_002363615.1 of Lachnospira sp. UBA3212. Taxonomy (GTDB): domain Bacteria; phylum Bacillota; class Clostridia; order Lachnospirales; family Lachnospiraceae; genus UBA3212. The sequence goes on along the minus strand of DEWK01000006.1, from coordinate 4,374 downwards.
AGTCACGAACATTTTCGCCGGTACCATATACTGGAAGCGGCTTATCGTGAAGGGCATTGATTACCATTAATGGGATTAACTTCTCAGGGAAGTGGTATGGACCATAGTTGTTTGAACAACGGCTAATGGTAACAGGAAGTCCATAGGTTCTGTGATAAGCAAGAACTAAAAGATCTGCTCCTGCCTTAGAGGAAGAGTATGGACTTGAAGTATGAATTGGTGTTTCCTCGGTAAAGAAAAGATCTGGGCGATCTAATGGAAGGTCACCATATACCTCATCGGTAGAAACTTGATGATAACGAGTAATACCATACTTTCTACAAGCATCCATTAAAGTAGCAGTTCCAAGAATATTGGTCTGAAGGAAGACTTCAGGATTTTCAATGGAACGGTCAACGTGACTTTCTGCAGCAAAGTTCACAACTACATCCGGCTTTTCTTCTTCAAATAACTTGTAAACCGCTTCACGGTCACAGATGTCTTCCTTGACAAAACGGAAGTTTGGATTATCCATTACTGGAGCAAGGGTAGAAAGATTACCTGCATATGTAAGCTTGTCTAAGCAGATAATACGGTAATCCGGGTACTTATTTAACATGTGAAAAACGAAATTAGAGCCAATAAAACCAGCTCCACCTGTAACAATAATAGTCATGAATGATTCCTCCTAAAAATAAATTACTTAAGATCTTCCTGATACTTACCATCAAGAACATCTTTTAAATACTGACCATACTGATTCTTCTTTAATACTTCATAAACATCAAGAACTTCTTCCTTAGAAATCCAACCATTTAAATATGCAATTTCTTCTAAGCAGGCAATTTTACGATGCTGATGCTGCTCGATGGTCTTAACAAAATTCGTTGCATCTACTAAACTCTCGTGTGTACCGGTATCTAACCAGGTAAATCCCTGTCCAAGAAGCTCAACATTTAAGGTGTTGTTCTCAAGATAGATGCGGTTTAAATCTGTAATCTCAAGCTCACCACGAGCGGAAGGCTTCAGATTTTTGGCGTATTCTACCACCTTGTTATCATAGAAATAAAGTCCGGTTACACAGTAATTTGACTTTGGATGTTCCGGTTTTTCTTCAATGGAAATAGCCTTACCAGCCTCATCGAATTCTACAATACCAAAACGTTCCGGATCATCTACATAGTAGCCAAATACAGTTGCACCTTTACCGGAAGTAGCATTATCAACCGCTGCAAGAAGTCTTTTCTTTAAACCATGTCCGGCAAAAATATTATCACCAAGAATCATGGCAACAGAATCGTCGCCGATAAATTTTTCACCGATAATAAAAGCCTGAGCAAGTCCGTCTGGGGAAGGCTGAACAGCATAGTTTAATGAAACTCCAAACTGGTGGCCATCACCTAATAGCTCCTTAAATCTTGGGGTATCTTGTGGAGTAGAAATGATAAGGATTTCTCTGATTCCAGCATTCATAAGAACAGAAAGTGGATAATAGATCATTGGCTTATCATAGATTGGAAGCAATTGTTTACTTGTTACCATGGTAAGTGGATAAAGACGAGTGCCTGATCCACCAGCTAAAATAATTCCCTTCATAGTAAGTCTCCTTTTACTTTGGTTATTACTTTTGGAAAGAATATCTTCTTTCCCCTTTACATTACTTGAATTATATACGGTTACGTTGCGTCACCTTCAAGCATTTTTTGTAGAAATATAAAAAAAGATATGGTATGATACCAAGGAAAACGAAAGGAGGGACTTATGTATCATTGGAATCCATGGATTTTAAATCAACAAGTTAGTAAGAAAGATGCCCCTATGTCCCCCTGCCTTCATTTTGGGGAAAATTTTGATTTACCGATTCAGTTAGATTCTATGGGAAAATATCTTTTAAGTCCGGAGCAGAATCCGATTTATATTTGCCCTGATTCTGAATTTTTTTTAAAGGAAGCAGATGAAAAGCGTGATAAGATTTGGGAGATGATAAAAGAAAGAACCGATCTTGATTTTATAATTATTACAAAAAAAATTGATCGAGTGAAAGATTGTCTTCCCAAAGACTGGGGAATGGGTTATGACAATGTCACCTTAAGTTGTCTATGTACAAACCAAACCCAGGCAGATTTAAGTATTCCTATTTTTTTAAATCTTCCCCTTAAGTATCGGGAATTATATTTAGAACCCCTTTTAGGTCCCATTGATCTGTTAAAATATTTAAAAGACCATAGAATCTTAAAAGTGACTTGTGGTGGAGATGAAAATGAGGGAGGAAGTCCTTGCGATTACCAGTGGATTTTAAGTTTAAAGGATCAATGTCAGGCTACAGGTACTGATTTTTATTTTAAACAAACGGGTAACCGTTTTATTATGAAGGGAAAAGAGTATCGAATTGGACGAAAAGATCAGATTCGTCAGGCAGATAAGGCGAATATTAATTTGCAATTTAATCAAAAGAAAAACATTCCCTTTGGACAACAAAAGACCTTGGGAGTGGAAGCTGGTTTTTCAGAATTTGAGGAGATGGACTTTTCTCAATTAATGAGTCTGCAAGAAGCAGCAAGTAAGGAGGTATATGAAGACCTCTTTTACCGCTTGGGTAAGTCAAAATTTCGTAGTAGATTTCAATTAAAAGAAGAAGACTTTAAATACATTGAAGAGAAGGGGTTAGATGTGATTGAAAGTCATGCAAGAGACTTTATTACAAAGCGCTTAGGTCCTAAGGAACCAGAACATGACGGAAAGCAAACCCCAATGAGGGGACATCCGATTTTTATTGGCCAGCATGCCACCGCCACCTGTTGTCGTGGCTGCCTATACAAATGGCATCATATTCCGGAACATATTCCTCTTAGTCAAAAAGAGATTGATTATATCGTGAATGTATTGATGGAATGGGTAAAAAAACAATTAAATAATAGAAACAATTAATAAGGAGCAGTGCAGTAAAAAATACCTGCTTCTTTTGTTATGGTAAAACCATCTTTCACTTTCTTACGAACATAACTACGGAAATCGCTATATTTTTCAAATAAAATTTGATTCTGATTTCCATGGCAGGAAAGAATATAGGATAAGAGTGGCTGTTCATCTGAAATAAAAATAGAATCCTGATATATTTTTTTATTAATAGTATCAAAATAATTTGCAAGGATAGAATATCCATTTTCTAGGCCGAATTTTTCATACAGACGTTCTCCGGAAAGGACAATTCTTGAATCAAAGTCCTGTACCAGCTTTGTGATTTCTCCCATATGATTGGCAGAGTAGGTGGAACAAATAAAGGTTCCATCTTTTTTTAAAACCCTTGTGATTTCTTTTAAAACTTCCTGGAGGTTTTCACAATAAAATAAAACGTGGTTAGCAAATATAAAATCAACACTGTGGTCCTTTAATGGAATTTTTGCACAATCAAAGCAGGCAAAGGAAAAACGATGATCATTTTCTAAATTTCTACGAACATCACGAATCATTCCATCTGAAATATCGGAAAGAAGAATGTGAATATCTTTAGGAAGAAGGTCTAAATTTTCTCTCCACAGTTCCCCGTTTCCACAACCAATTTCTAAAATCTCCATTCCTTCCTTAAGAGAAGCTTGCTCCATCATCCAGGGAAACCAACCCTTGGAATTGGTGGAGTAGTTTTTATGAAGATTAATTCTTGCATCAATATTACTGGCATTTTGGTATTGTGTTTTTAAACTTTGCTCCATACTGGTAAGGTGGATTAGGTTTAACATATGATTCCAATCAGGTGTTTTCTTTACCTTTAAGGTTTCAATGGTGTCATCAATGGCGTTTTGTACCAATTCCATTTGCTCCATCTTATCTGAAATCAGGCGTCTTTGCAGACGCAGAGAGTTCTTCATGTATTCCCAATCATTGTCATCAACAATAAGTTCTTTAATATCCTTTAAAGAAAATCCCAGATATTTTAAGAGTAAGATTTGTTGTAAACGTGCTAGGTCCTGATCCGTATAAAATCTGGCACCAGAATCATTTAAGTATGATGGCTTTAAAATGTCTTTTTGGTCATAAAAACGAATGGTGCGAACGGAGACTCCGGCCATCTTTGCAAATTCACCGGATGAATAATAATTGTCTTTATGCATAGATTCCCTCCTAAACTTACGTAACGTAAGTTTAGCATATTCCCGGATAAATTCCAAGGAAATTTCTTCAATGAATTTTGAAACTTCCAGGATTGCAAGTCTTGATACATCTACGAAAATGTCACGAAATTGTAAGATTCACGTGCATATACAAGGGAAAAACCTTGTATATGACAGTAATTTCTCCATTTTATACAAGATATTAGTGGTGTCATTTCCGGCTTTCTGCAAAAAAGTAGAAATTTGAAAGAAGTATTTCATTCTTGAATTGTCAAGTTAAGTGCAA
>DEWK01000008.1:32209-34974 GCA_002363615.1 Lachnospira sp. UBA3212 | reverse complement strand
TTTTCGTATGAAGTTTTGAATGTACGATAGATGAGACCATTGCGAAAGCAATGGTTTTTTTTTTGTGTGTGTAATCTTACGTTTTCATAACGTGAGTTTCAGATATAAATTTATGGTGGAAAAGTAAATAAGATGAAGGAATTAGAATTATAATTAGATAGAAGAAAAAATAACCAAGGAGAAGATCCTAGATTTTACAAGGGATTCAAGGATTTTTTTTAAAAAATAATTTTTTGGAATTTAATATTTTTTGTACAATCTAAGAAAAGGATTAAAAAAATACGAAAAATAAAGGATATTTTCGAAAAAATATAAAGAGATAGAAAATCCGTTCACCAACCTTTCCAAAACAGAACACAGAATATTCACAAATGAAAGGTATATTAATAATCGCAGATGTTGATAACCCGAAAGCAATATCTGTTAAATTTTTTTCATAACTATAGGGCTGTGTTTTACGTTTTTCACAGCCCTCTCCTCCAAATATTACGAGCTGCAGTTCTCCTGTGAGCTCTTTTTTTATTTCATAAAACAGGGCTTTCCTTGGAATTTTGGGTATAAAAAAAACAGGAATCAAATTCCTGTTTTTAAAGAGGCGACAACCAGATTCGAACTGGTGATGACGGTGTTGCAGACCGGAGCCTTACCACTTGGCTATGTCGCCATATTTAACTGTCCCTGATCAACCAGGAAATGACCCCAACGAGATTCGAACTCGTGTTACCGCCGTGAAAGGGCGATGTCTTAACCGCTTGACCATGGGGCCTTGCTCAAATGTAACGGTAAGAATATACCACAATTAATAAGGCTTTGCAAGGCTTTTTTTAAGTTTTTTTCATTTTTGCAAGCTGGTATAAAATAGACTATAATGTTCTATACAAAAGGCAAGAATGAAAGGAGAAATTATGTATTCTTATCACGCAGATCAATGGATCTTATTTTTCTTTATTTATAGTTTGATTGGATGGATCTGGGAATGCTTATACGTAGGGATTCAAACCAGAAAACTGGTTAACCGGGGATTCATGCATGGTCCCTGCCTTCCTATTTATGGATTTGGAGCCATTGCCATTCTTTTTGTCACTTTGCCCGTAAAAGAGTCCCCTTACCTAGTGTTTATTCTGGGGATGCTTAGTGCCAGTTTATTGGAACTTGTAACGGGAGAAGTGATGGAAAAATTATTTAAGGTAAGATATTGGGATTATCGGAAGATGCCCCTTAATATCAAGGGTTATATTTGCCTTCCGGCCAGTTTGTTGTGGGGCGGAGCATCCATTCTTTTAACGTTTATTCTTCACCCACCTTTGGAAAAAATGATTCTTAGTTTGCCTTATGGCTATTCGGAAATGATTTCCTTGGTACTTACCTTGGCTGCCGGAATAGATTTTAGCCAATCCTTTAACGAGGCCATGGATCTTCGTGCAATCTTAGTTAAGATGAATGAGGCAAATGACCAGATTAAGCGGGTTAGCAAGCGAATCGAGGTGATTCAGGCATTTGTTATGGCTGACCTGGAAGAGAAAATAAAAGAAATCGAAGAAACAGGAAAGATGGAAGGCCTGGAAAAACTTGTGCAGGCGGCCAAGGAAAACCTGTCTTCGATTTCAGAACGTTCTATGAAAAAGTCTATGAGAATCTTACATAGAAATCCATTTGCAGTGTCTGACCAGTACAAAGAAGCCTTAGAACACATTAAGTCTGTGAGTTTATCAAAGTTTGAAAAAAAGAAAGACTAATCTTCTTGTTCCATAATGGATGAGGCCTTGTCATTCAACCAGGCAATCAGCTGGTCATAGCCTTCCTCTGTAAATGGAAAGGTTTGATTCTCCTTTGCCTCTTCTGGGGTGGCTTCAAAGGCCATAGGTCCCTTCCAAATCCAGGCAATCAGTTCCTTCGGTTCTTTTTTTCTTGCTCCCAGCTCTTCCATGACGCCCAGAATACGATAGCGGACCTTTAGGCCATAACTACTGCCATAAAAGGGGCGTTCATAAGTGAAATGGTTTAATTTATAGGTTTTTTCAATCATAAATAGGGCTCAATCCTTTCAAATACTAACATTTTTACTGAAACTTCCTATATCCTAACACCCTATTCGTTAAAATTCAACGAAAAAGAAAGTTCATTTTTGGTGTCAATTCCGAAAAAAAAGCCCATATATAAGGGGTTTAGTAATATCTGACAAATTTAAAAATCGTATTTCATGGAAAAAGGATATAGCCATTTCAAAGCATTTCGTATAGAATGAGCACTGTAAAAAAGAGTATCTACAGATATTAGGAGGAAGCAAAACATGGCAAGCTTATCATTAAAGAATATTAGTAAGGTATATCCTAATGGTTTCGTAGCTGTTAAGGATTTCAATCTTGAAATTGCTGATAAGGAATTCATTATTTTCGTAGGACCTTCAGGATGTGGAAAGTCAACCACACTTCGTATGATCGCAGGTCTTGAGGAAATTAGTTCTGGTGAGTTATTCATCGGAGACAAGTTAGTAAACGACGTAGAGCCTAAGGATCGTGATATCGCGATGGTATTCCAGAACTATGCGCTCTATCCACATATGTCAGTATATGATAACATGGCATTCGGATTAAAGTTAAGAAAGACACCTAAGGATCAGATTGAAAGAGCTGTACATGAAGCTGCAAAGATTCTTGATCTTGAGCACTTACTTGACCGTAAGCCTAAGGCTTTATCAGGTGGTCAGAGACAGCGAGTTGCGATGGGAAGAGCGATTGTACGTAATCCTAAGGTATTCCTTATGG
>DEWK01000008.1:0-32165 GCA_002363615.1 Lachnospira sp. UBA3212 | reverse complement strand
CCTTATGGATGAGCCTTTATCAAACTTGGATGCTAAGTTAAGAGTACAGATGAGAACAGAGATTTCTAAGTTACATCAGAGACTTGAGACTACTATCATTTATGTAACACATGACCAGACAGAGGCTATGACACTTGGTACCAGAATTGTAGTTATGAAGGACGGTGTTGTACAGCAGGTAGATACACCAATCAACCTTTACAACAAGCCAGTTAATTTATTCGTAGCTGGATTCATGGGATCACCTCAGATGAACTTCATCGATGCAACGGTACGTGTTGATGGTAGCGATGCTTACCTTAAGTTCGATAAGTTTGAGATTAAGGTTCCTGATGATCAGGCACAGGCAGTAATCGCCGGTGGTTATGATGGAAAGACCGTAGTTATGGGTATTCGTCCAGAGGATATTCATGATGAGGAAAGCTTCGTATCTATGTCAGAGGGAAGCAAGTTCTCAGCTACGATCCGTCTTTATGAGTTACTTGGTGCAGAAGTATTCTTATACTTCGATATCGCAGGTGCAAACTGCACAGCAAGAGTTAACCCTCGTACAACTGCTAGACCGGGTGATGAAGTTACATTTGCTATGGACCTTTCAAGACTTCATATCTTCGATAAGGAGACAGAGCTTGTAATTGCAAACTAATTCGGTAGTTTATAATTTCATTTTATATAAATCGTCAGGAGTGTCTCCTGGCGATTTTTTATTGTAGAAGCCCATCTGTCTTCTTGAATTCTCTTGTAATTTTGGGGTATTTGGGGTATTATATAGTCTGAAGGTCTATTTTTGTTTGAAAAAAAACAAGAACGGTGATGATGTTTGAAGACAGGGAGTGATTATTTAATGATTTCAAATCAGATTTTACAAACAACAATTGAGGGGTTAAAGAAAATTGCGAGAATTGATCTTTGTATCTTAGACACAGATGGCAAGGTTCTAGCAGCTACTTATCAGGTATCCGATGAATTTAGCGGCACTGTACAGACATTTGTAGAGTCGCCAGCAGAGTCTCAGGAGATGAATGGTTATCAGTTCTTTAAAGTAAAGGATGAGAACCAGTTAGAGTATATCCTGATTGCCAAGGGTACCAGTGACGATGTATATATGGTTGGAAAGATGGCAACCTTCCAAGTTCAGAATCTTTTGGTAGCGTATAAGGAGAGATTTGATAAGGATAACTTTATTAAAAATCTTTTGTTAGATAACCTCCTTCTGGTTGATATCTATAACAGAGCGAAGAAGCTTCATATCTCTACCGATTCTAGAAGAGTTGTTTACATTATCGAGACAGAGAGTGAGAAGGATAGCGGCGCTCTTGAGATGGTTAAGACCTTGTTTTCTAACAAGACCGGGGATTTCATTACCGCAGTGGATGAGAGAAATATCATTGTTGTAAAAGAAATTGCGGATAGCGATAAGACCGAGGATTTAGATCGTATTGGTAATACTATGCTTGATATGTTAAATTCAGAGGTTATGTCTAGGGTGAATGTTGCCTATGGTACCGTGGTTAGCGATATCAAGGAGGTTTCAAAGTCCTATAAGGAAGCGCGTATGGCCTTGGATGTAGGAAAGATTTTCTACAACGGCAAGCGTGTGGTAGCATTTAGCAAGTTAGGAATCGGACGTTTGATTTATCAGTTGCCAATTCCTCTTTGTAAGATGTTTATTAAAGAAGTATTTGATAACAAGTCACCAGACGAATTTGATGAGGAAACCATTTCCACGATTAACAAGTTCTTTGAGAATAACTTAAACGTATCTGAGACTTCAAGACAGTTGTATATCCATAGAAATACTCTGGTATATCGTTTGGATAAGTTGGAGAAGAGTACCGGTCTTGATCTTCGTAAGTTTGAGGATGCAATCACCTTTAAGATTGCTATGATGGTCGTTAAGTATATGAAGTATATGCAGACCTTAGATTATTAAAAGAAAGAAGCGTAATAAACCGTGTCAATGATTGAATTACGAGATGTGAGTAAGAGCTACCAGCAGGGAGCTCCTGCTATTAATCACATCAACTTAAAAATAGAAAAGGGAGAATTCGTCTTTATCGTTGGTAATAGTGGTTCGGGCAAATCTACTATGATTAAGCTTTTAATGAAGGAACTGGATCCAACGGCAGGAAAGATTGTGATCAATGGTCAGGATCTTTCTACCTTGAAGAGAAGAAGGATTCCGAAACTTCGTCGAATGATCGGGGTTGTCTTCCAGGATTTCCGATTATTAAAGGATCGAAGCGTGTACGACAACATTGCATTTGCAGAGAAGGTCGTAGGGGCTTCTTCTAGAACGATCAGACGGCGTGTGCCACAGATGTTAAATCTGGTTGGGCTTTCTGAAAAATACCGTTCATTTCCGAAGGAATTGTCCGGTGGTGAGCAACAGCGTGTAGCGATTGCCCGTGCTTTGGTTAATAATCCTTCCATTCTTTTGGCGGATGAGCCAACTGGTAACCTGGATCCAAAGAATTCGTGGGAAATCATGAAACTTTTGGAAGAGGTTAACCGCAGAGGAACTACCGTTTTGGTGGTAACCCATAACCGAGAGATTGTGGATGCCATGCAAAAGCGAGTAGTTACAATGAACAAAGGAATCATCGTAAGCGATGAACAAAAAGGTGGACATTATTATGCGGATAAGTACGTTAGCTTATAGTATTAAGCAGGGAATTAAGAATATTTTCAGAAATCGATTCTTTTCCCTTGCTTCCATTGGTACCATTGCAGCTTGTATTTTTTTGCTGGGAATTTTTTATTCCATTGTTACCAATTTCACACATATTGTTGAGCAGGCGGAGGATCAGGTTTCGGTAACGGTGTTCTTTAATGAGGGAATCACCCAGGAACAGATTGATGCCATTGGTGCAGATATACGGGCCCAAAAGGCGGTAGGTGAGGTTAGCTTTACCTCGGCGGAAGAGGCTTGGGAACAGTTTAAGGCTGATTATTTTGCCAAGAACCCAGAGTTGGCGGAAGGCTTTTCTAGTAACCCTCTTGCTAAGTCGGCTTCCTATACCGTTCAGGTGAAGGATGTGGAGAAGCAATCAGAATTGGTTGCTCATATTGAGGGCTTAGATGGAGTCAGACAGGTCAATTATTCTGCTAGGACGGCCAATACCCTTTCTGATGTGGGACGATTGGCTGGTTATATTTCCGTAGCTATTATTGCAGTCCTTTTAGGGGTAGGTATTTTCCTGATTTCCAATACGATTGTGGTAGGTATTTCTGTACGTAAGGAAGAAATTAATATCATGAAGTATATCGGTGCTACGGACTTCTTTGTTCGTGCTCCATTTGTGGTAGAGGGATTGTTAATTGGACTAGTGGGAGCAACGATTCCATTAGTGGCGATTTATTATTTATATTCAGAAATTATATCTTATGTGATGAAGCAGTTTAGCGGATTGACAAATATTGTTAGTTTCCTTCCGGTGGGTACTATTTTCCAGGTGCTTCTTCCTTTGGGATTAGGAGTTGGAGCAGGCATTGGTTTGGTGGGATCGATTATGTCTATTCGTAAGCATCTGAAGGTGTAATGAAAAGAAAGAAGTGTGAAACTCATGAAAAAATTAGTTCGAAGAGGCGTGGCTTTGGTTTTGGCTGGAGCGATTTGTGCCCTTCCTTTTGCGGGATCTGAAATCGGAACTATATTTGCGGATGAAAAGTCAGAGGCAGAAAGCAAGAAGGCGGCACTAGAGGCAGAGCAGGCTTCCCTTCAGGCAGAATTGAATGCGTTAGATAGCTTAAAGAGTGATACAGAGGCCTATATTAAGGAGGTTGATGCAAAGTCTACCAAGGTTGCCAATAAGATTTATAAGTTGACTCAAAAGATTGAGTCTACGCAGGCCCAGATTGATCAGTTAAATGTTCAGTTAACGGAAGCTCAGGCAAGTTTGGAACAGCAGTACAGCGATATGTCTTTACGAATCCAGTACATGTATGAGAATGGGGATACCCAGTACTTAAATCTCTTACTAAGCGCTGAGAATTTTTCGGATTTCTTAAATAAGGCGGAATATGTCAATACTATTACCAAGTATGATAATGAACTTTTTAAGAAGATGGAGGAGACGGCCAATACCATTGCTAGTACCAAGACTCAGTTAGAGAGCGAGAATGCTTCTCTTGAGGAATCTAAGGCAAAACAGGAAAAGAAACAGGAGGAGTTAAATACTCTTCTTGCCAAGAAGCAGGCAGATTTGGATGCCTTAAATACCCAGACTGCAAGTACTGCTTCGGAAATTGCAGGGGTTTCTGCGGAAATTTCTGCGGAAGAAGCCAATATTGCTTACATTGAAGAGTTGGAAAAGGCTCGTGCAGCAAAGGAAGCAGAGGCAGCAAGTAAGGCGGCAGCAGAAGCAGCAGCAGCGGCTGCAGCAGCGTCCAATGCCGGAAGCAGTTCTAGTTCCAATACCTATAATTATGACGATACCGATTCTACCACTCAGGTAGTGGGGAATGGTTCTTATATCTGGCCATTACCAAGTGGCTATCATACCGTATCTACGGAGTTTGGTGAGACAGATGCCTTTGGTAGCTCCGGACACTGTGGAGTAGATTATCCTGCTCCATCTGGAACACCAATTTATGCGGTAGCAGGAGGAACCATTGAATCGGCAGGTTACTCTTCTGGTATGGGGAACTATGTTATTATCTATCATGGCAACGGCTTGTCATCCATTTATATGCATGCCTCAGCCCTGCTATGTTCTACGGGAGACACGGTTTCTCAGGGACAGACCATCGCATTGGTTGGTACCACAGGACCGTCTACCGGTAATCATTTGCATATTTCCTTCCGTTTGAATGGAGTTTATGTAAATCCTCATAATTATATTGGATATTAAATAGGATGCCCTCTTTATCGGTTTTGCCGATAGAGAGGGATTTTTTTCTCTTCTTGAAGGGAACTTCTTTGTCTAGACAAACATATGTTCCTGAAGTATAATGGAACAAGACTGAAAGGCAATTCGAAAGGAGAACAAGATGGAAGAGCAGGAAGCGTTAGAGAAAAAGGGGGATTGGTCTGGAGAGGATGCCTTAGAGAAGATTCTCTTGTCTGGGGACAATGAAAAGATAAAAGCGCAGTATAAGAAGGCTCTTGGAAAATATGCCAGGAGCAATTATCTTTTTGGAATGATTCATGCTATTGTATTTATGGTTTTAATCATTTGCATCTATCTGGCATTTGTGGTAGGTGGACCGGCAAACTTGATTCGTGCAATTAAGAATTTAGGCGGAGTGAAACAGACGGTTCAGACGATTTCTAAGGCCGGAATGATTCGGGAGGCCATTGATACTTATTCTATTTATGAGGCAGATGAAGCGGATTATGAGGCTGGTGTTTATAAGGGAATCGTGTCTGCCCTAGAGGATCATTATGCCAATTATTATACCAAAGAGGAATATAAGGAGATGATGGAAGCGGATTCCGGGACTTTTGTGGGAATCGGTGTTCTGGTTTCTTTAGATGAGGAGGACCGTCTGGAAATCTTAGAGGTGTATGAGGGTTCGTCTGCCAAAGAGGCAGGTCTTCAGGTGGAAGACCGGATTATTGCAGTAGGAGACCAAAGTATTGAAGGTTGGACCACGGATGAGGCCGTTGCAATGATTAAGGGAAAAGAGGGAAGTGAAGTGACCCTTACAATTCTTCGAGGCCAAGAGGAATTCGAGATTAGCCTAAAGCGAAAGAGTGTTGATGTTCCATCGGTGAAACTTGAGATGAAAGAGGGGGAGATCGCCTATATTAGTATTTCCCAGTTCCAAGAGAATACGGATGAACAGTTTAGCCAGGCCCTTGCTAGTGCAAAGGAAGCTGGGGCGAAAGGACTGGTATTTGATGTTAGGAATAATCCGGGTGGTTACTATGATACGGTTTGCAATATGTTAGATGAACTTCTGCCGGAAGGTGTGATGGTTTATACCATGGATAAGGATGGCAAGAAGGTGGAGGAAAAGTCGGATGCCAACTGTATAAACCTGCCTATGGTAGTTATAACCAATGGAGATTCTGCCAGTGCATCAGAGGTATTTACCGGGGCGCTAAAGGATTATGAACTTGCTAGTGTGGTAGGTACAACCACATTTGGTAAGGGAATCGTTCAATCGGTAATGCCAATGGAAGATGGCAGTGCTATTAAGATTACCACTTCAAAATACTATACCCCAAAGGGGAACAATATCCATGGCAAGGGAATAGAACCGGACGTGGAGGTAAAGAAGGAAGAGGATCAATTAGACACGGCCCTTGAGTTAATGAAGGAAAAGATTCGTGGGGAAACCACTGAAAATTAGAAGGGAAGGAGAGGTATGGCGGAGTTTAAGCTACATTCAGAGTATCAGCCAACGGGAGATCAGCCTCGGGCAATTCAGGAATTAGTGAAAGGCTTTCAGGAGGGAAATCAATTTGAAACCCTGTTAGGTGTGACCGGTTCGGGAAAAACATTTACCATGGCGAATGTAATCCAAAAGATTGGAAAGAAGACTTTGGTACTTGCTCATAATAAAACCCTTGCTGCCCAGCTTTATGGGGAATTTAAGGAATTTTTCCCTGAAAATGCTGTGGAGTATTTTGTTTCTTACTACGATTATTATCAGCCGGAGGCTTATGTGCCACAGACGGATACCTATATTGAGAAGGACTCGGCAATTAATGAGGAGATTGATCGCTTGAGACATTCGGCAACGGCGGCTCTTTCAGAACGGGAGGATGTGATCATTGTCTCTTCTGTTTCTTGTATTTATGGAATCGGTAGCCCGGACTACTATCAGAATCTGATGATTTCTCTTCGTCCGGGAATGGAGATGGAACTAGAAGATCTGATTAAACGTTTGGTAGCAAACCAATACGATCGGTCGGATATGGATTTTCATCGTGGAACCTTTCGGGTTCGGGGGGATGTGGTAGAGGTATTTCCTGCGTCTACCGATGAGAATGCCCTTCGCATTGAGTTTTTTGGAGATGAGATCGATCGAATTTCGGAGTTTGATTCTTTGACGGGAGAGGTAAAGAGAAGGTTGGATCACGGAGCTATCTTCCCTAATTCTCATTATGTGGTGCCTCATGAACAATTAATGGAGGCCACCTTGGATATTGAGAAGGAGTTGGAGGAGCGAGTTGCCTATTTTAAAAGTGAGGATAAGCTTTTGGAGGCCCAGCGGATTGCTGAACGTACCAACTTTGATATTGAGATGCTTCGGGAGACGGGATTTTGTTCCGGAGTAGAGAACTATTCGAGGATTTTAAACCGTATGGAACCGGGAGCAACTCCATTTACCTTGATTGACTATTTTGGAGATGATTTTTTAATTATTGTAGATGAGTCTCATATGACGATTCCTCAGGTAAGAGGAATGTATGCGGGAGACCGGTCTAGAAAGACTACCCTGGTGGACTATGGATTTCGCCTTCCTTCGGCCTTGGACAATCGGCCTTTGAATTTTTCGGAGTTTGAAGAAAAGATTGATCAGATGTTGTTTGTATCGGCAACTCCCGGGGCTTATGAAGTGGATCACGAATTTATGAGGGCAGAGCAGGTGATTCGACCAACAGGTCTTTTGGATCCTAAGGTAGAGGTCAGACCGGTAGAAGGACAGATTGATGATTTGGTGGCTGAAATTAATAAGGAGACACAAAAAGGATATAAAGTTTTAGTCACGACTTTAACCAAGCGTATGGCGGAGGAATTAACCCAGTTCCTGAAGGACGTGGGGATTCGGGTTCAATACCTGCATTCGGATATTGATTCCATGGAGCGAACCAAGATTATTCGAGATATGAGATTGGATGTCTTTGATGTTTTGGTGGGTATTAATTTGCTTCGAGAGGGCTTAGATATTCCGGAGATTTCTCTGGTTGCCATTCTTGATGCGGATAAGGAAGGTTTTTTAAGGTCTGAAACCTCCCTGATTCAGACCATTGGACGTGCCGCTAGAAATGCAGAGGGACATGTGATTATGTATGGGGATGTGATGACAGATTCCATGAAGAATGCGATTCGTGAAACCAACCGTCGTCGCAAGATCCAGGAAAAGTATAATGAGGACCATGGCATTGTGCCAAAGACCATAAAAAAACCGGTACGAGACTTGATTTCCATTGGAAGCAGGGACAAGGGTGAGGTGGTAAATGAAATCGAAAAAGATCCTGAGTCTATGAATCGTCAGGAACTATCGAAGTATATTAAACAATTGGAAAAAGAAATGAAAAAGGCGGCAACTGATTTGAATTTTGAAGAGGCCGCAAGGCTCCGTGACCGGATGATTGAGTTTAAGAAAACCTGGATGGCCATGGAGGATTAGAAGAAAAGAGGAAGAAAGTGGCAAAGAAGGAATTTATTAAGATCAGAGGTGCCTCTGAACATAATTTAAAAAAGGTGAATGTGGATATTCCAAGGAATGAGTTTGTTGTTTTGACGGGGCTTTCTGGATCCGGAAAGTCATCGCTGGCATTTGATACCATTTACGCAGAAGGTCAGAGACGGTATATGGAATCCCTGTCTTCTTATGCAAGACAATTTTTAGGACAGATGGATAAGCCTAAGGTAGAAAGTATTGAAGGTCTGTCACCGGCGATTTCCATTGATCAGAAATCTACCAACCGAAATCCAAGATCTACGGTGGGAACCGTGACAGAGATTTATGATTATTTCCGTCTCTTGTATGCACGGTGTGGAATCGTTCATTGTCCAAAATGTGGAAAGGTGATTGAGAAGCAGACCGTGGACCAGATGGCAGATAAGATTTTAAGTCTGGAAGAAGGATCTAGGATTCAGCTTTTGGCTCCTATTGTTCGTGGAAGAAAGGGGCGTCATGAGAAGGTATTAGATCAGGCCAAGCGGGCGGGTTATGTGCGTGTTCGTGTGGATGGAAACCAGTATGATTTAAGTGAGACTATTTCCCTTGATAAGAATAAGAAGCACAATATTGAGATTGTGGTGGACCGTTTGAAAATCAGGGAGGGACTGCGCAAGCGATTGGTGGAATCGATTGAGACTACCTTAAAGTTAGCAGGTGGCTTAATGCAGGTGGAAATCCTTGATCAGGAGACCTTAAATTTCAGTGAAAGTTTTTCTTGTCCGGATTGCGAGATTAGCATAGATGAGATTCAGCCTAGAAGTTTTTCTTTTAATAACCCCTTTGGTGCCTGTCCGGACTGTGTGGGACTGGGATTTCGTATGGAATTTGATATGAAGTTAATTGTTCCGGATGAACGTTTAAGTATTAATGAGGGGGCCATTGCGGTGCCGGGCTGGCAGTCTGCTAAAAAGCCAGGAAGTTTTACTCGGTCGATTTTAGATGCCCTTGCCAAAGAGTATCATTTTTCTCTTGATACCCCATACGGGGAATATTCAAAGGAGATTCAGAATCTTTTAGCCTATGGGGCAGACCGGGTGGTGAAAGTTCACTATCAGGGCCAGCGAGGTGTAGGGGTGTATGATATTTTATTTGAGGGGATTATCAAAAATGTGGAGGACCGCTACAAGGAGACGGGGTCGGATTTGGCCAAGGCGGAATACGAAACCTTTATGCAGATTACGCCATGTCCAACTTGTAAGGGGAAGCGTTTAAAGCCAGAATCCTTGGCGGTTACTGTTGCCGATCGGAATATTTACGATATGACCAATCAGTCCGTAACAAAACTTTCTGCTTTCTTAGAGGAGATGGAATTAAGCGAACGTCAGATGTTGATTGGTGGAGAAATCCTAAAGGAAATCAAGGCTCGAGTGAAGTTTCTAAATGATGTGGGTCTGAATTATTTAACCCTGACTCGAGGAACTGCCTCCCTTTCCGGTGGGGAAGCTCAGCGAATTCGTCTGGCAACCCAGATTGGTTCTGGTCTGGTAGGAGTTGCTTATATCTTGGATGAGCCTAGTATTGGTCTTCATCAAAGAGATAATGATAAGCTGCTTGCGGCCTTAAAACATTTGAAAGATTTGGGCAATACTTTGATTGTGGTAGAGCATGATGAGGATACCATGCGGGCAGCAGATTTTTTGGTGGATATTGGACCAGGGGCCGGGGAACACGGTGGAGAAGTGGTTGTTGCCGGAACTCCGAAAGAGGTAATGGCCTGTGAGGAATCTATTACCGGTAAGTATTTGAACGGAACTTATTCGATTCCGGTGCCAGGGGAACGAAGAAAACCTACGGGATTTCTTACCATTAAGGGTGCTAGACAGAATAACCTAAAGAATATTGATGTTGAGATTCCTCTGGGAATCATGACAGTAGTGACTGGGGTTTCCGGTTCCGGTAAAAGCTCCTTGATTAATGAAATCCTCCATAAGGAGCTGGCAAGAAGGTTAAATCGAGCAAGAATTATTTCTGGAGACTTTGATGAAATCCTGGGATGGGAACAGTTGGACAAGATCATTGATATTGATCAAAGTCCGATTGGTAGAACTCCAAGGTCTAATCCAGCCACCTACACCGGTGTATTTGATTTGATTCGGGATTTATTTGCATCTACCAGTGATGCTAAGGAGCGCGGCTATCAAAAGGGACGTTTTAGTTTCAATGTAAAGGGTGGTCGTTGCGAGGCCTGTGCCGGAGATGGAATTAAAAAAATTGAGATGCACTTTTTGCCGGATGTGTATGTGCCATGTGAGGTATGTGGTGGAAAGCGTTACAATTCGGAAACCCTTGAGGTGCGTTATAAGGGAAAGAATATTTTTGAAGTCTTAGACATGACCGTGGAGGAGGCACTGCCTTTCTTTGAAAATGTTCCTAAGATTCATCGGAAGATTCAAACATTAGCAGAAGTGGGACTTTCTTATGTAAAGCTTGGTCAGCCATCTACTCAGTTGTCTGGAGGAGAGGCTCAGCGTGTAAAGCTTGCCACGGAACTTTCAAGAAGAGGAACCGGAAAGACGATTTACGTGCTAGATGAGCCAACGACCGGTTTACATTTTGAGGATGTAAGAAAGTTAGTGGAAATTTTGAGGAAGCTTTCAGATTCAGGCAATACGGTTGTGGTGATCGAACACAATATGGATGTGATTAAGTCGGCAGACTATATTATCGATATGGGACCGGAAGGCGGTGACGGAGGCGGTCGGGTGTTAACCCAGGGAACTCCGGAAAAAGTTGCTAAGGTGAAAAAATCATATACCGGCCAATTCCTGAAAAAATATCTATAAAAACTTGATAAAATTACTAAAAAAGAGTGGGAAAACCGCTCTTTTTTTGATATAATAGCCAATGTTATGAGAAATCGCTTAAGGGAGAAAAAGCATTTTTTAAGAAAGGAGTATTATTTAATGAGAAAAAGAAAAAAAATTAAAAAGCTGCTTGCTGTACTTCTTGCTTCTACCTTAGTAGTAGGAAACGGAATTGTTACACCGGCAGCGACCAAAAAGCCTACCAAGTTAACGGTTAAGGCTAAGACAAAGACACTTTATGTAGGTGGACCTGCAAGCAAGAAAAAGACAAAGATTACCGTTAAGGTAAAGCCGGCAAAGGCAAGTGCTAAGGTAACCTTTAAGTCTAGTAACAAGAAGGTTTTGACAGTTACTAAAAAAGGTGTGGTAACTGCTAAGAAGAAGGGTACTGCAAAGGTAACCATTACTTCTAAGGTAAACAAGAAATTAAAGAAGACCATTAAGTTTAAGGTTAAAAAGTATACATCTGCTAGTACAACAACTGCAAGTACTGGCAGTACGACAGATACTTCAAGTACAACAGATACTACAAATACCCAGTCTACTTTTGCAGTAAAGAGTTCTGTGAAGGCTATTATGACTGGTGTAAACGGCACCCCTAACGTAGCTGTTTATACAGGAGCAAACGCTGCAGATCTGGCAGCTCTTACCCTTACCTCTTCAGATTCTGAGGTGGTTCGTGTGAATGCTGATAAGACAGTTACTGCGGTTGGTACCGGTAAGGCAGTGGTTACCGTTACAAAGGATGGAGTATCCAGTGATTGCGCTGTTACAGTTATAAAGACTACAACGGCTATTCACGATCCATCCGTCTTTAAGGATCCTAAGTCGGGCAAGTATTATTGTATTGGAACCCAGCTTGGGATGGCAGTATCTACCAATCTTCAGGCATGGTCTGCCACCACTAGTGGAGTAAATCTTTTGGCAAATGGTTTTGCAACCCTTTCTCCACTTACTTCTTACACAGGTGGTTCTAGCATTGCCGATATTTGGGCAGCAGACTTATACTATAATGAAAAGAGTGGTAAGTACTGCATGTATGTCTGTTCGAATGGTACAGTTACCGATTCAAGCATTTCTAATTATGCTCGAGTAGGTATTGCCGTTTTATATGCAGATAATATTACCGGTCCTTATACCTATGGTGAGACTTTAGTATGCTCTACTTGGGCTAATACCACTTATCGTGATAAGACAAACTTACTTTCAGCACTTGGTTTAAGTTCTACCGATGACATCCCAGACAGATATACAAAGGGATTAGAGGTAGATGCAATTGATCCACATGTCTATGAGGGTCATGATGGAAATCTTTATATGGTATATGGTTCTTTCACTAATTCAGGAACCATTAACATTATTAAGTTAGATCCTAAGACAGGTGGAAGAAATGCAAATTACAACTACGGGTATGAGGCCGGTGTTTCAGATCCATACTTTGGTAAGATTTTAACCAAGAAGTCTTATGGTGAAGGTCCTTATATCTTAAAGGTTAAGGATACCAGCAATACTTCTTCTACCGGATATTATTACTATATGTGGACATCTTGTGGAACCCTTCGTGGAACCGGAACCTATCAGATGTGGATGACACGTTCTGAAAGTCCAGATGGTCCATTTGTAGACTGCAGGGATGTATCTGCTATAAATAGTGGTTATATCTTAAATCAGTATAACTATAAGTTTAGCTTTATGGATATGGCTTATACAGCAATGGGTGGTAACTCAGCCTTAGTAGATGATGATGGTAAGTTATATCTGGTATACCATAATAAGTTTGAAGATAATAGTGCAAATCCTGGAACCCATATGGTAAAGACTCATCAGATGTTTGTAAATAGCGACGGTTGGTTAGTAACTGCACCATTTGAGTATCATGGAGAAAGCATTGGAACAAGCTATGAGACAAGCAGCGTAGCTGGAGACTATGAACTTATGATTCATAAGTCTAACACAGCTGTGACCGTAGGAAACTATAACTACAACTATAGTCAGGCTCTTAAGTTAAATGCAGATGGAAGCCTTGGTGGTGCCCTTTCTGGTACTTGGAAGCTTTCAGGCAACAATATTACCATTACTGCCGGCTCTGTTACCTATACCGGTAAGGTATTAGAGCAGTATGAGGATGATGGAACAGAGGCTAGTGTATCTGCCTTAGATAAAACCATTGTATTTACCGCCCTTGGAGATAACGCGGTGAATATCTGGGGAAGTAAGGTAACTGCTACAGGAGAAGAGGCAACCGCTTATGATGCTTCTAAGATTTCTCTGGTTACAGAAGCAGATGACGACTTTACTTTACCTACCTCAGGACTTTATGGTTCTACCATTCGTTGGTCTTCTTCTAACACAGCTGTTATTGCAGTAGAAGGTGCTAATGCCAGTGTTACACTTCCGGATAAGGAAACGATTGTTACCTTAACCGCAACAGTAACCAGTGGAACTTCAACAATCACGAAGGATTACAAGGTAACTGTAGCAGGATATGATTTTGGACTTCCAGAATTTATCACCAGTGAAACTGTCCTTGAGTTTGTATCGCAGACAC
The DNA here is from genome assembly GCA_002363615.1 of Lachnospira sp. UBA3212. GTDB lineage: Bacteria > Bacillota > Clostridia > Lachnospirales > Lachnospiraceae > UBA3212. The sequence continues at coordinate 18,449 of DEWK01000008.1, read as the reverse complement.
CAGCAGGAACAGCAGTAACATGGACTTCCAGCAATCCAAGTATCATTAATGTTACAAGTGGAGCAGTTAAAATTCCGGAGACTGCTACCGTTGTTACTGTAACAGCAAGCTATGGTGGAAATACTTGCGTAACTGATATCAAGGTGGGTACATTAAACCCTATTTATACTCAGGACTATGAATCTGTAACAGATATTTCAACTGTTTGGGCTTCTCAAAATGCTTCTAATAAGCTTAGCATTGCAAATGATTCTACCATGGGCAAATATGCATCCTTCTCATTTGCAGGGGATACAAAGACCAATTCTAGAGGTGCTGAAAGTGTGATTGATTTTGGTTCTACAACCATTGATTCTGTTTATATGGTAACCGTAGATGCTTACTTAAAGGCAGGAAATAATCAGGGTAGTGAGTTTGCCCTTATGGGAAATGATGCTGCATATGTTTCAAATAATAAGAATTATGGACTTGCAAGTGGTTATATCTTAAAGTTAAATACAACCGATAGCACTACATGGACCATTAATGATGGTGATACCGTAACGATTCCAAATGATGCATGGGTAACTATCATTGCAACTGTAAATACCAATACCGGCGTGGTGAATCTTACCATTAAGGATAAGTCAACGGATAATCTCTTATATTCCGGTAAGACTAAGGTAAATGGATCTGGAGTTTTCGCCGGCGTTGAACTTTTAGCTGGTAGATACCAGAGTGTCTTCGGAGTTGATAATATTAAGGTTTATTAATATGTGTCTCTCCTTATAAAAAATATCCTACATTTGTTCTTTGTGAACAGATGTAGGATATTTTTATTTTACGAAAAATAAAATTTTTCGAGTTTCAAAACAAAAATGGTGACACATGTCACTGGAAATAAGTAGGGATGATGTGTATAATGTATAGCTGTGAGAAAATTATTATACTTTTTTTACAAAAAAAAGGGAGAGGAAAGGAGAGAGTGTTGATGAATCGTAATCGAACATTCAAAAAAGTTGGAAGCTTAATTTTAGCAACAGCCTTAGCGTTTTCAACGAAAGTAGCAGAGCCTGTTTCTGTACTTGCAGCCACTGGCATTGAACTAGAAGATGCCACTTTTATAGCGGATGGTGCAGAAACTACAGGTTATGGTAAAGGATTAACAAAGGTAAGATCTTATGGATTTACCAATGCTAGTGAGGAGAGTATTGTTTTTTCTAATAATCAGCCATTTACCCAGGTTTTTGCGGAGGAGTTAAAATTTGTAAAAAACGGAGTAACAGCAGGTAGTGGAGATAGAAAATTATTTTCAGCGCCGGCATTCGCAACGATTCAGGGAGAAAGCTACATGTATCTTGGTATTTCGGGGGATATGGGCCGAGGTGTGATTGTAGTTTTAAAGAAAGTGAATGGTCAGTGGGAAAAGGTGGATGATTTAATCTTTTCCGGCTTTACGAACAGTGATGTAGATGCGACGGACTATGCAGAAGTAGTAGGTAAAGATTTGGACGCAGCTTATTTGAATGAAGATGGAAGTGCAAATCTTGATTATGTAGCAAGCGCTACCAATCCATCGATTCTGGAAGCCAATGGAAAACTTTATTTGGCGTATGGGTCTGGCAATGGTGGTATTTATGCTATTACCCTAGATCAAAAGACAGGTCTTCGTGATCTTTCTGAGACAGAGGTTTATACGGATCCTTATATGGGTACTAAGCTTGCGGGTGGTAATGGAGTTCAGGTTGAGCTTACTGCTTATCGAATGGATCAGGGATATGCTTTTCTTTATGTAGATATGCCGGTTTCCAGTGGTATGGTAACAAAGGTTTTCCGTGGGGATCAGCCATTGGGAGAGTTTTATGATCAGATGAATGGGGCAGCTTGTGTAGAGTCAGGAAGCAAGATGAACGGTTATCAGTTGACTCAGGAATATCAGCTGGGAGACATGGAAACTCCTGCCGAGGATTTTGTAGTAACATCATTTGTAACCTTTAATAGCAGCATTCTTTATGCGACGACAGAGGAGAAGAATGAGGCTGGTAATTACGAAGTGGATTATCGTTACTGTACATTTACTTCCACCGGTTGGCCTGTGCTTCGCCCTGTAAACGATGGAAATGCTTATTATATTAATAATGCAAGTGTATCGAAATCTGATATTGTAGGATCTTATAGTCTTTACATTGATTCAAAACTCTATGAAACGAACCTTCATGAGGACGGTTCTATTACCGGGGATATTGATGGAATCTATGAATTAACAAGTGGTTCACCAACAGGTGTAGCATTTATTGTAGATGGCGTTCCGGTGGAGGGATATTTCTTAACTGATACAGTGGGGAATATCATGTTTACCTTGTCTGGTTATAATACGACTATGTTTGGTCAGCGTGTGGGAGACCTTCGTGATGACTTAGATGAGAAGAGTTCTAGTAGAGAAGAAGAGATTACCACTGAGGAAGAGGAGACAACAAGTCAGGAAGAGACAACAAAGGAAGAGGAAACGACAACTCAGGAAGAGACAACAAAGGAAGAGGAAACAACAACTCAGGAAGAGACTACAACCGAAGAGGAAACAACAACTCAGGAAGAGACCACAACCGAAGAAGAAACAACAACTCAAGAGGAGTCAACTACTGAGGAAGAGACAATAAACAAGGAAGAAGAGGAATCTTCAAAGAAGGCAGAAGAAGAAGAGTCTTCAAGAAAGGCCGCTGAGCAGCAAACGACAGTTAAAACAGATGACGGGAATAGTATTGATGCAGTACAAATTTCAGATACTTCTGTTCATGACCCGTCAATTGTAAAGAATACAGAAACAGACGTATATTATGTATTTGGTTCCCATCGCGCATGGGCAAAGAGTACAAATCTTCAGACATGGACAATGTTTACAAATAATTTAAACGAAATTACCAACGCCAATGCTTATTCTTCTGTATTAGCCCAGGGATTTACTTGGGCAAAAGAAGGAGATTCCGTTTATAGTCCGATTGGTAATATGTGGGCACCGGATGTAATCTATAACGAGAAGATGGGCAAATGGTGTATGTACCTGTCTGTCAATGGTTGCTCATGGAATTCTTCCATTGTTCTTTTGACCTCTGATAGTTTAGAGGGAGATTGGGAATATGCAGGTACCGTAATTTATTCCGGATTTACTAAGAATACCAGTGGAACTCATTCATTTACAAAGACAGATTATACTAAGGTAACAGGTGACACAAGCTTACCTGCAAGATACCAGATGACCTCTTATGTAACTCAGGATGGTAGCCACAATTGTGAAGCAACTACCTGGAATACCAGTTATGGAGCACATGCAATTGATCCTTCCGTTAAGTATGATGAAGCTGGAAATCTTTGGATGACCTATGGCTCATGGTCTGGTGGTATCTATATGATTCAGTTAGATGGAACAACAGGACTTCGTGATTATAATAAGACCTATTCCTTAGATACCAATCATGCAGACGGAAATGGTTCCGATCCATATATGGGAATTATGATTGCCGGTGGTGAATTTGTTTCAGGAGAAGCTTCTTATATCGAAAAGATGGGAGATTATTGGTATTTGTTTGTAACCTATGGTGGTTTAACTTCTACCGGCGGATATAACATGAGAGTCTTCCGTTCAAAGAATATTACAGGCCCTTATACAGATGAAAGAGACAAGTCAGCAATCTATTCTGCTTGGACAAACAATATCAATGGTATTGTAGGATATCGTATTTTCGGTAACTACAAATGGAATGCCATGACACAGGGTGAGGTTGCTCAGGGACATAATTCCGTGCTTGTTGATGAGGACGGTAAAATGTATTTGGTTTACCATACCAGATATACAAATCGTGGAGAGATGCACAATCTTCGTGTTCATCAGCTCTTTATGAATGAAAATGATTGGCCGGTTGCTTCTGTTGCGGAATATCATGGTGAGAATCTTTCAGCGACTGCTTACAACATAGAAGAGGTTGTTGGATACTATGGTGTCATTTTACATTCTATCCCGGTTGCCTATGCAAGCAAGAAGTGCAACACGGAGAAGTTCATTAACTTAAATGCAGATGGAACAATTAATGGTGATTATACAGGTACCTGGACTTTATCAGGAAGCAAGCCATATATCAATTTGACCATTGGAGGCATTACTTATCAGGCCGTATTGGTTAAGGGCCAGATTACAATTAATACAGAAAGACAATTAACATTTACGGGAACCTCTAAAAATATCGCAATTTGGGGACATCGAATCAGTGATGTTAAGGATTTGTCGGGAAATCAGGTGATTACTCAAAATAATTCCACCTCTAGCAATACGGATGCAAATGTTTCAGGTGTGAAGATTACCTGTAGAGTAGCTCGTTATCTTGGAAAGAAGATTACCTTAAAGAAGGGAAAGACCTTTAAGATTAAGGCGAAGGCAAAGAATGGAGAGACCATTTCATATACCTCTTCGAATAGCAGGGTTGCTAAGATTACAAAGAAGGGTATAGTAAAGGCCGTAGGCGTTGGAAAGGCTGTTATTAGCGTCACCTCTGCAAATGGTAAGACTGTGAAGTATCGCGTTACTGTTTGCAGTAAGAATAAAAAGGTAACAAGCTTTCAGTTAAAAAAGACAAAGCTTACCATTAAGGTTGGAAAGAGTAAGTCTCTTTCGATTAAGAAGTATCCAAATGGTACCAACCGATTTAGCTTTAAGTCTAAGAATAAGAAGATTGCTACCATTAATAAATATGGTGTAGTCAAGGCTAAGATGGCTGGAAAGACGAAAATCACCGTTAAATGTGGTAACAAGACTGTCATAGTTAAAGTTACAGTAAAATAATAAAACTCAAAAAGAAACCGTCCGGATGAAAGAAAATTCGGATGGTTCTTTTTGGTTGACAAGGAAGGTGGCTATGGGTAAAATAGTCTTACTGATAACATTTGTTGTTATGGAAAGGAACATTCATGGAAAAGGAAATTGTTATTGTTTTAGACTTCGGTGGCCAGTATAATCAGTTGATTGCCAGACGAGTAAGAGAAAATCATGTTTACTGTGAAATTTATTCTTACAAGGTAGACATTGAAGAGATTAAGAAAAAGAATCCGAAGGGGATTATTTTGACTGGTGGACCTAATAGCGCTTATGAAGCAGATTCACCATCCTATACCAAGGAACTTTTTGAATTAGGAATTCCTGTGTTAGGAATTTGTTATGGTGCACAACTTATGATGCATCTTCTCGGCGGAACTGTTACTAAGGCAGACGTAAGAGAATATGGAAAAACCGAGGTTTTAGTAGACAAGAAGGATTCCAAGTTCTTTAAGGATATTGATGATCATACCATTTGCTGGATGAGTCATTTTGATTATATTAAGACTCCTGCTCCTGGTTTTGAGATTACTGCTCACACTGCAGACTGTCCTGTGGCAGCAGTGGAAAATACAGAGAAGAATCTTTATGCTTGCCAGTTCCATCCGGAAGTACTCCACAGTGTTCAGGGTAAGGAGATGCTTGCAAACTTTGTATTCCAGGTTTGCCACTGCAAAGGTGATTGGAAGATGGATGAGTTTGCAGCAAATACCATTCGTTCTCTTCGTGAGAAGATCGGAGATGGAAAGGTTTTATGTGCTCTTTCGGGAGGGGTTGATTCTTCGGTTGCAGCAGTCCTTTTATCTAAGGCTGTTGGTAGTCAACTTACTTGTGTATTTGTTGATCATGGTCTTTTGCGTAAGGATGAGGGAGACCAGGTTGAGGAAGTATTCGGACCTAAGGGTAACTATGAATTGAATTTTATTCGTGTGAATGCCCAAGAGCGTTTTTATGAGAAGTTAGCCGGTGTTTCTGAACCAGAGAAGAAGCGTAAAATCATTGGTGAAGAGTTTATTCGTGTCTTTGAGGAAGAAGCGAAAAAGATTGGACGAGTAGATTATCTTGTTCAGGGAACCATTTATCCTGATGTAGTTGAAAGTGGACTTGGTGGTGAATCCAATGTAATCAAGTCACATCATAATGTTGGAGGTCTTCCTGATTATGTTGATTTTAAGGAGATTGTGGAGCCTCTTCGTGATCTCTTTAAGGATGAGGTTCGTAAGGTAGGTCTGGAACTTGGACTTCCAGAATACCTGGTGAACCGTCAGCCTTTCCCGGGACCGGGTCTTGGTATTCGTATTATCGGTGAGGTAACTGCCGAGAAGGTTAAGATGGTTCAGGAAGCAGATGCTATTTACCGTGAGGAGATTGCAAAGGCTGGTGTAGATCAGAGTCTTGGCCAGTATTTTGCAGCACTTACCAATATGCGTTCGGTAGGTGTTATGGGAGATGAGAGAACCTATGATTATGCGGTTGCTCTTCGTGCAGTGAATACTGTGGATTTTATGACTGCTGAATCTGCACAGATTCCATGGGAAGTGCTCCAGAAGGTAACGAGTCGAATCGTGAACGAGGTTAACCATGTCAATCGAGTAGTATATGATTTGACGGGGAAACCACCTGGAACAATAGAATTAGAGTAAATACAATAAAGCCGAGAACCCTTTATTTATGCGGGTTCCCGGCTTTTTATAATGCTCTTTGAGATTATTTTGAGATTGTTTTGAGATATTTTTTCAACTCGATAATCAATCCTCGTCTCCATCAAGCTCTTCCTGAATCTCATTTCTGTCCGGAAGATATCCGATATCATTCAGCTTATCAGCAAGTTCAACATCCTTATCCGGATAAAGGTGCGAATAGATATCCCATGTTGTTTTTACGGAGTTGTGACCAAGCCTTTCTGAAATCTGTTTAATATCTACGCCCATGTTTATAAGTAGTGAGGCATGAGAGTGACGAAGGTCATGAACTCGTATCTCCTTAACTCCTGCTTTTTTAGCGTATCTATGAATCTCTCTCGTGGCTGCATGTTTCGTGAAATAGAATATTCTGTCAGTGGGTTTATAACCATAAAGCTTGCTAAGATAGTCTTTAATATCCTCATACAAAAAATCAGGGATAGTTATAGTTCTTTTGCTTCGTTCTGTCTTGGGAGTAAGGAAAACTTCTTCTCCATCGACTATGGCGAAGTTCTTACATATAACAATCTTTTTATCCTCAAGTATATCATTTGCGGTAAGGGCTAACGCCTCTCCACATCTCATTCCCGTATAAAACAGTGTTGTGAAGAAAAGTTTGAAAGCAGGCTTGTCAACGGTTTCAATGAATCTGTTAAACTCGTCCTTGGTCCAGAACTCCATTTCTTCTGCTCGCTGCTTTCCTATGGATCCGGCAAGGTAGCACGGGTTTTGCATTAACCGATAATGCTTAACGGCATAATTGAAAATAGATGACAGCTGAGCATTTATCGTTTTGAGATAGGTTGGAGCATATGGCTTTCCTTTCTCATCCCGGTATTCCATAAGGGTATTCTGCCATTTCATTATTGATATGGTATCGATATCGCAGATCTTCATCTTGTCAAAATATGGAAGTATCTTATCATCTATAATATAGCGTTTGGTACTCATGGTCGTTGGCTTAATCCGGGGAGCGAGATACTCCAGGTAATTAGCTACTAGAGCACCAAACGTTATATCGGCTGAGTGAAGAAGGGTATTAAGAAACTCTTTTTCAAATTGGGAGGCCTCGCCCTTCGTCTTAAAGCCTCTCCTTACGGTATGCTTTGTGGAGCCGGTCCAGTCCTTATAATAGAAAGCAACATACCATGTGCCTTTTTTCTTGTCCTTATATGCAGGCATCATATCAACTCCCTTGCGTATCTTTTGATATTTTAGCTTGCTCTCGTTCGATTTGTTTTATGCTTTTATCAGGAGTAGGAAGATCCTCTGGCATTGTTCCACCAAGATCCTTTATAGTTTCACGAACTTTTTTACCAACTTCATAATGAGTTTGATTAGCGGCTTCTTTGCCTTTAATGTTTTCTCTTCTCAACTTCTCGTCTGTCTGAGTAGCACGGAATAGATTTGCGGCAAGCTCTGTGCTGCCCATATGATCAAGAATATCCTGGCTCTTTTTCAGACCTTTACGCTTCTTAATATCAGCTGCCTTTAGTCCGCCATATAAACCTTGATATCCATAATTCTGGAAGATAGCATAATCGAGTCCGGATTCTACGCCTGCATTCTGAGCTGCTTCGGCTAATGACTTGTTATGCTCTTTCATTTCTTTTCTGATAGCAAGACGCTTCTGGTCCTCGGAAAGCTGTTCGTAATTATCAATGAGCTCTTGTTGTCTTGTCTTTACGGCAAAATAAGTCTGGCCAAGGGCGATGACTTCCTTGCGGGAACTTCCATTCATAACGATAAGATAGCAAGCGTATCTTGAAAGCTCATAATCATCTATTGGTCTTTCAGCGTCTGAACCTATAGCAACCATTTTCCCCACTTGGAGAAAATGGTCCTCGATATCATTTCCGCTGTTTTTGCAAGCATCCATTGCCTTAGTTATTACATTGGTAAATTTGTCCCACTTTTTATATTCAAGAGCAACTTGCAATTCCCTCGCATACCAAAACTCCTGCCCGTATTCATTGATATGTTTTATTGATTCAAAAATACTTTCATTATAATTATCTGTCGAAGTTGGAAGCTTTGCTTCCGATTCATCGTCGAAATTAGAATCAAATATCATCTAAATATCTCCTTTCCTAGTAGAAAAATGGAATCGTACCTTTTTCCGTCTGTTCCATTTTCCACTTGTATCCGTCAGATCCTGATGCGGCCGACTTATTATCATAGAACCAAACAATGTGAAGATAATACGAATCCCGTGTTACCTGCTTCCAGATCTTCTGAGCCTGCTCCTTGGTCGGTTTTTCTTTGACATAGACCCTATAAGCCATACACTTCTGATTATCTCGGACATATTCCTGAGTGGAAACTACTTCATATTCGACTTTGGGCCCACCGAAAGCCTGGATAAGAGCAATTACAATAGTAACAACAACTGCAACAGCAGCAATAACACCGACAATCTTGGCGGTCTTTTTTACACTTTCTCTGTTCTTCTGAATCATCTCTTCTTTTGACATTTCTGCCATGATATCATCCTCCTAATTGTCCGCCTCGCTGCAACAAGGCGGGTGTTACTATCGTCAATACTTTCTCTTCGGATGTCTTTGCCGATAGCCTCGGTACCACTCGAGGCTTATTATTTTCCAGAGGCTTTTGGCAACTCCATAGCTTCTTCTTGTGATTCTTCATACCTTTGAGTGCGAAGGACTTCCTTGCACTTTCCTTTTACAATGTCTCTGCTGTCTTGGTTCATTTTACGATAATCTTTAACAAGTGCAGCTTCGTCAGCGTCTTTTACTATGGTTATTCCCGGAAAGTAATCTTCAAGGCTTCCGTATGCTGAGTTAAGTTCACCTGATGCCATATAATCTCTTCTCATAAGAATAAGAAGATACTCGTCCATATTAGGCTCTATTCCAGGAGATATGGCATTAGGACTTGTCCAGTATCTCTCAGAAACACCAAAAAACTCAGACAGTTGTTTGTAGTAAGAGGAATAAGAATTATCTTTATCTGTCAACCAATCAAGAATTAGTTTTTCACTGACATTGAGGGTTTCGGCAAGTTCTCCAATCTTAGAACCTTTGAAATCAATTTGGTTTGCGAGTTTGTTTGGAAATGTTACAGCGGCTTCGTCTGTTCCTTCGTACCCGAGCAACTCGGCAACGGCTGTAGCGTTGTAACTTCCTCTGTCAAGTAGATAATCAATGGACACCCTAAAATAGTCGGCATATTTTATTAGTGTTTCTACATTTGGCTCAACATCATCAGATTCATATTTTGAAATATTTGATTTTGAGATATCAAGTATTTCGGACATTTCTTTCTGCGTCAAGCCCTTTGATTCTCTACATTTTTTAAGGTTAGAACCTAAACTCATAGCACCACCTCCTATGATGATTATATTGTTTCAAAATATGAAATTCAAGAGAGTTTCAAAAAATGAAAATTAACTCTTGACAATTTCAACTGATGAAACTATTATTATATTGCAAGGTTCAAAAATTGAAACAGAGAGGAGGAACGTTATGGCTTTAGCAATCAAACAATTCAGAGAATCATTGAATATGTCTCAGGAAGAGTTTGCTGCGATCATAGGCATTTCTAAAGTAAATTACAGCAAAAAAGAACGTGGATTAGTTAAATTCTCGCTTCCTGAAGCCTATACATATTCCAGTTATTTCAAAAAACCCATAGAGCAAATATTTGGTTGCATCGAATTTTCACACGATGAACCTTAACAGTTTCATTATATGAGATTAAGGAGTGAATGAACATGGCAAATATTGCAGAGAAGACAGCTACCAACGTGTTTTATCAAGCGCGAATAAGGGCTTCAAAGCACAATGAATCTCTTAGCAGTCGCGAGGGAGCTGCAGACATAATGGCTATTGACCGAGGCCGGCTCTACAGGATTGAAAGCGATATAACATCGCCTTATCCAGAAGAAGTAAAAATGATGGCTGATTTATATAACGAGCCTGAACTATGCAATTACTACTGTCGTAAATGTTGCCCGTTAGGTCGTGATGTTCCAGAAATCAGAACGGGAAATATAGATAGAATTACCTTGGATGTTGTTAGGGTTCTTAAGGATGTGTATGTAACGAGAGATAAATTGCTTGATATTACTGAAGACGGCATTATCGATGAATCTGAAAAAGAAGATTTGAACAAGGTGTTAGAAAATCTTGAGAGAATTGCGCAGGTGTCAGAAGAACTGAAAGCTTGGGTTAAAAAGAATCTATAGGAGGAAATATGTTTCTACATTCAAATATAGGTTATCTACGAAGGGAAAGACATATAAAACAATCTGAACTTGGAAATCTAATTGGAGTTGAGCAGTCAACCATTGGGAACTGGGAACAAGGAACACGGACTCCGAGTGTTGAAAACATAGTGAAGTTGGCGGAAGTATTTGATGTTTCAATCGATGATTTGATTAAGAAAAAATTCGAACCAGTCTTTCCTAAAAGATTAAAGGAAATGAGAGAACGAAGATCATTCACGCAGGAGGAACTAGGGCTTTCACTAAATATTGATAAATCTACTATCTGTAATTGGGAAAAGGGCAAAGAGGAACCTTCAATTAAAAATCTTTTATCGATAGTCGAGGAATTAAATATTTCAGCGGATTACCTAATAGGAGCAAGCGATGAAAGGAGAGGTATATGTCATCACAACAAGATTTAGCTCATTGTCCAGGCGTCATCAAAGTAATTCGCACTAAGTCGTATTACACATATCAGGACGTTATGGAGCTGCTGGGAGTAAGCAAGTCTAAAGCCTATCAGATTATCAAGAATCTTAGGGCAGATCTGATTAAGGCAGGAAAGATAAATGAGATGTATCCAACCGGTAAAGTGCCGAAGGTATATTTCAACAAACAATTTGCAATAGAAAGGAGTGAATGAAAGGAAATGAAACGATGGAATCACACAGAATGTCCACACTGCGGATGTTCACTGGATTTTGGGGAGAGATGTGATTGTCTCGACGAACTGAAAGCAAAGGAAAAGGAACTGGAAGCGAATCTCGATAGAAGCAATGCTCAGGTGAGATTCAAGTTTGATGAAATGGTAATGGAGGCGAAGTCAGCATGAGAAGCAACAAGGGAATCGGGCTTATCGAAGCAACGCTGCTCTTGACAGTAATAATGATTCTTCTGCTCTGTCTGTTCAAAGGCGAAGGATCTGATGTGGAAGCAGATGCAGATAAGGAAAACTATGAAAGCATCACAGCAAGGATAGATAGCAATATCGATACTCTTACAACAGAAAGTAGGGAAGAACCGGATTACATATATCTTTCTGCAAACTATGGACCAGAGGCAGGAGTTGTGAAGAAAATATCCCTTAAGGATTCCGAAGAGGAAGGGACGACAGAAGTTTCTCCGGAGTTTGAGCAAAAGGTTATAGAAAGTATGCAGAAGGAACCGGAGTACGAACCACCTGCCAATCTATATAATCTCACACTTGAGGAACAGTATCTTTTAACAGCTTTGGCATACTGCGAGGCTGGTGGAGAAGACATCGAAGGACAAGCCTTGGTAATCAATGTGGTGCTTAACAGAGTGGCTGACGATAGGTTTCCGGATAACATACATGATGTTGTATTCCAGGAAGGTCAATTTACTCCCGCGATGAACGGGACGCTTGCAGTAACAGCAGGGAGCGACGAAAGCTGGGGAGCACTCGATATGGTCAATATGGAAGGTTGGGATGAAAGCCAAGGAGCTCTTTACTTCTGTGCAACATGGTGTGATGTGAACTGGGGTGGTTACCTTTTCACTCATGGCGGACATAAGTTTTACAGATAGGAGACGGATATGACAAAAGCAGAACTTGAAGAAAGAGTTGGAGTAGAGATGTGCGAAGAGGTTTTTGGTAAGGTCATGCAGGCAGCTGTTAGAAAGCAGGAGCATCTTATCAGTCTTGGAGATGTACACGCAAAAGAAGATTGGTACTTCGATGAACTGGTAGTTGAACAGTTCAGAGCAAGATGCTTCACAGATTTTACAGTATCAGTATGTATGGCTATGGCAGAAATGGAAAAAGAGCACTCGGAAAACCGAAGTGCCCTCAACAGCTAAGTCCATTCTATGTCATAGCTCATAAAAAAGCAAGAAAAAAATAAAAATATATCAAGAATGGAGGATTTCAAAATGAATGAATTGTCAATCGTAAAGCAGTATCCACCGGAAAAGTTCAATCTTCTCGGTAACACAATGGTAGCAACTAAGGTTCCGGATATTATGGCTCCGGTAGCTCAGGCTGTAAAGCTGAGTCCGAATCCTGATGATGGGGATGTATATGTCCAGGATAAAAGGAACAATAAGCTTGCAATTACAAAGAATGGGCTCAAGAAGCTGGCGGATGGTGCCGGTATCAAGATGATCAATTCTGAGCATGTTCTTCCTACAACATGTCAGAAATGTGCTGCGGTTAATCGTTCAGCAGGAAAGATAGTACAGTGCGGCACTTGTTCTAATAAGGATGTAGCCTTTAAGGTTACTATCTCTGTTCCTCAGCTGACAGGGGAAACTCTCTATGTAACAGATACAAATGAAATAAATGTCGATGATGCAACTTCAGAAATGAGTGCAGCAGCTAAGGCACAGTTTATGAAGTTTCGCAATCAGATCTGCGAAGCAAAGGCTCTGAATGGAGCAATCCGAACGGCTCTTCATATCAAAGGAACATACACGGCTGCGGAGTTAGCAAAGCCTTTTGTGGTGGCATATCTTGTTCCGAACATGGATAACGATGAAGTTAAGCAGACTGCCATCAATTCAATGTTCCAGAGTTCTCAGAATCTTTTTGGAACAGCTAATCAGTTGGTACTTACTCCTCCTGAGACAGAAGAAGAGGAGGCTCCGGAAGGAGTGATAGACGCTTATGTAGATGGAACATATGAGGCTGTTGAAGAAACTTCCCAAGCTCAGGAAGCCGAAGAGATACCTGCACAGCAGATAGCTACAACGGTAGAGGAAGATGCACCGATGTGCTGTGAAAAGTGCGGTGCAGAAATAAATGAAAAGGTCTTTAACTATTCGGTCAAAAAGTTTGGAAGACCTCTTTGCTACAAGTGTCAGAGAAATTGATAAGAAAGGAAGGGATTTTACATGGTACGGATTTTACATTGTGCTGATTGGCACCTGGGAGAAAGAAAAGGACCGACTAAGGATGGTGTCAACCTCAGAGGGCAGGACACAATCAACAGAGTCAAGGAAATAATAGCTATGGCCAAGGTTACAAAGCCTGACATCATCATGGTGTCAGGTGACGTAATCGATAAGCCGGATGTTTATGGCAAGAGGGCTTTATCGGATGAAATTGAAGCAGAGAGGCTGCTTTCAGATCTGGCAGAGTGTACCGGTCATATGGTTGTAATCAGAGGAACGCCAAACCATGACGGAGCAGAGGACTTCATTGCGCTGAAAGAGCATTTCAGAAATGTTTCGAATGTAGATATCGTGACAGAACCGGGAGTTATACATACAGATCTGATAGATATAGCTTGTCTTCCGGGATTTGACAAGGGAGTCTTTAGAGCTGCTTATCCAGATATTCCAAAGGAAAAGGAAGCGGAAATCTTTTCCAAAGAGCTTGATAACATCGTCCTTGGACTAAAGGCAAAATGCGAAGCAGGATTTCCGACAGCTCTTATGGCTCACTACTATGTACCCGGAACAGATACCGGAACAGGTGGAAGCTTCATACAGAAGTTTGAACCGGTTCTAAGTCCAGACATACTTAATGCTGCAAAGTTTGATCTTGTAGCTTTGGGACATATTCATCGCCCTCAACAGCTTGAAAATATAAAGAATTGTTTCTATTCCGGAGCAGTAGATAGATTTACTTTCAATGATGAAGGATTTCCGAGAGGTTTCTACATGCACACTATCAATGATGATAGGTCGGTAGAAAGCGAGTTCATTCCGCTTAAGGCAAGAGAATTTAGAACGGTAATACTTGATAACAATGACATCATGTCTATCAATGCAGGAATGTATGAGATGGCAGCTCCTAAATGGAAAGGCTTTGTCGATGATGCAATCATCAGAGTCCGGTACTCCTGCACTCAGGATAACCACAAAGCCCTAAATCATGCATTACTTGAGAAGAGGCTTTATGAGGATGGAGCTTTCTATGTTACGGAAATACTTCCTGAGGAACTGACAGAAGAAGTTGATAAGAAGTCGATCGGAAAAGAATCGGATCCTGAGGAAAACCTTATCGAGTATCTGAAAAGAAAAGAATTTCCGAAGGAAGATATCGAAAGGCTGGTTGAATTGGCAAAGCCAATCATTATCAAGGCTATGACAGATGTTACGGCATCTGCAATGATAGGTACCTTTGTTCCGGTAAGGATTGAGGTCAAGAACTACAGAAATTATGTAGATGAAGCATTCGATTTCACAGATATAACCTTCTGTACTATCAATGGCGAGAATGGAGCAGGAAAGTCTTCCCTCTTCATGGATGCAATTATCGACTGCTTGTATGAAGAACCAAGAGAAGGTGGGAATCTTGGAGATGCAAGCTGGGTAAGAGGCTCAGATGATGCAAAGTCCGGAACAATCATTTTTACTTTCAAGATTGGGGACAAGACCTTTAGAGTATCGAGAAAGCGACTGAAGAGTGGAACGCTTAGTCTTAACCTTTCGGAACTGATTGAGGGAGAGTGGACCAACAGATCAAGCGAGAAAGCTCCTGAGACACAGAAGAAAATATTGCAAATACTCGGGATGGACAGCCTCACTTTTAAGAGTTGCGCACTCATAATGCAGGATCAGTATGGTTTATTCCTGCAAGCCTCTAAGGATGACAGAATGACAATTCTTTCAAACCTGCTTGGACTTGGAATATATGACGCAATGTCTCAGCTGGCTGATACAAGAAGAAAAGAAGCCAGAGTAAAGAAGGATGATGCCAAGAAGGAAATCGAAGTTCAGGAAGGTAATATCAGTTCCTATGGAAATCCGGAAGAAGATCTTGAGGGAGCTGAAGTATATCTTGATGCGGAGAAAGAGACTCTGGACAAACTCACAAAGGAGAGGGAACTGAAGTCGGTTGAACTGCATACTCTCTCAGATGCGCAGGAGCGAGCTGTAAAGCTTTCCGAGTCTATTAACACCTTGGAGATAAAAAAGGCTGGCGTAGAGGCAGAGAAAAGACGACAGCTAAGCGATATGACGATATGCGATGAACTTCTTAATCAGGAAGCAAGCATCAAAGAAAACTGTGATATATACAGAGGCCTTGAGGAAAAAGAGAAGCAGCTTATCGAATCCAAGACATTATATGTAACCAAGAAGCAGGCTCTGACTCAGAACGAAGCTGAAGTATCGAAGATAGAAACAGATCTTGCAAAGGCTGAAGCAGATAAGAAAGCAGAAGAGGAAAAGCTTCAGACTTTATCGGATAACTCCGAGGACGAAATTATCAAAGCAAAAGCAGAAGAATATGACAAGAAGATAACTCTTTATGACGAATTGAGAAGTCTACAGATTAAGTATGAATCCAAGAAAAGTGAACTGGCAGGAGCTGAGTCGAAACTTTTCAGTGTGGTTCAGGAACGACTTGCTGCTATGAAAGCTGTTGAACAAAAAAAAGAAGAGCTTGAACGAAAGACAGAGCTTCTTAAATCTTCCGGATGCGTGGACGTAGAAAATGCAAATTGCAAGTTCTTGCAGGATGCAAAGGCTGCGGAAGTGGAATTGAAATCTATCCCGGACAGAATCGAAGCCGTCAATAATTCGTATAACGATACTATCAAAAGCTGGGAACAGACAATAAAAGAGCAGGAATCACAGATAGAATCACTCGGTTACAGCCAGGAAGCAATGGACATAGTTAAAAATGAGTTAGTCGGACTGAAATTATATAAGGACAAAGCTGATGAACTTCAGAAAAAAGAAGTCGAAATAAGCGCCATTAAGGCAGGTTTAGAGGCTAAGGGTATGAATATATCTAATCTCACAGAAAGGCTTGCTACGGTCAAATTACAGGGCACAGAGCTCACCTCAGAGGTGGAACAGTACGCATCAGCATACGAAGAAAGCATTAAGATTCAGGCTCAGATGTCACAGCTCAGACCATGGCTCGAAAAGGAACAGCAGCTTCCGGTGATGAAGGAACGCAAGGGCAATATCTTGAAGAGATATTCCGAGCTGGATGTTCAGATTGTAGAAATAAATAACGAGATAGAAGAGAAGAAAGCCGAATATGCAACTGAGATTGGAAAGACGGTCGGTATCGAAGAAAAGAAAGCAGAAGTCGAGGCTCTGAATAAGAGGATTGATTCTGAAAATGAAATCATTACGGAGATTCAGACCAAGATCGGAGCATTGAAGCAGAAGATAGAAGACATGGCGATTAAGGCTAGACAGATAGAGGAACTGAGAAAAACAGTTGATAAGTATTCCAAGGAAAATGCTGATTACGAAATCTTGAAGAAGAGCTTCTCTCAGGATGGAATACCTCACCAGATTATACTCGGCATTCTTCCGGTACTCACTGAGACAGCCAATACAATCCTTGGTCAGATGACCGGTGGAAAGATGGGAGTTGACTTCCAGACAGAGAAGATCAACACACAGAAGAAAGAAAAGGTTGCACTTGATGTGCTTATCAATGAGTACGGAAAAGGAACGCTGCCATATCTATCAAAATCAGGAGGTGAAAAGGTTAAGGCGTCGCTTGCAGTTATCTTGGCACTTGCAGAAATCAAGTCCAGCACGGCAGGCATGCAGCTCGGAATGTTGTTTATAGACGAGCCTCCATTCCTCGATGCAGATGGTATCCAGGCGTACTGCGATGCGCTTGTCACCATACAGCGTAGATATCCAGATCTTAAGGTTATGGCTATTACGCATGATCCAACAATGAAAGCCCGGTTCCCGCAGAGCCTCGATGTCATTAAGACAGCCGAGGGAAGCAAGATACATTATATCTGAAATCTGTAAGGGTGTCCTTCCGGGCAGGGCATCCGCTTAAAGGAGTGAGTATATGGCAGAACGAAGGATGTTCGCAAAAACAATTATCGACAGTGACTCTTTCCTCGATATGCCGCTATCAACACAAGCCTTATATTTCCACTTAAGTATGAGAGCTGATGATGATGGATTTATTAACAATCCAAGGAAAATACAGAGGATGGTAGGAGCGTCTGAAGATGATTTGAAGTTACTGATAGCCAAAAATTTCATTATTCCGTTTGAGTCCGGAATAGTGGTTATCAAACATTGGAAAATCCACAACTACATTCAAAGTGACCGGTATAAGGAGACGGTATACAAAGACGAGAAAGCAATGCTCGAAGTCAAGAAAAATAAAGCTTATACGGTCACGGGAACAGAATGTATACAAAATGGATACATTATGGAGACACAGGTTAGGTTAGGTAAGGATAGGTTAGGTAAGGATAGTAAGAGTATAAATACTCTTGCTCGGAGCCCTGACGAGCAGGACTCCAAGCCGGAAGATTGTCAAACGCAATTCATGCTAGACGTAAAAGAGGAAATGGATGGTCAAACGCAGGACACGCTAGACCACAAAACAAGAAGTGTCATTGAACAAGAACCGGAAGCAGATGTAGCAGCATTAGTGCTCAACGATGGTTCAGAGTGGAGACCAAGTGTTTCATTATTCGCAGAATACGTAAGACTTTACCCAAAAGTGGATGTAAAGCAACAGTTCAACGTGATGAGGGCTTGGTGCCTATCGAATCGTCCGAAGAGAAAGACGAGACGCGGCATAACGAGATTTGTGAACTCGTGGCTAGCAAGGGAGCAGGACAGAGGCTACATACCGACATCAGGAAGCGGTACAAATTATCAACAGACAACCAAATACGATCCGGCTGTTTTTGAAAGATTGGAAAACGAAAAAAGGAGTGATTTTGATTGAAAGAGATAAACGATACTATCGAGCGGATTAAGATGAATATTACAACTCTTCAGAGCC
>DEWK01000021.1 GCA_002363615.1 Lachnospira sp. UBA3212 | reverse complement strand
CTATATTTTAATTGATTACTGACCGATGTTCAACCGGTTGGGGAAAGGTTTGGAAGAGTTACTTCTGCCACTGTTTTTGCAATGGTAAGTTCCAGTCAAGACCTACTGGAACTGGAATTTACTTTTCCAATTGACCTGTTAGATTCGAACACTTAAAAAGTATATTTTATAGATAACATAAAGTCAACACTGTAATCCATCTTGTGTATTTTTTCTACATATTTCTTAAAATTGAAGGTTTTCAAACCTTAATTTCTTGTGCAATTAGGATAGAAAAAATTGGACATTTTATGAGGCTTTTATTTTTATAATATTAGACTTTTTCCCAATGAGTTTTTGATCATTTGTTTTTATATAAGTCCTTACATAGACATAGTAAGTTCCCGTCTTTTTAAATCTAATACTTACCTTGTTTTTGGTATTTTTTGTAATGGTTTTTAAGCAGGAATACCCTGAATTTTTCTTCTTGGAATAATAAATTTTATAGCCGGTGGCCGCCTTTACCTTTTGATAAGATATCGTGGCTTTTTTTCCTGAAGAACTGACGCACTTTAACTTTGAAATCTTTTTAGGCTTTGTGGAAAGTTTCACTTTTCCACTCCATTGTCCATAGGCTTTTGATCCATCTGGCAATGTAAAAACAGGAAGAATTTTATAAGTGTTTTTTTGTCCCGCCTTTTTCCCCTTTACCTGATAATAATTTTTACTTACCGTTTTTATCAACGTATAATTCTTGTTTTTTAAACGATAAATTCGATATCCGGTGGCATTTTTCACCTTCTTCCAGGTAATCTTATAAGAATTCGTAGTTACCTTTGTTTCCTTAATGTTCTTAACCTTTCCAGTGCTTTGATAGACATAATTGGTAAATGCCTTCAAACATACATTGGCATATCCCGTTTGGAAATTCAATTTTTTATAAAAATTCGAAAGTTCTCCACTGTATAAACTAGACAAATTCGTCGCTGCAAAGGACTCCCCATAGGAAGCAACCATATTATCACTATATCCTGTAATCTTAGCCTCAAATGGTATAATAGGTCCTCCACCGGATTTATAGGCAAGAACATATACATAAAAGTCATTTCCAGAAAGATAAATTGGACTAGATAATTTTGCCGTATAATAACCCGGGTCTGAAACAAGGTAACCCAAAGAAGTCTTTTGCCCAAGATTTGTTATCGTTAGTTCCTTGGCATTTTCAAAATTAGTACTTTGACAAACAAAGAAACGATAATAGGTATCACTTACCACAGCATAGGTAGAAAGTGCCTCCAAAACCTCTATACTAGAAGCATCCTTTGTAAAATGATTTCCATATACTGCACTTGGGTTATAATTACTTCCATCGGTAAATCCGGTACTGAAGCATTTACCAAAGGTATCGTATTCATATTCTTTTGCATATTGACTTCTTGCTTCTACCTGGCTAATCGAGGTAGCTAAAACAAAATAGGACTCATAGGACATCCAAAAATATCCATTTTGTCCCCACTCACTACCCCAGCTGTTCTTTACTAAAAACGCTCCATTTCTGCCAGGTGTTCCTGAAAAACTTTGAAAATTAGAAGCAGCATAATTATCATTCCAGCCAACAATCGTTACTCCATGATCCGCCCCATAGGCGCTGGAATCGGCAAGATAATAGTTATATGGCAAATAATAATTCATACCTTCACTGGAATTATAGAAAAGAGACTTTGTATTTCCATGAATTCCAATAGCCACGGCTCCATTATCTATAATAAGTTGTTTGATTTTATTCGTTCTTAAGGTAACATTGGCACTACTATAAGTTGTAAGATCTGGCAGGGTAACAGACCTGGTTAAAAGGTCATTGGTAATCGGTATTCCTGCCGTTTTACTATAACTTCTAGTGACTACATCTGTTTTACTGGTATTTAAGGCTGCCTGAAAAGAATCATCCGACTCTAAAGCCGGTCCTCCCAGGTGATCCTTAGACCTGGTAAGATAAGCTAAGACCATATCATAGTTTCCACCACTGCCAAAATTAAAACCAAATGGATTATTCCCTTGATAAGAACAAGAATAGATCAAATGAGATTCAGAGTAATCCGGGCTTTGTCCCAAATGCTTTAATTGATAACTTTCCAGGACCGATAAAGAAGAAAATGCCCAACAACTACCTGTTTCCTCTTGATTTTTAACCGAAGATACATAGTCCATATTTACATAAACTGCATAGGAACTGGAAGCCTGTAACATAAGAGGACAAATTCTTTCCAGGCTTAAGTTATCCTTTTGACTCACCACTTTTTCACTTAGTTGTCCACTATAAGAACGGATATATTCATCGTTGAAGTTTAAATCCATGGCAAAGGATGAATTCCCTAAAGCAAGGCTAAAACAGGTAATCAAACATCCTAAACCAATGGTATGAAATAAATTATTTTTTTTCATAAATACCTTTCTGACTACAATAGTCCATAAACTCTTTTTCCAGCCCCTGTCTGGATTTTCTTCTAGTAAATTCATAAAGCCCCAAGGCGGTAATATCCACTAAGCTGGTCTTTGTAAAGTCCGCTTTAATCCACTCCTGAATCTGATTAAATAAGGCCATCTGATCTTCTTCCTTTGCCATATTAATAAAGTCCACCAAAATCATACCGGATAGACCTCTTAATTGCATTTGAAAAACAAGTTCTTTTGCTGCCTCTAAATTCACCTTATAAAAAGCATTTTTTCCCTGTTTTTTTGTTATAAGATGACCGGAATTCACATCTACCCCATGAAATGCTTCCATGCTTTCAATGACTAAATAAGCCCCGGATTTTAGTAATACCTTAGGCTGCAAAGCTTCCTTACTGGCTTCTAGTATGGTCTCTTTTAAATCTCTTTCATGGTGATTTAAATATTCGATTTCTTTTTTCAACCCTCGTTTTTCTAAAAAGACCTCTAATTTTTTTTTGACTTCTACAGAATCCGTCTGTATTTTTTTTATTACATCACGAGATAATAAATCAAACGTAGGAGGAGGGGTTTGTTGGATCAGGGAAGGGTGTTTGTTTTTTTTAGCTCGACAAACTACATCAGTAAAAGCCTTTACTAATCCTTCCTTTTCCGCTAGGATTTCCTCATCCGAATAATCTACCGCTCTTGATCGACAAATAAATCCATATTCTTCCTTTACATGATCCTGTAATAGGTTCGTAAGATGACTCCTGTCTTTTTCTGAAGTGATTTTTGAAGAAATTGCCACATAAGGACACCCGCAATTTAAAATCAAGGCATTTCCAGCAAATTGAAGATTTGCGGATGCCACCGGATCCTTCTTTCCTATAGCTTCTTTGGTAATCTGAACCAGAAGAAGATCCCCACAACAAAGAGCTCCCTTTTTATTTTGCTTCAAATAAAAGCCATCCTTCTTTTTAAAATCCAAATACGCTTTCTTCCCTGGCAAATATTCTACAAATGCCGCATTCAAATAAGGAACCACATCCTTTACCACAGCAAGATAAATTGAGGAAAGCTCCCCTTCCTCTTTATCATAATGAATCTCAAAAATCCGTCCACTTTCATTGCTAGCAGCACTAATAAGATAAGAATCATCTTTTGTAATATAAAAACTATTCGGCTTTAATTCCATCATGAATTTTCTTCTTCCTTTTTCTTAATACGGGAGGCTAATTCAAACAAATTCACCAGTTCCTGGGTATTGGGATCCTTACCAAAGCAATCTTTTCGCTTAATGTGGTAAGAATATGGTCTACACTCTTTTCCTGCAAATGCATATAAAGTTTCCAGTAGCAAGTCCACCTTAAGATTTTGCTCGCTACCTGAGGCAAGTTTTAAATATAACAATTCTTCCTCTGATCCATCTGGTTCAAAATTACCTCTGGTAAAATACATCTCATAAATCATAGGACGAATATTCACCTTAGTCTCACCCTTTTTGGTCTTTTTTTTCACAAGAATTTCTTCCTGTTTTAAAAATCCCAACAGCGTTTCTTCTTCAAACACCTTTTCTTCAAAGGAGATTTCGTAATCACAGGCCCGAATACTGGCCATGGCATTCTGCTTTTCATCTAAGATGGGACAGGCATCTAAAATATGCATTCCTTCTACCATTACCTCTTGAAGACGATCTATAATTTCCTTACAGTCCATGTCTTTTGTAAGTTCCAGATCCATATACTCACCTTCGGAAATCATACCTAATCCCAGAGGATTTGAAAAGGTTAATAACTGGTGAGGAGAATAGCCCTTAGACATAGCTACCGGAAGGTTTGCCCTTCGATTGGCCTTTTGAAAAAATCTCATTACATCCAGATGTCCAATATATTTTAATGCACCATATTTTTCAAACTTAATTCTTACTTTCAAAGCAGACACCTCCACCAAATATTTTTGCACCACAATTCGTACAAAGCTGACGACAGTTTGGGGTAACCAACCCCTTTCTGGCCCGGTTCCACTCTCGAATCAAATATGACTTTTGTACTCCAGGATCAATGAAGTCCCAAGGGAAGAGCTCATCGGTTTCTCTTTCCCTATAGCAGTAAAAGTCCAAACTAAGACCGCACTCCTCTAGGGCCTCCATCCAATATTCGTTATGGAAATACTCTGTCCATGCATCATAAATTGCACCTTTTTTATAAGCTTTATAGATAACCTCTGCAATTTTCCGGTCCCCACGAGCCAAAAGTCCCTCAAGCACCGATACATCCGAAGAATGCCATTGAAACCGAATCGATTTATGGTTAAGCATTTTTTTTACCTCATCATTTACCAGGTAAGCTCGTCTAGAATACTCCTCTGCCGGATACATTCTTGCCCATTGCAAAGCAGTAAAAGGCTTTGGAATAAAAAAGGAAGCTGAGGCAGTAACACTAGCCTTTTGTCCCTTACGATTTTCCTTCGGAATTAATTCATAGTATAACTCGCAAATTTTTTCTGAAAGATGGGCAATATCCTTACAATCTTCATCTTCTTCCATAGGAAGTCCCAACATAAAGTAAAGTTTCACCTTATTCCAGCCACCTAAAAAGGCATCGTGACAGCCCTTTAAAATCACCTCTTCATTAATTCCCTTGTTGATCACATCACGAATCTTTTGAGATCCTCCTTCCGCAGCAAAGGTAACGGAAGATTTTCGAATATCCTGTACCTTGCTCATAATATCTAAGGAAAATGCATCGATTCGTAGGGAAGGCAAGGATACATTCACACCTTTCTCGTGATAATTCTCAATCAAATAGCTAACCAATTCATTCAAATGAGTATAATCACTAGAGGAAAGGGACATTAAAGAAATTTCCTCATATCCAGTGTTTGCAATCATCTTGCTGGCCTTATCTTTTAAAAATTCCACACTACGTTCACGTACCGGTTTATAAATCTGACCCGCCTGACAAAAACGACAATTTCTAATACAACCTCGCTGAATTTCCAACATAACACGGTCCTGAGTCGCTTTGATATAAGGGACCAATGGTTTTTCAGGATAATAGGTTTCATTTAACTCCATCTGAATTTCCTTACGGATTTTCTTTGGTGCCTCTTCTACGATAGGATAAAAGGCCTTTAAGGTCCCATCTTCCTTATACTCACATTGATAAAAGGATGGCACATAGATTCCAGGAATTTGACAAGCCTTTTTTAGAAAGTCTTGTTTACTTCTTCCTTGGGCTTTATTTTCTTTATAAAGATCTAAAAGGCGTCGATACTGAGTTTCTCCCTCGCCAATGTAAAACAAGTCAAAGAAAGGAGCCAAAGGCTCTGGATTATATACACAAGGACCTCCACCAATAACAATCGGATCTTCTTCCCCACGATCCTTAGAAAAAATTGGAATCTGGCTTAAATCTAATACCTGCAAAATATTGGTATAGGCCATCTCATACTGAATGGTGATTCCAAGAAAATCAAACTCTTTGATTGGATCCTGACTTTCTAAGGCAAACAAAGGAATCTTTTTTTCTCTCATTAAAGAATCTAAATCTACCCATGGGGAATAAGTTCTTTCGCACCATACATCTGAAAATTGATTTAACATATCATAGAGGATTTGGATTCCAAGATGCGACATGCCAATCTCATAGACATCCGGAAAGCACATGCAAAACCGTATATCCACCTCCTCCTTATTCTTGGTAATGGAATTCACTTCCTGACCAATGTATCTAGCCGGTTTATCTACCGCCATTAAAATCTCTTCTGGTAAAGCTAATTTTTTCAAAAAAAAGGACTCCTTTCCACTTCCATGCAAAGACTCCTTTGCAAGTCTTGCCCACAGGATTTTAGTCTGCTTTCACAGACTTAGTTAAAGTCAATTATAACATGAATAAGGGAAATTAAAAATACTTTTCTCCTTTGGGAACATGCAAAAAATAGCTGTATGGAAGTATCCACACAGCTATCATATCAGTCTTATTTATTTGTTGGCCTTGCAAGACAACGGTAAAAACAAGAACGATTTCCCGTATGACAAGCAGCTCCTGTTTGATTTACTTTTGCTAGAATCGTATCATTATCACAATCAATAAAAAGTTCCATAACTTCCTGATAATGACCAGAGGTATCCCCTTTTAACCAAAGTTCCTTACGACTTCTTGAATAATAGGTCATATAACCGGTATCCAAGGTCTTTAAGAAAGATTCCTCATTCATATAAGCAAGCATTAAAACATCTCCATTTTCAGCGTCCTGAACAATGGCAGGAATAAGACCATCTTCATTGGTCTTTAGGTCTTTAAAATCAAAGGAAGCTTTTAAGATTCCTTTACGATCTGCAATTTTTTCCATTAAATTACCCCTTTCGTAGAAAGAACATCAAAGATTCTTGGGTCCTTAGATACGGCAGCAGCTAATGACTTGGCAAAACTTTTAAAAGAAGCCTCAATAATGTGGTGAGCATTCTCTCCAAATATCTTTTTGATATGGAGATTCATCCTGGCACCATAAGAAACTGCATAAAAGAATTCCTTAACCATCTCACAATCAAAGCCATTGATGGACTCTCTGTCAATCTTACAATCATACACCAGGTAAGGGCGGCCCGATAAATCAACAGCACTTAATACCAAGGACTCGTCCATAGGAAGAATACAAGAACCGTAACGAACAATTCCCTTCTTATCTCCCAAGGCCTTTAAAATAGCCTCTCCCAAGACAATTCCCGTGTCTTCAATGGTATGGTGACAATCCACCTCTAAGTCCCCAATCACCTTAACGCTTAAATCGAAAAGTCCATGTCTTGCAAAGCCTTCCAACATGTGGTTGAAAAAACCAATCCCTGTATCCACCTCATATTTACCACTACCATCTAAATCAATGGTAATGCAAATCTGGGTTTCTTTTGTCTCTCTTTTAACTGTTGCACATCTTCCCATAATATATCCTCCCGATTAATTCTCATCCTCAAAACGTACCGCAATAGAATTAGCATGTGCTGTTAAGGACTCAGCAGTAGCAAAGTCTTCGATAATCTCATGAACCTCTGCCAGCGCTTCTCTTGAGTAAGAAATAATAGAAGACTTCTTAATGAAATCATCTACCGAAAGAGCCGAGAAGAACTTAGCAGTTCCATTGGTAGGAAGCACGTGGTTTGGGCCGGCATAATAATCGCCCAGTGGCTCGGAAGAATATGGTCCAAGGAACATAGCTCCCGCATTTCGTACCTTTGTCATGGTTTCAAATGGATTTGCGGTAACGATTTCTAAGTGCTCTGAAGCAATCTCATTTACGACTTCAATTCCTTCCTCCATATTGTCTACCAGTAAAATATAACCATAATTATCAAGGGATTTCTGAATGATTTCACGTCTTGAAAGTTTTGGAAGGAAGCCATCCACCTCATCAGAAACCTGTTTTGCTAAAGTTTCATCATCTGTAATGAAAATAGCAGATGCTAATTCATCATGTTCTGCCTGTGAAAGCAAGTCTGCAGCAAGATAATGAGGATTTGCTGTTTTATCTGCTAAAACCAGGATTTCACTAGGTCCTGCAATCGAATCAATGGCTACAAATCCAAATACAGCCTTCTTTGCAAGTGCTACAAAAATGTTACCGGGTCCCACAATCTTATCTACCTTAGGCACTGACTGGGTACCAAAGGCAAGAGCTGCAATCGCCTGTGCTCCACCAATCTTATAGATTTCATCAACCCCTGCTTCCTTGGCAGCCACTAAAGTGGTAGGAGTTACTTTTCCATCTCGACATGGAGTTGTCATCACAATCTTATCCACTCCTGCAACCTTAGCCGGTAAGACATTCATAAGTACGGAAGAAGGATACGCAGCCTTTCCACCCGGTACATAAACACCAACCTTTTCTAAGGCTGTTACCTTCTGACCAAGAACCGTTCCATTCTTCTCAGAAGTAAACCAACTGTTTTGTACCTGCTTTTCGTGGAACTTTGTAATGGACTTCTTAGAGGCACGAATTACCTCGATAACCCTGTCATCCACTTCCTTATAAGCCTCTTTTATTTCTTCCTCTGTGACACGAATAGTCTCAGGGGTAAGAAGGCTGTTGTCAAACTTCTTAGTATACTCAAATACAGCCTGATCTCCGTTGGCACGTACATTTTCAACGATTTCATCTACCGTATCCTGATATTTTTTATAGTTATTAGGACTTCTCTTTAAAAGATCCGATAAAATATTTTTCTTTACTGATTCATCTAACTTTACAATTCTCATCTTCTTATCCTTTCTTTGATTAGTTGTCTTTACAAAGATCTGAAAGTGCATGAATGATTGAGGTAATCCTTTCATTTTCCATCTTCATGCTCACCTGATTAACCACCACTCTGGCAGAAAGAGGACAAACCTCCTCCAGAACCGTTAGTCCATTCTCCCGAAGGGTAGAACCGGTTTCTACAATATCCACAATTACTTCAGATAAATTAACAATAGGTGCAAGTTCCACCGAGCCATTTAGCTTAATGATTTCTACGGTCTGGTGCTTCTTGTTATAAAAATAATCTTTTGCAATATTTGGATACTTGCTGGCTACACGAATCATCTCATGATGGTTTAAAAGTTCTCTGGCAGATTCCGGACCGCAGACACACATTCTGCATTTACCAAATCCCAAATCTACTACCTCATAAATATTTCTTCCCTCTTCTAAAATGGTATCTTTTCCAACTACTCCAATGTCAGCAGCTCCATACTCTACATAGGTAGGTACATCTGAGGCCTTTGCAAGGAAAAATTTCAAATGGTGTTCTTCATCTGTAAAAATCAACTTTCTGGTTTTAGGGTCATGCATCTCTTCCACATGGATACCCATTTGTTCAAACAGTTCCATAGACTTTTTAGCAAGACGACCCTTTGCTAATGCAAATGTTAAATATCTCAAAATTACTCCAATCTGATGTTTTACATCTTATATTAATGTTTCAATGCTTCCATCTTCCTTTAAATACTGAAGAGAGTCCACCTCTCTTGCCTTAGCATGAGCTACATATTCTTCCAGGCTAAGGTAAGATCTTTTACGTATCAAGGTAAGACTATCACCCTTCTTTCGAAGTTCCCTCGCCATTTGAATAGCCTGGGTGGATTTGGTCTTTTCATATAAGAAAATAATCTTTTTAGACTTTGGTAACACTTTAATCTTTTGGCGATCCAGGGCAACCATTAAAAAATCCACCACAATGGCAAAACCAGTGGCAGCAGCCTTCTTACCAAACTGAGCAAGAAGATTGTCATAACGACCACCTGTAAGAATGGGATCACCTACCCCATAAGTGTAGCCATGAAATACAATTCCAGTGTAGTAATTATAATTACCAAGCAAGCCCAAATCTATGGTCACATACTTGTCGTAGCCATAATCCTTTAAGATATCTAATACCTTTTCTAATCGTTCAATAGCCTTAAGAGAAAGGCTATTTTGAGTCATGCTCTTAGCCTTACTAAGCACATCCTTATTTCCAAATAATTTTGGAAGGGCTAGGAGGGTGTCCTTAATGGAAGAATCAATTTTAAGACTGTCTAAAAACTGCTCTACCCCAAAGAAATTCTTTCCGTTGATCAACTTTCTAAGTTCATCGATTTCTTCATTATCTAATCCAGCCTCTTCCACAAGACCATGGAAGAAGTCAGCATGTCCAACCTCTACCATAAACTCTGTGAGACCAGCTTTTAACATAGATTCAACTGCCATGGCTAGGATCTCAGCATCCGCATTGGAAGAAGCATCCCCAATTAATTCACACCCCATCTGGTTCATCTCTTTTAATTTTCCTTGATGCTCATTGTTATTAATAAAGGTGTCTGCATCATAAGTAAAACGCAGGGATAATTCCTCTTCCATATAGTACTTCGCCGCACATCTTGCAATAGGTGGAGTCATATCCGGTCTTAACACCAGGGTATAACCTTCTCTGTCAAAGAATTTATACATATTCTTCGAGGCAACACTTCCACGTTCCTTGCTATAAATATCAAAAAATTCAAAGGTAGGCGTCTTAATATCCTCATAACCATAGGATGAAAATACATTATGGATTTTTTCCTTGGTAAGAAGAAGCTTTTGGCATTCTCCCTGGTAGATATCACGAACTCCTTCTGGAGTATGCAATAATTGATTCATCTTTTTTCCTCCTGTTTTATAAGAAACAGTACTATTGTAGCTGTTTATCCTGTCTTGGTCAAATAATCCTTTACTTTATTGTGATAAAGTGATAACGTATTAGAATTATATCACAGGACAGTCTTTTGTCAATCATTTTTTCCCTTGTTTTCCTGCTGATCTCTTGCTAAAAGATCTCTGGACAAGGCTTCTAGGTAGTGTACCGGATAGCCCTTAGTATTAAATACCTCATAAACCTGATCAACTTCTTCAAAACGGAAACTCTTTCTTCCTCCTTCTTTGCAGCGATCATAGAATTTTTTCATATGTCGATAAGGAATGTAAAAATACCGATCCATATGGATATAACAAACTAAAAAGAAGGCGATTCCCTGCTGTTTTTCAAATTTTTCCATAAATGCCATCTGATGGTCGTGAATATTAGCAAGA
This sequence comes from Lachnospira sp. UBA3212, assembly GCA_002363615.1. Classification (GTDB taxonomy): domain Bacteria; phylum Bacillota; class Clostridia; order Lachnospirales; family Lachnospiraceae; genus UBA3212. The sequence goes on along the minus strand of DEWK01000021.1, from coordinate 36,790 downwards.
CTAAAAGTATCCTTACTACATTCCTTGGCATCAAAGCAAACCGGGATTCCTTGAACTAAGCCGATATAATCCACGGTAGACTGGGTATCAAAATAAGCATCCGTGATTCGTTTATTTTTTGAATCAAAACGAACCGGTGTAATTGGGGTTGGAATTTTTTGAATCAAGGCTAAATTGCTTAATTGATATTTTTCATTTGTCATATTAATAAGTTCTTCTAAAAGAGAACCCCTTAGTCCTCTACTTGTCCATGTTCCCATTCGATTTCTTCCTTTAAAAGATTTGCCTTTTTACAGGCTTGATAAAATTTTTCCGGCGGCGGAGCTGTAATTGTCCTCTTTTGATCGACCACCTGATAGCAATGTAGGAGTTGGCAGGAAAGATGAAAGACCTGCTGGGATTTTCTAAGGCTTTCCTCGTTACAATACTTGTGATCTCCCAGTAGTGGATGTCCTATCCCTGCAAAACCGGCACGAATCTGATGGGTCTTTCCGGTAATTAATTTAGCCATACAAAGACTTTCTGCCCCATTCGTTGCCAAAGAAATCACCTTGGTTTCAACGTAATCGTAATTCTTTTTTTCTTCCGGGGTTACCTCAACTTTCATTGTTACCTGATTTTGACTTTGATCTTTTTTTAAAAAGCCGGAGATTGTACTTTCCTTTTCTACCACCCCCTCAGCCAAGCAAAGATAGTATTTATCAATCTGCCGATTCTTAAACTTCTCTCCGTATTCCTGTAATCCCTTCAGGGACTTTCCATAAACCAAAAGGCCCGTGGTATTTCGGTCCAAGCGATTGACTATGGAAGGATGAAAGGTTAAAAGATCCTTCTGGGTAAGCTCTCCTTTTTTTCTCAAGTAATAGCAAAGAAGTTCATTGGCAGAAAGATCTTTGGCCTCTGCCTTTTGGCTTAAAAGATTTTCCGGTTTATTAAAAAAGATGACATCCCTGTCCTCGTAAATAATACGCTTTTTCAAGTCGATTTTTTGAGCTAATTTTTTTAGGCCTTCATCCTCTTTTTCATGAATTTTTGAATTTTTAAATTGGGGAGCCGCAAATTTTAAAAAAGTCTCTTCCGACAAATAAATTTCAACCAAGTCCTTCTCTTTTAACTTCTCGTCTCCCTTAGCCTTTTTTCCATTTAATTTAATATTCTTTTTTCGAAGCATTTTATAAATAAATGATTTAGGAGCCAAAGATAAAATCTGACCCAGAAGTTTATCCAACCTTTTATCTGCCTCATTTTTTCCAACTTCTATACTTCTCATTAGATAATATATCCTTTTAAATATTCATAAAGATCTGCCTGCCTTTTTTTAGCCTTGTCACGATCTTCAACTTCTAATTTTAAAATTGCCTTTAGGCGTTTTAAAAACTCTTCCTCTTGGGTTACAAAAGTCAATTTACGAATCATATAGCTTTGGGCAATTATTTTTTTTATATATTCTTTTTCACCGGCATAATCTGAAACCGGTTTAGAAATATAAACCAAAAGATTGCCATCAATGGCAAAAAGAGCATCTACCAAATAAATGCCTTCCTTTATGGTAAAGGCCAGTTCTTTTAAAATTTTCTCCTCCCGGTCTTTTAAGATCAGATCCACTTCTTCATTTAATTTTGGTTCTAAACTCTTACATCTGAAAATAAGAATAAAATTCACAAGATATCTGGATAAGGGGAGAACCAGAACCATGGAAAATGGGGTAATAATATTTTTAATGGTATGATAATAAAGATATCCTCCCACTAAAAGTGCTACTAATACACCTCCAATGATTCCAATCATCATCAAATCATAAAGTTTTAATTTTTTAAAATATTGATAGCATCCTTTTTTTAATTCTTTTTTCATACTTGATCCTTTGAATTCAATTTACCAACAATCTTTAATAAAAGACTGTGAGGAAAAATCTTGCTAATAACGTAAAAGCCTCGAATGGACCATCCATAAACAGAAAGATCCTTGTTTTTGCTACAGTCCTTAAAGGCTAATTTAACAACCTTCTTGCTTTTTGCCATAATCATCTCTTTATACCAAAGTTTACTGGAGCCTTCTGCATTTCCAAAAAATTCCGTAGCCACCGGTCCCGGACAAACTGCGGTAATTTTTAAATTTCGGTCTGCCAATTCTGTTTTTAAAGCTCTGGTAAAGCTTAATACGTACGCTTTCGTAGCAGCATAGACCGTGAATTTTGGCTGAGGTAAAAAGGCAGCAGAGGATGCCATATTAATGATTCTTCCGTGAGATTTCATATAAGGAAGAACCATGTGTGTAATGGCAGTTAAAGCTTCACAATTTACTCTTACCATATCGGTTTGAGACTTTCTATCGTCTTCTAAAAAAAGTCCATAACGGCCAAAGCCGGAACTGTTAATCAAAATCTTTACTTCGGGAGCTTCCTTTTTCAATTCCTCTTCTAAAAGAGAATAATCTCCACTGGCCAAGTCCATAGCAAAGATTCTTGCTGCCATTGGAATTCTTTTGGCTACCTTCCTCATTCGCTCTTCTCTTCTGGCAACCATCCAGATTTCATCCAAATCCGGATAGGATCTTACAATTTCAAAAATAAAATCTCTTCCCATACCGGAAGAAGCGCCTGTTACAATTCCGATTCTTTTACTACTCATAAGACAATTCCTCCCAAAACTTCTCCAATTGGATCTGTGATTGTTAGTTCTGCGTTACTATCTTGAACCGTTGGGGTTTTATTAATTACCACCAAGTGCTTTCCCTGGAAATACCGGATTAATCCTGCGGCAGGATAAACATTTAATGAAGTTCCACCAATAATAAGCAAATCTGCAGAAGCAATGGCCTGTATAGCTCCGGTAACCGTATTGTCATCTAATCCTTCCTCATAAAGAACTACATCTGGTTTAATGATACCTTTACAGGTACAGTAAGGAATTCCTTCTCTTTTCAAGGCAGACAAGGGATACATCTTATTACATTTCATACAGTAATTTTTTCTTACCGTTCCATGTAATTCATAAACCTTTTTACTACCTGCATCCTGATGAAGACCATCAATATTTTGAGTGACAACCCCCAGAAGTTTTCCTTCGTCTTCTAGTTTAGCCAAGGCCAAATGAGCTTTATTCGGTTTTGCTTCATCACAAATCATTCGGTCCCAATAAAAGCGAAAGAATTCTTCCGGATTTCTCATAAAAAAACTATGGCTAATAATTTCTTCTGGTGGGTACTTGTATTTCATGTTATAAAGTCCATCCGGACTTCTAAAATCAGGGATTCCGGATTCCGTAGAAACTCCTGCTCCACCAAAAAAGACAATCCTATGACTTTCTTCTATCAGTTCCTTTAATCGTTCTTGTTTTTTTAAATCAACCATAAGTCCCCCTTCTTTCTTTTTCCTGTGATTAGATACGAAATAACACACCTTCATACCAAAACAGGCAAGAAGATGTGTCTTTTATTATTGTTGTAGAAGTAAAAGTTCTTCGTCACTTAGTTCCCGATAGTCACCCTCCTTTAAACTTTCGTCTAAAAATAGGCCTCCCATTCGAATCCTTTTAAGGCTTAAAACCTGATTATCTCTGGCCGCCAACATTCTTTTTACCTGATGGTATTTACCTTCCGTAATCACAAGCCTTCCGGTATAATCATCCAAAATAGTAAGCTTAGCCGGTTTTGTCTTATAATCCACTTCTCCCTTGGCATGGTCTTTAATCACCACACCCTCCTCATAGGCCCTAATGTCTTCCTGATTCAAGGGATTTTTACAGGTGAAAAGATACTCCTTTTCCACATGCTTCCTGGGAGATAAAAGTTTATGGGCTAAATTACCATCATTGGTGAACAGTAAAAGTCCTCTCGTATCCTTATCTAACCTTCCCACAATCCCTAAATCCTTTACAGGGTTATCAATCAGGCTATAAGCAGTTTTTTCCTTTGAATCTCTTAAGGCTGAAACTACACCTGCCGGCTTATTCATCATCAGATAGGAATACTTTTTATAGTTTAACAAGTTTCCTGCATATATAACCTGATTTAAAATCCTGTCTCCCTCTTCCTTAAGGGCAAATTCCGGCTTTTTACATACCTGTCCATCCACCATAACCTGACCGCTTTTTATCATCTTTTTAATATCAGATCGACTTCCATAGCCAAGGTTTGCCAGTAATTTATCTAAACGCATAGAAACTCCTGTTTAAGATTCAATATTTCCATCTATTCCCTGGGCACGATAACCCTCAGCGATAATATCTAACTCCTTAGAATAACGCTCCAGTTTGTCCCAGTCATCCTCCAGATAAACCTTATAAAATTCATCCTGAATTTTTTCCACTTCCCTTTTGTTTGCTACCGCATACATATTCTGAATGTTATTTAAAATATCCGATACAATATTTGCTTTCACACGGAAAGAGTTTTGAGCATCCAGGATTTCTCCTCTAACCTCTCCCATAACATTATCCAAATTGATAATCGCCTCGGAAGCCCTATGCAAACGCTCTGTTACCTGGTCCGGAATCTTATGGCGATACTTGTACTGAAGGGAATGCTCAATGGTAGCCCAGAAATTCATGGCCAAGGTTCGAATCTGAATTTCCACCGGAATGGTTTTGGTTCCCGTTCTGGTATAAACGCTATACTCTACAATCATATGAAAACTACGATAACCGGAAGATTTCGGATGGGTAATATAGTCCTTTTCCTGAAGAACCTTCATGTCCTTTCGATCCCGAATCAAATTGGCCACATCTGCAATATCATCTTCAAACTGACACATAATCCGGATACCTGCAATATCCTCGATTTCCTCTGTCATTCTCTCCATGGGAATGTCTTTTCTTTGCATCTTATCCAGAATACTGGAAATCTTCTTGATTCGTCCGTCCACATCCTCGATTGGTGAATATTCACCGGCATCCCGATATTCCCGAATCAAATGACGAAACTTTACTAATATTTCATTAACCGCAAGTTCATAGGGATTTAATATATCCCTCCACATTTGAATTTCCATCTACTTCTCCTTTCAAAGGCCTCCCCTACAGCATAATCTTCAGTATTTTATCAATTTGCTCCCTAGTACCTGAAAGAGAACCACTGTTATCAATCAAATAATCTGCATGGTTCTTGAAAAATTCCACAGAGGGTTGTTGAGCCATCATACTTTTTATTTTCTCAAGGGAATAATTTCTGGTTTCCTTCAAGCGTTTCTCACGTATTTTTCTTGCACAATAAATAAACCAAAGCTTATCCCAAAATTTCGGATAGCCACAAGTTAATAAAATGGCAGATTCTACAACAATCAAGGAAGCCTTAGAAGACTGAATTCTCCTAATCATCTCGTCATAAACCAAGGGATGAATCAAGGCGTTCATGGCAGCCTTCTTTTCCGGATCCAAAAAAATAATTTCCGCCAGTTTTTCCCGGTCTAAACTTCCATCCTTCTTTAGGGCTTCCGGAAATGCTTCTTTTACCTTTACATAACCGATTGTTCCCGGAAGGACTACCTCTTTACCGATTGCATCTAATTCAATGATATCTGCCTGGTATTCCTTTTTTAGTATTTTTAGTACAGCGCTCTTTCCAGAGCCTACTCCACCTGTAATACCAAGTATCATTCATGTGCCTCCAACCAATTTTTACCTGTCAGGACCTCTACCTCAAGTTTTACAGCAAGGTTTGCAGCTCCTGACATTTCTTCTTCTAATATCTTTTTTACCACATCCACTTCATCCATTGGCGCTTCTACCAATAATTCATCATGAACCTGTAGTACAATCTTTGACTTAAGATTTTCTTTTTCTAGTCTTTTTGCCACCTTTACCATGGCAATCTTCATAATATCTGCCGCCGTTCCCTGAACCGGAGAATTCATGGCTATTCTCTTACCAAATTCTCTTTCCATATAGTTTGAGGAAGATAATTCAGGAATCGGACGAATTCGATGAAAGATCGTTTCAATTGCCCCATCTTTTTTGGCTTGCTCTACACATTGATCCAGGAATTCCTTAACCTTAGGAAACATAGCAAAGTATTCCTTAATATACGACTCTGCTTCCTTTCTGGAAATATTAAGATCTTCTCCTAGACCAAAAGCTGAAATTCCATAAACAATTCCAAAATTAACCGCCTTGGCATTCCTTCTGAGTTCCGGGGTTACTTCCTCCACCGGCACATGAAAGACATGAGAAGCCGTCATGGTATGAATATCCTCATGATTATTAAAGGCAGAAATCAGATTCTCATCTCCGGACATATGAGCTAAAATCCGAAGTTCAATCTGAGAATAATCCGCATCTACAAACAAGGCCCCTTCCCTAGGAACAAATACCTTACGGAAGACCTTTCCCATCTCCATTCGAATCGGAATATTCTGAAGATTAGGATCTGAAGAAGAAATTCTTCCAGTGGCTGTAACCATCTGGTGGAATTTCCCATGAATCCTTCCATCCTCCTTGATGTAAGAAGGGAGAGCATCTGCATAAGTAGATTTTAATTTTGCCAGTTTTCTATATTGTAAAATCAATTTGATAATCGGTGCGGATGGGGCAAGTTTTTCCAATAAATCTGCGGAAGTTGAATAACCGGTCTTGTTTTTTTTACCTCCTTCAATTCCCATCTTTTCAAACAGCACAATCCCCAACTGCTTTGGAGAATTAATATTAAACTCTTCCCCGGCTTCCTGATAGATTTGATTTTGAAGTTCACTTAACTCTTCTTGTAAAACCTTACTGTAATCACTAAGAGCATCCTTTTTTACAATCACCCCGGTTTTAGTCATATCATAGAGTACGTAGGTCAAAGGAAGTTCCACTTCTTCATAAAGTTCCTTCATCCCCAGTTCCTCTAACTTGTTTAAAATCTTATTCCCAGCCTGAAAACATACATAGGACTGATAACAAGCATAAATCTTAAAGGTATCTGGTTCTGTCTCTAGGACTTCCTTTAAGCTTTTTTTCTTAAACAAATCTTGATAAGAAGGAACATTTAACCCTAAATACTTGTTTGCTAAGTAATCACTATCAAACTGATCTGAAATAGGATTTAATAAATAAGCTGCAAGCCCAAGGTCCTTTACCTGAATTTTTGACAATCCTTCAAAAAATTCATATTCTTCCTTTAAATGTAGGGTGTAAAGGGTACCCGTATAATCCTTAATATAATTATTAATAAGGTCTTCATTTATAAATCCACCGGCAGGAATGTAATAGTTTTCCTTTTCTGATAAACTTAAAGAAACACCAAAAAATTCCTTATTTTCCTGAAGTATAACAAATGCTGCCTCTTCCTGCTTTTTCATCTGATCAAACAAGCCAATGGCCTGATTGAAATCACCAATCATAGTAAAAGACTCTTCGCACTGGTTACTTAAACTAAGATTATCAAAACGAGATAAGAAATTTTTAAACTCCAATTTCACAAAGAGTTCATAGGCTTCTTTCGTATAGAAATCCTTTCTGCTTCCTTCTTCAATTGTAACAGAAACCGGAGCAGTTCTACAAATAGTTACCAGTTTTTTTGCAAACCTTGCCACCTCAATTTCCGCTTCCAGATTTTTAGAGGCACGAGGAGGCTTTATTTCCGATACATGTTCATAAGCATTCTCAATGGAATGATACTGGTTAATAATCTTAATGGCTGTTTTTTCACCAATTCCACTAACGCCAATAATATTATCAGAGGAATCTCCCATCAAGGCTTTTACTTCAATAAACTCTTCTGGGGTAACCTGATATTTTTCAATCACATCCTTACGATTATAATCCTCTACCTCAGTTTTTCCTCCCTTGGTTTTTGGAATTCTAATCTTCACCTGATCAGAAGCTAACTGTAATAAATCCCGATCTCCGGAAATCACAGTTACATCCATTCCTGCTTCTTCTCCCTGTTTCGAAAGGGTTCCTAAAATATCATCTGCTTCATATCCTGAAAGTGTAACAACCTTAATGTCCATAGCCTTAAGAACCTCTTGAATCATTGGTACCTGCTCCACAAGTTCTTCCGGCATCTTGTGTCTTGTAGCCTTATAACCATCATACATTTCATGACGGAAGGTAGGTTGATGCACATCAAAGGCCACCATTAGATAATCTGGATTTTCTTCATCAAGAAAGCGAAACATAATATTTAAAAAACCATAAACTGCGTTGGTATGAAGGCCCTCGCTATTGGTTAAATTTGGAATCCCATAAAAAGCACGATTTAAGATACTATGTCCATCTATTAACATTAATTTTTTATTCATAGAATAACCCCTCCACAATTATTATCACTGGTACTAGAACAAAAAAACGATAAAGCACAAGATTAAAAGCAAATAAACTGAAATCCTTCCTAACCACATACAAAAAACTAAACTTTTTTCTAAAAGAATTCTCTTTTTTATATTGTCCTCAATCACCGATAACCGCTTCTTTAGCATGCCTGAAAAATCAAAGGATGCGGAGGCATCACTTTTAGCAAGATCATATCCCACTAAGGCCATATAATATATTTCTAAATCATCATGACAGGTCTTGCAATTGGAAGCATGATCCACAAATCCCAAAAGTTCATCCCTTGGAATTACTGTCTTCATTCGTTCTTCACTGCTTCTATTTAATTCATGTTCCACAAAGACTGGAATCTTTTTTTGAAACTCACGACATTCCATAAAATCTCCTCTAGTCAGGCAAAAAAAAATGCACCGCTCTAGCGATGCTTAACAAGTGCAGGTGGTGGGACTTGAACCCACACGATGTTGCCACCGTCAGATTTTGAGTCTGATGCGTCTGCCATTCCGCCACACCTGCAAAATCATATAGAAATATAACATTTATAAACCTCTTTGTCAAGTAAAATAAGGGAAGAAGGTAAAAAAACTACCGATGTTTTATCACCGGTAGTTTTTTAAATTATTTTACAATTACATTTTTTGCTTTTGACTTTTTAATTAATTTCGCATAAGCTTTTTTCTTGCTTGCAGGAACCTTAATAACAAGTCCCTTCTTGGTGTTTTTAAAGCAATCCATTCCAATCGACTTTAATTTCTTAGACTTAATCACCAATCTGGCAAGCTTCTTATCTCCGGAAAAGACTGACTTGCAAAGCTTGCTTAATTTTTTAGAACAAATGGTTACCTTCTTAAGCTTCTTCATTTTTGCAAAAGCAAGATTTCCAATGGTCTTTACATTTTTTCCGATCACAACACTTGTAATCTTATTATTCTTGTAAAATGCCTTCTTAGCAATGCTGGTTACCTGGTAAGTAATTCCATCTACCTTAATGGTAGTGGCAACCTTTACCTTCTTAAGATTTTTCTTGTATAAGCCTAAAAGTTTCACCTGACCCTTAGTCTTCTTGCTTCCGGCCTTGGTGATCTTATAGCGATAAAGCCCATCATTAATCTCACTACCCATGCCTACGGTTTCAACACTTGCCTTAAAGCAAGCAACTAATTTTCCACTTGTATTTTTGCTATAAGTAAAGGTAGCTGTGGCAGATTTTGCATCTACACCTTCTGCAAAGTTTGCAGAACCGGATACCTCCCACTTATCAAACTCATAGCCATCTGCAGCAACTGCAGTAAGTGAAATACTTCCATCAGAAGAATTTACATAATTTACCGATCCACCCTGAGCCGGAGTTGCTGTAATTACAAGAGTTCCATCCACTTCATAAGTGTTGGTGTTCACATCAACAATGGTCTCTCCCGTACTGATCTTACTAAAGTTTGCAACGACCTTGCTATCCTTTGCCTTACAAATAGAAATCTTTAAATCGCTAAGATTTCCTGTGGTCAACTGTGAGTTTCCGCTTAAGGTCCATCCTGTAAACTTATAACCTGCAGCAGGAATTGCAAGTAAGGTTAATCCGTCCTTTTTGGCATCTACAAGGCCAATCATACCGCTTGCCACCGGATTTACCGCAAATGTCATGCCAAATGCACTTACCTCACCCTCAGAATTCAAATCTACAATAGTAGAGATAATAGTACCATTTTCAGAAAGTCCGTCAACCGCTGTCTGATTATTAGAAAGATCTGTTAATTCCGAAGAAGTTCCAACATCCTTACCAACGTTTCCAGCAACTTCGCTGTTACCTGTTACCTTGCCGGAATTTAAAGCATCAGAAATACTACCATTATTAACACCAACCGTGCCACCAACGTAAACATCTCCGCTTACATTTCCTTTATTCACAGAAGATTGAATGGTTCCTGAAGAGTAACCGGCAATTCCACCTACACAGTCATCTCCGGTAATTTCTCCGGAGTTTTTTACATCTTCCATGGTACCACTAATATAATAACCGACAATTCCTCCAACAAAGTCAGATTCTCTTATATCACTAACCGTGTTTCCCGAAGTGATATTTAATCCGCTAATATCACCGGTATTTTCACAGGATTTGATATCTGCATTACCATAACCTAGGATTCCGCCTACTCTGGAACCTGTTTTATTAGTAATGTTACCGTTATTTTGGCAGGATTCAATATATGCATCACCACAACCAATGATTCCTCCCACACAAAAACCAAAATCAAGTACTAAATCTCCATCATTGCAACAATCCTTAAAATAAGCAGTTCCAACAGTGGTCTTATTCTCATCCTTAATATCCAGTAAAGGGCGATTTCCACCTAATAAGCCACCAATGCCCCAAGCCGTATTTATACCACTTCCAGAAATACATGCCTGATTGGTTACCTTATTAAATTTACAAGCTGCTACATAACCGCAAATACCACCTACATAATAGCTATCTGACTTGTTATAGCTGCAACTATTTACCTGACATGTACGATCCGTACTACAATTATTCATATTGATTTCCATATTGGAATAACCCACAAAACTACCCAGGTAGCTTGAACCGTAAATACTTCCATTGGAAACCTGACAATTTTCAAATGAATAACTACCATAATTCAACGCTCCTGCAAAGACACCGGCCTTCATTCCGGCGTTAGAAGCATCCCCTGTAACTACCTGATATTGTCCATTCTTTTCAGTTTTTCCATAGATGGACGCATTCTTTAATGTTAAATCATAAACGCTAAGGTCTGCATAACAAGCATTAAATAAGCCGGCAGCAGAAACGGCAGAATCAGCAGCCTCAGCATTACATAATCCGTAAATAATATGATTATTACCCTTAACCGTAACTTTTAAGCGGCTGTTCACATTTTCCCCAATCAGATTAACCGCTTCCCAATCCTTAGAGGTATAGGAAATATCCTCGTTCACCAGGATCACAATTTCATCCGCATTTGCCTCATCAATGCTATTTTGCAGGTTTTGCAAGTCTTTTGCGCTACTAAGAGTGATGGTCTTAATACTCGTATTCTTAGCCAAAGCCACCTTTGGATAAGTGACAAGTCCGCTCACTGTTAAGCTTACTGCCAGTAAACTGCAAAGACTTTTCTTCATTGTTTACATTCTCCTTTCATTTCCCATGAACAATTTTTTAATTCAAGTTTTCACTTGCCGAAATAAAATATACATGAATTCTTTTTGCTTTGCAAACGTTTTCGTGATTTTCAGAGATTTTCTGTTAATTTCACATAGAAAATGTGTTATTTTATTGTTAGTTTGTATAAAATAACAATAAAATAAGGACTTTTTTTTAACTTTACCCGAATGATTTTCGTGTTTTTTCGTATTGTCATTTTTCTGATAGAGACTTTCTTTCATAAAAAAAAGATTCACTTCCAGCATAAACTGAAGATGAATCTTTTATAAATTAGTCTTCCCCGTTTGTGAAAGGCACATCGCCAAGATCATTGTCATTGATCACATAGTATGCCTTCTTATCTTCCGGCTTAATATAAAGATTGATACTTACAAGATCTACTGTCTTCTTCTTGTACTTCTTAGCCCAATCCTTCTTTGCTGCAGCAATTAACTTCTCTGTTTCAACATCCTGTGCCTTGAACTGAACGAATGTCTTAACAGCTACAGCCTTCTGTCCTGGCTTTCTGCCTCTCTTGGAAGGTGCTGCCTTCTTAGCGGTTGCCTTGGTTTCTGCAGCCTTAGTAGTTGCCTTCTTAGCGGTTTCTACTTCCTTCGCTACAGTTTTTACTGCCTCAGTTGATGCAGTAACAGTTTTTTTAGTTGTTGCCATATTTTTCCTCCATTCTGTAATAAAAAATAACTCTTACAAAACACATTTTTACTATACAACATATTTTTTTTAATTTCAAGAAATCAGAAAATTTTTTTTCAAATTTTCTTTTTTAAAAAAATAGTCAAACTTTTCAGTTTGACTATTTAAAAATTGATTTTATTTAAATTTAAATTACCCGTCTACTCTTTTTTCCAAGTCTGGGAAGATCTTTTGCAAATTCAATAAAGGCATCTAAATCAGACTGTTTGTAATCTGACAAGTCAATATTTTTTTTATTAATTAAACAATTTGAAATAAAGAAAATATCCATACCAGTGCGAATGCATCCCATATCATCTTCTGTGTCATTGCCTACCATTAAGCAATCACTTGCATCAGTCTCTAATTTATTTATAATTTCTTTAAAATATTTCGGATTGGGTTTTGCATAATGAGAATTCTCATAAGTGGTAATCAAATCAAAATCCTTAGGATTTAACCCAGCCCATTCCATTCTCTTATAGGTTGCAGCCTTTGGAAATAAGGGTGTGGTTGCAAGAGCCAATTTATAATTTTTTTCCTTTAATTGATGAACCATCTTACCCAGTCTTGGATCCGGCCTTGTTACAAGCCTTGTCACATCAAAATCCTCCTGGTAAAATCCATCCACGACTTCAAGGAAGGCTCCCGCCTGGTCCTTTCCCAAATATTTTTCTACTATTATTAAAAAGACGTTTGCATTACTTGCCATTCCATCATTTACTTTCATGGCTTTCACGGCTTCCATAAAGGCTTTCATGCACCTATCCTTTTCAAATCCGGCCGTCTCGATTCTAGCCTCTAAGGCCGTAAAAAAGGTTTGCAAAAAAAGGTCCTGATCCATAGGAAGCATTGTTCCATCTAAATCTAATAAAATCGTATTCATAATTACTCGTCCCAGTTGTGATAAACCTGCTGAACGTCATCATCCTCATCTAAAAGATCTAAGAGCTTATTCATCTTCTTAATTGCTTCCTCATCAGTTAAGGTTACGTAATTCTGAGGAATCATAGTAACTTCAGCTTCAGCAAAAACAAGATTCTGCTTCTCTAATTCTTCACGAACCGCTGTAAAGTTATCAGGATCTGTAATAATTACATAGGAATCCTCTTCCTCTGTAAAATCCTCTGCACCTGCATCTAAGGCTGTCATCATAAGTTCATCTGCATCAACTTCTTCGTTTTCTTCTTTTGCAATAATAATCTGACCCTTCTTGTCAAACATAAAGGATACGCAACCACTGGTTCCAATGCTTCCGCCACCCTTGGTAAATGCGCTACGTACGTTTGCAGCGGTACGATTCTTGTTATCTGTAAGGGTATCAACAATAATAGCGGTACCATTTGGTCCATAACCTTCATAAGTTAACTGCTCGTAATTAACAGCATCAGCTGCTCCGGCTGCTCTCTTAATACCTCTTTCAATGGTATCGTTTGGCATGTTGTTTGATTTAGCCTTAGCAATCACATCACGAAGTTTGTTGTTGGTGTCCGGATTTGGTCCGCCTTCCTTTACAGCTACCGCGATTTCCTTACCGATAATGGTAAAAATCTTACCCTTAGCAGCATCATTTTTCTCTTTCTTATGTTTGATGTTTGCAAATTTTGAATGTCCTGACATTACTCTACCTCTTTCTTTATGTTATTTTTCTTCGAAGGAATAATAACTTTTACCTTCGAAATAATATTATTTTCAATAGATAATACCTGATAATGAATACCATCTATTTTCATCTGGGGTTTTTCATCTGCTTCCGGAATTCGATCTAGTTTAGAAATTAAATATCCATTCAAAGTGTCATATTCCTCGCTATCAATAGGAATTCCAATGGTATTAGAAAAATCCTCCAGAGAAATTTGACCGGAAACAAGAAATTCATTCCCTCTCTGCCTTAGAATATGTTTTTCTTCCACATCATATTCATCAAAGATATTTCCAACGATTTCCTCCAGTACATCCTCCATGGTAACGATTCCTGAGGTTTGACCATATTCATCCACAATCACCGTTAAATGGGTATGTTCCTTTTGCATCAAACGGAACATATCATCTACCTTAGAGGTTTCCGGAAGGAAAACAGGTTTTCTTAAAAGCTGCTTTACATCCTTTACCGGTGTGTCCATTAAATCATCCTTATCGAATAAAAGCATAAGGTCTTTAAAATAAATAACACCTATAATGTTATCAATATTTTCATAAAAGACCGGAAATCTAGATCTTCCATTCAAGCGAATGAAGGCAATGGCCTCTCGAATGGTCATCTGTCCATCCATAGCTGTAATGGACTTACGGTGGGTCATAATATCTCTAGCATCCTTATCATCAAATTCAAAGATATTATTAATCATTCTAGCTTCGCTGGCCTCAAGAACTCCTTGTTCATGGCCTTCAATCACCATGGATTTAATGTCTTCTTCCGTAACATTCTCATAATCCTCTTTGGGATCCACGTTAAACAAAGCAAGAATCAAACTGGCCAGAAAACGAATGGCCCATGTAAATGGATAGGTAAAAGTAACAATTACCCGAACCAATCCAGTAAGTTTAAGAAAGGTCTTTGGATACTTGTCTGCCAAATGTCCCGGAACAACCACTCCAATCCCTAAGCTGATAAAGCCCATATAAAATCCTGTAAAAACATAGGAAAAAACCATAAGGGCCTTAAGCACATACTTGCTTAAATAAGAACCAAACCAGACAACGAAGGTTCGATACAATTTATCCGAATACTCTCCCAGTTGATAGTATCCCACCAAAAGAGCCATTAAAAACACCATAAACAAAAGGGTATCCCGAATCAAATACGGTTTTCCCAAAAATTTCAACTGGTAGGCCGCCATGGAATTACCATCCCCAACTTCTTGCTCTAATTCATTCTCAGTGAGATGACTAAGAGCGCTTTTATAACCATAGAGTATAAAAGATATAACAAGTAAAATAACAAATAAAATCAGTCCTAGACTGTGACTGTCCATATCAAATTCCTTTCCTAAAAAATGCAAAGTCAAAGATAAATATAGCACTCAATAGGCAATCCGTCAATTTTTTCTAACATCATCTAAGAGATTTTTCAAAGATTCTAATAAATGACGCGCCATTAAGCTATAAGACCCATACTTCTTTTTCCCCAGGTCCCCACAGAGCCCATGAACATATACAGCCATCGCGGCAGCAATTTGTGGGTCTTTGTAACAGTGATAAAAGGTTCCTAGGATTCCTGAAAGAACATCTCCACTTCCTCCAGTGCCCATTCCTTCATTACCGGATTGGTTTATATAAATCATATTCTTAGTGATTACAAGGCTTCTACTATCTTTTAAAACCAAGGTCACAGAGGTATCCTTTACAAAATCCTTAGCACTTTTTAAAAGATTCCCTTTTATCTCTTTAATACTTGTGTTTTGTAAACGAGCCATCTCTCCTAAATGTGGGGTAAGGATTGCAAATGGTCCTAGTTTTTTCATTAATTCCCGATGTTCGCTTAAGAGATTTAGACCGTCCGCATCAATAACACAAGGTTTCTTGGCATCAAGAACCATTTCCAATAACTCTTTCGCCTTTTTCGTTTTTCCCAGCCCCGGCCCTACAACGATTACAGAAGCCCACTTGATTTTTTCTGCAAAATCCTCTTCATAGGTAGATACAATGGCTTCAGGGATTTTATCCACAAGAATCTCCTTATTGTTTTTTGGAGTATAGATTTGCACCAGTCCTCCCCCGGAAAGATATGCAGCCATTCCACTAAAATAAGCGGCTCCAAACATAGTCTCTGAACCGGCAAGGATTAGGATTTTTCCGTAGGAACCCTTATTGGTATCTTCACTTCTCTTGTAAAGCAAATCCAGATCCTTTTCCTCATAGGTATAAAGGGTCTCGTCCCACAAATCATAAGCCTTTGGCGCTAATCCGATTTCACAAACCACAACTTTTCCACAGTACTGGCAACCGGGATGTAATAAGAGTCCCGTCTTATACACACCCATGGTAAAAGTGATGTCACAATCCAAAACACAGCCCATCACTTTTCCACTATCTCCATCTAGGCCGGAGGGAATATCAATCGCCGCAAGATAGGTTCCGTAAGTCTTCTTGGCATCATTTACCGCAAGAATCGCTTCTGCATATCTGCCTTCCACCTGTCTGGAAAGCCCTACCCCAAATATTCCATCCACCATTAGATCGTAGGCCGAAAGATTTACCTCCTTAAGGTTATAGTAAAAAGAATCGAACCCTAGATTCTTTAGGATGTCCTCCTGCCTTAACCACTGTTCACTTTTCTTCCCTTCTGACAGAACCAGAACATGAACCTGAATTCCAGAAAGAAAAAACATTCTGGCTATAGCTAATCCATCCGCACCATTATTTCCTCCTCCTACTAGAATTAAAACAGGTCTTTGACTATTCTTTTCATACCACTGATGCAAATAAAAAAAAGAAGTGTATGCTGCCCGTTCCATTAAAACCAAGGAAGGTATTCCCACCTGGTCAATGGTATATGCATCCACTTCTTTCATTTTGCTTCCAGGAATTATACGTTTCATGTATCCCTCCGTCTACTTGTCTTTCTCTCTTTTTTTATCTTGATCTTGAATCATATAGGAGATCTGCATTAGGCTTTCTGACAAATGAACATTCTCTACAATGTATTCCTCCGGTAATTCCAGATCCATATGAGAAAAATTCCAAAATGCTCTTACACCTAAGCCGGCTAAATTCTTAGCCACTTCTCCGGCTGCACTTTTCGGAATACAGATTGCAGCAATATCTACCCCGTGTTCCTTTACGAAAGCTTCTACCCCTTTAATATCCTTAATTTGATGTTTTCCGGTTACACTTCCAATTACCGAAGGATCATTATCAAATACCCCGATAATGCTGGTTCCACGCTTAGAAAAATTCTCATAGTTTGCCAGGGCTCTTCCTAAGTTACCAGCCCCAATAATAATCATATTATGGTGATCATTCACCCCTAAAAGATTTCCAATTTCATTATACAGGGTTGGAACATGATAACCATATCCCTGATGACCAAAGCCTCCGAAATTATTAAGGTCCTGACGAATCTGAGATGCCGTTACCTTCATTCTTTGACTTAATTCAGAAGAAGAAATACGCTCAATTCCTTCATCCATTAGTTCTCCAAGATATCTATAATAACGTGGTAATCGCTTGATTACCGCTTGTGAAATCGCCTTCTGCAAATGACTACCTCCGGTCTACGCCCATGAATTACTCTGTGTTTTATTATAGTAAAATCTTAAATTACTGTCAAACTTTTGTCTAGCTTTTCCGGATTGACGAAGAAGACCCTTTCATCTATAATTACTGTACTTTAAACACTTCATTTGACAAATAGGGAAGGAATAATAAACATGATCTTATCCTGTAATAAAATCAACAAATCATACGTTACCGGCGACGTTTTAGTAGATGTGAGTTTTCACGTAGAAGCCAACGACAAAGCCGCCATCGTAGGCGTAAATGGTGCCGGAAAATCAACGCTATTAAAAATTATTATGGGGCTTATCCCCGCTGATTCCGGACAAGTTACCCTAGCCAAGGATTGCAAAATCGGATATCTTGCTCAACATCAGGAATTAGACAGCAATCAAACCATTTACAACGAAGTTTATCATGTTCGTCAGGATTTATTGGATTTAGAACAAAAACTTCGTCAAATGGAAGAGGATATGAATAAATTATCTGGAGAACAGTTAACCAGGCTCCTAGCCGATTATGAGACCCTTTCTGGCCAATTTGATTTAGACGGAGGCTACACCTATAAGAGTCAGGTTTCTGGAGTCCTTAAGGGACTTGGTTTTACAGAAGTTGATTACCAACAACCCATTAATGCCCTTTCGGGAGGTCAAAAAACCCGTGTAGCCCTCGCCAAACTCCTGCTATCTAAGCCTGAAATCATCCTTTTAGATGAGCCTACCAATCACTTGGATATCGCTTCTGTGGCTTGGTTAGAAAACTTTTTATTAAATTATAAGGGTTGTGTTATTGTGGTTTCTCATGACCGTTATTTTATTAATAAAATTGTGAATAAAGTCATTGAATTAGAAGATGCTACCGCTACCAGTTTTACCGGTAACTATTCTGACTACACCATGAAAAAAGAAATCATCCAAGAAAGCCTTGCAAAGGCCTATGAAAACCAACAGGCGGAAATCAAACATCAGGAAGCGGTTATTAATAAATTAAAGCAATTTAATCGTGAAAAATCAATTAAACGTGCGGAAAGCCGTCAAAAGATGTTAGATAAAATTGACGTCTTAAAAAAACCGATTAGCCAGAGACGTTCTATGAAATTTCATCTAGAACCTCAAATCACCAGTGGCAATGACGTTCTTACCGTGGAAGAACTTTCAAAATCCTTTGATAACAAAGAACTTTTTCATAATCTTTCCTTTGAAATCAAACGAGGTGAACGCCTTGCTCTGATCGGCGATAATGGAACCGGCAAAACAACTATTTTAAAAATCATTAATGAACTGATACCTGCCGATTCCGGAAAGATCTCCCTAGGTGCTAATGTATCCGTTGGATATTACGACCAGGAACACCACGTCCTACACATGGAAAAGACCATCTTTGATGAAATCTCCGATGACTATCCAAATTTAACCAATACCCAGATTCGCACCATGCTTTCTGCATTTTTATTTACAGAGGAAGATGTATTTAAACAGATCAAAGACCTATCGGGTGGAGAACGAGGCCGTGTTTCTCTGGCAAAGCTGATGCTTTCCAATGCTAATTTTCTAATTTTAGATGAGCCAACCAATCACCTGGATATGGTATCTAAGGAAGCCTTGGAATATGCTCTTAACCACTATACCGGAACAGTTTTATATGTTTCTCATGACCGTTACTTTATTAATCAAACTGCCACAAGAATCATTGAACTGAAAGGAAAAACCTTGATTAATTATATTGGAAATTACGATTACTACCTTGAGAAAGTGGAAGAACTATCAAAGCTTTACCTGAAAGAAGAAACAAAAGAACTCCCAAAATCAGACCTGACCGATTCTGCATCTAAGGCTGACTGGAAGAGCCAAAAAGAAGAACAGGCAAGAATTCGTAAGATTCACAATCAGATTAAAAGTATAGAAGAAAAAATCAGCGTTTTAGAGGAAGAAAACGCTGGTCTTGAAGAAGAAATGTGTAAGCCGGAAATTGCCACCAATATTGGTAAACTTTCAGAATTAAACAAAAAGAAAACCGCCAATGATCAGGTATTAGAAGAACTCTATGAAAAATGGGAAGAGCTATCCCAAGAAGCATAAAAATGAGCGCCATCGTTATTTACGATAGCGCTCATTTTCTATGATAAGACTTACTTACCAGTCTTTGGAATCTTTTCCTGTATCATGAATTTCCTGAAAGAAGATGCTTATTTTCCAGATTATCAATAGATTTTAAAATATGTCCATTGGCAAGATCATACGCCTTTTTTTCATCCTTGTTTTTTATAGCTTCCACAATCTTTCTATGCTCATCAATGGTATTGGAAACACGCTCAGAATCAGAAAGGGATTTCTTTCGCAAAGGCTCTAAATATTGATGAAAATCACTTAAGGTCCTATGCAGCATTCTAGAATTTGAGGCCCGATAAAGTAGGTCGTGAAATTCATTATCTAAATCTACCACATGATCCATTCTTTTTTTAGAAAGCGCAAATTCTGAAAGATCAATATTCTCCTCCAAATCTTGCAACTGTTCTTCGGTAATATTGTGAACGGCCATCTTTGCACAAAGCCCTTCTAACAAAGATCTCATATAATAAATATCAATAATATCCCGTTTGGTAATTCCAATCACATAGGCACCCTTATTAGGGATAATATTAACCAATCCCTCTAACTCCAACTGACGCAAGGCCTCTCGGATTGGGGTTCGACTCACATTAAATTCTTTTGCCAAGGTTAATTCCCTAAGTTCCATATCATTGGGATATTCTCCGGAAATAATCCGATCACGTATGGTATCAAAGACCCGCCCACGAAGAGAGTACTTGTCCGACAATCCAAGTTGATTATTATCAGCCATCATTTATCCTCCATTAATCAAGAAGTCCCTGACTTTCAATATCATCTAGAAAATGACCTGTACCAGGCAAAGGAAGATTTAATTTCTCACAAGACTTGGCAATCATCTCTACCAGCTCATGATCCGTAATAACAGTTACTCTTCCAGACTCATATTCTCCATCTACCAATTTTTTCACCTCATGAATCAATGGAGATTTTTTATTGACCCAACGATTCTTAGGGATTTTATAATAAGTGTTAATCCAATGGGCAATTCCTGCAAGTCCGGAGGTTTTAGAAACTGCTACAAGTACCGGACGATTTAAAATCTTCTCTGTATCAAAGATATTATAAATCTCTTCATTTTTCAAGAGGCCATCTGCATGAATTCCTGCTCTTGTCACATTAAAGTTCTTACCAACAAATGGTGTTCTTGGTGGAATTTCATAGCCGATTTCCGTCTTAAAATATTCGGCAAGTTCTGTAATCACGGTAGGATCCATACCATCTAAGCTACCCTTTAACTGTGCATACTCAAAGACCATAGCCTCTAATGGGGTATTACCGGTTCTTTCACCGATTCCAAATAAAGAACAATTTACGGCCGAACATCCATATAACCAGGCTGTGGTGGAATTAGTAACCGCCTTATAAAAATCGTTATGACCATGCCACTCTAACTGCTTAGAAGGTACCCCTGCATGTTTATTTAAGGCATAAATGATTCCTTGAACCGATCTTGGAATAACGGCACCTGAGAAGTTTACTCCATATCCCATGGTATCACAGGCACGAATCTTCACCGGAATACCATATTCATCCTGAAGTTTCATAAGTTCAATACAGAAAGGAAGTACAAAACCATGAATATCGGAACGGGTAATATCCTCCAAGTGACATCTAGGAGAAATCCCACATTCTAAGCATTCTCGAATCACTGAAAGATAATGTTCCATGCATTCTTTTCTAGTCATTCTTAATTTATAAAAAATGTGATAATCGGAACATGAAACCAGGATACCTGTTTCACGAAGTCCCAGATCACGAACCAATTCAAAGTCCTTCTTGCTGGCACGAATCCAACTAGTAACTTCCGGGAACTGATAGCCCCTTTCTAAACACTTATCAACCGCATCACGATCTTTTTTACTATAAAGGAAAAATTCGCTTTGACGGATAATCCCCTTTGGTCCTCCTAAACGATGAAAGGCATCATAAATATGAACAATCTGTTCCGTTGTATATGGTTCTCTGGACTGTTGACCATCTCGGAAGGTGGTATCAGTGATCCAAATATCCTCTGGCATATCATTGGGAACTACCCGGTTATTAAAAGCAATCTTCGGAACCTCATCATACGGGAAAAGATTACGATAAACGTTTGGCTCATCATTTTCTACCAAATGATAAATCTGCTCTTCTAACTCTAACAAATTTGTATGTTCATTCATTTTTACCGTGTAATTATCTGGTAACATAATTAATCCTCCCTATTCTAACCTGAATGAAGACTTTCAATCTCGCATGCGTGTATAATTGTATACAATTATACACGCATTGTCAATTCCATTTTCTTAATTTTTTATAGAAAAAATAAGCCTCTCTTCCTTGTAATTTCTATATTCATCACTTATAATAATTAAATACAGTAAATGTCTAGATTGCATTTTAGAAAGGACTTAATAAGATGAATAATAAAATTGTTGTTGCACTCGGCAGGAATGCATTTGGAGATACCATTGAAGAACAAAAAGAACGGGTAAAGGGCGCTGCCAAGGCCATTGCTGATTTAATAGAGATGAAATATGAAATCGTAATCACCCACAGCAACGGACCACAGATTGGTATGATTCAGACTGCTATGACAGAGTTTTCCAGATTAGATAATGATTATGGAGTTGCTCCCATGTCAGTTTGTGGTGCCATGAGTCAGGGATTTATCGGTTATGATTTACAAAGTGCCATTCGTACAGAGCTTCTTTTAAGAGGAATCTATAAGCCGGTAGCTACCGTGATTACCCAGGTTCGTGTAGATCCTTTTGACAAGGCATTTAACAATCCTACCAAGGTAATCGGCCGTTATATGAATGAAGATGAAGCCCATGCTGAAGAACATAAAGGGAATTATGTAGTCTATGAAGAAGGCAAGGGGTATCGTAGAGTGATTGCTGCACCAAAACCAATCGATATTTATGAGATTGATGCCGTTCGTGCACTTTTAAGTGCAGGTCAGATTGTAATTGCCGGTGGTGGCGGTGGTATTCCTGTATTAGAACAAAGAACAGGACTTAAGGGGGCATCTGCAATTATTGAGAAGGATTATACCGCTTGTAAGTTAGCAGAGATGATTGATGCTTCTACCCTTCTCTTCCTTACTTCTAAGGATAATGTTCTTTTGAATAAGGATACCCCTGAACAGGTACCAATCAAAGAAATTTCAGCAGCAGATGCCAGAAAATTAATTTGTGATGGTCATTTTAAAATTACTACTTCTCGTCCTAAGATGGATGCAGCCATTTCCTTTGTAGAAGGTGGTAAGGAACGTCGTTCTATTATCACCCATTTAAACAAAGCTAAGGAAGGCGTCTTAGAAAAGGTCGGAACAATTATTAAATAGGTTTACACCATTGAACAATTCCAATACTCAGAACCTACTAACAATTGATAGGAACAAGATTTAATTTATATAAAAAAATCCAAGGAATCCGTGTGATTCCTTGGATTTTTTATATGTTATGCTAATTCATTCTTTAAATGACAAGCGATGGAAGCGATAAATTCTTCACTCGTAAGGGTCTTCTTATTCTCAAGAGTAGAAAGAAGGGCTAAATCACCAGTCATATCTCCATCTTCAATTGTCTTAATACAAGCTCTCTCTAAAGCATCTGCGTAAGCCACAAGCTCTGGAAGCTGATCTAACTCACCTCTCTTGCGGAAGGCACCACTCCATGCAAAGATTGTTGCAATTGGATTGGTAGAAGTCTTCTCACCATTTAAATGCTTATAATAGTGTCTCTGTACGGTTCCGTGAGCCGCCTCGTATTCATAGTATCCATGAGGAGACACAAGTACAGAAGTCATCATAGAAAGGGAACCAAATGCTGTTGCAACCATGTCTGACATGACGTCACCATCATAGTTCTTACATGCCCAAATAAATCCACCCTCTGAACGGATGACACGAGCAACCGCATCATCAATTAAGGTATAGAAATAAGAGATACCAGCTTCTTCAAATCTTGTCTTATATTTTGCATCATAGATTTCCTGGAAAATGTCCTTAAAGGTATGGTCATACTTCTTAGAAATGGTGTCCTTAGTAGCAAACCATAAATCCTGCTTTAAGTCTAAAGCATATTCAAAACAACTCTTAGCAAAGCTTTCAATCGAGTCATCCAGGTTATGCATACCCTGAATGATACCAGGTCCCTTAAACTCATGGATTAATTCTCTGCACTCACTTCCATCCTCACCTGTATAAACAAGTTCTGCCTTTCCAGCACCAGGAATCTTCATCTCAGAAGCCTTATATACATCACCATATGCATGTCTAGCAATGGTAATTGGTTTCTTCCATGTCTTAACATATGGGTCAACACCCTTAACAATAATAGGAGCACGGAATACAGTTCCATCTAACATAGCACGAATGGTTCCGTTCGGACTTTTATACATAGCCTTTAAGTCATATTCAGTCATACGAGCTGCATTAGGGGTAATGGTAGCACACTTAACAGCAACCCCATACTTCTTAGTTGCATTGGCTGCATCTACTGTAACCTGGTCATCGGTTTCATTTCTATGAACCAAACCAAGGTCATAGTATTCACTTTTTAAATCCACAAAAGGAAGGATTAATTCATCCTTAATCATCTTCCAGAGGATTCTTGTCATCTCATCTCCGTCCATCTCAACCAATGGGGTTGTCATCTGAATCTTTGCCATAGTTATTCATTCCTTTCTTTTTAAACTTCTCGCGACCAAAAATCTCGCGAAGCATACTTATTATACACGAGAAGTCCTCTTTTGTAAATTTTCTTTTTTTCTATAATGCCAATCAAAATATTTCATGGATAGGGCAAGTAAAAGGCGATAGGCATAAATACTTGCAATTCCCTGAATCAAAAGAATACTTAAATGCAAAAACTTTAAGTTGGCTAGGTCTAATAAATTATAAGCCACAATGGTGACCACCCCAAAGGATATCATCAAAAGACCAATCATAATTAATTTTAATCGATTAAAAGGCTGGGAAATATGGTAGATTACGATCATGGCTGCCGCAAAGGTCGTATATGTGGCAAGGGTTGATAGATAGGAATCCTTGATTTCAAAAATATTTGCCACAATCATGGTAGCAATAATATTTAAAACCACCAACACCCCGCTAGGAATTGAAACCGCTAAAACATTCCTTAAAAATCCTTCCTTAATTCGTTGATAATTCGGTTCTAGGGCCAAGAGGAAGGAAGGTATTCCAATGGTCAATCCCCCAATGACCGTAATCTGAATCGCTTGAAGGGGATAGGTCACCGGTAAGAATACAAATATCACTGCTAAAAGTGTGGCATAAACGGTCTTTTCCAAATAAAGAATCGCAGATCGTTCCAGGTTATTAATAGATTTTCTACCCTCTGCTACAATCTCTGGCATAGAAGAAAAGTCTGAATCTAACAATACCAACTGAGAACAAGACCTAGCTGCATCAGAACCAGACTGCATAGCAATGGAACAGTCAGCTTCCTTTAGGGCAAGAACGTCATTTACCCCATCTCCTGTCATAGCCACCTTATGTCCTGATTCTTTTAAGGCATTAATAAGGGCAAGCTTCATGGCTGGTGTAACCCGACCAAAAATATTATACTTTTCTGCAATTTCCCTTAGGTCCATACCTTCCTTGTAATTCCTGCAGTCATAATAAAAATCAGTCCCGGAAAACTCCACTTGCTTTGCCAGATTACTAACGGTTTGTGGGTTATCTCCAGAAATAATTTTTAACTGAACTCCCTGTCTTTTAAAATATTCTAAGGTTGTTTTCACATTTGGTCGAAGTTTTTCCGTAATTACCAAAAAGCCAAGAGGAAGTATATTTTTAGGGAGTTCCTGTTTTTCTATCGAATCATTGGCAGGTAGGTCATAATAATCACAAGAGGCAAATAAAAGAATTCTCTTACCCTGACTGATTGGCTCCTTTAAAAGTTTTTCATAGTCCCCTTTCCTGTTTCCCAGTAAAATATCCGGTGCTCCAAGAATGTAAGACTCGTTCTCCTTATAAGAAATTAAAGACCACTTATTCTTGGAATCAAAAGGAATCCGGTTTGTAACTTGCCGCTCCTTCCCTGCCATAAAACGTTCCCGAATAGCTAAAATCGTTTGATTCTGATCCGTCATATTCTCCGCAAAATCAACCAGTTGTTTTTTTACCTCTTCCGAATCATCCATCAAGGAAATGAGATTTTCAAAATACATCTTATCTTCCGTTAAAGTTCCTGTCTTATCCAGACAAAGTACATCTACCCTTGCCAGGGTTTCAATACAGGATAATTCCTGAACCAGAACATTTTTCTTTCCAAGTTTAATCGTAGCCAAGGCAAAGACACAAGATATCAAAAGCATCAAACCACTGGGAATCATTCCCACCAAAGCTGAAACCGTAACTACTACGGATCGATGAAAAGAAAGAGCCATAAAATAACGGTATTTTAAAAATAAGATTACTCCCACTGGAAAAATAACAATGGAAAGGTTTCTTATAATGGTTCTGGTAGAAGCCATTATCCTGGAATCTGGTTTTTTTAAATATTTTGTTTTTTTTATAATTTTATTTACAAAACTTTCCTCACCCACAGCCTGGGCAATGCAAACAGCACTTCCAGAAAGCACAATGGTTCCAGACAAAACCTGGTCCCCTTCTCTTTTACTAATGGGATTGGTTTCTCCTGTAATATTACTTTCATTTAAACTAAGAACGCCCTTTAGGATTTTCACATCTGCGCAGACTTGGTCTCCTTGGTGAATCACCAGAATCTCATCTAAACAAACTTCCTCAAAAGGAATTACTTCTTCTTTTCCCTCACGAATTACCTGAACATGAGGGGCCGATAAGATGGATAATCGATCAATGGTCTTTTTGGAACGCACCTGTTGAACGATTCCAATCAGGATATTCCAAAAAACAACTCCTAAAAATCCCATATTCTTATAGGAACCCGCAAAAAAAACACAGACTGCAAGAAAGAAATTAATCCCATTAAAAAGAGTAAATACATTCTCAAATACAATCTGTCCAATGGTCTTAGTAGATGCTTTGAAAACACCATTATATTGCTTTTTTTGAACCCGTTCCTGAACATCCTCTTTTGAAAGACCATATTCAGGATTTATCATACTTTGATCGTTCATACGTATATCCTATCTGATCCAAGACTTAATCAAGAGAAATAAAATCAGCCAGTGGATCTGTCTTATATTCTTCTATCTTACCCTGGTCACTAAAAGAGGCAACTTGTGGATCGATTGGTAAAGAAATCACCTTTGGAATCTTCAACTCATCCGCCAATTCCTTCGCGTGGCTTTCTCCAAACACCTGAATCTTTTTTCCACAATCCGGACAAGTAAAATAAGCCATGTTTTCTACCATTCCTAAAACCGGAATTCTCATCTTCTCAGCCATTTTTACTGCCTTTTCTACAATCATAGAAACCAAATCCTGTGGGGTAGTAACCACAACAATTCCATCAATCGGCAAAGACTGATAAACCGTAAGTGGCACATCTCCCGTTCCCGGTGGCATATCTACAAACATAACGTCCACATCTGTCCAAATAGTGTCTGTCCAAAACTGCTTTACGGCGCCAGCAATTAAACCACCTCTCCAGATAACAGGCTCCGTTTCATCATTTAAAATAAGATTTAAGGACATTACCTGAATTTTATACTTATCTGTGATTCCAGGAACAATCCCTACTCCATTATGCAAGACCTGATCCTTTAATCCAAACATCTTAGGAATGGATGGACCAGTAATATCCCCATCTAAAATTGCTGTTCTCTTGCCTTCTTTTGCCAACTGGCATGCAAGCATAGCAGTTACAAAGGATTTTCCAACTCCACCTTTTCCACTAACAACCCCAATTACATGCTTTACCTTACTGGCTTCATTCAGCTGTTCCCCTAATTCACCATGAAGTTGTTCCCGCTTCTTTTGACTGCTTTCTTCCTTTGGTGCAGTCTCCATCTTAGCTTTTTTTATTTTAGCAATTGCCGCCTGTTTTGCCTCGTTCAGATTGCTCATAATTAACCTCCAAATTTCTTCATCCTTTTTCATTTTACTCCATAATCCCTTCCTACGCAAGCTTCTAAGAATTAGTACCAATAAAAATGGGAAGCAAAGAAGAAAGATTTCTTTGCCTCCCAATTAATGTTTATTTTACCTCTTCCGTTTTGTAAAGGAATTTCACTTTTGATTCTTCTCCTTGCCCACTTCCAGAAAAACTATTGTAGTCCTGACCGGCAGAAATAACGGCCTTTAAGCGATCAAATTTGCCTGTCAAATTATCGTTGATTCCCTGCGTAAGCTTTTCTATTCCCTCTTCGTTAAACTTGACCATGCCATCCTTCAGGGTAATCAAACCACTATCAATCTGACCGATTCCATCTGCAATCTGGTCCGAACCGGTCTTTAATGCACTTGCTCCATCTCTTAATGCAGTTGAATTATTATCTAAGGTTACTAATCCAGACCATAAAGCATTGATACCTTTATTCACCTTTTTGCTACCAAGAGATAAGCTCTTGCTTCCTTTGTAAATACTCTTATTTCCCTGATAGAGGCTCTCACTTCCCTTTACCAAAGACTTCGTACCCTTTACCAAGGTTTCTGATCCTTCTTCCAACTGGCCTGCTCCAGAGGCGGCGCTACTTGCGCCCTTTTTCAATTCCTTAGCCCCCTTGTAAGCTTCCTTAGCCCCACTATCTAAACTCTTTGCTCCCGTAAGAGCCGAATCAGCACCTGCCTTTAAGGTTCCTGCACCGGTAGCTGCACTATCAATCCCCTGCTTTAAACTAGTAAAATTACTAGCTAATAAATCCAGACCTCCCGTATAACTGGAAAGTCCATTTTCAAAGGCAGAGATACCGGTCGTTTCATCCGCTAATTGGGCAATTACCTTAGTAAGACCCGGATTACTTGGGTCTGCTTCTAATCCCAATGCATCTGCTCCATAAAGAGCCACCACTAAACTTCCTATTTTTTCTGCCATAACCCTAGCTTCCTCTGACTGATTAGCCAAAGCTGCATACTGCTTATATAATCCCAATAAGGTATCTTTATTTTCCTCCAAGGCTTTTCCATAGGAATTCGCTCCACTAATACCTTGGGCAATTTTTTCACAGGCATCATTTAATCCCTTACTACTTGCAGTCAGGGTTTGCAGACCGGTATTAAAAGTATCTGCTCCTGTCTGAACCTGGCTTAAACCGGTATTCAAGGAATCTGCTCCCTGATCTAAGTTCGTAAGTCCCGTTACCAGGGAGGTGGTTCCTTGAGAAAGGGTCTTTAAACCACTTGTAAGGGTAATTGTACCTGCCTCCAAACTGTTAAGACCGGTATGAAGGCTTACGATTCCTGAATCTAAAGTCATCATACCATCTTTTAGACTGACAGCACCATTCTTTAATTTCTTGCTACCAAAAGTCGCCTCTTTCATAGCATTTTTAATCGTTTTGCTTCCCGTGCTTACCTTTTTACTACCATCCTCTAGTTGGCCAGCTCCCTCTTTTGCTTCCTCTACCCCCTGGGTATATGCATCTATGCCGTCCTTTAAATCCTCTGTTCCTTGGGTAAAACTTTCCATATTACTATTTAATTCACTGGCTCCTTTTGAAAGATCTTTCGATCCCTTCTCCAAGGAATCTGCCCCTTCTCCCAGGGCATCACTGTCTTCCTTTAAATCATTCATCCAATCTTCTAACGTAGAATCATTTAAATCTACCTGATCAAACACATTGGAAGAAACCACCGTTAAACACATACTCATGGAAAAATCCTGAACATCTGCAGTAAACTCAAAGGACTCTGGTATATCAAGGGAAATGTTCTTTCCATCCATCTCCATTTCATCTAATTTTAAGCTTTCCTTTAATCCCGGCAGGCCAAATCCCACCAAGGCACTGTGCTCTCCATCGGAAACAATTTCACCATTCGTCACTTCCACATTGGAAAATTTTTCATTGTCAATTAAAGTTCCCGTGACACAAAGAAATGGTGTATAAACTTCATACTTATTTCCATCTACTTCTACCGTTTTTTTGTCTTGATTACGATATTCAAACTTCACTCTTAATTTTCCGGATTTTCCAAGAATCTCCTCTGGCTTTACCTCTTGATCGTCCAAATAATAGGTGATCTTCAATTCAACCGGAAGACTCTCCTTACTTTCTCCCCGGTAATAAATATCTTCTCCATTCCCTTCCCAAGTAATCGTTCCATCTTGGTTTAAGGTATAATCTTCCTCTCCTTTTACATTTTTAATTTCTGAAAGATTGGCTACATCTTCAAGGGGACCACTTATTCCCTTGCTTTTTAACCAACTACTTACAATGGTCTTTTGGTGTCCGCCATTGGAATCTGTCAGCTCATAAACCGTTTCATCTTTTTCAATGACATTTTTCGAGCTGTCTATGCTTTCTGACTTATTACTGTCACTACTACCGGCACTTGCCACCATGGTCACTGCATTTAATAAAAATTCATTTTCAGAAAGGGTTTTCTGTCTTTGACTAATTCTTATTCCTTTTCCCTTTTCCACAGGATAGACAAAACTTCCTGCAATCATTGTAAGACTAAGGATTAAGGACATCATCTTATAGATTTTTTTCTTTCTCATTGTAATACCTCCGATCAATTCAGATTACTGGTTAGTACCAGGTCTTTCTTTTCTTCTATCCTTTTCTTTGGGAAAAAGCCAAAGCTTGTATGGGAAATCAAGCCATCAAATAGTAAAAACATCATTGGCAGGAAAATAATTACCACAACCATACTGATTAAGGCTCCTCGAGACATCATTAGGCATAATTGACTAATCATGGTAATCTTTGAGTAAACCGCCACCCCAATGGTTGCAGCAAAAAACGAAAATCCCGAACCTACGATAGATTTAGCAGAAGCTCCTGCAGCAATCTTTACCGCTTCCTTCTTGTTTTTTCCATTGTATCGTTCTCTCTTATATCTTGTGGTCATAAGGATGGCATAATCTACCGTTGCTCCTAGTTGAATCGTTCCGATTACTACGGAAGCAATAAATGGAATTCTCGTTCCCATAAAGTATGAACATGCCATATTAATATAGATCGCAAGCTCGATTACCGACACTAAAATAACCGGCAATGAAATGGACTTGAACACGAAAAAGATAATAAGGAAAATAGCTCCCATGGACACTGCGCTTACTCGCTTAAAATCCTTATCCGTAATTTCAATTAAGTCCTTGGTACATGGGGCCTCTCCGATCACCATACTCTTTTTGTTGTCGTACTTATGAACAATCTCATTGATTTCATCAATTTGTGCGTTCACCTGGTTTGATGCAACCTTGTATTTTGAAGTTACAAGGATTAATTGATAATCCTTGCTTTGTAATTTATTTAAAAGTTCACTGTCTGAAATTAATTCCTCCGGAATCGCTTCTCCAAGGAAGGTTTCCTTTCCCAATACAGCCTTAACCCCATCCACATTTTGAAGTTCTTTTATCATCTGATGCGTGGTTTTACGATCTAAATTTGCATCTACCAAAAGCATATGTGTGGAATTGGATTCAAATAATTTGTTTAATTTCACATTGGCTGCCCGGCTTTCATAGGAGACCGGAATGGTTTCATCTAAGTTATAATAAACCTTTACATGGTTATTTCCATAAATGGCCGGAATCCAAAGAAGAACAAATAAAATAGCAAGTATGATATAGTGTTTTGTTAAAAAATCTGTTACCCTGTTAAATTCCGGAAGTAAATCCCTATGTCTGGTTTTTTCCAAAACCTTACGGAAAAGAATAATCATGGAAGGCAATATGGTAATACAACAAATTACACCGATTACCACTCCCTTGGCCATTACCATTCCCAAATCCATTCCCAAGGTAAAGGTCATAAATACCAAGGCTACAAAGCCTGCCACCGTGGTAACCGATGAGCCCACCACTGATGAAATGGTGGAAGCAATGGCATGAGCCATGGCCTCTTCATAATCCCCCTTGTGTTTTTTTAATTCTTCCGTATAGGCATTCCAAAGGAAAATAGAATAGTCCATGGTAACACCAAGTTGAAGAACAGCCGCCAAGGCCTTGGTAATATAAGAAATTTCTCCAAATATCACATTGGATCCTAAATTATAAACAATGGCCATACCAATACCAATTAAAAAGAATACCGGAACCAAAAATGAATCACTTGCCAATGATAAAATCAGCAAGGAAAGGCCTCCAGCGATTGCTACATACATTGGCGTTTCATTTTCAGAAATCAGCTTAGTATCTGTCACAACCGCTGACATTCCACTTAGGAAACATTGCTTATTTGATATTCTTCGAATCTCTTCTATGGTATCCATGGTGGAATCCGCTGAAGTTGTATCATCAAAGAGAATCATCATCATGGTGGCATCCCCATTACAAAAAGCATCATACAGGTCCTCTGGTAATAGCTCCTTTGGCATAGAAAGATCAGCCACACTGTCATACCAAATCACATTCGTTACATGTTCCAGTTTCTGGATCTTAGCCTTTAACTTAGCCACATCCTTATCTTCCATTCCTTCAACAATGTAAAAGGAAAACCCACCTGTGTTAAATTGATCCACCAGAATATCCTGGCCCTTCATAGTTTCAATATCCTTTGGAAGATAGGAAAGGATATCGTAATTTACACGGGTATGAAGGTATCCAATGAAAGAAGGGATCAAAAGCATCAATCCTAGAACAAATACCAACACCTTATGTTTCACAATCCACTTACCATAAGAAATCATAGTCTTCTCTCCTCTATCTATTCGTTAAGACTCCCTCGCCAGCTAGGCTTATGCTTAGAGGTTGGGATTTCTCCTGTTAATTAAAAATGACCTTTAGTCATTTCTATCCCAAAGTATAGCCCAAAAATGACCATAAGTCAATATTGATTTTTTACATATTTTTTTATATACTTGTTTCAAACCATTTTTAGGAGAAAAACCATGAACAAAACCGAGACAAAGAAAAAAGAAAAAAGTGAATCCCTTTTAAATACAGCCTTTCAGCTTTTTACTACCCATGGCTTTTCCAATACTTCCATTGCTGATATTGCCAAAAATGCCGGTGTAGCCAAAGGTACCTTTTACTTGTATTTCAAAGATAAATATGATATTCGAAATCATCTGATTGCCCATAAATCCAGCGAGCTTTTTACCAATGCCAGAATTGCCATGGAGTTAGATCCAAAAGACTACAACAGTTTTGAAGAAAAAATCTTATTTATTGCCAATTATGTTATTGACGTATTAGATAAGAATAAAATCCTTTTAAATTTTATCTCTAAAAATCTTTCCTGGGCAATCTTTAAAGCCGCAATTCAAGCTCCTATAGAGGCAGAAAATGGAGAACAATCCGTTTATCATGCCTATATGGAGATGATTAAGGAAGATGGTCACAACTACGAAGCACCAGAAGTTATGTTATTTGAAATCGTAGAATTAGTCAGTTCTTGCTCCTATTCTTCTATTTTGTATGATCAGCCCCTTCCAATCAAAAAATTAAAACCATTTTTGTATAAAACCATTCGAAGTATTATTCACAATCATATGATCCAATAAAATAACGCAGGTGGGTTTTCCACCTGCGTTATCTTTATTATTTCTTGGTCGTTACCTTCTTCTTATTGGATGAAGATTTTTTTGTGGTTACCTGTTCTGAGATTTTAATCACCACGGTACGATAACATACATTTCCATAGGCATCGGAAGCACGCACTTGAATGCGGTTTTCTCCTTCATAGAAGGAATCAGGCCAGTAGAAATCTACAGGAGCTGCAATTTCTATCCCAGCATCAAATACATGCATGGCTCCTACTATATTATTCATCACAATCTTTTTAAACTTAGCTGAATTCAAGTAACCAAAGGTGTAATTATCGGAAGACACCTTATAGTCATATGGGGTTGTGGTAGTTGTTTCCTCTGTGGTATCACTTTCCGTCTCCTCACTGGTTTTCTTCTTTGAATTTTTAGAAGACTTTTTACTAGATTTCTCAGTCGTCGTAGCGATTGGCTCAGTTTTTTCCTCTGTGGTAGTTTCTGTTTCTGCCTCAGTGGTTTCTGCCGTAGTGAAATCCGGTTGAATAACATCCCCAGTATAATCAGGCAAATCATCAAATCGAATCATTGGAGGGGTAGAATCCACCACCTTGTAGGTAATCCTTGCCCGAATCTTTTTATAACGATAGGTAACATGATAGGTTCCTTCTTCTGATGTGTCGATTTTCTTATATCTGAGCTTTTCTGTTACATCCTTACCACTATTGTTCTGGGCAATAACATTTGCAAGGTAGTTGATTTCACTTCCTCTTTCTACTACGACCACATCATCATACACTGCTATGGTTCTTGGCGCTGCATTCTGCCATGGATTTCCCTTGGCTGTATCCGTTGGATCCCAACCGCTAGTAACCGGAATCTTAGGGAATTCTTCCACTTGTCCCAAAGGATCTCCTGAACTTACAATAGTAAGTTTCGCACCATCTGTTACATTCTGATAAATCCATTTAGCATCTGCCACACGAAGACGAATGGTCTTTCCCACTCCCTTTTGTTGTCCGTGTCGAATCTTGTTATATTCCTTAGCATTTAAAGTATATCTTCTCTTGGTGTTATAGGAACAGGTTTGAATCCAGATATTCTTATTCACCTTGGTATTATACATATTCCAAGTATCCTGATCTAAACAAACCCAGGAATACCTGCTTTCCACCTGATAAGTACCATCTTCCAAGTCCCTTCCTGCAAGAACATGAATACATTTTGCCACATAACTTTCTCCAGAAGGTTTGGTTCCAACAATCGAAAGAATTCCTGTGGTTCTATTTAAGGTAAGTTCAAAACTGTCTGGATTATCCTCCACATCCTCAATGATTTCCTCACCGGATACATCTGGACTTTCTGCATCTGCAGGTTTGGTCTCGGTGATGGCTGCAAAGTTTTTCTTGGCGCGCTCTGAGTTATAGGCATAGAGTTTTTTCTTTGCTGTTTGTACTACAAAGAGAATTAAGCCCAAGACCACAACCAATTCAAAAACCATAGCTGCAAAGTTTTTCCAAAAATTCCTTCTTTTTTGTTTCTTTAAGTCTTCTTCTGTTTTCGTTACTTCCTCTTCTGTAAATTCTTTTGAATCCTCTTGGCTCTCATTTTTCTCTTCTTGTTCATCCACTGTTTTTTCTAAATCGTCCTTCTTTAATTCTTCCAGGGATTCTTCGACGTTCTCTTCCTTGGATTCTTCAATTAATTCTGAAAAATCCTCCATGAATTCTTCGGACACCTGACCAGGATTTACCAAGAGTTCTTCTTGTAAATCTTCATTCTTATTCTCATTGGAAAGAGAAGTCTGTATCTCTTCCTCTTTTTTTCTTCTTTTACCAAACATGTAATTCCTCATGACTCTTAAGTGTAAAAATCCGCTTTTTATACGAATATTATTATACACGAATACCACGAAAATTCAACAGTCCCAAAAGACTTTCAAAGATTTTTCAATTTCCCTATCAATTCTACAAACATTGACATTCCTAATTATTTGCTTTAAACTAAGAACGTTATAGAAATTTGGAGGTCAATATGAAAAACCTAACCATTGGATTTATCGGATTGGGACTAATTGGCGGTTCCATTGCCAAAGCAATCCGTCGAGTACATCCATCTTATAAAATAATTGCATATAATCGTAGTGAAAATTCCAGGATTCTTGCCTTAAACGATGGAACCCTAGACATTGCTACAGATAAAATCGATGATCATTTTAGGGAGTGCGATTACATTTTCTTATGTACTCCTGTAGAGATGAACGTCCACTACCTAACCATCCTGAAGGATTATATTGAAGAAGGAACCATTATCACAGACGTGGGAAGCGTCAAAGGGAATATACACCAGGCAGTAAGGGATTTAGGCATGGAAGTCAGTTTTATCGGGGGACATCCTATGGCAGGCTCTGAAAAAACCGGCTATACCAGTGCTTCAGACCATCTCCTTGAAAATGCCTTTTATATTCTAACCCCTACCACTCAAACACCTAACTCTGCTATTCATACCATGACAGCTTTGGTGTCAGAGATCGGTGCCCTTCCTTTAGTTCTAGATGAAAAGGAACACGATCGTACTGTGGCGGCCATTAGCCACCTACCTCATTTAATTGCGGCTACCTTGGTAAATTTAGTAAAAGATTCTGATTCATCTGCCGGAACCATGAAAAAAATCGCCGCCGGTGGATTTAAAGATATTACAAGAATTGCCTCTTCTTCCCCGGATATGTGGGAACAAATTTGTATGACCAATTCCGAAAATATCTCAGAATTAATCAATGATTATGTGGCAAGTCTTCTGCAAGTAAAAAATGCCTTAGATACCCATCAAGAGGGAGAGATTTATAAACTCTTTACCACAAGTAGAGACTATCGTGATTCCTTTGATGATCATGTGGCTGGTCCAATTTCACAAACCTATACTATTTTCTGTGACCTAAAGGATGAATACGGTGCCATTGCAACCGTTGCTACCCTTTTAGCAACCCATCAGATTTCCATAAAAAACATAGGAATCAATCACAATCGTGAGCACCAGGAGGGAGTTCTTTTAATTGAGTTTTATACAGAAAAAGCGAGGGAAGATGCCATTTCTTTACTAACCCTCCATCAATTTCATCCAAAAAAGAGTTGAAAAAAGCGAGCAGCTGTTCTGCTCGCTTTTCTTGCTAAGATGCATATTTTTAAAATGCTCATTAGCAATATATGTAGTTAGTTGTATACCATTTCTCCAACTGCAAATCGACTATCCGGAAGCGAATTTTTGGAATGTTTTCCATTGTTTTCACTTCTGGATCCAATCCAAACCTTAATTTCACCATCATCACTTAAATTCATGGTAATAAACTTATATCCATTACTTGATGAATTAGAAATTGCCTTCTTTAATGCCTTACTCTTAAAGAGTTTAATCTTTTTTCCGGAAGCAATACTTGCAGCATCTATTCCTGCACTTTCTACTGCATCATAGGTAAAATCTCCTGGAACAAAGGTATTTCTACCCCAAACTTTCTGTACTGTTCCGTCTTTATTTACCTGAAGAACAAATTCACCTTTTACTCTCATATCAATCATATTGTTGGTAGCACTGGCTCCAAATACATCATTCAATAAGCTTTCTTGTGTATACTCTCCAGAAGCATATTCCAGCTTTAATGCATCCTGAATTTTGTATAAGGTATCCACATCCTTTTGAATATTCGATTTCTCAATGTATCGAAGATAGGCAGGTGCCAATGTACCAACAAGAACAGCCATAATAGCTATTACAACAATCAACTCTACTAAGGAAAAACCTTTATTATTGTTCTTGAATTTACAATCTAAGTGCA
>DEWK01000004.1:60048-126528 GCA_002363615.1 Lachnospira sp. UBA3212 | reverse complement strand
CTGCCTTCAATACCCGTAAGTGAAAGCATCCATGAAGTGATGGTTGTACCAATGTTGGCACCCATAATGATTCCCACTGCCTGCGAGAGTTTCATGATTCCGGAGTTAACAAATCCAACTACCATAACAGTGGTTGCTGATGAAGACTGTATAACTGCAGTGACTCCGGCACCTAAAAGAACCGCAAAGATTCTTTTGGTTGTTAACTTTTCCAGGATAGTTTCTAACTTACCTCCTGCCATTTTGGACAGACCATTGCCCATAATATTCATTCCATATAGAAACAGCGACAAACCGCCTATCATATTAAGCAAATTAAAAATGTCCATACAGATTCCTTCCTTATATTTCTGATATTCTTCCAGGTATCAGAATATAAAACGCAAGTAAAATGTATGAACATAGTTATGTAAAATCTATGTAAAATTTCAAGATTCCATAATCTCTTGAAAGGCCTTTACTTATTCTGCCACCGACTCACACCACTCTTTGAATGATGTATATGCCAATGATTTCTACATCCAGGCTCAAAAGTTACATTGAAATTATTTTCTTATAAAATCAGCATCCTTGTCTGGTATGCTTGTATCAGATACGTATCTTTCCACCGTCATATGAAGATCATATTTTTCACGAAGGTCCATTATTGTTTGCATCATAGGTGAAGCATGATGGACATCAATAGACTCCTGATCTTCCCAACTATCTATCAAAAGGATTGTCTCAGGGTCATCGAATGACTGATAATACTCATACCTGAGATTTCCTGCCTCATTTCGTATTTTTTCAACAGTTCCGCTTTTTGTCATTTCTTCTGCAAATCTTTTTGCAGCACCATCTGTTCCTTTATAACGTAAATTGACTGTAATGCTCATCATAAACCTCCAATCACAGACTCCATCCATTGCCTTGATACTTACTACTTCACCTTTTTGCCAGACACCTTCTTTAAAATAAGCCTACGGCAAAGCCGCAGACTTATAAAACAATTACTGATTCATCTTTGCACAGTTACCAACTTTTTCACCTGTTACAAAATATTCATAAGTAGGGAACTCAAAGAGCACAGGCTTAAATACGTGATAATCAATCTTACCTGCCTCATTTAAGACAGATTCATCTGCGTAAGTAGCAAGAATCTTTCCGATGAAATTATCAAAATTCTCAAGTTCGTAGTTATAATCCATCTCACACTCAATGGATACCTTTGCATCATTAATAAGTGGGGCACCATTTTCTCCAAGGGTATATTTAAATGCTTCCGACTTATCTTCCTTATTTCCTGAGATGACTCCCATTCTGTCAGCTTCCTTAAGCCAAGATTCGTCTACCACATTTACTGAAAACATTTTGTTTTCACGGATACCCTTATTTGTATAGTGTGCTTGAACCATGGAAACCATAAGGTGACTATGTGCCACTGTTCCAGCATGTGCTACAAGTGTCCAGTTAGGTTTGCCATCAACCATTGCTCCTACTACAATTACAGGTGATGGATATAATGCAAGTGTTGCTCCAATATTTTTCTTCATTTTAAATTCCTTCTTTCTTCAATCATAAGATCAGCTTTAAAAACTGATAAGTCATTTCATAAATTGTCGTATCCATATGAGAGAGCTTTACCTCATCCATTGCAGATATCTGTTTATCTGTAGGATATGAGTATGGATAGATTCCATACATATATGGAAAGAAAGCGTATCTTATCTGTTCGTTTTTTTCTTCCGATAAGCCCAAATGTTTTTTAAGGCATTCGTTAAACAGTTCTACAGAATCCTTAAATGCTTTCTTGTATTCCACAAGAAGCTCAGTCCTACTATTTTCTTCTATCTCATACAGATTCATGGCAGAAATTTTCAGAAGTGTCTTACGTTCTTCCATAGATGTTGCTAATGCTTCCGCCAAGGAATCTTTATCCATATCAGAGTTTCTTCCGATAATGTTTTTAAGAGCTTCATTCCACTTCATATATTCACGGGTCAAAAGTCCTAAAAAGATTTCTTCCTTAGTCTGGAAATAATTATATATGGAAGGTCTGGAAAAGCTGGTTTCTGTGCTAATAACCTTTATGTTAATGCTCTGAAAGCCCATTGTTTCATAAAGCTTTTCACAGGCATCCATTATTTCCTCTCTTCTTTTATCAATTGTCTCTTTATTTTCTACTGCCATGATTTTTACTCCTTAAACTGTGTATCAATACTTTTATAATATCGTCTGGTTGACACGCAGTCAATCTCAGAATAAAAAAATTATTCCATTTTCTTCTCCCACATGCGAATAAGATTCAGTTCCAGACTATCTGCTGTATTCTCAAGTACCTTTATTTCATCCTGGGTAAGCTCTACATTGCAGGCTTTCACAGCATCCTCAACATGATTAACCTTTGTTACTCCAATAATAGGTAATGCCCCTTTCGCAATTGCCCATGCCACAGGAATCTGTGCTGGTGCCACATCATGTTTATCTGCTACTTCCATAAGCTTTGCATTCATAATTTCAAGCTTATCAAGTACAGGATTATAAGTCTCTGCCCTTCCTGAACCTGCAGGCATTGGATGCTTAGTATCATATTTTCCTGAAAGAGCTCCTTGCTCAAGAACCATGTATGCCCAGAACTGAATGCCATTCTCTTTGCAATAATCAACGATACCAGAATCCTCTGATGATCTATTTAGTAAGCTGTAGTGATTCTGTACTGCACCAAGTCTAAGACCATACTCTTTTAAGATTCTGTCAGCTTCTTTTATCTCAGCAAGATTATGATTTGAAACACCTATTACAGGAACGTTATTTTTACCCTCAAAGTGCTTTGCTACTTCTGTAATCCACTTTGGTGCGTCTACAGGATTATGCACCCAGTATATATCCATACTGTCAATGCCCAGCATCTTATATTCAATATTCAGCATATCCTCAACTGGCGTTATGGAAGAATAATCCATACACTGAGGGGTTAATTTGTCTGAAATGATATATGAATCTCTTGGCAGACCTTTTAGAAAGCTTCCCAAAGTCTTTTCCGATGTTCCCATACCATATACATATGCTGTATCCCAGAGATTTAGTCCCTTGTTCATAGCAGCATCAAATATAGGTTTAAGAGAATCAGCTGTTAAGCTTCCGCCAAATGTTCCATCATTGCCCCATGCCCATGCACCAAGTGCAATCTTAGGTAATTCTTTTGTCATTTTTATGTACTCCTTTCTGTTGACATCGTGTCAATTTATGGTTGCATCATATCACCCTCTTGACACTGTGTCAACTGTCATTTGATAAAAAAGATAAAACATATTCGCTTGAGCAAAAATATGTTTTAAACCTCAAATGAAAAATTCATTGCAACAGATTTTCTCAAATCACAATAATTTCGTTGCGTTAAATTTTTCAATTAAGGTGACAGTTTTAATAGAAACACCGGCGCGCGCTTTCCGGTTTCGGATAACAAAAAAAGCGCCACACACGACCTTGAGGGTTTGGTCATGTGGACGCTTAAATCTGCTTCCTATTCTTCTGCAAAAGAAAAACAAGTGAGTGGCTTTTGTTTACCTCTCACTTGTCTATGATAATAATAGCACCGTTAAATCTATAAGAAAAGTGCTAATGTCGGTCAAAACGAGTCAAAACGAGACAATGTCGGTCAGATTTCTATTTTGTGTCTATTTTATAAATCATATCTCCAGTATTCCAGATATTCATAATTCCAAATAACGAATTTGACTCTTCAGTCCATATCCATCCTTGATAACTTGTGTCATATCCATTGTAGCCTTCAGTAACTATTTCAAATTCCGCACTTGGAAATTTTTCTTTATATTCGTCCAAAGAATAACTTCTCCCTGAAAACGACCTTTCTCCGTCATATCCATATGGATTATCAAACACCATAATGTTGCATTCTTCAATATCGGTCTTTGTAAATTCAATTACACCTGAATAACTTCTTTCTTCATCCTGCTTATACTGAAAGATTCTATCCATTGTTAACTGCAAACTATTCTGGTTAACTTCAAGCTTTTGAATTCTACTATCATGTAAACTTAGATGAATATTACTTGATCTATCCCTAATGTAATTTTGCTTTTCAGAACATGAATCAAGTTTAAAAGATAAAATATTATGGTCCGAAGCAAATGTCTCTATAAACTTGAAAGCAATCCTTTTTGAATCTATTGATTTTCTTATGAATATCTGATCTATTGTTGTCTGTCCAGGCTTGTAAGTAATTACTTCATCAGGCACTAAGCCTCTGTATTCATCACTATTTGATAATACCCTAAGCCAATCCTGATCATTGAAATCACCCAAAATAATATCTGCCTCTTTTAACTGAAATTCCTTACTGATTTGTTTTTTGATATCAACATCTGTATTATGCAAGCCAAGTAGCATTATATTTTTATCAGGATGTTTCATTTTTATAAATTTGTTTGGAAATATTGCCTCAGCCGGCAAATCCACTTTTTCCCATCCACTGTCTTT
This sequence comes from Lachnospira sp. UBA3212, assembly GCA_002363615.1. Classification (GTDB taxonomy): domain Bacteria; phylum Bacillota; class Clostridia; order Lachnospirales; family Lachnospiraceae; genus UBA3212. The sequence goes on along the minus strand of DEWK01000004.1, from coordinate 122,049 downwards.
AAGTGTAATTGCAACTACATTGCTCTTACACCTTTTATAATCACTATTAGCGAATATCTCATATTTAGACTGTTCAAATAGCTGACTCACATTGATAAACTGGTTATCAATAAACTCTTGTAAAACCACAATATCATCCATTCCAGTCAAAAGGCTATCCACAATCCCTTTAATCTTTGTTTTAAAATCAAGATTCCGCGGATTATAATACCCACCTTCATGCAGTGATCCGTAAGCTCCACAAAACTTATTGATATTAAAGCTTGAAATTCTCATTTATAAATTCTCCTAAGCATTATATTCTTGCCAATAACTCTTTTAAACAGCCAATTCCTTCTGCTCCCCAAAGAGTTAAGGCTTGAGGAACCACTGCAACAATGATACCCACAATAAGTCCTTGCCATCCAAGAGATGCAGATCCATTAATAAATGAACAGATACCACCAATCACAAAGAAAGCCCCTAACAACCAGCATACAATATTTGCCAAACCACCAATAAAACCAATTGCAAGCATCAGCAATGTAAGAACTGCCTGTACTGGCAATAAAACTACTCTAAGGATAAATCGTAAAATCATTCCAATACCATATAATACTGTCATCATAGGTTCCCCCTTTCCTTCTCCATCTTAACTTTATAAGCAATCAAGCGAAGAACGTAATCTGGAGCCTGTCTACGTCCCAGTTCCCATTCTTGCATTGTTCGATAAGGAATTCCAAGCCAATCAGAAAAGTCTTTACGATTCATACCAGCTTGTTCTCTAATAGCCTTAAACTGGTATGCAATAAGTCTACGCTCACGATCAGCATCATTCTTATCTATATGCTCTACATCAATTTCAATGCCTTCAACATTGTAGATTTCTTTCTTCATAGCCGCCTCCTTTATGTAGTCAATGCGTATGTCTCTACCTAAATTATAATGTAGTCAATGCGTATATGTCAACTCAAAAAAATACCCGCAAAGCAGGTGTGTTCTGCATTACGGGCATTATTTGAATCTATTATTTAGACTGTCTCAAACTCGGGCTTCCAACCTGCAAACTGTACAAGTTGCGCATCCGTACGATTGTAGTATCTAACATTCTTATCAAGCTTAGCAATCTTCAACATCTCATCATCAGTAAGCTTGAAGTCAGTGATATCCATATTATCTCTGATATGATCCACATTTTTACTTCCAGGGATTACTACAAATCCCATCTGTGTATGCCAGCGAAGAATAATCTGCGCTGGGCTCTTGCCATATTTTTCGCCAAGCTCTGCGAATACCGGCTCATTAATTAAAGACTTATCACCATGTCCAAGTGGATACCAACTCATAAGCTTGATGTCATGCTTATCAAGGGTCTTGCGAAGCTCAGTCTGGGTAAAATACGGATGTGCTTCTACCTGAATGAACTGAGGAACGATTTCCCACTTAGTCTGAAGCTCTTCAATGTACTTTCCTTCAAAGTTAGATATTCCGATAGACTTTGCCTTACCTTCTTTATAAGCTTTTTCCAGCTGTCTGTATCCTTCAAGCCAATTTCCGGCAGGCTGATGGATGTAGAGCAGATCCACGTAATCAACGTCAAGTCTTTTAAGTGTCTCATCAACAGCATTTGGATTTTCGTATTCACTAGGCCAAAGTTTTGTCGAAAGAAATACTTCCTCTCTTGCCACGCCACTAGCCTTAATCCCTCTTCCAACAGCACGCTCATTGACATACGCATTTGCAGTATCTACAAGGCGGTATCCCATCTTAAGTGCTTCCCTTGTGCTATTCTCTGCATCTGCAGGTGCAAGCATAAATGTTCCAATACCTACTACAGGACAGTCAATACCATTGTTTAACTTAATCATTTCCATTGTAAAATCCTCCTTAATATGTGCTCGCCTTTGAACTGGTAAACTTCCAGCCATTTGCATCTTTTCTCAACATGAAATCGCCACGTAAGTGCCAACTATTTTTTCCTCCACCATATACAGCAGCAAGAACACGGCTCTTTCCCACCATGGTAGCTGTATTTCCATTTATCTCGACCTGAATATCATCATGCTCAGCTGAATAATAATTAAAAGTCCCTGCTATAAGGCCTCTGATAAACTCATCTGCCGACTGTCTCACTCCTGTCATATGTATTAGATAATAATCTTCGGCCATGAGACTTCTTAATCCATCTGGGTTCTTATCAATCATATATATCCAGTAATCGAGATATAACTGTTTGATTATTTCTACTTCATTCATCTTATTATTCCTTCTGAAGAGCTGAATCCAGATACTTAATTACTTTCGCAGGCACTCCACCTACAACAGCATTATCAGGAACATCTTTTGTTACAACTGCACCGGCTCCTACTACGGCGTTTTCACCAATTGTTACACCTGGACAAATAGTTACATTCAATCCAAGCCACGCATTTCTTTTCACATGAACTTTGCCATAGGTGTATTTGGTATGGCGCTCATACATATCGTGATTGATGGTGGCTATCTTAAGCCCAGGCGCTGCCATGACTCCATCCTCAAACTCAATCCCACCAGATGCTGATAAAGTGGCTGAATGGTTAATGAATACTCCCTTACCAAACTTAACTCTGTTTCCAAAGTCACAGATAAATGGAGTTAGTATTCTCACATCATCAAGATTCCTTCCAAAGAGTTCCTCCAAATCTTTCACATAAGTTGGGTCGTCCGGCATCTTGGCATTCGCCTTTGCACAAAGTGTTCTTGCCCTCATCATCTCTTCAACAGCTTCCATAAAATAAGGTTCTCTGTTATCTGTAGGACCTCCCTGATCCATTAATTCGTAAACATATCCTTTTGTATATTCCATGGGAAAATCCTCCTTACATCAAACTATTTTCTGCGAACCACTTCTCAACAGCGCCTTTTGAATCAGCTGCTCTACTTCCCGTAATAGAAAGCCCACTCTTTACGATTGCTCCTGAAGCGTACTTTTTAACATCTCTTTCACTAGAGCCCATACCACTTCCCTCGTTTGTACAAAGTGGAAGAATTGTTTTTCCTGAAAAATCATAATTCTCAAGAAATGTAACTACTGCCATTGGCATTGTTCCCCAATAATTTGGATATCCAAGAATGATTGTGTCGTACTCATCGATATTGTCCGGCATGTTCACAAGCTCAGGTCTAGCTCCATCTCTCAAATCCTTCTTCGCCTCATCGATACATGTCATATAAACTGGAGAATAAGGATTCTTCATCTCGATTTTAAATGTATCCGCCTCAATCAGCTCTTTCATAATATTTGCAACAATCTCTGTGTTTCCAACCTTCACATATCTCATTGCTCCGCCAAAATAGTTTTCGTCAGCTCTTGAGAAGAAAGCAATCAAAGTCTTTGCCATATCAAAACCTCCATATTCGAAATCTTTGTGTTTTGTCTGTTTCTATGTTTTCATTTTAAAGCCGATGTTATAAAATATCCAATAGAAAGACTAGATATCTGATTTAATATTTAAATAACAGGAGTGGATCTTATGAACACTAAGCAGATTGATTATTGTATAGAATTGGCCCATACACTTAATTTCAGCAAAGCTGCTGATAATCTCTTTGTGAGCCAGCCTACATTTTCATATCAGATTAAATTATTGGAAGAAGAAATTGGATTTACTATTTTTGATAGAAACGGAAAAGGTGCAAGCCTTACCCCTGCTGGTGCTCAGTTTGTCACATACCTTACGGGAATGCGCGAAGAGATGAAAAGAGCTATTGAGCAGGGCCAGAACTTCAGTGCCAAATATACTGACAGCATCTCCATTGCTCTTATGGTTCGGCAAGCTCTATACTTTCTCCCCGAAGCAATTAAGACCTTTGGCGAAACTCATCCCGTTATCCAGATTGAGCCAAAATTTCATTATGAGAACAGCCTTGATATTTTCCTAAAAGAAGAAGCAGACATACTTTTCTGTTTAAAAGAACAAACAAAACAGCTTTCAAATACTACTGTTCACGAGCTTTTCAGTAGCCGAATATATCTTATTACTACAAAAGATGATTCGCTTGCAGATAAGAATCTCATCACCGAAGAAGATTTGTATGGAAGAACACTTATGGTTGGAGGCGGTTCTCCGGATGCTCTAAGACGAGTACAACATCGTCTGACATCCACCGGAAAGATTGATTATTTTAACAGTCCTGACCACGATTCTACTCTCACAAATGTTGCAGCCGGAAAAGGAGTCTGCCTTGCTCCTGGTTTCTTAAATGACCACAGCGGCCAGTTTGCCTGGATTCCATTTGACTGCAAGGAACACTTTGACTGCATACTCTGCACACATAAGAACGATAACCGTGATAGCCTTATTGATTTTGTCAAATTACTTAAAAATCTATATGAGAATACAGTAGCATTCCCCCTTTAATTATAAAACCGGTAGGCTTTTACCCCTACCGGTCCATTAATTTAATTATTCAGTTTTAAAGCAATCCTTCAACCTTACGCTTCATTACCCAATACACATCTTCTACGTCACGATCTGATAATTTTTCGAGTAATTTAAAGAAAGAACTATACTTAGCAGCAAGTCTCTTCTCTTCACCTGCTTCTGTAAAGTCAACGAAGAGTAATTCCCTTACATCAACCTCATAAATTCTAGAAAACTGAGCGAGCTCATCAGCAGAGAGATTTCTCTGCGCTGCTTCAATCTGACTTATAGCTCTCTTATTTAATTTCATAAGATTAGCTGCTTCATCCTGTGATAATCCTGCTCTCATCCGAGCCTCTTTAAGCTTTTTAGCTGTAAATTCCGACATTTTTAAACCTCCTTCAAAGTTTCGATTTTCGAAACAAAATCAAAAATGGGCCTTTTTTCGTGTTACGATTTTCGAAACAAACGCTTCGAAAATTTGTCGAATGCAGTCAACAATTTCTTGTATCTAGCTCTCATTACAGCTTGGTTGAAATTATTTTTTGTAAAAAAAGATAGGGTGTCTTTGCAGACACCCTATACTAGGAATAGCTTTATTTCAAGCTTTTCTGGGTAATGGAAAGTATTTTCCGGATGATAAATCCTCATACTTTGCTTCATGAAATCTCTGGAGATTTCAAAAGTTCCCAAAAAACAGCTTGCATCTTTTACTGACGTGACTCGGCGATAGCAGCCTGTGCTGTCGTCAAATAAGTTCGGAATGGTTTCCTTATTTATATTCAATTGTCCGTCAGAATCGTTAATAAAACTCGATTCTACACAGTTTATAGCACTTTCCGCTATATTTAGTTTCCAAGATATAGATTTATCACTAACTCTAATCTCGTCAACAAATGCTTCAATAGCATTATCTGAAACGCCGTATTTGTCAAAATCAAAACCTTGTTCCAACGCCTCTTGCAATGCTTTTATCTTGTCCTCTATGTGGACATACTGATGATTAGCCATCTTCCTAAGTCGCGTCAGCTCATCATCATACTTGGATATTTCAACATCAATAGCATTTGATTTCTCTTGAAACAAATCTTTGGATATTTCCTCATTCAGTCTTAATTCAAGTAACTTATCCTGCTTAACCTTCGCAGCTGATATTTTATTCTTAATATCAATTATATCAATATCAATGTTTTCTCCCGGATCGGGTTGCATACTCATATCAAGCAGACTATTAGCTATTCTTAAGACATTATCTTTATCAGACCATAATATCTTAAAAATCTCTCGCGCCATCAGTTGAAGTTCCCACTCTTTAAGTACAGGAGCTGTACATACTCCTTCAATGCTTAATCCTTTTTTTAATCGGTGTCTAACCGTACCTGTTGATCGTTGCCCATAACATTGAAAAGCAAATTTTTGATTTTCACCTTTCTTTCCAGACCAAACAATCCTGTTGAAATTATGATTACATGAACACCGAAGTTTCCGAGTCCATATTGTTTCTGTCTGCCGATGCCCTCTTATCCCACCAGTTTTAGAAGTTTGGTGATTTGATAATCGAATCTCCTCAGCTTTCTTAAACATTTCTTTGCTGATAATCGGTTCATGCTTCCCTTCAACTACAACTTGTTCTGCTTCACCATGATTATTTATCTTCTTTTGATCTAGGTAATCTGGGACGTATTGCTTTCTGTATACTATCGTTCCACAGTAAAATGGATTTCTCAGTATGCGGCTTATATTTGAAGGGCTCCATTTACTTAGTCCTGTCGAAGTCTTTCTCCCTCGCCTTTCAAGCTCATCTGCTAATTTCCTTGATCCATATCCATTCAAATATAGTTCAAAAATCATTCTAACAGTTTCAGCCTGTTCAGGATTAATCACGTACTCTTTTCCAACCCTGTCATAACCAAGAATATTACCGTTACCATACGGAACTGCGTTTTGAAATGATACCATTTGACCTGCTTTAACTCTTAAAGAAGTTTTCTTACTCTCATTCTGTGCCAAAGTAGCCATAATAGTAAGCCTTAACTCTCCGTCTTCGTCATTCATGGTCCAAATGTTGTCTTCCGTAAAGTAAACTTCTACACCAATCTTCTTAAGCTTTCTTGTTTCTTGAAGCGTATCAACCGTATTCCTTGCGAATCTTGATACTTCACGAGTAACAATCAAATCAAATCTACCATTATTGGCATCCTCAATCATTCTCAAAAAGTTCTTTCGTTTCTTTATAGAAGTTCCTGTAATACCCTCATCAATGTACTTTTCATATAATTCCCATTCCGGGTGTGATTCAAATAATCTGTCAAAGTACTGAACTTGATTGCCTAATGCAGATATCTGAGCTTCGTGTTCTGTAGAAACCCTTGCATATACGGCAACTTTTCTCTTATCCGTTTTCGTTTTCATATAGGGCTCCTTCATTCCTAATTTCGTACTCATTATAACATTTTTTATTGGATCTTGCAAGAGCTATATCCGCATTATGTATAGCTTTTTGATATGTATTTTCATCAATCATATCTTTCACACGCAAATCCTTGATCAATACTTTTGCCATCATAACATCCATTTTGTATCTTACTTCAGGATCCCTCAATTTGTGATAAACACTACCAATAGAATCTATTTGCATAGTGAATCCCCCTTTCCGTTGTGCTTCTATTTGCGGAGAACAATGCACAAGTCACCTTATGCTTATGCACTCTTGTCCACAAATAGTAATTAATAAACCAATACCGGTGGCTCTGGTTAAGAGCCCACATAGGCGTTTCACCTTCCCCCTACCAAGGAGATCCTCTCGGAAAGTATCATTATGAAATGCAGTCGCAACCTTGAAGCTACCACAGCTTCCTTTTCTGCATGGATATGTGTCGCTCCCTGCCTTAAGAACTTGTTTATTACATATTAACAATGGCTAGTCAATCTTCTTAAGACAGATCTTGGCGTATCTGCGGTCTGGAGCAAAGCGAGCTACATCGGACGTCCGGTATTGATAACAATATTCAGTTGTAGATATCATCAGACTTTATCAGCCTAGTAAGTACACAAGATTACTTATGTACTTATTCAGACTGACAAATTCTAAAACACCTCCTTTAATTGCCTTGGGGAGATATGTAAAGCCATCAGCTTATGAAGAACAACTATAATCCTCTTCTGTTCATTTACTATTGTCTCAAAATCACTTTCGCTAATCGCTTTATACAAAGTCATAAGTACGGTGGCATCATCCTGTTTGAGTTTTATAAGAGAAGATTGAGCTGCTGAATCTAAAACCCTGATATACCCGGCACATCCCGGCTGAGTTTCAAGTGCTAACAAATAATCAGAAATAAACCGCACATCTCGTATAGCAGTAGACTTACTAATATTGAATTCTTCCATCAAGTTATCATAGTGAGTAATTCTCTCTTCCAATATATATGAGCACATATCAAATCGGCGCTCTAAGTTTTTAACAGACATGACACCACCTCCTTTCTCGAAAAAATGATGTATTTATCGTTTGTATTAAAGAGCATAACACCCAATGGTTTCAGTTCATGCTACCATTATGAAAAAAAATTAAATTTTTTTTCAAACCACTTTCACTGCCTTTAAAGCGCAAAAAAATCAAGGGCTCTGCTGACATCTTTCTATCTCGAAAGACATCTTAGCAGTTTAAAATGTAGAAATTTCTACATTTTAAGCCCTTGATTGAAAAAAAGAAAAAAAATTTTAAATCCTACCCATACACCTTCAGCACCCTCCGCGCCTTCATCCTCATCTCATCAACAACGCCGCTCTTGTCTCCTTTCTCAACCCATGCAAGCTCTGGGACATTGATAAGCCAATTAGTTAAAGCACTTTTACAGGAAGTCACCTTCACTCTCCTTACTTCATCCTCATACATATTCATATACCGAGGATACTCAACATCAACCTGAAACTCTTGCTTCACTGTATCAATGAAGTCCTCTCGCACATCGAGAGCAACTGTCACGACAACATCAAGACTCATTCTCGGATGCCTCTTCAAATATTCATCCAATCTAAACTCCCCATCCGGGCCAACCTCATCAAGTAGCCTCATATCATATGCAGCTATATCAGTGAGAACACAATCACTGATCCTATCTAATCTAAAATGAGTAAGCTTATTTCCGCCTTCACATCTTGCTATACAATAATACCTTCCGCCATAAACCACAAGAAAATAAGGCGATACACCAGTACACCTATTTCCTCTATAAGCAAAATCTACTCTCTTTCTTCTCTCAATCGCTTCATCAAGAACCCCAATAGTATCAAAAACCTCTTTATTATCAGTTTTCTTTACTACATCGCCTATCCTAACATACCGGTGCACATTGACAAAATGCTTACTTGTAAGTGTAAGAAGCGTATCTATAAGTTCACGAGCTTTATTATCATTCATCCCCGGAGCAAACAATATTGAATCTATCAGCATTCTGATCTCAACATCATCAAAAGGACGCTTTTTTACATAATACTCCCTAATGTTGCCCTTTACTCCTTTAACAGTTGAAGATCCAATATCTATCTCCCCATCCATATATCCGTATTCAGTCATTTGCTTAAAGAAGGAAATCAAATCATTAAGATAAGATACTATAAGACGCTTGTTACTATCATATGTACATGCATCTTTAGGTTGATATACGCAAAGCACTTTTTGGACAAGCTCATCCGTAGATAAATGATGATCGGCATCACTGTGTTCCCATAAAACAAAAAGAATAATTAAAGGTAGCATTTTCTTATTAGACATCATTCCCATCCGTCATACCTCCTTGTACAGAAAAAGGGACCCCATCATTATGAGTCCCAGGCTGCTTTAATTATCATATTCATTTGACACGTACAATAAGTTCTCCCACTTCTATGTCCAAGTATTCGCATATCTTACATACCAAGTTAGCATCGATCCGTTGGAACTCGTCTCGACAGTACTTGTTAAAGTTGCTACGCGGAATGTCTAAGTCTTTGCAAATCCTTGTCTTGCTGATATTCCTTTCAGCTAATAGCTCCACTATACGCATATGGAGTCTGCCATATTCTTTCTTATCAGTAGTCATAGAGAATCACCTCACTAATTGTATAGTTATATTTTATACAATTAGTAGCTTTTATATAATTCACTATAGCACTACTCACTATATAATGAGTAGTACAAAAAAGCCCTCTGCACTAGACAGAGAGCCTTAATACTTAACTCCATTTCTTCCATTCATCTGGCATATATCCAATAGTGGATTGCTTACCATTTCTAACAATAGGAGTCTTGATCACCTGTTGATTCTCCAATATCTTCTCGAGCTTATCTTCCTCCGCAATGTACTTGATTAGATCTAATGCGTCCTTATCCTTGGCATCAGGATTAATCATGCTCTCCATACCGCCGTGAGCCTGAGCTACAGAATTGAACTCTCCCTTGCTCATGCCCTTTTCCTTCATATCAATAAATTGAAACTTGATACCTCGTTCCTTAAAGAAACGCTCTGCTTTTCTCGTTTCACTGCACTTCTTAGTGCCAAAAATCTGTATGTTCATAATACTTAATTCTCCAAATAATCAAATCTCAAGCGCCATCTTAACCATCTTCTCAAAGCTCTCCTTAAAACGCAGGTCATCAACCTCTGTGCGCTTCTTCGGTCCTTTCAGATGATTCTTAGAATTACTTCTTCTTGCTTTCTTAGACAAATGCCGCTCCATAAGCATCATATCTATATTGTCATTGGTGTACCATTTCCCAGATTGATGTATTGCAAATGCATTCTTCCCTAGAGCCATTGCTGCCACACCATAATCCTGGGTAACCACGATATCATTAGCATCCTTTTCTAGCATGCTGACTAGAGCAAAATCAACCGCATCTGCACCAGCTCCGATAACTTTCACATCACTGTAATCAGAACTCAATACATGATTGGTGTCACAGAGAAGAGTTACAGGGATATTATATTGTTTTGCAACCTGCTCTACTATCTTAGTTACTGGGCAGGCATCAGCGTCTATGTAAACTCTCATCTATATCTCCTATTAGATTTTCCATATTTATCTCAACTTGTACAGACATCCAAAATACTATTCAAATCACTTCATAATATTGGGGTTTAAATATCTTTCAATTAATTCTTCTCTCCTTCTCCCGCTATGTTATCAAGAAGGATTATCGCATATAACAGCCTAAGTAGCTTTACACAATCCAATTTAGTTTTTCTACGTTTTGCTCGTCCGTGCATCGTCCAGTGCCTATTAATGTATGTAGGTTCTATATCTTTATCAAAATGAGATGAAGCTGCAAATGTTTTCATTGTTTCATCAACAGTCAAATACAAACTAAAAAATGAGTATTCATCTTTGCTCAACATTTCTTCTGCATCCAACTTTTCAAGCAATGGTTCTACTCGTTTTTTTATATTTGTACTTGGATTTCCAGTAACCGCAGATAATTCAGCATCAATGACAACCGTAATACCTATTGCACATAAATCATAGTTTTTTATTGAAAACGAATCAATTGCCTGTGAAAGAATACGCACATTATTCCCATCTAAATAATCTGTACATTTCTGAAAGAGGGAATAAAACTGCTTGTACCCATTTTTCTCATACATTAATCTTAGTGTTTTATTAACATTAGTAGATTTATATATAATTTCTACTAATTCTGGTTCGATATATTCCCAAACAACATACTGATGCTGTCCTAAATTATTTGCAACTACAATCGGTTTAAATACTGCTGATGCAATCTCAGAGATATTAGCGATTTTTTCACGGATTACTTTCCCAACATCTTGAAGAGGTTTTAATACTTTATTATACCAATCTGCACTTTTCTTTAACAAACTCGCTGTATAATTTCCCATTTCATATAACAGTCTTAACCCCTCTGTAATTGTCGTTGATATAGTATCCATATTCTCAAGCTCACTATTTCCCATTCATTCATCCTCCAAAACGCTACATTCTAACTTCATTACATGTTTTCATTCAACAAATCCCAATCAATGACTTTAAAGCTTACAAAGCTAAACTTATCCTTATTCTCCTCATAATACTTCTTGCTTTCTTAGACAAATGACGCTCCATAAGCATCATATCTATATTATCATTGGTATACCATTTTCCGGATTGATGTATTGCAAATGCATTCTTCCCCAAAGCCATTGCCGCCACACCATAATCCTGGGTAACCACGATATCATTAGCATCCTTTTCAAGCATACTGATCAGAGCAAAATCTACCGCATCCACGCCAGCTCCGATAACCTTCACATCACTATAATCGGAACTCAATACATGATTGGTGTCACAAAGAATAGTTACCGGGATATTATATTGTTTTGCAACCTGCTCTACGATATAGACTACCGGGCAGGCATCAGCGTCTACATATATTCTCATCTGGTCCTCCACAGATAATACTCTCCGAATGATTCTTTTAAATTGAGCCATTGAACATAACAATGTTTATTCATTCACTAAATAAATCTTCTCGTCTAAATAACAAATAGCATTTCGTATGCTTTGAGCCAATGCAGGTGATGCATCTTCGTATTGGCTTTCAAATATAGATAGTAGTTTTTTGCTTATATACCTAAAATGATTTTCAATTTCATTTTTGGCAAGTGACAGAATCGAGTCTACACAGTATTTGCATTCATCTTTTTTTATTATTATATTCTCATTAACCCACTGCTCTCTATACTCTCGCTTCTTTTCAGCTGCCTTAGATTGTGTGTTTGCTATCTGCTTCGAATCTATATATTTACCTTTAAGTCTCTTTAATAAGTACTTCTTAGCATTACTTCTGGATTTTGTTTCTTCCACAACCTTTATAGCATCGGAAATTTCTATATTAGCTTGTTCAATCAGAAAGTAAAACGGTAGATTAGCACTGGATTCAGATGTTATTGTCTTAAGAAACTCTAGTGGTTCATCTACAATTTCTTGTTTCAAAAACGCCCTTACAATATCTGCCGTTTCAATTGCCCTCACAACTTTTCTAGTATTCTCTCCAACGACAAGTTTACCGGATTCAGCTCCAATCACATCTCCTATTAGTCTAAGAGTCGGTTTCCCTTTCACCTCAACGAATTCACCCTCACGAATAAACGATAACTTTTCGAGCAACTTTTCATCAATAATAACAGAACCTCCTTGTCCACTCATGACCCCACTGTTCAAATCTAATAAACAAGCATTATCAACTCCTATTTTGACAGCTCTTTTTGCAAAATCAAGCCATTTATGCTCTTCATTTTTTCGACTATTTTCAATAATCTTATTTAATTCTGTATACCGTATTCTTTCAGATCTTCCACCATATCTATAATAAATATCACCTTCCTTAAGAGAATACTTTTGATTTTGTTCTTCCGCATTTTTTCTGCATATACATGGTTTATTTTCAAGAGGAAAAGTATATATAACTCCGAAACTCAATCCTTTAAATTCAAAAGTACAATGATCCCATTTAATTTCAGGAGAAAAATATTCCAAAAGATTCTTTGTAAAAATCTCCACGTTCAAATCTTCAAATTTTTTTAAATTATTATCCTTTAATCCTAAAAGTGTTCTCGGCTTGTCGCCGATGCCAAATATAATATATCCACCAGCATTGTTTGCAAAAGATGCAATTGTCTTAAAATACTGAGCCATCCCAGCATGGTTATACGACTCTTTAAACTCAATGGTAATGCCCTCTCTGTTAATAATACGATCAGGATCCTTAGGACTTGTTCTAAACAGATTAGTCAAAACCTCTGCAGACAGCGGATTATTTACATTCATATCACTCAACCCCCAATGCCTTGAACACCGCATCCTCGGCGCTCTGATAAAATATTAGATTAAAGCTACTCATTAAATCTGGTGGAACCGTCCCAAGATCAACAGCCGATGTCTGAGGCAGCAACACCTTTTTCGCTCCACTATCCAAACATACCTGTAATGTATCAGCAAGATTCTCTACTTTAATCATAGTTCCACTAATACTAATCTCACCTAAAACTGCAAGTGAACTCTGTACCGGCTTCCCAAGCGAGATAGAGCAAAGTGCAATCAGTGTTGGAAGTGCAAGTGTACTTGTCATTCCAAGTCCCTGAAGATCCTGATAATTCACAACATAATCCTTTGTAGCAGCACTGATAGAGCCACTGATTCTATTTCCATTAGCCTTCAGATAACTGTATGCCGTATTCGTAGCTTCCTTGCATTCTCTATCAGACCCAAGTCCAGTACGATCAAACTTACCATTTCCTGGCAACATCTGAGATTCAAGTCTAAACACTCCTATCATGCCGGACTTACCATGCGAAACTGTGTAAACCTGTCCTGGATTCATCATTCCTTCTGGAATAAGTTTTCCGCCACCTTGTTCTGGAACAGAAACATAATGCTCTTCGAAAGTCTCATTGTCAATATAGGAGAAGTTTACATCATAGAACTCCATACCGCCCAACTTCTTGAGCTGTTCTTTAACTCTACGACGCATTTCCAAAGCAATATGTATAATCTCTTCCAACTCATCCTTAGTATATTCACCATTAGGATATATAAGCTTGATAAGACCTCCAACCATCTTACGAACTGCAATTGTATCTCGCTGATTTAAGTTCTTACCCAATCTAAAATACTTCTCTATAGCATCTCCATGTTGCTCCTTACGAAGTTCCCTGATAAACTCGGCAAGATAATCTGTAATAAAGCCATAGTCATTTGTAAAATGCTCCGGTCTAAATTTAGGTATCTCCCAGCCTGGAACATAACAATGCATACGGTCAAGAAAGGCGGTATCGGTTCCCATTTCAGCCGGAAACGGATCAAATAAACTAGATGTCTTAAGAAGTACATCCACACTCTGATTTATATTTCCAACAAATACCATTGAAGCTGAGGCTGCTTTCTCCTCTTTGCCTCGCGCAAACGAACCAGATGCCATATAGTCTTTCATAATCTGTATGCCATCTTTATCCTTAAAATTGATACCTGCCACCTCATCGAAAGCGACACAATCCCATAATCCGACAAGTCCCATGGTATGACGTCCCATGTTATAAAATAGATTTGCAACTGTTGTCTGTCCACCTGACACAAGGATACTATTTGGTGAAACCTCTTTGTATATGTGCGACTTACCAGTACTTCTTGGCCCAAGTTCACACAAATTAAAATTATTCTCTACAAGTGGAACCATTCTGAGCAAAAGAAGCCATTTTTCTCTTTCCGTTAATCTATCCGGTTCCATTCCTATAGAACGTAACAAAACATTTATCCACTCATCTTTAGTAAATGCTTTACGCCCTTCTTTTAATACTGAAATATCAATTGATGGCATTTGAATAGGTTTCAAATTGCTAATGCTTATAAGAGGCGTATCCTTTTTCTTTTTTTTGCTATCTATAAGAATCTCTGACTCATGTAAATCAGAATTATATTCAAGCTGAATGATGCACCATATTCCTCCACATAGCAATCTATCATACTTCTCAGGATAGTTCTCTTCAATTGGTACTCCTGCCAATCCAAGATTAGAAAATGATGCTTCATACTCGTCATATCTAAGGTTCAAACTAACTGTGACTCGATCAATAATCTTCAAAGAACCTCTCTGGCGAAGCTTCGAAAGAACCTTTTCTGACTCATCTGGGCGCACAAAATTATCTGCCAGTATATGCTTTACACTTTCTACACCTGATTGTATAATCTCCTCATCCTCAGAATTGCAATACTGTCCAAGCAAATATTCCAAGACATATACAGGAACATTCGCTCCTTCTTTGATATGTTTAGTCAGATCCTTACGTACAATTTTACCATCAAAATTCTCTCTTAGTTTTCTATTTAGGATTGTATTTTCTTCTTCTGATTCACTAACGGAATCATTAACTATTGCTTCGTCCATATATTTAGCTCCTTCTCTCATTTAGCGGCTTTCTTTAATCTATCATGCAATGCATTATATAACTTAACCATTGCTTCACATTGAAATTGCTTTATCTTCTCCCAATCATCTGTATCAGAAATATTTACGCCTTCCAATCTTGAAGAGATACGACTCATCTTCTTTTCATCCAACCTTTGCCATAATAACGAATCTCCATAATCATTTTCTATCACATCTTTCATAGCATATAACTTATCATAAATGCGTTTGTTCGTAGTTGTATCAGAAGTTGAAATAGAAAGTTCCACACTCACATACGTCTTAGTAACAACAAAACTAAACGATATGCCAGCTACTCCCGAACCTCCTGATAACCAATGATCATTTCCAGGATTTACATTTTGAAACTGATGCGACATGGTATTGAACTTCTCAAGAAGTTCACCCCAGTATTTCTTACGAAGCGCAATTATCCCCTGGCTTGATTCTTTAGCAGCTTCAGCCTCTTTAGCTTTATCAGCCATCTTTATAAGATAGTCTTCAGCCTCTTTTACTGGTATAATCTGCTCTATATCTAATAACAATTCTTCACCATATTTATAAGGTGTAGCTTTGAAACACTGAACAGTAATTCCATGGTTTATCATCCACATAGCTGTAGATGTTACCTCTTTCCTAAAGTTTCCAGCCACAAGAATCATCCTTTGATCTCGCTCATTAAGAGAAATCTCATCAAATGGTTTATCATCGAAAAACTCTACAAGTTTATCTTTTGCTTTTTCGCCCTTACCTTGCTTATCAAGATATGCTTGATATATATCAACAATCTGCGGAACCGAGAGCGTTGAACAATAAGACACATACTTCAATGCCTGCCAATTCACATTTTTTCCAGTATCATCAAGTTTATTCTCTATTACAACTAATGCTCCATATTTATCTAAAGCCAATAAATCAAGTCGTTCATTGGTATCATTAAACCCATCAAACTCTTTTTGAATTATTAAGAGTTCTTCGTCACCTAGACACGAGGGATTCTTTGCTATCCATTCTTGCAAGTGTTCTCTTTCCTTAAAACCAAGTTCATGGAAAGTCTTACTTTCAATCTTATCTATTTTATTATTTGCCTTATCAATAACAAACATTCTTGTCCTCCCCCGTCAAAAGCCAAAATCATCTGCAAAGGTTAAATCCATCATTACTGGATGTCTAAACAATTCTAGTCCTGTATTATCATCTGTAACAACCAAATAATACTGCTTGTTCTTGTCATATTTCTGATTCTTAAAGTTAAATCTCATACGGAAAATGCGCTTTGATGAATCTGGTTCTCTACTATCTGCTACATAAATATTTTCATTGGATATTCTTTCATCATCCTCTGACATAAATACAATTCGGTATGTTGTTTCCTTAACAGTATCACTAACAGGTTCTGACTGTATAAAATCCATACCCGTAATCAGATTTGTAATTTTCTGAACCATACTAACCAAGTTAATTGTTGCCGGATTTGTTTCTACATGCCCTTTTGTCATCTTTATATCAAGAACTGGAACAATCATCTCTTGTGGAGAAGAACCTCCATGAACAAAATTCTGTCCTCCTCCTGAAACCTTAAATACATTACTACTAACAGGGAAAGATACAACCTTGTCATCATCATATCCAAGAACATGACCTAAGCCAATATTCATGATTCCATCATCATTAATGGCATTTTTTGATACAATATACCTTCGATTAATCCATGCATCTTTACCACTGACACCGCCTATTTTATCACTTTCACTTAACTTATCCCTCTTATAGATAAATCCATGATCTGAAGTAACAATAAATCTATATGTATTAGCATTTGTTGATATCTTCTTAATAAGATCCATTATTTCTGATATAGCCTCTTCACAAGCAACAAAAACTTCATCTTCCGTATTAGCCTTATCACCTCTTGCATCAATTTGATTGTGGTAAACATAAACTACTTGTTTACCTGTAAAAATCTCTCTAAGTTGAGTTTTCTTGAGATTCTTAATATCATCAAACTGAACGCATACACCATCTTTATTATGCCCTTGTAAGACCGTCTGTCTTTCTGCTAAGTCATTACATAAAACATCATCAGCATAAACTTCATAGTTATCTTTCATAACAAGAGTTTTATGTGGAAGTAATGCAGCCATACCTAATCTTGTATAGGATGGCAATGTACTCATCATAGCTGAAATCTTAGCAGTACATCTTGGATCATCCTTCATTCTTTCAAACAATTCCTGTCCAACTTCATATCTCATCGCATCTGAAATGATAACTACTGTTCTCTCCTTAGCATTATAAACATTATTGCTATAGAACTTTCTCTGCAACGGTAAGACCAGTAGTCCTTCCTCTCCAATAAATGCATTATTCCACCTTGGAATTAAATCATTAAGATATTCATTGGTATAAATATTCTCTACAAGTGTCTGTAGTTGCTCATAGTTAGTGCTATCTTCCAGCTTGTCTAAGTATAAATAAAATTTTCTGTAGGCAGTATCAATATGATAATCTTCTTCCTGATATTTCCTAACTATACTCTTCATATCATCACTGCCACCATAGTTCGCAGCATTAACAATATAAAAAGCATTTTCTAACATGGTATATGCATTTTCATACTTTTCACCGTAATGCATCTTAGAACGCATATCACAGACTTGAAGAATTGTCATCTCGTCTAATTTTGCTCCTAGATCCTCAGATACTAATCGCTCTGTTAACCAGTTTAATACTAATTCATCAATATATGAAAATGTATCACAATGCACCAAATCCTCAACAGGATACTTTGATAAATTTGTCTCTACCTTTAATCCTGCAGCGATATGCTCAGAAAGTCTATCATAGTCTTCTCGATACAAAATACTGTTCATCAGGTTATCTAAGAAAGCAATTATGTTTCCTTGCTTCATAGAAATAAAGCTGGTCCATGACTTCGGCACGCCGCTTTGCATATACCTATCAGAATAAGTAACAAACAATGTAACAACAAGTTTCTCAAGAGTTGAATCACTATCTACATAACCAAATTGCTGCTCACATAATTTCCAAAAAGCATCCTTTAGGTCATACTTTTCCATCTCTTCAAGATATTTGCTGTCCTCAAGTTCTCCTTCAGTGAGAATAATTCTAAGCACCTCTTCAAAAGAGCAGGTACGAGTCTTACATATTGCACTTAAAAGCCCTACAAGAATATTCTCCTCATTAAAATTCTCGATTTCCAAATCATAAAATCTCTGAGTTCTCTCTTTATTAGCAAAAAACTTGATATGCTTCTCAATAACATGCTTGTACTTTTCTTCAATTCCTAAATCAACCGAAAGCAAAGAAGCACGATCAGCAAAGAATCTCTTAGAGTAAAGCATTGTATCTTCTAAGTGATTATCCTTCACCTCAGGCTTTGGGAAGGGAGCATAAATCAGATAATTAGTCTCCCTGTCCTTTCTTTCAAGAAAATACTTCGTGTAGAATTGATTGTCCTTAGTTAGCTTATAGACCTTAGCATTATCTAATTCTACTGAATCCATATCTTCCTCAAAGTCAGCTTTATCATCATACCAAAACACCAGTTTACGTGTTTCCCCGGTAAATTCAGTATTAAGTTTATCTATTATTTGTTTAAGGTTTAGTTCTGCCATATGCAGCCTCCTAACAATTACTTTTTCCTTTTCTATTTCAGTGCTTTTTCTGGAAGTTCAGGTGCATTCTATTTTTCTTCAATATTCTTAAAAGAATAAGTAAACTTGTAACACTTTCCCCATCTGTCACAGTAAATACAGCCAGGGTAAATCCCCGATAACATTGTTTACTCTTCGTTTTCGTCAAGCAGTCTCTTCAAATCTTCAATATTAGGCAATGCCCTCCGCAGCTCCTCAGACATATCTTTTGATGTCTTGTAGGTAGCTACTCCCATTGGTTTTGCATAGTCCTGAATCACATAATCCACAAAGGACTTGTTCATGTCCTTACAGAGGATGATACCGATTGCGGGATTCTCATGCGGCTTGCGCTCATACCCATCCAACACGCTAAGATAACCTTGTAGCTGTCCCAGATATGATGTTTTGAACTTCCCACGCTTTAATTCCACGGCAACAAGGCAGTTCAGCTCCCGGTTGAAGAATAAAAGGTCGATGTACTGGTCTTCACCAAAAGCATCCAGATGATACTGATTTCTGATAAAGGCGAAATCCTTCCCGAATGTCAAAATGAAATTTTTGACATTATGGATTATGGCGTTCTCCACGACCTTTTCATCAATATCGGCTGTATCCCTGACATCCAGTTCTTCCACATTAATGTAATCAAGCAGATATTCGTCTTTGAAAGTACCGATGGCTTTCAACGCTTGCTGCGAGGCAGAAAGAGTCCGTGCAAAATTGTTCGGTAAATTTCCCTGATGATGATAATCATCCGCGGCAATACTACTTTTTAACGCCTCTACAGTAAAATGTTCATTAGCACAACGTCGGATATAAAACATCCGCTCATCTAAACTTTTTACTTTCCCGAGTATTACTCTGTGATGCGTAAATCCTATATGCAAAAATGCATCCATCGGAAAATCGTTATAATTTGGAACTTGCAAGTTCCAAATTGAAAGATCCGGAATGTTTTCTGTTTTGGAATTCACGAGTTCCAAACTGCCAGATGTCTTTTCAGGAATCTGCCCGGCTTGTTTGGTAGAATCCAATATTTCCCATTCTTCATAAAAAGTCCGCATATAGCGCAGATTGCGGGATGTAAAGCCGCGCAATCCCGGCAGTTCCTTGTCTAACTGCTCGCTGATAGCGTCAATCGCTCCCTTTCCCCAGAATCCGTTTCTGGAGTTTAATGATATGTACTTACCGATGCCATAGTAGAGCATAAGTTGCTTTTCGTTGACGGTTTTTGCGGCATCATACTGGCTCTGCAAAATCGCTGATTTTATTATCTGAACAGCTTCGCTGTAGTTTTGTATTTCACTCATTATTTTCTCCTCTAAGAGGCTGTAACTGCCTCGAAATATGTATTTTGAGAATTACACCCCACAGATTTCAGGCGGCAATGCTATCTCTGAATTGTATCAAACTCTGCACTTTGAGCTATTTTTTAAATTCCTCAAATTTCTTTTCAGGCATCATAATTGCTTTACTATCAGCCAAAACCTCATAAAACTTTCCATCAGAACCCAACTGAACTTTTCGATAATTGTATTTCACTCCATCATCTAAATCCAGCTCCGTTCTTGTAAGTGCTAAATGTCCTATCTTCTCATCATAGTCACGACACTCTTTTAGCTGCTTCTGTAGTTTTTCCTTACGCTTTGTAGCTGCACCTACTTCTCTACTATTGGTACTATGATCAATCATATCTTGCATACGACCAATCTCAGATTCATACACTCTCTGCATACGATGCAAATAATCAACTCTTAAGTTGCCAATAGTATCTGCATTATATCTATGCAAATATATCAATGCCTTAAAACCATTCTGCTTACCACTATCAAAAAGCCAATAAATAGGTCTTTTGCCTGATCCTGTTACAGAATATGTTTTACAATGATCCTTAAAGAAATCATTTACAAAATAATTTCTAATAATATCTCTGGATGTATCACCTTTGTTCTTTAATGCAGATGCAATAAAATCAAGATTTTGTTCTAATGTATCCTCACCATATACCTTCTTTAACCATCCACAAAGCAGACCTACAATATCATCCTCAAAATATTCCTCGTCTGTAATAGGAATAATATTGTCATCATCCGGAATAAAAGTAGAATACTTGCTTGCATCCCATTCTCCGCCAGCATATGCAAGACCTTCTACATCTAATGAGTATCGTCCAAACATACAACCAACAGCATATGAAAGAAGGCTCTTTATATCTCGCTGTAATTCAGCTTTTCTTACAGTGACATCTTTATCCTCAACCTCTGGTGAGAGTTCATCTTGTAAACCATATATATCAATAAATATACGATTCAACTCCTCTTCATTTGCTTTAAGTTGATTAAAGCGATCTTCACATTCTTTTTCCCATTCTTTATATTTATCTGATATTAATCTTCCAATGGTTTCTCCTTTTGTAAGTGGATGAATATTAAAATCCCATGACACTTCACTATTATCATAATCATATTTAGATATTTTTATATTTTCCTTTACTCTTTCGGTTATTATAGGTTTATCTACTATTAAACATGGTGCATTACCAATAGTCTCTATTGGAAATGCAAGTGTCGGATTAAGCATTTTTATAATAGAATCGAACAATTTTGAATTCATATATCCCATAAGAATATACTCTATATCACTCTTTATTATAATTATATTTGCATTGACATCTGGCAATATATCTTGACTCATAAAACGACAACTATATCGATTTCCACTAACAAGTGGCCATGTTATAGTATTCCGAAAATAATTTTCCTTTTTTCTTAATCTGTACGTACTAGAGGAAATCATTTTCTTAATATCTCTAGCATCATTTTCTAAATTAATTACATACTCATAATTACCATACCATTTTTTATAACCACCTCCCTTGTTACATTTAAACCATTTCTTCCCCCCACTCTCCATATTGGTCATTGATTCACTTCGAGAATTCGAGATGTTGATTCGAGGGTAATATACTTCAAACCACCCTCTTAAAAAAAATTCATTATTTCCATTTTTTATTCCGCATTCCAAATTAAAAGAATCAGAAATCCTACCATATTCCTTAAACAAATTTTTAAATTCCTTTGAACACCAATACGCCAAAACTGCATTAGGTAGATTTTTCATATCATATAATGAATTACTGTATGTTATATTTTTCTCGAAAAATCCGATTTTCTTTTCAGTTTCATCCTTATATTCTCTTAGATCAATGAATAATCCCTTCCTTTTTTTCGATGTATATTTGCTTAATACAAACGAAGTAGTACCAAACCCACATTCAAACGCGCCTAGTCCTAAGTGAAGTAATGAAATTATCTGCGAATCAAATAATACTTCAGTTCGTAGTTTTAGGAATGTCCCCAAAAACATCCAGGCTTCTGGTGTAATCATTCCCAAATATCCTCTTTTTTCCAATAAATATTCACATTTTTCAATAAAAACAGCAAACAAATCACTTTTTGTCCGTTTATACTTGTTTTTAACATAATCATTGACATTTTTCCCCAAGCCAGAAACAGCTGCATAAGGTGGATTCGTAACAACCACCTCATACTTCGTTGCCATCACCTGTCCAATATCAATCAACTCTTCCAAGCTTTCTTGGGTTATATTAATGCCCACAGTCTCTAATGAAATCTGTCCATCATCAGCATTCCCAGAAACAAACAACCTCAGCAAATCCCAATCATAATCTTCAACATTTAAAATAGATCCATATTCCTTAGCATCTCTAAATGTATCCAATAGTCCTGTCAACTGTTCTATTGCTGTTTTCTTTTCGCTATCACTTAATTCATTTCCCAAATACTGTAAGTGCTTTCTGTCAATCCCATTACTTTCTTGAATCGAATAAACATGGCAAGGAGTGTCTGCAGACAGTATTCTTCTGTTATACTGTCTTGCCTTCATCATTACAGCAAAGTAAGCCATCTGATATGCTCTATCATCAATATCTAATCCATAGATATTATTCTCTAAGATGCTCTTTGCAGCATCTCTTTCTGACCATCCTGCTGATTCGTATATCTGCATTAACACATCAAATGCATACACAAGGATATGTCCTGAACCCATACATGGATCAATAAACTTAATATCCTCCGGATTAAGTTTAGAATACTCTTTATGAATCTCATCAAGTTGTGCCTGCACCTCCGGCTCTTGCTCAGCCTCTTCAAGATAATACTTCCATCCTGCCTTTAAGCTATCATTAGGATGACCTTCTACCCAAAGCCGACCCAAGCTATTTTCAACCATATAGCGAACAATCCAGTCAGGTGTAAAAAGCTGTGTTACAGCAGGAATTTCCTCTTTTGTAATCTTTCCACTTTTAGCAAAGGTCTCATTTTTAGGTTCTGTATTGTAATACTGATATAACCATCCGATAATCTCTACCTGACCGCCTTTTTCAATATTGAAATCGTCCTCCGGGATATCATTTACAAGATGATACACTACTCCCTCTTTATCTATAGCAGAGATATTTAACAAGGCTTCTGTATAATCAGCTGTTTTTTCAAACAAAGCCGGCAAATTAGCATTTAAGGCATTACATTGTTTAATGAAAAGCATTCTAAAACACTCATCCAATTTGTTTGCATTTTTTAGATTGATAATCTCTTGCTTTTCTGAATCTGTGAATGATAAATCTGCATCAAAAGGAGACGTAACCAAATCCGGCTCCGTCTTTCCTCCTTCAGATGAAAGAACTCTAACATGAGAAGGCAAATAATCATTTACCTCCATAAATCTGATTGCTATTAATCTATTAAACCATGTATACGCCACGCCCTCTATAATATACTTATAAGCTGTAGCATAATCTGTTTGCTTTTCTTTTGCCTTAATAGTATCAACCAGGTTTTTTCTTTGTCTTATCTGTTCTCCGGTTATTGCATATGGTTCAGCTGTTCCAATGTCAAAAAACTGGGTTTGCCCGGTAGATTGTGGCAAAGGATTCTGAATACCATCCTCTGTAACTCCCATAAGTCCGGCTTTATACTCAACATCAGATATAAGCTTATTCCTTGCCCATATAGCAAAATTCTTTATAGCAGCCTTATTCATTCACATACTCCATTCCTAAAATTCAACATTGATAATATCATTATCTTTCAACTCATTTAACAATTTATCCCTTAATTGACTAATATATTTCTCAACATCATCTTCTTTTTCAATTCTCCAGGACGATGTTTGTGCTACATTCTTAATTGTTACATTCTTTGTTTTCTTTACTGGTATATCAACAGCAATATCCACACCACCAGATGCATTAGCACCGTTCTTCTCCTGCTCAGCCTTTGCTCTTTCTGCAGCTAATTTTGCATCCAATTCATTCATCTCATCCAATAAACGAATCTTTAATGCATTTGACTTGTCTGCATATGCTCTTAGTCTTGAAACATTATTACAAGAATCTGCTCCATCTAAAATTTCAATGAATAATTGGATATATTTTGGCTTTTTCTCATCCTTATACTCTTTTGTATCAACAACTTCTATTACTCTATCTTTATCATCGTTGATAGACTGTTTCACAGGAACAGCAGCTTTCTCAAGCACCTTATTATAAGCTTCCATAAATCTATTTCTAAGATCTGGAAGTTTTGGTATCTCTCTGTAAGGTGCTTTCATTTTTACGATTGTACGAATCTGATCAACTATACCTTCTAATTCTTTATCTACTATGTATGTTTTACTATCATCGTAGATTTCTAACATATCCAAAGCCCTGGTAAATATTTGTTTCTGCTCACCTCCAAAGAATGTCTTCACAGGTTCGTAATCATCAGAATAATCTAATAAATCGTCTTGATGCTTGGATACATACTCATAAAACTCTTTCGAGTCGGATAATTGCATAATAGTCTGCATTAATGCTTTACCCTCAGCAATAATACTCTTTCCAGGATAAGCATACTGATTGTAATTCACCTCTAATGTTTGCATTTCAGACAATCTGGATTGCGAATATTTTTGGAAGGTTCTCATTCCGGTATCTTCATCTTCTGAAGACAAAGAGGTACCAAACATCTCTTTTATCACTGACTGCACTGCCCTCTTCTCTTTTTCTGGAACACGAACTCTTACTTCCATGAGCAGCTTATCAACATACTGTTTTTTAACAATATAATCAACAATCTCATCTGCCGACTTATTCATTACAGTAACCGCAGAGCCATTAACTGTAAATGTAATATCACCACGTTTGTATAACCTGGCAATCAGCCAATGAACGTCATCCTCTACAAAACCGTATGGAGCACTCATAAATCTATCTTTAATCGTCTTCATAGAAGTTTTGATATGAATCTGTGAATTGCCGGATATAAAACTTAAAACATCATCTAATGCATGAATATTAGCCTCAGTTCCGCCTTTCAATTCAAGCTTAACCTGATTTGTTGCTACAAACATCTTTCTGATATTCACCTCATCAAATGGCGTATCAATATATGAAAGCTTGTGATAAACTGTTTGTACCAGTTTTCCTATTGCATCATTGATTCTTCCAGTAACTTCTTTAGCAGAAAGGTTAGCAACATCACCATTCACATAAATAGTTGCTGCTTTTAACGCCTCTGTAAGATATAACTTGGCATTGGAGTTTCTTTCTCTCATTTCAACACGCTTTGCTTCTTTGATTGTTTCATATTTTGTAAGCTGTGATGAAGTATTGAGACGAAGAAACTTTTCAATCTTCAAATAAGTCATCAATTCCTCAAGGAAAGCAGCATCGTTTGGAAGCAACACAACAACCTGCTGACCTGTTCCCGACATCATTCTAAGAGTTGCATCATCACTGCCACCATCATACCAAGGTGTAAGAATCTTTAAACCAATATCATAATTTTGATTTGATTTATAAGGTCTGTCATCCACAGTCTGATTAAATGGAAAGGCATATCTTCCGTTATGTGCAGGATAACGATATTTTTTTTCTGAGAAAATATCTTCAAAAATCATTTCAGAAACTTTATTTATAACCTCAGCCATTTCAACATTCTGGCCATCTATTTCTCTATTGATTTCCTGTTCTTCATCCGTAAGAAATACATATAAATTACCATTTTTCTGAACAAGCATTTGCTGACTTAACACTTTTAAAGCCTGTTCTACTCTCTCTTTTAACTCAATTCTGTCATTGTCAATATTATCAATCATAAGACTGGTTATATTTTCAACATTGGCCTCTATTTCCAAAATGTACTTAATCATAAATAAAGTCTTAAGAACATTGATTGCAAAGACATCGTCCTTCTTGTTCTCAGGATTAATCTTGCTGTTATCATATGCACGTATAATTACACTTCGATGACTATGATCCAAAAAATTCTCTAATGCATCGTAAAATCTATGAAATGGTACAATCGCCCCTTCTGATTCTTTCATTATTTTCATGGCTGATTCTTTGAAAAGCGCAAGCATTGAACGCTCGCCTTCAGAAAGATGCTTTCCCGATGCTCCATGTGTACGAATAGATGTCAAAACGCTTGCCAAAAGATTAAACTGATATGGAACAAAAGGATATACTCCCGAAAAATCATCCTCATCAGCATACAATTTTTTCTCTACTCCATCATTGAATACAATAAGATTCTTGATAATTGTAGATTTTTGCTCATACAACAATCTTAATGTCTGAGCACCAGTTTCATTCTTTGAAAGAATTCTCTTTTTGATAACCTCATCAACATTTGCTGATGACAAAGCAAGTCTTGTAGCAAAGCGACCTTGAATCTTTGAAAAGTCATTGCCCTTTACCTTCATAATGGAATCAACATCCTGCTGGCTGGTTACAACCACCCAGGCTTTTCCGCGACATTCCTTACTCAATTCTTCACGAACTGTTTGGAGATTAAGCATAAGGTTAGAATCATCACCAATGTACTGACCAACTTCATCAACCATAAATACAACATGACGATTTTCACCTTTTTTATCTATATATTCCTTTACTCTCTTAGCAAATTCTTCAATACTGATGCGATATGGTTCAGCAGCTTTTTCACACCAATTACGTGCAGCCGCCTCACTCATAAAATCAATATTTACAAGTGCTTCTACAACATCATCCTGAATAAAATCAAATTTATGTCTAGACTTAGTCCATTCTCCACCATATTCATCTTCAAAGGCCTCTTTAAAAGCCTCATACTTACCCTCATCCGTCAGCTGACTCTCTAAATCAGCAAGATGCGGTAAACTACCACAGAATCCCTGCATTTCATTAAAAACTTTTAAAAACACATTAACAATTGCATCTTTGTTCTGTTTGCTGTTAGAATCACTTTTAGAGTCAATATTAAATAAAACAACATCCGTAGGAATGCTTGCTGCCAGCTTCATATCAGCTAAAACCATCGGATCAGCTATCTTGTTATCATCAACAAAATAATCAATTGCTTTCTTTCCTCCAATTTCATTGTTAGCGAGAATATATGATAAAATCTTTAAGAAATGTGATTTACCACTTCCAAAGAAACCGGATATCCAAACACCTATTTCACTTGTATTACCGTTAATCCCCTTTTTATATGCATCAAAAAACTCCGAAAAATGTTTTTGCAACTCTTTCGTTACTACATATTCCTCTAATTCTTGTGCAACATTGGTTTCTTCTCCCTGACCGACAATAATAACTCCCTGAATTTCACGATCAATCGGTTTCGCAAACATATCCTTAATCTGCATAACAATCCTCCTGCTTAAGCTGATTCTTTATTTAACTAATTTAAACGCTCTATAATAATTATCATCTTTAATCTCATTAAAAAGTATCAATTCTTGTTCATTATATACACCTGGGAAGAACATCACTACCGGAGCCTTAACAAATGCCTGGTGTAGGTTGTTCAGAACCTTATGTGACCTCAGTATCGGAAAACACTTACCAACACCTGTTAAGAAAACCACAGCATTATCCGGTGTGTTATCTCTAATATACTGGACTATATAACTATCATCATCATTAATTTTCATGGAATTGCTAACCGCTTTGGTGATGCGTTCTAATCCCTTCTTCTTCTCAAAATTAAAACATGCATCCATAAAATCATTTTCTTCCAAGAAATCTATTATGATATCATATAAATCGAACTCTACTAGTTCAAATCCATCATTACCTTTACTGTTTTTATTTTTTAAATACTTTATGCGTTCTCGAACTTCTAATTCTCGTTCAGGTGGATAATCAAACACCCAGTAATTTACCTCATTTGCCCTTCCACTGCTTTCTCTTAAAGCCGGATTCTTAATCTTTTCTTCCATCTCATCAAGGCGTTCACTTAAATCTCTCATCATCTTACTCCTTCAAGTGCTTTTGCAATTTGTCCATATCCATAGTCGTCAAGCCAATGCTTTAGGACAGGATCTAAAATTGGCTTATTGATCTTTCTGACAGATGCTCTTGTTTGATCATCTAATAGTCCAGCTTCATACAAATGCGTTTTGTAACTTCTTATAAGCCTTTTTATCGTATCATCAGTAAACGATGATACCTTTTCATCTTGAGCCTGCTTGTTTTTGAAAAAAATTCTTATATCGGCATCTGATAACTCATTTTCACCAACTATAAGTCTCTCTCTAAACACCTCATACACAAAATCAAAAAACAAAGTGTCATGCGCTAATACAGCGCTCATTGCAAACATTTTCTGTGTTGATATGTCGCTTTCTAAAAACAATGGATAAAAGCTTGCGTCTAATGACTTTATCCGAGCAGCAACTATAGAAAACGTTGACGCACTCCTTGCAGGTGTTACAGCACCAAAAATATTTTGTTCTATGTTTATATTTTTCACTTCATCAAGTGTTTTTCCATCTGCTAGTAATTGTACAACCTTTCTAAATTCCATAAACCAAAACGAACGTGATACCGCACCAGCACTATATTTGTTTCGTTTCATTATTATTATCCTCAATTCTTTAAAGTTTATACTAATATGATTCTGTAAGATTATCCCTTATATCTTGCATTTTTTTAACCGCCAAATCAGGTCCAACAATCTTACATTCCTTCCCAAGTGCTATCACCCAACTCAGGAACTTATTGCTCATCACCACATCCACATCTACCCTAAACTTCTCATCATCCACCGGCACCAGATCAATCTTCCTACCAAACCGATCAATGATGACATTGGCCATATCATTAGTACATTCCAAAACAACAGTCATCTCTTCGCCACCAAACATACTAAAATGCTTCTGGGTATAAGTACTCATATTTATCTTAGAAAAGGCAGTTGATCCTTTTCTCTTTTTATCCACTATAGAGACATTTAACATCTTATCTACTCTATAATGCTTAATCTTTCTATCCTTGAAGTCATATGCCACCATATAATATTTATCATTATCCCAGAACAAAGCCCATGGACTCACTTCATAAAATGCTCCATCATGGCGCAGTTCCATTTCCTTCTGTAAGTTCCAAGAAAAGTATTGATATGTAATCATCTTATTATCATTGATGGCTGTATGAATGACATCTGTTGTATCATAGATACTATCATTCATGTTTTTGATACGGTCAGCTACATACACCTGACGTTTTAAAAGAGACTCGTCAAAGTTATCATTGACGGTTGCAAGCTTCATGATTAGATCCTCTGTTTTTTTCTTTGTTAAGAATCTGGAAGCCTGAACAGCATCGATTAAGACTTTTAGTTCAGCAAGTTCAAACTTGCCGTTAACCATATAGTATCTAGTCTGAGGTCCATTTCCCTCTTTCTTGATTTCTAGTCCGAACTCTCTAAGAGCTTTAAAATCATCATACAAAGCTTGTCTGTTGACCTCTATACCATATTCGCTTAGTTTATCCTGGATTGCTGGCAAGGACAATCCTTGCTTTTTATCCGTCTTTTCTCTCAATATTTTATAAAGATACAATAACTTTAGTTTCTGATTAATCCTTCTTGACACTTAAGGCCCTCCGTTTACGCTTCTTCTTAAAAAAACACCCTTCCGGGCGAACCTTCAATCTCCTAATCGTATCGACACGATGTATATACAATAAACCTAACATAAATTATACCACAGAACTTCTAAACAATAAAGATATTTTTAAAATTCTCTGTCAGAACTAACGAACACACCTTTAAAAACTCCCTCTATTCCGCCATTTCCTCTAATCGTGTTTTTTTCGACCATGGTTTTTATAAAAAATTTTTAACTTAGAATCAACTACTCCTCATCTCCTCCCAAATCCGCCTCTTCTCCCTCATCTCCTCCTCGCTGCATCTTGGATCCACAATCTTAAGAATAGTCTTATCATCCGCCTTATTCTTGCCCTGACTAAGCTCCTTAATCACCTCACGTCTTGTATCTGTCATAAACTCCGATGCATATACGCTAAACAGGTCATACTCATCGTACTTTGCCAAGAAATCTTGCTTTCGCTGCTCATATCTCGCTTCTTTCTCTTCTTTGCTCAACTCCTGAAGCCTTGCTATATCCATGAGCGATTCAGCGTGATAATCGCCTCTCTCGCTCTCTTCATCATCTTCCGAATTACTCAACCTATCAAGGTCAAGCATCATAAAGTCATACGCATCAATCTTCTCTATTCTTATATTCTGCCCTGCATTAGCTTGTTTCTTCATGTATTTAAGGGAATCCTCGTTGATAAACGCAAAGTCAGCTTCTTCGTCATTTGTCTCATCCAATCTCATCTCATCATCTACCATTAATGCCTCATCTTCATTTGCTCTAATACTCTTAACATAGGCTCTCGCCTGGTTATATTCCTCATGTTCCCATGGATGCCACTTCTTATCCCTTAGTGGTTCTTCGCCACGCACAAATAAGATACACTCGTCATTTGGCAAAAGCCTGACCTCATACTCATTCATCAGCTCACGCCCAAGAACATCATAGTTCTCACTTGTAGAGCCGGAGCTGCCTTTGCTCTCGCCATTTGTCTTCTTGTCAATCGTCCATTTGCCAAGGAGTTTTGAGATATATTCAAATGTACTCGCCTCATTTCCACCAAGATACAGAAATGTATCGCAGTTACCGACTACACCTTCCCATGCTCCTTCAGCAAAAAGAGTCTTGATTTGCGCCAATGACTGTAACATAGGAATACAGTATATCCCACGACTTCGACATGTCGCTAGAATCTTATCAAAGTTGGATGGCATTTTCGTATTAGCAAACTCATCCAAGAAGAATCCTACATCCATCGGAAGCTTGCCACCATAGAATCTCGCCTGCGAATAAAGCTTCTGAAAGAGCAAGGTATATATCATTCCCGGCACAAAGTTATAA
The DNA here is from genome assembly GCA_002363615.1 of Lachnospira sp. UBA3212. Classification (GTDB taxonomy): domain Bacteria; phylum Bacillota; class Clostridia; order Lachnospirales; family Lachnospiraceae; genus UBA3212. The sequence goes on along the minus strand of DEWK01000004.1, from coordinate 90,793 downwards.
GTATCGTCATCATCCGGTATCACTATGAATAGATTGCTTTTCGTCTTCTTGTCCCCATCGATTCCAACTCCCATCTCATCAAGCGGAATATCATTTGTCGAGAAAACATCAAGAAGGTCATCATTGTCAAATGGCTGCATTCTCGCATTTACAGTCATAAGTACTGAACGCACTGTTTCATCAGGACCACCTCTATATCTCTTATACGCCTTTACTGCCGGATGCTCAGGCTTCTTCTCTTCGAGCTTCGCCATCCTCGCATCAAGCTTCGGCTCCTCATCTCCCTCGCCAAACTGCGCCTCATCTATCAGATAAAGCACCGATTTCATATTCACCTCAAGCTTCCTGACCTCACCTGTATCCTGATTCCATACTGCCTTAGGACACTCCATCCATACATACAAGAAAATGCTTTCAAGGAACATTTTCTCAGCTTTCTGCCAGAACGGATCCTGACTTGACGCCTTGATATTGGCATTTTCTGTATTTTGGATAAGATTCTGAATGAGCTTGCTTATGTCACTTTTCTTCTCGATAAACAGGAAGGGATTGATGTGCATACTCTTATTCATTTCACACATGTTGATGGTAAATACTCTAGTGTCCGGCTGACTTTCAAGCCATGGACCGAGTTCCTCTACAAGCGTTCCCTTAGGATCGGTAAATACATTGCAGCCATGCAGATTGAGAAGATTCGGCGTAAGAAAGAACGATGTCTTACCTGAACCGGATCCGCCAACAACGAAGGTATTGTTGTTACGAAGCGTTGAACTGTCGTACTTAAAGCGGATATTCTCCGAAAATATCTTATTGTTACTCGGATTATCCATATCAGCAAATTTCTTGTTAAATTCCTTGATATCGCCCCATTTAGCCTCGCCGTACTCTTTGCCGTGCATCAGATTGTAGCTGATCTTGTTATAGTATGAAAATGCAGCCACACCCCATATCAGCACCCCAAGCGCAACCATAGGAAGTGACTTGTCGTTGTAGATAGAAAGTGGATGCAACATACACCATAGAAGCTGCTCTTTTACTTTGGTTATATCAAAACCCACTACATAAAGACCACTTAAACTATAAAAGATATATGCAAATGTAGGACATAAAATGATACATAAATTCCTAAACTTGGCTATTCTGATTTTCTTTAAATTGCCAGCTGTAACCACTGTTGTTCTTCGTTTTGTTTTCTTAGATTTACTCATTTCTTGACCGCCTTTCCTACAGTTACCTTAGCCACACTTGAATGTCCTTTCTCTGGCTTTACGCCCTTTGTAAGTTCCTTAGCCTTTCCTTTACTCCTTAACTTCTCACTCTTAATATAATATTGGGCCACAATCTCATTTTTCATCTTATAAGTCTTTAAGATATCTCCATTTCTATCGACTTCACGAACCATCGACTCCTTGCCCTTTTGCAGATATGCCTGGATAACGCTACCGTCCTCAGAAAGCATCGCATCCGACTTCTCAATAATAAGACAGTGATAATGGTCATTTGCCAATTCATCTATCTCCGGAAGCTTAGTCACATACTGATACTGTTCTTCTGCTACTAATGTTTCAGCTACATTTAGCTCTAGTGGCAAATAATCCTTCTTACCTTGCTTAGCCTTGATTTCCTCGATATGAATAATATTCTCTACCTTAGAATCAGGAAGGGCAGAAGAATCTATCTCCTGCCCTTCAGAAAAATTTGGTAGCTTGTTTGTTTCAGTAACCTTGATATGATTAACTTGCCAAAGTCCTTTGATATCAACCTTATTGAAATTGTTTTTGTATAGGTCCACATCCACTATCTCAGGATGCTCCTTGTCGATATAGCCAGCTGGATTCATTGAGTAAATGTTCATCTTACTTCCGTTCTTTAGGTGTGTAAATGCAGTCTTTCCATCATCAATGATTAGCACATCTTCCTTCTTGATGCAAATCACCTTGGCCGACTTATCTTGTTTCATAGTTTTTGGAATACGAAAATAGTATCTATCCTTGTACTCTTCAAGAAGTATGGACTCAAAATTTAGCGTAATTGGCATATATGCTTCATCTTTATTTCTGCCTTGAAGTCTACTAATTTGCTCAGTACATTTTTCTACTTTATATCCTTTTTCAGCAAGTTCATCTAGTATTTTCTTACCTTCTTCCCCACCAAGTTTCTCGTAATCTTCAAGTGTTATTTCCTTTGGTTCCTCAGCTAGCTTCTTTCTATAGTGATCAACTACTATTTTCACTCTCTCTGCATCCTGGGGATCATAGGCAATCTGCGTATAACCATCTCCAATACAAAGATCTGGTAGTTCAGCAAATGACACCTTTAGTTTTTTAAGTCTATCATAAAAGCCAATTAGCTGTTCCTCATCTTCTAGAGGAATATTTAAGATTCTATAGTTTCCACCGGTAAGTTCTTCTAGGTCTTTAACCTTCATTGTGTTGTGCTTGCCCTCACTGGCATAGTGCAGTTTCATCTTGCGTTGCATATTCTTAAGTTTAGCAAAATCCACACCTGCCTGAGCCCCTTTCGATGTAAACTTAATTGCTCTTCCTAGTGCGCCTATTCCTCTTCCATACAGTTCAAGGACCTGTACCAATGTCATCAATTCTTCGCTCATGTTAATATCTCCCTTCGTTTTTGTTATAACCTTTGGACCAATGGTCCAAAAGTTACTCTCTTCTTATCAAACTATGTTTCTTCTCAGCTTTTTTTCTAATTTGATAGATTTCAATAGCCTTCTCCATCTGAAAAGCACTCACTTCTGGTAAAGCAAATCTCAAAATAAATTCTTCCGGGATTTTCTCCTTAACTGCCTTTAAGACCAACTGAAGCTGTGCTGGCGATAATTCTTTACTGTTTAACACGTAATTGGTAAGGCGTGAGTACGGCTTACCTGTTGAAACCATATTCTTAATCAGGATGTCACCTGCCTCGGCCTCTTCCAATGTTATATGATATTTCTCAAATATTCTTTCATAGCGATTCAGTAGCTCTAAATCGCATCTCATCTCATCTTCTTTTTTAGTATCTTCAGTTTCATCTGAATGACTAGATTCCTCAGCCACATTACATTCATTGATTCCCTGAGATGCACTGTTTTCACTTTTCGTTTCCTTTTTATCATCTTTTTCTTGAATTTCACCATGGATTATATCTTTCAATTGGCCTAGTGTTATCTCTTTATCTGCCTCTTTGGGTAAATCAATTCCAAGCATAACGCATATCCTTTTCAGATCAACATCAGTAAACATCTTAGGTTGAATATCCATATATTTTGCAATATCTTCATCAGATAGTTCATATGCAATACCAAGCATTAAAGCGATATATCTTGACTGTTCCATCGTAACTGTCATCTCAGGTTCAAATTTATACTTCTCAACAAGTCTTTCAGACTGACTAGCTTGCTCCTTTGTCATTTATGCTTCACTTCCTTTCTCTTCCTAAACGGAGGATTCTCCAACTCTTTCAATTTCCTTATAACTTTTTTCTTGGTTTCCAACTTTTGGACCAATGGTCCAGAAGTTGCTTTTCTGGTCTGGTTATACTCTTCACTTAGATCTTCTATCATTTTATGAAGTTCTTTCTCAGACCGAATATTCATCCTACAAATAAAAGAAGCATCTTCGGACATTCCTTTCATTGCCCTAGATGCTTGTTCTCTCATTTGCATACTACTTCCTGTTCCTTTATATAAACGCCTGGCCTCAAGCATTTTTCTAACATAATACTGCTGATATGTTGACAGCTGCTTATATGGTATAAACGATGTAGGCCGGCTTAAAAACCACACTTCACTTATAAAAAATAGTCGCTTGTAATTATAGTCTTTATCGGGATTATATTTATTTAACAATTCTTCTTTTGTTGTTCCAAGAATCCTTCTTTCTATATCATTTGGCATATACTTTTCGCCTAACTGATATGTTCTAATTGCCTTAGCTCTACCTGGTGGTGTCAAAGCCAGATATACCCCATGTTCTCTAGAGACACCTTCTCTAAGCTGATACCCAAACTCACTAACCATTATTTCCTTAAACTCTTCATAAGACTTGCTTCTAGCAATACATTCATCAATATCATCTCTGATTATCTCTTGCCACTCTTTTCCCTTCTCTTTGGAATTATCATAATCAAGCGATTCATCCTTTTCTTTCAAAGGCCCAGTATGATACTTTTCTGCAAGGCGATTGGTAAGTGGTTTGATAATCCGATTCCAGTCTCCTTTCTCATACCGGAACTTGCCACCTTCTCTGCATACTGAATTAAATATAAGATGCATATGTAAATGATCCCTGTCACTATGAACTGCATAAACATAATCGTACTTGTCACCCAAATACCCTTCTACCCAGTCACTCATAAAAGCAAACGCAGTCTCTGGTTTTACTTTCTCATCTTTTGAAAATGAAAACTTATAATGATAACCAACTCTATTACCATGGCTTCTGACATTTTCTCTGGTAAACTTAAACATTTCCAATATCTCTTCAGGTGTAATACCTGAGTTGCTATAAACGAGGCCACTGGTTTTAGCCTCATTCATAATATAAGGAATTGCCTTAGATAAATGCTTTTCTCCTTTTATACTGTCCATCTTAATAATTAGAGACATATCCTAGCCCCCTTTATCACTTTTGGACCAATGGTCCAGAAGTTACTCTTCAATCTTATTGTTAATCTCATACATCAGACTAATAATCTGATTTAGCTTATCAAGAAGATCTATACTTGGTTCCACATATGCATACTCATTATATTTCTTTGCAATCTGATTTACATTTACACCAAGCTTACGAATCTCATAGCTAATCATTTGTCTTAATTCGTTATACTCTGACCTTGATACACTTGGAGGATTGATAACCGAATCTCTTACAAACTTGCTCATAGTTACTCCTTTATGGTGAGCAGCTTCAGCAAGTTGTCTCTTTTCTCGATCTGTCATCCTAACAATCAAGTTTGAGGTATAAAGCTCATTGCTCATAACTTTTTTCACCTTCTTTCTGTTTAAGGTAGATGGTACAAATCTTGTATCATTTTATGCTACAAATTTGCTACAAAATCTGCGTCATTTTTTCTCCTGCAAGATACGCCTTTTGTATATACAAAAAGGCTGGTTGTACAAATTTTGTACAACCTACTTGTTAGGGAGATTTCTCCCTAATACCCTCTATAGATATTTAGTCCTACCGGACATATCAACTTTTGGACCAATGGTCCAAAAGTGAAAAAGCACCAATGGAGTTTTTCATCCATTGATGCTTTTTGCATTCTCTTATGCATTTTAAATCTTGATTTATCGTTCTATCAAAAAGAGATTGGTTTCCCAATCTCTTTCCGGCAGCATAGACTGCATTCATTTTTCGTTTAGTTGAAGATCTGTCCGGGCAGTTTCAGCTTCGCCTTTTGAGGAAATCCTTTATCGAACTCTTCCACATCCTCATCACTCACATAATACCCCTGCGGAGTCTGATATACCCCGGTAATTTCATCAAGATATCCGGGGATCAGTTCCTTACAGAGAAAAAATGATGCATCTGCATCCTCCGGCAGATCATGATAGCGAATGCCAAACTTACTGGCATAGTCAAAACCGCTCTTGCCATAAAAACCGATGTTTCCTTCAAATAGAACCGCACCGAAACCCATCTCTGCTGCTTTTTTCAGCGAATAGTCTAGCAAAGCCTTCCCATATCCCTTTCTCTTCAGCTCCGGGATGATGCCAATCGGTCCCATCGTTAGAACATCGATCACCCTGCCGTCATCAGCCTCGATGATCGTCTTCATGAACATATTCTGTCCGATCAGACTTCCATCCTGTTCCATAACAAAGTCAAGTTCCGGAATGAATGCCGGATTATCCCTGAGCACATGAATCACGTAATGCTCGGCACATCCCGGCTTATAAACGTTCCAGAATGACTCTCTGACAAGGTTCTCTACTGCTCTGTGATCTTTCTTTTCTTCTAAACGAATTGTATAGTCATTTTTATTCAATGTTTTTTACCTCCTGAAAACTTTTGACCAAAAGTTGCTTTTCAGCGGGAGGCTTGTTTAATTGTCAGCAAACCTCCCGGTCAGCCCACAATCTCCAATGTGTTGTACTTTCTCAAACAGCACTCTCCTTAAATAATTATTTATAATCAAGCTCGTAGGCTTAATCATCAATTAAAAACTATCGTCATAAAAATTATGATTTATTTTTCAATAACTAGTTCTTTGCATTTCCACTCTTCATTTAAAACTTTATATGTTTCAATTCTTTCAAGTTCAACGTCCTTAAATCCAACCGCTTTGTAACAATAGTATGCAGGCTCATTATTCTCAAAAACGCCCAGAGATGCTTTCTTTGCTCTGTATATTTCAAAGGCGTATTTAAGCCCAAGTTCAAGCATTTCTTTTCCTTTGCCACTCCCTCTATATTGGGGATTTATAATTACAAAACCAAAACGGAGTTCATCTACTGATTCTCCGGGATTTCTGAGAGTGAAAAATCCAATCATCCCATTTTCATCAAAAGCAGTAAATGCTAGAAGATTATCTATAAAACTAAATTCATTTTTTGTAATAGGATAATTTCCCATTACTCCGGCACTCCACTGATAAAATGAACGTTCATCTTGGCTCCATGAAATAATTTCTTCGGCATCTTCCCTTTTATACGGTCTCAATCTAAGCATTTGTTTTTTTACCTCTAAAACATATAAACTTTAATTTAATTTGCTACACTACTATTCTATCACATCATACAAAATATTAAAATGTATAATCTTGTCATAAACCTTTGGACCAATGGTCCAAAAGTCTATACTCCCCTGAATACATCGATGTTTCCATAATTTTATTTTTTTGAAGATTTTTTCTTCTTTTTCTTCTTGGTGTTTTTAGACTTCTTTTTCGCTTTTTCCTTCTTAGCAGCTTCCTTTTCAGCTTTCTTCTTGATTTCTTCCTGTTCTTTTGCAAGTTTTTCAGCCTCTGCCTTTTTCTCCGCAATAGCCATTTGTTCAATATCTGTAGGTAAGTATGTTGTGTCATTTAGAGCTACCACATCACTCTTCAAATTATAGCTACATTCATAGACCTTATCCTCTCCCAACTGGATATAACCTATAACATCAAAATCTGTTGCTCCCATCTTTTGATAGTCTAGTTTTTTAGCCACTTTTACTCCCAGTTCCTTACACTTATTTTTTGTCTGATCCACAAGATTTGCATATGCTGCATCTGACATATATCCCAAAAAGGTTGTCATACCAGATGTATCAATAGTTTCAAATTCCTGTTCTTGCCCTATTTCCTCAGGTGAATCTTCATAATCATCTTCAAAAGAATCTTCATCAGAAGATATTGATGAACCAGAAACTCCTTTAGATACTGCCTCTCCACTAACAGCACTTCCCGAGGTAACCTTCTTTGAATTACTATTTTTGGTATTATGAATCACCACATTTCTCACTCCAAGACCAGCAATTGAGCCAAATGAAACAATCATAACCATAACAAGGAGAATAAATCGCCCTCCCATTCCTCTATCTCTTTGAGACCAATAAATTTGTCTAAATTTCTTAAACATAAGTTTCCTCCATTCTCACTTTTAGACCATTGGTCCAAAAGTTAATCAAATTTCTTAAAATGCCTAAAGTATGCAAAATTTGTATATGCACCAAACATTACTCCTGATGTATTACCAGTAAGCGATGTAGATGATGACGATGTACAATGTAACCACACCTTTGTTCCATTCTTTAGCTTCCCACAATAAATACCAACGTGATTTGCCCCACCAGTTTCGGCTGTACTACTCTTTAATCCAATATCTCCTGGCTTAAGCTTATCAGCTGAGATAGTTTCATATTGTCCGGATGAAATAAATGTCGCTGTAGTTGAACCATATGGAACACCAGAATATCCACTCTTATGAAATGCCCAGGCTGTAAAAGAAGAACAATCAAGATATTCAGGATTATCCCTTCCATCACCCTGCCTTTTATCCATACTGTATTCTACTTTTCCAACAAGAGAGGCCCCTCTCTCTATTACCTTCCAAGCATTTTTATCAGCCTTATTATTCTCTTTTAGTTTTTTGAGAATCTTTGCTGCATCCTCATTAGATATTGAAGTATCTGAAACGGGTACATAATACCTCAATACATGTTTTACATAGTCCACATCACCGTACCCCGAAAGACCTAATTTAGCCTTCATCTTTGCCGAGAATACTTTTGCACTCTCTTCTGTATAACCCTTATAGTTTTTCAAAGCCCAAGCTATATATCCATTTCCAAAATTGTAGCCTTGGATAGCTAGTTTTATGCTTTCTATATCATTTGGTCCTTGGCACTTAGCAGCCTTAAGGCAATCACTAAGTTCATGTGTACCACAATTAATGCTTTCCTCAGCAGTATCTATCGGAGGATTAGTATTATAATAACTTTGAGCTGTTTGCATAACATCGGGTGGATTACCACCTGACTCTTGTTCTATCATCGCAAGTACCAATTCCACATAATCGGCTATATCATATTTCTCACAGTATTCTTCGACTAGGGTTCTATATGATTCTGTCTTTTCAGATACCTTTGCCTCATAAGAACTACTGTCACCATCTCCAGCAACACCACTAGCAGAACCTATAACAGCTGCAATAGAAACAAAGAGTGCTGAAAAAACAACAATGACAAGTCCTACTACTAAGAGAATTGGATTCGATATTGTTCGCATCGCTTTTACAAGTTGTTTTGCAGCTTCCTTAGTTTTTTTAGTAAAAGATTTTGTAGCATCTAAGGATAATTTTGAAGATGACTTTTGCATCTCCTGTGAAGCCTTAGCAGCATTTCTTTTTACATCTCGTTTTACCAAAGACTTTGATATTTCTGATTTTGACATTTGAGCAGGACTACCACCTACACACCCAGCCCGTATTCTTTTATTTCTACGCTTTCTATAATAATTTATGACCGTCCCTCCAGAACTAGCCCTCTTAAAATCTATACTGTTATTAAGCATCGACTCCATTCTAGAATAAGACTCTTCGTTGATATCCCTATCATCCTCATCTTCTACCTTACCTGTAGCAAGCAAATATTGTATAACTACTACATAAGAGTCCCTGATATCCGAAATACCATCTTTTATATTAGAACTAGAAAAAGAGTGCAGACTTTTATTTCTTACACCCTTTGATTTTCTGGCTCTTTTCTTCACATCTAGTTTTTTCTCATAATTCCTAGATTCAAACTTCTTTGTTACTCTCTCAACTTTCTTTAAAAACTTTATCCTATCTATTTCAGAAAGTTCATAAAACCGCTCTCTAGCTGGACCACTTAAAGAATCAACTATCTTCTTAACTTCCTTTTCATCCATTAGTTCCTCCATTTCCTACCATCTCATGGAAATTAGTATTAAACAACTTATAGAGGCCATTGTCTCCATCTACCTTATTGCTAAAAGGAACAATCTTATCACTAAACCTAATAAGTCCTGTTCCTGGTTCAGCTCCATTCACACAGTTTATTTGTTCATTTGATACTGTGAAAAGTTCGGAAAGAATATCTCTATCCATAACACCCTGATCAAGTATCATCATAAACTCCGAGTTTGAAACAATGGTCTTGGTTGACCTATTGCTAAGGGCATCTACAAGATTCTGACTCATACCGGTACAAATTCCACCACGTTTTCTTACCTCACGCCACATTCTTTCTATTGCATGAAGAGAATATTCATCTCCCCATAACTCATGAATCTCATCCACATACACCCAAGTAGCTATACCAGATGATTGATTATACTTAATCCTACTTGTAATCGACTCAATCATTACAAGCATGGCCATGGCCCTCATTCTCTTTCCAAGTTCAGAAAAACCATATACCGTAAATCGATTAGCTTCTGAAGTTGATTGTTGTCTTGCAAAAATATCAAGCGTACCATCTGTAAATACTTCTAACTGGTCAATCAATTCCCTTGCTGAATCATTATCTTTCTCATTCTCTTGTAAGTATTCCCTCATAGAGCGAATTGTAGGACAAGGAACGCTTCCTCTCTTTCTTGGTTTTGTTCTTGCATATTCCTTGAAGTAAACTTCATACATATTCCTAATGGCCCTATCTATCACTGCAATATGCCTACTTGTAAGTGCTGTAGGTTTTAATGCCTGCTCGCATATGGCATAAGCAAACTCTGCCTTTTCTGCAATAAACCTTTCCTTATCAGGCACATTATCAGGCACGTGAAATGGATTAATGTAAAACACGTTCTCAGCTGACTGTGTAAGATTAATATACTGACCATTCCATTTCTCAGCGATTCCCTTATATTCAGACATTGGATCTATAACCACGATATCATCCTTAGAAAAACAAAGCACCTGGCCCATCTCCATTTTCTCTTGAAATGATTTACCGGAACCTGGAACTCCAAAGACCATTCCATTTCCATTCTTAAGTTTTTTTCTATTTCCTAAAATCAGATTCTTAGATACTTTATTATATCCATAACAATATCCATATTCGTGATCTATCTCTTGAACGTTAAACGGTGTAAATACCGACAAAGATTCTGTTGTAAGAGATCTCATAGTATCAAGAAATCTCGCTCCGGTAGGAAGCGTTGTATTCATGCCATCGAGCTGATTATAAGAATGTGGTACAAGCTCCATATTGTAACCCGAACCAATAATCATAATCTTTTCTTTTCTCTCTTCTAATTCTTCTAAGGAGTCTGCTCTTATAAGAACAGTGATTCCCACATAGAATAATCTTTCATCAAAAGAACGGAGACTATCAAGCATTTCCTCAGACTCCTGCTGTTGCATTCGTTTCTCATAGGAAATATTACTGGAATAATCTCCGTTCTCATTTTTCTTTTCTTGTTCCTTATTGATACTACGCTCGTTTCCCATATATTTTTTCATTACCAGGTTATAAGCATAGCGATTATCCATAGGCTCACAATCCATAGTGATAATCAAAGGAAAAGGCACATTGGCAAGCTCTGTTAAAAACACATCGGAAAGCCCACTGGCAAACTGACGTACAAAAAGAGTACAGGCAACCTTTCCATCCTCCATTTCAATATAATCTTTATGCTCTCTGAGGGAAGTATTGATAATATCATTTCTCCAATCTCTACGAAGTTTCAAGTATTCATCCCAATTGAAGTTGAATGTTTCTTCTTTACCCATACGATAAAAACTATGAAGTGCCCTTAATCTATCTGTCGCATCAAGTGGAACCAATGCACTTCCTAGCCTATGGAAGAGCTGTTGAATAGAAAATTCTATGGTATTAAAGTAGGTCCTGGCACTCTCAAAATCCGTTTTATAGCAGCTCACAATAAAATACCTAGACTGCAATAACCCATCTCTCCCCTTCTCTAATCTATCCTCTATCAAATTATGATACTCTTCTGCAAGAGGCTCTAAATCTTGACTTACAACCTTATGAAGAATTGTCTCACGAAGTCTCTGGTTGTCAGCATAATGATTACAAACAATAATCTTATATGATACATTCATAGAGTTTAAGAGCATTCTAAACTGTTTTACCGTCTGCTCCTTTTCAATCTCATCCTGAGTAGAAAAATTGATATCTTCAAAAAGGTACATCTTATCAAATAAATGAACTCCCTTTTTCTTCTCTAATTCAAAGATTCCTTCCTCTGATATTCGATAGATAGGAATCGTGTCTTGAACACAATATGGTACTTTGTAAATCTTTTCTGTTTGCTTTTTATATGCTTCTTTAATGTCTAACATTACTCTTCCTCCTCGTTTTCTTCTCCGCCACCTTTTCATTTTCTAGCTCTCTTTTTGCTTCTTTCCTAGCTTGGCTTGCTACTATTTCCTTGATTTTTTCCTTGTTAATCGGTTCATCAAACAGACCATAGTTATTCTCCTTAAAACTGTAATTTTCACCACTTCCACCACCTATAATGATATGATCCAAAACCGGAATATTCATAAGCTTCCCCGCTTGTATTACTTTCTCTGTTATAGAATAATCTTCTTTGCTTGGACTACAGTCCCCAGAAGGATGTGAATGGAACAACATAATGCTGCATGCATTACTAAGAATTGCACTCTTAAAAACATTTTGCATAGGAACATAAGCGTGAGAAATATCTCCTACACTTACAAGGTTATAGTTAATAGGACGATTCTTAGCATCTAAATTCACAACGCAAACATATTCTCGATCTAATGTAGATAAGAGTTCTCCCATTACAGATACTGCCTCTTTTGGAGAACCAATATTTTCATTGCTATATAAGTTATCTGATTCAGAAACAACAAGTCGAATTCTGACATTTTGAAGTAGGTATTTGTCGCTTTCTTTAGCCATCCAACCCCTCCCTCTTAATTACAATCTCAATCATTCCACCAGGATCATTATTCTTTAGGTACTCAACCAATTCTTCCATAGAATAAAAAACAAGAAGTTTTACCCCTTCTTTAGAAAGTATCTCCTTGCGTTCATTAATCTTATCTTCTACCATGGCCACTTTTCCTCCTTTGGTGCATATCTTGGTGCCTATCAATATCTTCACTAACCATTGTTTTATCTCTGTTCTGGTTGTTGTAGCTTGTAAGCTTTTCAGGCTTAAAAGGAAGTTCTCTTATTAAATCATCCATATATTTTTCTGCATTAATAAGATAATTAGCAAGTGACATTCTCTTATCCAAAGAAATAGGATTAAAATCAACCTTAACACTACTAAGCCTTACGTTATCACCGTTTAAAATATTAAATAAGGCTGACTCGGATAAGCTTCCCCTATATGCAACTATCACATCAAGATCTGAATCATGTCTTTCATATCCTCGACTTCTACTTCCGGTAATTAAAACATCTTCGATTTCCACATTACACCCCGAATCATTTAGGACATCCCTAATATAATCTTTAATGGATGTTTCTACTGTTAGCAAATCCAAGCCATCAAATCCAGTAAAATATTCAGCTGTCTTTTGCTTAAATGCTTCCTTAATACGCTTCTCTCTATCCTCATCTACTGTTTCCTCATTAATGACTTCAAATCCCTCTCTCTTTTTCTCATCTGGCTTGTTAACTAATTCATCGTAACTAAGCTCTTCTTTATATTCCTCAACCGGAGCAAACTCCCTTATAAACCGCTTTAGATTGCCTTTTTCAATAAGATAATCTGATATCTTACTCGCTTCATTGATTGCCTTAAAAAGTTCTGATGGATCAGCTTCAACTGCTTGAATCCAAGACTGAATATAAGCCTTATGATTTTTAATATGGTCCTGACTCATAGTCCCCTCTAAGCCTATGGCCTGAGTAGTAAAAGCTGATGCAATCTCTGCCCTTAACTCTTCCCTTGCATAGCTCTCAGTTCCAAAACCGCCTGATAAATCCCTGTTAAGTCTACTCTCATGCCCAGTAGCGTGTCCCGCTTCATGAAGAAACGTAGATAAATAATTATACTCTGCCCAGAAAGAATCAATAGGTGGCATTGTTATAGAATCTTCACTTGGTCTATAGAATGCTCTATTGCCTCCCTCATTAAGAGTAACTCCCAAGCCTTTTAACACATCATCCCTTATCTCAATACACATCTCTTTATCGTATTCCTGACTTGCAACAACAAGTTTTGGAATACCCTCAATCTGCTCTGCATTAAATACCGTATATGTATTAGATACAGGCTTTACTCTTTCCTTAAACTCTTCGTCAGAAAGCTTCTCGCGAAGCTCATATACTTCCTTGTTGGTAAGCTTTCTCTTTTCTTCCTTGTCATACATAGACCAAAACTCTATAGGCACACCTTTCTCGCCTCTTTTAACATGCCATCCTTTTGCTTCTGCCTGCTTATATGTACACCATCTCGGATCCGTATAGCATCTTTCAACTGCCTGATAGGCAAGCCAAAATGCATTAATCCCCCTGTAAACATTTCCATTTACTGCATTCTGATGTCGTACAACTGACCAGCCTCTTGACCAGGGAAGTTGCTCTTCTTCAAGCGAATGTATAAACGCATTAGTTAGTTCTTCACGCATCTTATTTAGCTGCATCCAACTCACCTTCTTTCTTACTCAAATCACTTAAAACACTGCCATCCCAGTTATATATAATCTGCTCATCAGGTTCGGTCTCTATTAAAAAATCTCCACTTGGATCTGTTTTTATTCCATATTCATTTTCAAAGAATGAAACCACATCATTTACTAGTTTCTTAGCCTTTAGTTTTCTTTTTATCTTGTATTCCCTAATATCATCCATAAATAATCATCTCCATTTCTCTTGAACCATAACTTTTGGACCAATGGTCCAAAGGCAAAAAAATAGGAGGCTGACTTTCTTAGCTACACTCAAAAGCCAACCTCCATATATAATTAAAAGAAGGAACAGCCCTTCTGGGCTTGTATAATTAATGCTTTACACCACTATGCTTCTTCTCTTCCTCAAGAGTATGTTCCTGTTCCATGTCCTGACTCAGAGTCTTATCGCCTGTTGCAAGTGAAAGCTTATGCTCCTTAGCATCATAAGAATACACATTGTCAGAAAGTCTATCCTCAAGACTAACCTGGTCTTGATTTACACTCATAACCATATCCTGTAATTCTCTCTCTCCATGTCCATCATTAGGAACAGCAATCACCTCATGAATAGATGAAGGTAAAATGAAGAAGTCTCCACCAATCTTTTCGGAAAGAGCCTCTAAAGCTTCTGGGCTAGTCATCCATATAGCTCCATTTACCTTAGATTCATTGGAAAGAACATACATCTTCATATCATCATTAATTGGAAACATTTCATCAAACATCTCCTCTGCTTGTTCCTTGCTCATAGCGTCATCAAACATATCCGGCATAATCATTTCTCTCATGATTTCACCCATACTCCTAATTACCATTGGATTATCCTTAGACATATTATCCCTGGCAACCTGATCAAGTTCTTCAGCTGTAACTCCATACACCTTTGCCATATCGTTAGAAATCGGAATAGAGGCTATTCCATTCTCATCCTTAGAAACCATAATGTGATAGGTTACTGATAAATCCTCATACTCTGTATGTGGTCTTTCAGAAAGCATATACTCGTTATTCTTAGTATTCACAAGCTTACTAAAAATATTTCCCTTAATATTCTCATAACTCATAACATTCTCAGCAATATCATTTGTAAGACCTCTATGCTCCACATTATTGATATAACACTCAGAAATCTCTGACATAATGGACTTAAGCGAGGCTCCATCATTGTACTTCTCATAATAGCCATTGAGATAAATCACTGGTGAAATATTATCGTGTCCATGGATACAAAGACCATCAAGCTCCATTCCATTATTCTTCATAGACTTTCTGATATTAACCTCAAACTCTGAATAAATATCAGGAAGCTCTCCCAAAATGTTCTCCTTTATATACTCCTTGAAATCCCCGTAATTCATCATAATCCTAGTTCTCCTTTCCTTTCTTCTCACTCTTCTTAGCTAAATCGTTAAGCTTGTTAATAACCGCACCATAACGCTTCTTAACATCCACAGTGCTAACCTTCTCGTCCGTCTGAACTTCCTTAATCTCTGACATAATTATTGTCCTCCATTTCTTTTCTTTTTCTTTTGGACCATTGGTCCAAAACTTTCATCATGTTGCTTTTTTGATTCTTTTGAATCCTTTGCTATATCTTTAGTTACGATATACAAACTCTGTCTGTCCTCAGGTCTACAAGTCTGATAGGTTAGAGGTTTTTGTCTTTTAATTCTCACGAATGCTCTTACAATCTTTGGAAGAGTCATCCCATTCTTCTCGTAAAACCCACATAAACCAATCACTGCAATGATAGGCATGCATATTGTTATCGCAACATTGATATTTACCTTATAAATAAAAATAAGAGCTAGCATGCTGCCAACTCCCAGTCCTAGAGCAGTGCCACCATAAATGCACTCTCTTAATGACAGGCCTTTGAAAAAATCATCCTTAAACCCTGCCACATCTTGATTGATTTGCTTTGTCATTAGTCCTCCTTTTCCAAAAATGTACTGTTTACTGTGCAGTCATTTTTCTTATTTGCACAGTTTATTTGGCATTTCTCTCATCTCTGCACATTTCTTTTGGAATAACTTGCACAGTTTTTTGTGCATTCTATAATCCAAATGCCTTCTGCATCACCGAATCACTTGCCTTTACTGATGAAGAGATAGCTCCCATCTTAAGACAGTAAACTAAAAGCGTTATAATTGCTGAGTCTGATTTTAGGGAAATCGTCTCTATAAATGTTGTGCTTATTACAACTACCACTGCAATCAAAAGAGCTGACATTACATAACCAAAGAAAGTCTTGATATATGAATAGCCAACTTGCGCTATCTGGCCTCCACCTGCAAGCGTTGATAATGCAATACCTGCAAATGGTGCAATCATATAAATCTTGATAATTCGATTTAGAATCGTAAACACAATCATAAAACCACAGACACAGGTAAATAGGAAAAATAGAAATGATGTTAAAAATCCCACCAATGCTCCCCAGCCCGATGAATCTGCAATGGCCTCATACACTTTTACTCCGTCAAAATAAAAACCAAATTTAGCCTCACCCAATATGGTCTCTGTTAGAATCTTAGCCCAACCCATAAACTTAGGCATCCATGTCAAGGCAAGGCCCATAACATTGGTAACAATAATTAACCTTATAAAGAGCTTAATAGTCTTATCCATCGTCATATCTGTATGAAGATCTACTGCATCACGACAAAATGAATATAAAAAGAATAAAACCATGAGCGTCACTGCTATTGCATTAATAGCTGTATAGATATTTGAAACCTGAGTCCAAGTATCTTTATATGTTCCACTACTCGGATTCTTAATCAATACCTGGCTACCTAGTTTCATCAAATCATTCCATACGTAACCACTCATTTCAAAAAATGATTTACCACTAAAGAAGTCTCCCAGATCGGAAAAGAATCCGGTCACAGAATCCCACAATCCCAATTGCCTCACCTCTCTTTCATGCGCCAAGGATGGACTTATCCATCCCTGGCTTAATAATCATTAAGTTGCTCCAAGAAGTGTAAGAATTGTTGGAACGGCAATCATAATAAGACCACCTACAACCTTCTTAATAGCTGAACTTTGCTGCGTAGTATCATGTGCTGAATATGCTGTACCAAAGTCTAAAAGGCCCCAGGCAAGGAATATTACTCCCACACCACTTACACAAGCAAGAACCAGATCCTTTAGCACATCTATTCCACTTGTTACCTCTGACACTCCCTTTTCCTTATCCTTTGCAAATGCAACAACAGGGCTTGCCATAACAAATCCATACATTGCAGCAAAGAAAGTTAGGATTCTAAACTTAACCTTCAAAAAAGATTTCTTAATACCTTTATTTTCCATTGCTTTCTTCCTCTTTTCCTTCGTCCTTTCCATCTGAACCCATATCACTGATACTTTCATCTGAAGCTAAGCTGTTTTTCCTTTTAGCTACAATTAAAAGTCTGGAATCTCTTCCCTCTCCAGTTCTACAGGTAGATAACGTGATAAATTTCTCCTTATGAAAAAACTCTTCAACATTCGCTATTCTTATTTCATTCTTAAGCTCTTTTCCAGCTTCCGTCTCATATGCGCTTTTATCTAAGAGTTTTTCTACATTCTCCATATAAATCGTATCCGTATAAACATCAGTAAATGTGTACATATGTGAGTAAATATCTGTAATCAAAACAGCTACCACATCATATTCTTCCTTTGTACTTCCACATTTAGTAAAGCAAATAACAGGATGCTCTTTATAAAAACTACTCTGACGATATCCTTGTAAATAGCCAAACATTCTACCACCATTTATGTTATGGCCATAAATTATTAAATTATCCGATTCTGTTGTACATCTTGAATCAAGAAAAGGAGTACCCATAAATGAATACTCCCCCTGGACATCAGCATGAAGATAAAATTCAGAATCATCCTTATGATGATTCTTAACACCAGTCTGCATCACCGGATATGAAAACTCAGTCCCCGGTATCTTGATCCAACCAACCATATCTTTATATTTCTTCGCTAAACCTTCAGGTCCTTTTTCCTTTTCTTCCTTCGCAATCTTGATAAACTCTTTCTGTTCTTTTTCTTCTTCAACATACTTGTCACCCTGATCAAGAAAGAAATGAATCCCTACGGCCAACAAAAAAAGGAAGGCTACTGCACTTCCAATTCGAATAATCTTATTCTTTTTCGATAAAGACTTTTTCTTTGAAGCCTCATCTAATCTTTCATCACTCATATAAATTAATTCGTCTTTCTAAACACACAATTTCTTATTTGTTAGATTTTCTTACAAATAATTTCTTGCGAAATCCAATGACTCCAATGATTGAAGCTGCAAGACCTAAAAGCATAATAAGCATGGCAAAAGATGTAAATCCTGTCTGTGGTACATGTGGAGGTGTACTTGGAATCTTCTCATCTTTAATAGTAACCTTCTGAACCTTCGATGTATCTTCTACAGTATACTTAACATCTTTAGCAGTCTTATACCCATTAGGAGCTGATACTTCATGGAATGTGTAAGTCTGACCAACTGCAAGCTTACCCTTAATACTTACTCCATCCTCTTTTGATGTAAACTTCATTACTTCATTTCCATCTTTATCAAGAACTACAAATTTGGCCCCAGCTAATCCCTGACCAGTCTTAGCATCTACCTTAATAAGCTTAATATCAGTTTCTTCATCATGCATCTCAACCTTCTGAATCTCACCGTTATCTTCAACAGTAAATTCAACTGAATCTGCTGTAACATATCCATCTGCAGGTCTCTTCTCTGTTAATGTATAAGTTTCTCCAACAATAAGCTTATTCTCAATCAAATGTTCCTCATTAGTACTGGTCCACTCATCAATTACAGCACCACCACTTGCAACAACAGAAAGCTCGCATCCTGGAATTTCCTTCTCACCGGTAATATCCGTCTTGCTGACACTAATCTTAGTTGTATCATCATACATAATTACCTTTGCATCAGTCTTATTCTCAAAGATACCCTCTGCATTTTTTATTGCCACAACAGAATCATCTCCGAATGTCTTTGAACTAATTGCTGAACCGCTTGCATTTGCTGAAGCATCTGCACTTATAGCATCACCACTGACTGGTAAAGCCGGAATAAATACTGGCTTGCCTATCGTTTCGTTTGGATTCTTCTTAACCATAAAATGAATATCATCAGCAGTCACATAACCATCAGCAGGTCTAGTCTCTTTAAGTACATATTCTTTATCATGGAGAAGACCCTGAACTATTAAGTTGCCGTTATCCATTAAAGATACACTCACATTTTCATATCCAAGTTCCTTAAGCTTATCATTTACTTCAACAGAATCCTTATCACCTGAAATCCAAGAAACAAGTACATTTCCCTCTACATCACTAATCTGCAGCTTACATCCGGCAACCTCTTTACTATCTGTCAAAGAGAGCTTATCAATCTCTGTGAAAGTCTGAGTATTAGTCTTTCTAACTTCTCTTTCAATAGTTTTAGTCTTTGGATCAGCATACTCAAAATGTACTGGAATCTCTGAATCATCAAGATAATAACTATCTGAAATAGAAAGTTCCTTTAAGTAATAATCACCGGAATTCAAATTCATAACCGCACTACCAGAAGCATTTGCTGAAGCATCTGTCTCAGTAGCATCACTTGTCTCAACTGATGGTGTCTCATAGTTTTCGTCCATCAAAGGAACCTTTAAGTCACACTCAGCATTTCCGCTAGCATCTGTTGTAAGCTCTCTTAGAAGAGTATTTGCATCAACAATCTTTTCTCCCTTAGCATTATAAATGTCATTCTTGGTATAAAAACCAAAGACAGCACCTTCAATTCCCTTAGTAGAAATATCATCAATCTTTACAAGCTTAAGCTTAGTATCTGCAAGGCTGTTCTTAACTGCTAAAACACCTTTCTTATCAGTGGCATCTGTTGTATTAAGAACAAATGGTTCCTGACTATTCTCCCAGGTAAACTCCAAGTTCCACTTTGTATCCTTAGGGAATACATAACCATAAAGAGTTTTCTTCTCTTTAACAGTATACTTTCCTAAAGGAAGATTTACCGTAAGAGTTCCATCCTTAGCAAGCTCATAACCTGTTAAATTATTAATATCCCTTGTAAACTTAACATCCTTGCCTGTTGTGATTGTTGCTACAAGTTCTCCATCGTCAAACCATTTGGTTCCCTGATTATCCTGAGTAACGATATCTCCATCAGCATAAATCTCAAATTCAACACCTTCAAGGTTAGCCTCTTCAAAGACAAATTCTTTCTTCTCTGCATCCCAGCTTGTAAGCTGCTCACCAGTTTTCTTTAAGAAGAATCTACCACTTGTCTCCTCATTTGTATAAGTCACTGTTACCGTTACATGCTTATAGCCTTCCTCATCAACTTCCTCTGTGTAATTATCAAGTTTTGAATTAATAGTTACTTCAATATACTTATCTGTAATATGCAAACCAGAAGCAGATTCAACCTCGTAAATCCTATAAGTAGCCGATTTCAACTCTTTAACAGTCATAATCTCACCAGATGCATCTGTAGTAAAAGTATCTACCGAAACCTTCTGATTTCCATTACTATATGTCTGTACTACCTTCTCCTCAGTTCCATCATCTAAGACCTTATAAATCTGATATGCTGTACCTTCTTTAAGAACTTGCTTTTCTGTATTCTTATCCTTCTTAAGCACCTTCAAAAAAGCCTTAAAGTATGGATTTCTAAGCTGATATGTATAGACCTTTCCGTTCTCCTTAATATCAACCTCGAAGTCAGCTACATTAATAGTATCTACCGGTCCTGAGCTAACCTGATGAACAACATATTTTCCATAATATAAATCTTTGGTTATTGCGTAACCCTTATCGTCTGTTACAATTTCATCTCTCTCATACTTAGGATCAGCCTTCTCATAACTACCGGCAGATTTAAGATAAACCTGAAATACTGCTCCTGGTTCTGGATTTAGAAAACCGGGATCATCTTCATTGAAATACTTTTGAATTTCAACCTTTCCCAAAACAGGATTCTCAATGACATCCTTAGCTATTGCATTTATAGTGATTTCTTTACTGGCAATGTTAGGATCTATATAAATAGGTGTTACCTCTCCATTTAATAAATACCCTTTTGGAGCCTTAATTTCCTTAAGATAATAGTACTTACCAGTCAAAAGAAAATCTGTCTCAAAACCACCATTTTCAGTTACATAATCCTCAGGTGATTTAGGTTCTCCATCTGCAGTATAAACTTGTGCTTCACTTGTACACGCTTCATCACTGTATAGTTTATACACTGCTCCATCAAGCGTGGCATCTCCATGAGCCTCACCATCTATACTATTAGGATCATGTTTTACAACCTTAACGCTTGCTTTCTTAACCTTATTCTTAACACCAACCTGATATGCTAATGCGTATGTTCTAGGCGTATCGATAAGCGTATCTGGCCAGTTACCATTAGAATCTTTAGTCCAACTATTATTTCGTCCAAGTTTAAAATTAAAACCATTAGCATAATTAGGATCTTTGATTACTTCTGGATGTGCTGATGTATCAATTTCGGTCAGAGTATATCCATTATTGATACTCTTTATCTGCTCATCAATCTGCTTTTGCGCAAGAACCTCAGCTTCAGCCTTGGTCATATTCTTACCAAAATCAATTCCTTGATCTAATTCAAGCTCATCTGTTAATACCTTTTTAGCAGCCTTCTTTTCTTCATCTGTCATATTTGCAAGTTCAGAATCAGTATAATAATAAACCTCATTATATGACTGAAGATAATATGTCATTCGATAAGCTATGGTTCCATTATCTCTGGTAACACCTATCATAGAAAACTCAGTATCATTATATGCATCAACATTACTAGATTCAGTTCCATTTGCATCGCCTACACTAAATGAATAGAGTTCATCGATATTATGTGCATCCAATTGAAATTGTATACCATCCAGTGGATTTCCCAAATCATCATTTTTTTGAACTGTTACTCTCTGTCTGTAATACTTACTTTTGCTTAAATGTTTAGGCCTAAAATCCTCTGGAATATCAGCATCCACTGTCAAAAGTGTCTGATAACCTTTAGTTCCACCTGATTTTTTCCAATAAGTTGCTTTAACTTCAAAATTACCTGTATTCTCAAAAATAGAGGTGTACAACTCATCAGCTGTTTTAGAAGAATAATAGCCAGTATTCTTCTTAACATCCTTTATGATATCTTTGAGTTGACTCTTTGAATTTCTACCTTCTGCCACAGACCAAAGTAAAGCCTGACTCATAATATAGCTCTTCTTAGAGCGTTTACAATTAATCACATACCACTTAAAAATCTTAGCATAATACCCTCGCTTTTCTCCACCGGTATCTTGAGTCCAAGTACAGTTTTCTGCAACCTCATAAGTGTTACCAGAATGACATGTTGCACCTAATGTAATGCAAAAAGCTTCTCTTGATCCAACATGCATCTTCCACCAAGTTCCTGTCTTAGTCTTGCTTCCTATAGTTAAGGAACCATGACTACCCATTCCTGATAATGTCACCGTAGCAGTCGAAGCAGCATTGACAGTTATACTATGCGAAGCAAATGTTCCCAACACCATAGCAAAAACCAACACAAATGACAAAATCTGTCTAAATTTTATTTTCATGCTAAAAATCCTTTCATTCAATAATTGACTATACGTTACCTCAAATCCTTATTTACTTGTTGGCAATCTAATCCTAATCTCCATAAATAATCTCCTCTCTTAACGTGGTTAACTTCTGGACCATTGGTCCAATAGTTGTGCTTTCTTACCAATAAAAAAAGCCCTCTGGTATGCTTACCAAAGGGCCTGTGTGATAAATATTCACTTGTAAATTCTCTATGATACTAGTTCAATAATGTTTTCTTGGTCGCCTGAAACTGTTATGCTAACCCTATCAACCTTTCCTTCTTCAGTGGATATCTCCTTATCAATAAACATATAAGTATGTCCTACTTCTAAATGAAAATTAACACCCGATACATTTTTAATCCTAACAGTCCTCAAGGTATTCCACTTATCAGCTATATCGTAAAATTGAATATTTCTTCCTTCAATATATTCGTCTGAAGAACCATCCTTTTCCCTTAAAGTTACGGAAGCAATTTTCCCTGAATCAATATCCTCTCTCCATTGTTTTAATTCACTAGCAGTCTTATCAGAGAATATTGTAATATAAGTTCCGTTAAGATAAGCTATAGCACAACTTTTATGTGACTTATCAATCATATTTTTGTAATGTCCTTCACTATTTCTCCAGCCTAGCATAGCTTTATCCAAATTAGCATAACCATATCCCTGATTTTCCCCAGTAAAGTAATTGATTTCATCATCCTTTACTGTACTGAAAAAACCGCCAAAATAAACGCTTAAATCGTCAATAATGTTTTTGTGTCTGTCAAATCCACTATTTTTAAGCCTATACATACAAGCTCCATAAAGAATGTCAGACCACTCTAAGCCATCAGCTCCAACAGCTTTACGATAAGAATTAAGCTTTTTTAGAGCGTTCTTACAGTTTTGTTCCTTAGTAACTTTCTTACTCCTAACCGTAACCTTGTACTTATACTTTTTAACCTTCTTACCTTTTCTCTTAACCTTAATCGTAATCTTTGCTTTTCCGGCTTTTTTACCTATAAGCTTTACTTTCTTAGACTTCTTAAGATACTTAACTTTACAAACTCTAGCATTAGAGGAAAGTACCTTTACCTTCTTAGCCTTCTTAAAAACCTTCTTACTGATCTTTTTGGCACCACCAACTGATACTGTACACCTGCTAGCAGCCTTAACATTAGTAATATTAGTCATCATAAAAATCATTGTTATTGCAACTATTATCATTGCCATTTTCTTTATATTTCTCATAAGGGATCCCTTCCTTTCTGAATCCTATTCGTATTATTCTCTCTAACCTTTGGACCAATGGTCCAAAAGTCGCATTCAAATCATTCACTTTACATTTTACCATATTCTACAGATTATACATGATTATCAGATCAAATTTTTTATATTTGAATTGCTATCATTTTCTGAACCAGAGTGCTTATCCCTCTTTTCCTCTGCTCTTCGACAATTTATGTTTTTTTCAGATGAAGAGGAAAAAACATCTCTGATTTCTCTTATAATCTTATCTTCCGTAAGTTTTAGATCCGATTTACTCACTTGTGAAGAATCACAGTAAGAAGATATTGCTAGTTTGATAAAAGAACTCATATTGCTTTGTTTCTTAAGTATTTCATATATGTCCTTATCTTCTTTGTATCTAAGATTTAAAGTAAATCGGATCTGCTTTATGCTCCTATCACTCATATGTTTCACTCTTAGGCTTACTATCAGCAAATTCAACCTCTTCAACTACCACCTGGTAGCCATAGACTTTCTCGCCCTTGCTGTTGGTATAGTTATTATTCTCGACTCTTCCGGTCAGAAGCATCTTAGAACCAACATCAAAGTATTTCTCGATAAACTCAGCGGTCTTGCCAAACGATGTACAGTGAAAGAAATCTGCATCACTTTGATCCTTATACTTGCCTTTCTTATTGACTGCCAGGTCAAACCTTGTGATTGTCACCTCTCGCTCTCCTGTGCTCTTATGAAGCTCAGGAAGCTTAGACACATAGCCTAATAGAATTATCTTGTTCATTCAAATCATCCTTTCTCTTTAATCTTTTTGTTCACTGCATCCCAGTCGATATGGCTGTAATCATAGTTAAACCAACCGGAATAATCTGCATCATAGTTCTGTAAGGTACTCCATATAACACTCTTTGCATATGCATCCGGATTGACTATTTCCTGCTCATATGTATTTTTGTCATATCTTTCAATACATCTTTCCATAAGCACAGAGAACCCATGCAGATTACGCCCTTTCTCATGATAAATAACATTTATTCTGTCTAAAAATTTCGAGTATGTTACTATCTGTTTCCCGCTATTTATTATGACAGGCTCCAGTGATGTAGCCATATAAATCATATTCCGTAGCATCAATTTGAAATAATGATCATTTTTGCTCTCATACGGTCTGCTGTCTATTAACTGGATTTGATAGTTCCAATCAAATAGCACTTGCATTGCTGTTTTCATTTTTTCAGGATCCATAACATAATTGTAAGGAATACCATTATTATCCTCTAGCTCGCAAATCATGTTCTGTTCCTCTTCCAATGAAATAGGCTCTGTATAATCCAAAGGGAAATATACACCTTTTTTACGATTCACATCCAATCTCATCCCATCCTCTGTCGATACTTGTTCTTTTTTAAGCCCAGATTCACTATTCGATGAGATAGGATGAGATATTATAATACCAGAGTTAATATTATCAGTATTATTATCATTAGTA
Source organism: Lachnospira sp. UBA3212 (assembly GCA_002363615.1). Classification (GTDB taxonomy): domain Bacteria; phylum Bacillota; class Clostridia; order Lachnospirales; family Lachnospiraceae; genus UBA3212. The sequence goes on along the minus strand of DEWK01000004.1, from coordinate 65,382 downwards.
TCACTAATATCAGTATTAATAATATTAGTATTATTTAGTTTTGATTTTGGAAACTCTCGTGTTTCAATTTCGGAAACTCTCGTGTTTTGATTTTCAAAACTCTCGTCTTTTGATTCTGGAAACTCTCGTGTTTCGATTTTCAAAACTTCCGCGTTTTGATTTTCAAAACTCTCGTGTTTTGATTTTGGAAACACTGTAGAATTATCAACATTTGTTGATAACTTACAATCTTCTGAATCATCATCTTCTAACACCTCATGCTTACTCTTCTTTTCTCGCCTAGATCTAACTTTTGCTTCAGCTGCTTTTGGCATTTCCATTCCATCATTTGCAAGAATCGAAAAATTCTTTATATAAATAATGTCTGGTTTTGAAAAACCTTGCTTTTTTCTCTCGATAAGACCGTAGGTTTCAAGTTCCTTCAAAAGTTTCACACACTTCTGGGTTCCAATACATAAATCAATCATAATTTCATCTGTGGTATAGATAATGTAAACTCTGTTATCTTCATCAAACCACTTATTTTTCATTGACAAAGACATCCTATCAAGAAGAAGGCCAAACAGCATTTTTGCTTCATTTGACATTTTCTCAAATCGTCCATCCTTAACAAGAAGCTTAGGAATTCTGAGAAATGAAAACATCTCGGCCTGCATACCATAAAAATAATCCAAGCTTATTCCACATACTTCATTCTCCGCCATTATCACTCCTCCTTTCTCCAGGTACTACATATGTTAGTTTCCATTCAATGTAATCTTTTTTCGTAATTGAACCTAAATCTAATTGTTTTTTCTTTTTTCTCCATTCCTTATAGAAATCCGAAAACAAATCACAGGTTTCATAGATTCTAGGATTACCCTTATGAAGGGTTAATTCTAATTCAGGCATCAACTCTTCTAACCATAAAGCTTCATATATAAAATCTGATGGATTCCTAAAATCATAATCTCTAATCATCCCCTCAGATACATTAAGGACATTTGCAATTACTAGAATCCTATCTTTTTTAGGCACCCTACCTCCTCTTTCATATCTGCAAATTCTATTCCTTATCTTATCTTTCTTAAGTCCAATAGCCTCACCTAATCGTTGTTGTGATAATCCTCTAAACTGCCTAGCATAAGCAATTCTAGAACCACAAGACAAACTCCTAAGAGATGGTTTTCTAAAATAAATATTCAAAAAATTCACCTCCTAGCATTTAGCTATTATATTTTCGAGATTACCTTCACATTCAGTTCCAACGAGATACCATTCCCTATCAACACTACTCTCCATACAAGTATCAACCCAATATCCGTTAATAAACACTCTTAAGCAATCACCACAATGAAAACCAGTATTAATCCATTCATTCCCCATCTTAATACCATATCTGTCATTTTCATTGTTATAAGAAAGAATGCCGGCATCAGCAAAACACTCATATAAAGCTTCTTCTGATATACTCGAATATCTCTTTCCAGTTGATGTCTTTGACTTATCATCCTTGGTTTTCTTAGGCTTTTTTGTTTCAGCTAATGTTTCCTTCATTGAAGAAGCATCAAAAAGTCCATCCTTACTTAAATCTCTTAATTTAGAGGCCTGATTCATTGAAATCTTTAGATTATTATCAATAATCTCTTGATAAACCATCTCTTGCTCATTCTCACTTAATTCGGTTAAATCAATGCCTTGTCTAATCCCTAGTTTCTTCTCATCTATTAATCCCAAAAGGTCATCTGGGAGTTTTGACACCGTTATAAGTCTTTGAATAGTTTTATAGTTTTCTCCAGTTTCTTCACTTAAGGCCTGTAAACTGACTCCACCTTTACTACTTCCTTGGTGTTTCATGGCTTCATATTTCATAGCATATGCTCTAGCCTTTTCACTAATTGAAATCTCCTCTCTTTGAAGATTAGAATCAACCATAGCAATCGTAGCCATGTCATCATCATAATCTCTTACAATTACAGGCATTGTTGCTAATCCGGCCCTCTTAGCAGCTTCCTTCCTGGTATGGCCAGAAATAAGTTCGTAGCCACCATTTGGATCCTTTCTTGCTATTGCTGGATTAAGAACTCCAACTTTCTTTATGCTCTCAACCATCTCCTGAAGCTTATCATCATCCCTGACTATAAATGGATGATTCTTAAAAGGATGAAGCTCGTCTAATGGTATCTCAACGGCATCCTTAAGCAATTCTTCTGAATTGGTATTATCAGCTTCTCCACCACCAAACAGATCGTCAAATGCCTTAATATGAATCTTTGATGCACTATCTCTACTCATTTTGCAAGCACCTCCTTTACCAAACTTTCATATGCAAGAGCAACCTTGCCCTTTGGATCATGTTTATAAATACTAACGCCTTCTGCAGCAATCTCCTCTGCTCTGACCGACTTAGGAATCCCTTCCTTAAAGAAATGTAAGCTTTCTCCATAGCTCTCTTTAAGAAGCTTCATTATATCTTTGGAGAAGTTTGTCCTTCCATCAACGATAGTAAATAAAACTCCCTCAATCTTAAGTTCCGGATTAAGATACTTCTTAACCTTTCCAATAGTTACAATAAGCTGTTCCAAACCTACTATAGGCAGATACGAAGGCTGACATGGTATAAGAACCGAATCAGCAGCTGTTAAGGCATTGATTGTTACCATACCAAGACTAGGCATGCAGTCCAGAATAATATAGTCATACTCTTCTGAAATCATATCTATATACTGCTTAAGGACATATTCCCTACGCATTACATTGATAAGAGTCTGCTCTAATGCTGCAAGTTCGATATTACAAGGCATGAGATCCACACCTTCCTCATGATGGATAATACCCTCATGCATTTCAAACTTCTCATCGTTGATAATCTTACCTATGATAGTTGGTAGAGCTACATCAAGTGCATCTGGCTCTCTCACTCCGAGACTCGCTGACATTGAGCCCTGACTGTCACAATCGATTAGAAGAACCCTCTTCCCTTCTCTTACAAGTCCAATCCCAAGATTGACTGAACTCGTACTCTTGGCTGTTCCGCCTTTTTGGTTACTTACTGCAATTACTTTACACATTGACATTTACCTCGCTTTCCGCTGTGCTACATACATTCCTTAAATGTACGCATTATTTAATTGAAATATATATCTACTACCTGCCCAAACCTTGAGCAATGATAGAGATTTACTTACCCTTGTGAACTGTACTGATCTGCTTCCGATAGATATTGGTATAAACTCGCTTAAATCTATTAGAAGTCTTGATAGACATGATGTCCGATGTGTCTAAAACATCAAAACGATCATCTTTTTCAAGAATTTTCAAAAACCAGCGAATATCGTTCCTACTTCCTTGCAGTCTCATTTTTATCATTGCCTTCTCCTTTCTGCTGAAACGCCCTAATTTACTGGCTTTTCGCCACTTTTTATATTCTGATAATGACTGTTAAATAAATTAGGAAAAAAAATTGAATTTTTTTATTTTTCTTCCTAAAACGCAAAAAAGGGACCGAACATTTTAACAAAAGTGTTAAAACTGTTCGATCCCTTTCAGGATTTCAATTAAATATAAATATCAACCGTAAATGGTTTATATCCTCTCAAACTCTCGATAATTCCTAGCTCTGCAAGGATTTCCCTTGCTTCATCTTCGTCAATTATCGTAGTCATCAAGTAGATATGATTATCGAAATCTTTTCCTACTTTTCTGCGATTGCAGCCTGTGCTGCAGCTAATCTAGCTACAGGTACACGGAATGGTGAACATGATACATAATCAAGACCAATCTTGTGGCAGAACTCTACAGATGAAGGATCTCCACCATGCTCTCCACAGATACCGACATGAAGCTTAGGATTTACAGGCTTACCAAGCTTGATAGCTGTCTCCATAAGCTTACCAACACCAGTCTGGTCAAGCTTAGCAAATGGATCATTCTCGAAGATCTTAGCATCATAGTAAGCATTTAAGAACTTACCAGCATCATCACGAGAGAATCCGAAAGTCATCTGAGTAAGATCGTTCGTACCGAAGCAGAAGAAGTCTGCCTCAGCAGCGATTTCGTCAGCAGTAAGAGCTGCACGAGGGATCTCGATCATAGTACCTACTTCGTACTCAAGGTTAACACCAGCTGCAGCAATTTCAGCGTCAGCGGTCTCAACAACTACATTCTTAACATACTTAAGCTCCTTAACCTCACATACAAGTGGAATCATGATCTCAGGCTTAACAGTCCAATCAGCGTGAGCCTTCTGAACTTCGATAGCTGCACGGATAACAGCCTTAGTCTGCATCTTAGCGATTTCTGGATAAGTTACAGCAAGACGACATCCTCTGTGACCCATCATTGGGTTGAACTCATGGAGACTAGCGATGATAGCCTTAATAGTCTCAACGCTCTTACCCTGAGCCTCAGCAAGCTTCTTAATATCTTCTTCCTCAGTAGGAACGAACTCATGAAGAGGTGGATCAAGGAATCTGATAGTTACTGGGTTACCTTCAAGAGCCTCATAGAGAGCCTTGAAATCACTCTGCTGATATGGGAGAATCTTCTCAAGAGCAGCTTCTCTCTCTTCAACAGTATCAGAACAGATCATCTCACGGAATGCAGCAATTCTATCTTCCTCGAAGAACATGTGCTCTGTACGGCAAAGACCGATACCTTCTGCACCAAGCTCACGAGCCTTCTTAGCATCCGCTGGAGTATCAGCATTGGTACGAACCTTAAGAGTTCTGTACTCATCTGCCCATGCCATGATACGTCCGAACTCACCAGCAATAGTAGCATCAACTGTTGCGATCTGACCATCATAGATGTTACCGGTGGAACCATCGATAGAGATGAAGTCTCCTTCGTGGAATTCCTTACCACCAAGTGTGAACTTCTTGTTCTCCTCATCCATGTTGATATCACCACAACCAGATACACAGCAAGTACCCATACCACGAGCAACTACGGCTGCGTGAGAGGTCATACCACCACGTACTGTAAGGATACCCTGTGCAGACTTCATACCAGTAATATCTTCTGGAGAGGTCTCAAGACGAACAAGGATAACCTTCTCACCTCTGCTAGCCCACTCTGCAGCATCATCAGCTGTAAATACAACCTTACCACAAGCGGCACCAGGAGAAGCACCAAGACCCTTACCAAGTGGAGTTGCAGCCTTAAGAGCAGCAGCATCGAACTGTGGATGAAGAAGAGTATCAAGGTTTCTAGGATCGATCATAGCAACTGCTTCTTCAGGAGTCTTATGTCCCTCATCAACAAGGTCACAAGCGATCTTTAATGCAGCAGGAGCTGTTCTCTTACCATTTCTACACTGAAGCATGTAAAGCTTCTTGTTCTCAACAGTGAACT
>DEWK01000004.1:59484-59971 GCA_002363615.1 Lachnospira sp. UBA3212 | reverse complement strand
TGATTCTCAAGAGTCTCACAAACCTCAAGGAACTGCTTGTAAGCTTCTGGGAATTCCTGTTCCATCTGGCTAATAGGCATAGGAGTACGAACACCGGCTACAACGTCCTCACCCTGAGCATTAATTAAGAACTCACCCATAAGCTTGTTCTCACCTGTTGCAGGATCTCTTGTAAATGCAACACCGGTACCAGACTGGTTGTTTAAGTTACCGAATACCATTGGCATTACATTTACAGCGGTACCCCATGAATAAGGGATATCATTATCACGACGATATACGTTAGCACGAGGATTATCCCATGAACGGAATACAGCCTCGATAGCAAGCTTTAACTGTGTTACAGGATCTGAAGGGAAGTCCTCACCTAACTGATTCTTGTACTCAGCCTTGAACTGCTCAGCAAGTTCCTTAAGGTCAGCAGCGGTAAGTTCTACGTCGTACTGAACGCCCTTTTCTTCCTTCATCTTGTCGATAAGCTGCTCGA